>NZ_JAABRQ010000019.1 GCF_011390835.1 Hydrogenophaga sp. | reverse complement strand
CAGGGCAACGACAGCACGCTGACCCTGGTGCTGCTGCCGCGCCTGGACAGCGCCACGCTCAAGGGTGCCTGGTTTGGCGCGCTTGACAGCTTTGGCGTGACGATCAAGGTCGATCCGGTGGAGCGCCAGGCCCTGCCGCAATGGATCGCGCAGCGGCTGCAGCAGCAGGGCCAGCGCGTGGCCGCCGGTGAAGAGGGGCAGCGCACGCTGCAGTTTTTTGCCGACCGGGTTGAGGGCAACCTGCTGGCGGCACACCAGGAAATCCAGAAGCTGGGTCTGCTCTTCCCGGCGGGCGAGCTGAGCTTCGAGCAGGTCGAGAACGCGGTGTTCAATGTGGCGCGCTACACGCCGTTCAAGCTGGCCGAGGCCGTGCTGGGTGGGCAGGTGGTGCGGGCGCAGCGCATGCTCGACGGCTTGCAGGCCGAGGGTGAAGCGGCGGTGCTGGTGCATTGGGCGCTGTCCGAAGACATCCGCACCCTGCATCGCATCCGCACGTCAATGGACGCGGGCCGCCCGTTGCCCATGGCCTTGCGCGAAAACCGCGTCTGGGGCCTGAAGGAAAAGCTGATGGAGCGCGCGCTGCCGCTGCTGACGGCATCCACCCTGGCGCGCTGGTTGGACGACGCCCACACGGTGGACGGCATCGTCAAAGGGCTGAAATCACCTGGCTGGCCGACCGACCCCTGGCAGGCCTTGCAGCAGTTGGCGATGAAAGTGGCGCTGGCCTGCGCCATCCGCTGAGTCGCCGCTCAGCCGAAGCTGGGCAGCTCGGGTTTGACGACCGGCTTGCCGGCAGCCACCCAGCCATCAAACCCACCAGCGATCGATTTGACGTTGAGGTAGCCCATCTCCTGCATGGCGGCGGCCGCCAGGGCGGCGCGGCCACTGGTCTTGCAATAGAGCACCACCTTGAGGTCGCGCGACGCCAGTGCAGGCGTGCTGCTGAGCTTGAACTCGAGCATGCCGCGTGAGGCGTGGATGGCGCCCGGCAGGTGACCGTTCGCGAACTCACTTTCTTCGCGCACATCGATCAGCACATCGGCCTCGCGGATCGCGGCCTCGGCCTCGCTGACGGGGATTTCGGCGACACGCGCTTTGGCTGCGCTCACCAGGTCCATGGCGTTTTTCATCATCGGCTCCTTCAATAGATGCGGGTGGGTGTCGGCAGCGAGGCGCTCATTCGCGCTCAAGCTCCAGGTATGTGCGGCTAGCGTTGCCGGGATGCAGTTCGGCCGCGTTGAGCAGGCGCAGGTAGGGCTGGGCGTCGAAGGCCTTGATGGCCGCGCTGATGTCTGTGCCATCTTCAACGGCTTTCTTCATGTGTGCCCGCAGGGCCCGTAAGTAGTCGCGGGTGTCGCGCTGTGCGCGGGCCACGTCGCTCACGTCGCCGTGACCGGGCACGATGCGCTTTGGCTTGAGGGCTTCGATGACCGCAAAGCTGTCCAACCAGCGCCCGGTGTGGCTGACCGGGATCACGCCCAGCAGACGGTCGGTGTAGACCACGTCGCCGCTGAACAGCACCTGCTGTTGCGGCAGCCAGACCAACACATCGCCCGGCGTGTGGGCGCCGCCGCGGTGCTTCACCTCTACGGTCATGCCGCCCAACTGCAAGGTTTCGTCGTTGCCCGACAGGTAACGCGTGGGCAGGGTGGGGACGGTGCCGTCGAGTTTCTCTTTCAGCTCATTCCGGAGCCCCTGCAAGTGGTCATTGCCGCGGTTCTGCATGTCGGCCTTGGCGTCCGCGTGGGCGATCACCTCGGCGCCTTGCGCGATGAAATAGCCGTTGCCCAGCCAGCGGTGGTCCTGCCCGCCGGTGTTGATCACCCACTTCACCGGCTGAGAGGTGACCTTCCTGACCGCTTCATGGATTTGGCGAGCTCCCTGGAAGCTCGCACCGCTGTCGATCAGCAGCGCACCGGTCGGCGTGACCACCAGGCCAATATTGGCGTTCAGTCCCTCGTTGCTGTAAGTACGGCCGACTTTTTCGCCAATGAAGGCGTAGACGCCCGGGGCGACGGGATCGAACCGGACATCCACCGCGTACGCGACAGACGACAGCCAGCCTGCGGCAAACAGCAGGCAGTGGTTCAAACGGGCGCGGGTCATAGTGAAGTCTCGGTGGGGAGCCAACTGAGGTGTGCAGTTCGATGTCCGGTGACTTTACACCCGGCAGTATCCGGAGCGTCTGGTGGCCGAAGTGCGCGAAACAGGCGCCAGTGCGAAAATCCGTGAATGAACGCGAGCAACACCACCGAACTGATGAACACCCTGGGCAGCCAGGCCAAGGCGGCATCGGCGCTCATGGCCCGGGCCAGTGCCGCCACCAAGCGCCATGCGCTGCTCAGCCTGGCCGTCCTGCTGCGCACCCATGTGGACGGCCTGCAGGTGGAGAACGACAAGGATTTGCAGCGTGCGCGCGCCGCCGGCCTGGCTGACCCGCTGATCGATCGCCTGAAGCTCACGCCTGCGGCCATCGAAACCTGTGCCCAGGGTTGCGAGCAGCTGGCAGGCATGGCCGACGTGATCGGTGAGGTGATCGGCCTGCGCCAGATGCCCAGCGGCATCCGCGTGGGCCAGATGCGGGTGCCGATCGGTGTCTTCGGCATGATTTACGAGAGTCGGCCCAACGTGACCATTGAGGCCGCGTCGCTGGCGATCAAGAGTGGCAACGCGGCCATCCTGCGGGGTGGGTCCGAAGCCATCGACTCCAACCGCGCCCTAGCCGCCCTGGTGCAGCAGGCCCTGACCTCGGCCAGCCTGCCGCCCGACGCGGTGCAGCTGGTGCCCACCACCGACCGGGCCGCCGTGGGCCAGCTCATCACCATGCCTCAGTACGTGGACGTGATCATCCCGCGCGGCGGCAAAGGGCTGATTCAGCGCATCAGCGCAGAGGCCAAGATGCCGGTGATCAAGCACCTGGACGGCAACTGCCACACCTACGTGGACGACCCTTGCGACATCGCGATGGCGGTGACCGTGGCCGACAACGCCAAAACGCAGAAATACAGCCCCTGTAACGCCACCGAGAGCCTGCTGGTGGCTCGGGCGGTGGCAGCCGAATTCCTGCCCCGTATCGGTGCCATCTACGCAGCCAAGGGCGTGGAAATGCGCGCTTGCCCCGAGTCTCTGGCCCTGCTGGCCGCGGTGCCTGGCGCCAGCCTGAGCGCTGCGAGCGAGGCCGACTGGAGCGAGGAATACCTGGCGCCGGTGATCAGCATCAAGCTGGTGGCGGGTCTGGATGAGGCCATTGACCACATCAACCGGTACAGCAGCCACCACACCGACGCCATCCTCACCACCGACCACCGCCACGCGCAACGTTTTTTGAGAGAGGTCGACTCAGCAAGTGTCATGGTGAATGCGAGCACCCGCTTCGCAGACGGATTCGAGTACGGTCTGGGGGCTGAAATCGGCATTTCGACTGACAAGTTCCATGCCCGTGGTCCGGTGGGCGTGGAAGGGCTGACCTCGCTGAAGTACGTGGTGTTGGGCGAGGGCGAAGTAAGAGGGTAAGGGGAGCCACTCCTACGCCGCGCTCCGCGCGAACCTGCCAAAGGGGCAGCACGAGCGGCCCGGCAGAGCCGGTTCCGTGGCGCCCCTGGTCTCTGGCTTCGCTCGCTGCAGGGTGGCAGTGATTGCCTGGATATCGCTCTCAGGCGCCTTGCGGGCTTGCCGATCGTCCCCATGTTTGCCCCTCGACCAAGAACCCGGTCCCTACAATGGACCGGACTCATCTCCAACAAGGCCCCCTTCTCATGGTTCCGCACCTCGTCACCGCACTGACCGGCCCCATCAACGAACTGGAACAGCGCATCCTCGAATCCACGCCAGTGATCGAGCGCTGGTTCCGGCTGGAGTGGATGGAGCACACGCCGCCGTTTTACTGCTCGGTCGATGTGCGCAACGCCGGCTTCAAGCTAGCCCCGGTTGACACCAACCTTTACCCTGGAGGCTGGAACCACCTCACGCCCGAAATGATGCCGCTGGCCGTGCAAGCGGCGATGGCGGCGATCGAGAAGATCTGCCCGGAAGCAAAGAACCTGCTGCTCGTGCCCGAGAACACGAGCGACGTGTTCTATCTCAGCAACCTGGCCCAGCTGCAGCGCATCTTTTTCCAGGCCGGGCTGAATGTGCGCCTGGGATCGCTGTCCAACGACATCACCTCGCCCAAGACCATCGAGCTGCCGGGCGGTGAGTCGGTCACGCTGGAGCCGCTGGTGCGCAGCAAGCGCCGCCTCGGGCTGAAAAACTTCGACCCCTGCACCATCCTGCTCAACAACGACCTAAGCGCCGGTGTGCCCGGCATCCTGGAAGACCTGCACGAGCAGTACCTGCTGCCGCCGCTGCACGCGGGCTGGGGCACGCGCCGCAAGAGCCGCCATTTCAAGGCCTATGAAGAGGTGTCCAAGCGCTTTGGCAAGCTGCTCGGCATGGACCATTGGCTGATCAACCCGCTGTTTGCCCAGTGTGGTGAGGTGGACTTCACCGCCGACGCCGGGCTGGACTGTCTGCGCACCAATACCGACGCCCTGCTGGGCAAGATCCGGCGCAAGTACAAGGAATACGGCATCAACGAAAAGCCGTTTGTCGTGATCAAGGCCGACAACGGCACCGGCGGCATGGGCATCATGACGGTGCGTGACGCCAAAGAAATCGATGCTCTCACGCCCGCTGACCGCAAGGCCATGGCCAGTCTGCAAACGGGACTGGGCGCGGGCGAGGTCATCATCCAGGAAGGTGTGATGACCAACGAGCGCGTCAACGCGGCCGTGGCCGAGCCGGTGGTCTACATGATGGATCGCTACGTGGTCGGTGGTTTTTACCGTGTTCATGCTGAGCGCGGTGTGGACGAAAACCTCAACGCGCCGGGTGCGCGATTTGTGCCCCTGGCATTTGAGCAAAGCGCGCAGCTGCCCCAACCCGGCGTCAAACCCGGCGCCAGCCTGCCCAACCGCTTCTACATGTACGGCGTGATCGGCCGCCTGGCCATGCTCGCGGCCAGCTACGAGCTTGAAGCGACCGATCCCGACGCCGAGGTGTACGACTGATCGGTCTTCGCGAGCGGCATTCAGTTGCTGCGCTGCAACAAATCTCACGCAAGCGGTGGTTAGGGCCGTGCCCCGATTGCTGTCGCTGTGAGGCGAGGCGCAGAATCAGACCCTTCTGAATTGCGAAAGCCCGGCCTTGCAGGCTTGGGTGCGCCTTGTGTCAGCTTCAAAATCTTCGCTTGCTGCGCTCACCTTGGGCGCCATCGGTGTGGTCTATGGCGATATCGGCACCAGCGTGCTGTACGCCATCAAGGAAATCTTCGGGTCTGGTCACGTCCCGTTCACCCACGCCAACGTCTACGGCGTGTTGTCCATCGTCTTCTGGACGCTCACGCTGATCGTGTCGCTGAAGTACGTGGCGTTGGTGCTGCGAGCCGACAACGCGGGCGAGGGTGGGCTCATCGCCATGCTGGCGCTGGCCTCGCAGGCGGTGAAACACAAACCCGAATTGCGCCGCGTGTTGCTGGTCATCGGCATCTTCGGCACCTCGCTGTTTTATGGTGATGGCGTGATCACACCCGCGATTTCGGTGCTGTCGGCGGTCGAGGGCCTGGAGGTGATCTCGCCCGCGTTCAGAAGCTACGTCGTCCCCATCACGCTGGTGGTGCTGTTCGGCCTGTTTGCGGTGCAAAAGCGCGGCACCGGCGGCATCGGCCGCTTTTTCGGCCCGATCACCCTGGTGTGGTTCCTCACGATTGCGGGCCTGGGGATCTCGCACATAGTCGGTCACCCCGAGATCCTGGGCGCCATCAGCCCGCACCACGCGCTGCGTTTCATCTGGCAGCAGCCGGGAACCGCCTTCATCATCCTCGGCGCCGTGGTGCTGTGCGTGACAGGTGGCGAGGCCTTGTACGCTGACCTCGGTCACTTTGGCAAAAAGCCGATCCGTCTGGCCTGGTTTTCGGTCGTCATGCCTTGCCTGACGCTGAACTACTTTGGCCAGGGTGCCTTGCTGCTCGAAAGCCCGGAGGCGGTCGAAAACCCATTTTTCAGGATGGCACCAGATTGGTTGCTTGTGCCGCTGGTGGGGCTGGCGACCATGGCCACGGTGATCGCCTCGCAGGCGTTGATCACCGGCGCCTTCAGCGTCACCAAGCAGGCCATGCAGCTGGGCTACCTGCCTCGGCTCAACGTGCGCCACACCAGCGTGCGCGATACCGGGCAAATTTACCTGCCCCTGGTCAACTGGGGCCTGTTTGTCGCCATCGTGCTGGCGGTGGTGATGTTTCGCTCGTCAAGCAACCTGGCGGCGGCGTATGGCATCGCCGTCACGCTCGACATGCTGATCACCACCGTGTTGACCTTTTTCGTGATCCGCTATGGCTGGAAGTACCCACTGTGGCTCAGCCTGCTGCCCACCGGATTTTTCTTTGTCATCGACTTCGCCTTCTTCAGCTCCAACCTGCTCAAACTGTTGGATGGTGGCTGGTTTCCGCTCATGATCGGGGGCGTGGTGTTCACGCTGATGATGACCTGGAAACAGGGGCGTGAGCTGATGGCGAGCAAGCAACAGGCCGAGGCAATGGATCTCAGCAGCTTTCTCGACGCGGTGTTTGTCGCGCCGCCGCTGCGCGTGTCTGGCACAGCGGTCTTTCTCACCGCCGAGACTGGAACCGTGCCCAACGCGATGCTGCACAACCTCAAGCACAACAAGGTGCTGCACGAGCAAAACCTGTTTGTGACGGTGCGTCATCACGAGGTGCCATGGATCGGCCTGGACAAGCGCCTGGCGATCGAGGCGCTGGGCCGCGACTGCTGGCAGGTGGTGATTCACTACGGATTCAAGAACGACCCTGACGTGCCGCGGGCGTTGGCGGCGATGCGCGGGCGCGGCTGTGACCTCGAGCCCATGACCACCAGCTACTTTCTTTCTCGCGATGTGGTGGTGCCGACCCTGCACCAGGGCATGGCGGCCTGGCGCGAAAAGCTGTTTGTGCAGATGCACCACAACGCGGGCGCGGCGGCTGAGTTCCTCAACCTGCCGAGCAATGCGGTGATCGAGTTGGGTTCCAAAATAGAGATTTAGGCTCCCCGCGCCGGCTTCGCCGTCACCCCCTAGGGGGCATGCTGGCCGATCGGCGGCATCCTGAATCGCGACACGCGCACCGGACGCCCGACTGGGCGGCCAGGCGACGGCATGCGAATCAGGCCGCGGCACAATCGCCCGATGTCCTTATTCCGCGATCTCAACCTGTCTGCGACCACCGCGGGTTTTGTGGCGGTGCTGGTGGGTTTCACCAGTTCGGTGGCAATCGTGTTTCAGACGGCGCTGGCGATTGGTGCCACGCCGGAGCTCATCACCTCTTGGATGTGGGCACTGGGCCTGGGGCTGTGTTGCGCGATTCCGTCGCTGATCCTGAAGCAGCCGGTGATGGTGGCGTGGCGCACACCGCGTGCGGCGGTGACCGGCCAGTTGCTGGCCTTTCCGCGCGAGCTGGTCTTGGCCATTGCGAGCATCGCCCTGCGGGGCAGCATTGGCGGCGGGTTGAACGCCGCACTCAAGGACGAGCCCCACCGCGAAGCCGCGCTCATCACCTTCCTGCTCACGCTCAGCGGCTTGACGCTCTGGGGTGTGGGTTCGGCGTTCTGGGGCGTGGTCGCGGGCGCCATCGCGCTCTTTGTGCAACAGTACAGGTCCAGAAAGCCCCACCCATGAACATCCTCTTCGTCGCCGACCCCCTCGCCACCTTCAAGATTTACAAGGACACCACCTTCTCCATGATGCGCGAGCTGCAGCGCCGTGGCCATGTGGTCGCCGCCTGCGAGCCGCAACACATGCAGTGGCAGTCCGGCCAGCCGGTGTCGGCGCTGGTGCGCCGCATCACGCTGACGGGCGACGCCAGCGACTGGTACCACGTGGATCACCAGGGGCGCGAAGCTTTGCGCGACTTTGAGGCGGTGCTCATGCGCAAAGACCCGCCCTTCGACAGTGAGTTTTTCTACGCCACCCACTTGCTGGAGCAGGCCGAACGCGAAGGCGCTCGGGTCTTCAACAGCCCGCGCGCGCTGCGCGACCACCCGGAGAAGCTGGCGCTGATGGAGTTTGCACAGCACGCACCTCCTACGCTGGTGACGCGCTCACCGGAGGCGATCCGCCATTTCCACACCGAGCAGCAAGACATCATCCTGAAGCCCCTGGACGGCATGGGCGGAACGGGAATTTTCCGTGTCGGGCCCGATGGCATGAACCTCGGCGCCATCATCGAGACCCTGAACCAGGGTGGTGCCACCAGCGTGATGGTGCAGCGCTACCTGCCCGAGATCGTGGCGGGCGACAAGCGCCTGCTGCTGATCGGTGGCCAGGTGGCGCCGTTTGTATTGGCTCGTATTCCGCAAGGAGGTGAGGTGCGCGGCAATCTGGCTGCCGGCGGCAAGGGCGTGGCCCAGCCGCTGAACGATGCCGATCGAGCGGTGGCTGAAGCCATCGCGCCGGTGCTGGCCGCGCGCGGCCTTCTGCTGGTGGGTCTGGACATGATCGGCAACCGCGTGACCGAGATCAACGTCACCAGCCCGACCTGTTTCCAGGAGATCCACGATCAGACCGGCTTTGATGTGCCCGCGATGTTTGTGGACGCGCTGGAAGCGGCGCTCGCATGACCACCGCTCCCCAGCAGGACCAGCCGCCCGAGGAAGGGGCGGAGCGTGGGGGCAATAACGCCCACCAACCACGCAACCCCCTGCACGGCGTGACGCTGGAAGCCATGGTCACCGCGCTGGTGGAGCACCATGGCTGGGCGGGCCTGGGTGAGTGCATTCCGGTGCGCTGTTTCAACGTCGACCCCAGCCTATCGTCCAGCTTGCGCTTCTTGCGCAAGACGCCTTGGGCACGCGAGAAGGTCGAGGGGCTTTATCTCGCGACCCTGCGTGCGCAGCGGCGTGCATCGCCTCGCAAGTAGTCCAAAAGTTTCCACAAGACAAGTGTGGCTGCGGTTAGCGCACCACGGCACAAGCGTGCGATTTGCCGCGGTGGGCTCCGTTCAGGCGGCCTATTGGCTACGTTTGTCCCGTGTCATGGCATTCCCGTCTTGTCGGGTGGAGAGGCCTACGGTACAACGCTTGTCTCAGGGAGCAGATTCCAAACCTTTCATCCGCCTTATGTCCGACACGCTCGACCTGTCTTCTGCCATCTTCGCCAAGACCGAACTGGGTCAACAGGAAATCCAATCGCGCGCCCTGGGTCTCGCGCCCCTGGTGCGCCGCATTCTCGTGCTCGCCGACGGTAAAAAAAGTGGCGGCGAGCTGGCGGCCTTTCTGCCCAGTGCCGACGACATTCAGTCCGTGCTGCAGCAGTTGCTCAGTCAGGGCTGTCTCGAAGCCCAGGCCAGCAGCAAGCCCGCCAGCGTGGCGGCTTCTCGCAGCGCCGACCCCTTGGTTGCGGTGGCGCCAGCGGGCGACGAAACGGCGCCGGCCGGCGATATACCCGGTCTGGTGCCCGCAGCGAAACGCTCAGCCAAGGACAACGAGATGGCGCGCAACTTCATGATCAATTCCATCAACGCCATCATCGGGCAGCAAATGCGCATCACGCTGATCCAGAACATCTCCGACGCCAAGACCACCGAGGCGCTGCGAACGGTGTACCTGGATTGGGAGGCCAGCATGTCCGATCACGGCATGGGCAAGAAACGCCTGCCCGAGCTCAAGGAAAAGCTGTTCAAGGTGCTCTGAGGCGCCGCCCCGCCCTCGCGCTCAGTGGGCGGAGGTCTTGGAAAACAGGTTGAGCACCAGCACGCCCGCCAGGATCAGGCTCATGCCCAGCACGCCCGCCAGGTCCACCGTCTGGTCGTACACCACCCAGGCCACGACGGTGATGAGTAAGATGCCCAAGCCCGACCAGATCGCGTAGGCCACCCCCACCGGGATGGTGCGCAGCACCAGCGACAGGCAGTAAAAGGACACCGCGTAGCCCACCACGACCAGCCCCGAGGGGGCGAGCCGGGTGAAGCCTTCGCTGGCCTTGAGCGCGCTGGTGCCGATGACCTCGGCCACGATGGCGAGCGCGAGCAGCAGCCAGGCGTTCATGTCACAGCCTTTCGGTCTCTCCGGCCTTGGGCTGCCACTTCATCAGCCGTTTCTCTATGCGGCCCACTGCCGCGTCCAGCACCAGCGCAAAGCAGGTCAGCACCAGGATGCCAGCCATCACGGTGTTGATGTCGAACTGGCCTTCGGCCTGCAAGATCAGATAGCCCACACCCCGGCTGGAGCCGAGGTACTCGCCCACCACCGCACCCACAAAGGCCAGACCGACCGAAGTGTGCAGCGAACTGAACACCCAGCTGGTGGCGCTGGGCAGGTAGACATGGCGCAGCAACTGTTTTTTGTTGGCACCCAGCATGCGCGCATTGGCAAGCACCACCGGGCTCACTTCCTTCACGCCCTGGTAGACGTTGAAGAACACGATGAAAAACACCAGCGTGACACCGAGCGCCACCTTGGATGCCATGCCCAGGCCGAACCACACTGCGAAGATGGGCGCCAGGATGATGCGCGGCATGGAGTTCATCGCCTTGATGTAGGGCTCCAGGATAGCCGAGGCCATGGGGCTGAGCGCCAGCCACAGGCCGGCCGCCAGGCCCCCGCCTGCGCCGATGCCGAAGGCCATGATGGTTTCGGCCAGCGTCACGTAGAGGTGGATGTAGATGTCGGCATCGGTGACAAACCAGACCCAGATGCGCTCGAAGATCTTCAGTGGCTCGCCGAAGAAAAAGGCGGCCTGGCGGTCGTTGTCAAACATGAAGGTCGGCACCAGACCGGGCGTGGTCATCACATGCCAGAACACAAACAGCAGCACCAGAATGCCCACCTGCCATAAGCGCAGTGTGGCCGGGCGGGGTTTGATGAGGTTCCACATGCTCAGGCCGCCTTCTGAAGTTGCTGCTGGTAACCCTTGAGCACCTCTTCGCGCAGCACGGACCAGAGGGCCGCGTGCAGCTCCAGGAAGCGTGGCGTCATCTTCACCTCGGCCACGTCGCGCGGGCGCGGGATGTCGATGGTGAACTCGCCGATCGGGTGCGCGGCCGGGCCTGCGCTCAGGATCACGACGCGGTCGCTCATGGCGATGGCCTCGTCGAGGTCGTGGGTGATGAACAGCACCGCCTTTTTCTTGGAGTTCCAGAGATCCAGCACCTCGTTTTCCATCAGCTGGCGGGTCTGGATGTCGAGTGCGGAGAACGGCTCGTCCATGAGGATGATGTCCGGGTCCAGCACCAGGGTCTGCGCCAGGCTGGTGCGCTTGCGCATGCCGCCGCTGAGCTGGTGTGGGTAGCGGTCACCAAAGCCACCCAGGCCGACCCGGCGCAGCCAGTCTTCGGCCTGCTCGCGCGCTTGGGCATCTGCCACACCGCGGAACTCCAGACCGGCCATCACGTTTTGTGACGCGGTGCGCCAGGGCATCAGGCTCTCGGTTTGGAACATGTAGCCCGCGCGCGTGTTCACATCGCGCAGCGGCTCACCAAAAATGTGGGCCGTGCCCTGGCTGGGCGCGAGCAGCCCGGCCGCCACGTTGAGCAGCGTGCTTTTACCGCAGCCGGTTGGTCCCACCACGCTGACGAACTCGCCAGCACCGACCGTCAGGTCCACATGCTCGACAGCGGTGTAGCGTTGGCCGGGAGCGTCCTTGCTGATGAAGGTGCAGGCGACGTCTTTGAGTTCGATGGCGGGTGTCATGGAGGAGGGTGAAACAGAGCCAGACAAGGATCGTTGAAAAACAGCGCATCCGGCGCGCGTGTCCAAAACCCAGGACACCGCGGAACCGGCTTGGCCGGGCCGCAGGTGTTGCCCATTGAAAGGGGGTGACGCGCCACCGGCGCGGCGCGGGGGTCAGCGATATTTTGCGTTCGCGATCTTGGCGAAATCGTTGGTGAAGACCGCGGTCAGATCCAGCTTGGCTTCAGCCAGCTTGGCGTCCACGCTGCCCAGCGCACGGAACGCGGTGTCCGGGCCGCGTGCTGGGAACATGCCATCGGGCGACAAAGCCTTCTGGGCTGCGAGGAATCCATCGATGTAGATCGCACGGTCGCCCAACAGGTAGCTCTCGGGCACCACTTTGATGATGTCTCCCGGGCCGGCGCGCTGGATCCACTTGTTGGCGCGCACCATGGCGTTGGTCATGGCCTGCACCGTGTTCGGGTTCTTGTCGATGAAGGGCTGCGGCGTGTACAGGCAGCCGCCGGGCATGGGGCCGCCAAAGATTTTTTCCGATTCGGCCACGATGCGGGTGTCGGCCACGATCTTCAGATCGCCCGAGCGCTGCAGCAGAGTGATCACCGGGTCGAGGTTGCTCATGGCGTCGATCTGGCCCGAGCGCATCGCGGCGACCGCGCCGCTGCTGGCTCCCACACCGATGAAACTCACATCGCTGGGCTTGAGGCCGGCCTTGGCCAGCACGAAGTTGGCCATCACGTTGGTCGAGCTGCCGGGGGCGGTCACGCCAATTTTCTTGCCCTTGAGATCGGCGACCGACTTGAAATTGGGCATGGTCTTGGGGTTGATGCCCAGCACGATCTGCGGCGCGGCGCCCTGCAGTACGAAGGCGCGCATGGGCTGGCCCTTGAACTGCATGTTGACCGTGTGCTCAAACGCTCCCGAGACCACATCGGCGCTCCCGCCGACCACCGCGGCCAGTGCGCGCGAGCCGCCTGCAAAGTCGACGATGGTGAGGTCCAGGCCCTCGTCCTTGAAGTAGCCCAACTGCTCTGCGACGGTAAGTGGCAGGTAGTAAAACAGGTTCTTGCCGCCCACGGCAATGGTGACCTTGGGCTTCTCGATGGCCTGGGCCAGCACCAGACGGGGCAGGGCGGCGGCGGCGATCGAGCCGGCGATGAGGTGGCGTCTTTGCATGAGGGTCTCCTTCTGGGTGGATGCATGGGCCCGCGTGCGCAGGCTGGGCGTTGCATCCTAACCGGCAACCTCTGAGACCCGTTCCCGGGGGCATCCCTAGTACCGGGTCGCGAAAGTGCCTGCTCAGGCCACGTGCAGACCGTCGACGAACACCCGCAGTTCACCCGGCGCAAACGCCGTCCAGGCCTCGTTGGAGGTCAGTGGCGTGGTGACGATCACCGCAGCGCGGTCACCCGGCTGGTTGAGTTCGGCGAAGTTCACCGTCCAGTCGCGGTCCATCAGCGTGGCTTGTGAGAACGGGTGCTGACGGATCAGGTAGTGCAGTTTGGTGCTGCAGTGGGCCCACATGGCATCGCCATTGGACAGCAGGAAGTTGAAGCTGCCAAACGCCGCGACCTTCGGCACCAGCTCGCGCAAGGTGAGCGTGAGCTCCTCAATGCTGGGCAGGCTGGCGTGCGACTGGGTCAGTTCCTGCATCAGCCAGCAAAACGCGCGCTCGCTGTCGGTGGTGCCCACCGGCTGGAAGCGGCCGTGAAGCTGGGGTTCGTAGTTCTTCAGATCGCCGTTGTGCGCAAACACCCAGTGTCGACCCCACAGCGAACGCGTGAAAGGGTGCGCGTTTTCCAGGGTTACTTCTCCGATCGTGGCCTTGCGCACGTGGGCAATGATGTTGCGGCTTTTGAGTGGGTACTGCTGCAGGAACTGCGCGATCGGCGAGGCCGCGGCGCTCTGGTGGTCCACGAACAGCCGCATGCCCTTGCCTTCAAAAAAGGCGATGCCCCAGCCATCGGCGTGGTGGTCGGTCCCACCCCCGCGCTGACAGAAGCCGGTGAAGCTGAATGAGGCGTCGGTGGGCGTGGCGCAGTTGAGGCCTAGGAGTTGGCACATTCTGAATCCCCCTTGCGCCGCTGCGCGGCTTCCCCCCTTGGAAGGGGGAACCACGCCTGTGGCCCGGCAAAGCCGGTTCCACGGCGTGTGCTGGACAGCGTCAAGGCTGGCCAGCTGTGTCGCGTTTCGGTATGAGGGTCTTGTGGTCGTGTTATTGCCATTGTGTGGCAGCTGAGCGGTGAAATCCGCCTCAATTTTCGACGGAATTGTGCTCGCGCAAGCGCCAAGCCGCCACCAGCGCCAGCGCACACACCGCGGCGAGCATCAGAAAGGTTTCGTTGAAGGCGATCAGGCGGGCCGGGTTGGTGCTGGCGGTGTCTAGCCGGAAGCCGTGGGCGCTGATGCGCCATTCGAGCACGATGCCGCACAGGCTCACGCCGGCGGCACCACCCAGCATGCGAAGGAAGTTGATCACGCTGGAACCCTGCGGAATATGGGTATGGCCCAGCCCGCGCATGGCACCGATGTTGAGCGACGGCAGGATGAAGCCCAGGCCGATACGACCCAGAATGGCCCAGCTCACCAGCAGCGGAATGATGGCGCCGGGGCGGCTGAGGTCGATCGTCACCATGAGCGCGAACGAGGCCGCCAGCAGTGCCAGCCCGATGCTGACCAACCGGTGCGTGGGCTGGCGGTCGGCCAGGCGGCCGACGATGGCGATCGTGACCGCCAGCACCAGGCCGGCCGGCAGCAAGATACCGCCGACATACGACGCCGACAAGCCCAGTCCCATCTGCATGTAGACCGGCAGCAGGTAGGTCGAGCCGAACAGCGCAATGCCGTAGATGAAGGCCACGATGCTGCCCATGGCAAAGCGGCGGTCGGCAAACATGGAGAGATTCATGAGCGGCGCCACCGCGCCGTCGGACCGGCGATCATGGCGCTGGAGCATGCGCCGCTGCAGCATCACAAAGCCAAGCAGGGCCAGTGCCGCGCTGCCCAGGAAAACCGCCGCGCTGCCAGTGCCGCTGTGCAGTTCCACCAGGCCATTGAGCAGACACAGCGTGCCCACCGTGGCCAGCAACAGGCCGGGCCAGTCCAGCGTGGCGCCGCGAGGATCGGCTGCGGCACCGCCCGGGGCGTTGGTGGGCACATAGCGCCGCGCCAGCCACAAGGAGGCCAGGCAGAACGGCACCACCATGTAGAAGATCGAGCGCCAGCCCAGTCCGTCGACCAGCAGGCCGCCGATGCTGGGACCGATGGCGGGCGCCATCACCACGCCCATGCCGAAAATACCGCTTGCCCGACCCTGCTCGCTGGGATGGAAAGCGCGCAGGATGATGATGGCCGGGATCGGCTGCACGACACCGGCGGCGAGACCCTCGGCCACGCGCGCGGCCAGCACCAGCGGGAAATGCTGAGCCAGCCCACCGGCCACACCGCCGGCCAGCAGCAGCCACATGCAGCCCTCGTAGGTGCGCCGGTAACCGTAGCGCGCGAGCAGCCAGGGGGTGGTGAGCATGGAGACCGTCATGGCGGCCATGAAGCCCGAGCTGACCCACTGGGCGCGCTCCTGACCGAGTGCGAAGTGCTGGCTCATGTCGGGGATCGCCACGTTGACGATGGTCGCCGACATGATGGACGCCATCGTGCCCACCATCACCGAGAGCAGCAACAGCCAGCGGTAGCGCTCACCGTGGCGCTCGCGCAGCGCGGCGATGGAGTGGTCGGGTGGCGGGGAGTTCATGCCGGAAACAGAGTAGGTGCAAGCTTATCGGGTTTGCTCCAGCCTTTCCGGTTCGTGAACAGATACGGTACAGATCCGCCTTGAGCCGATCAACCCTTTGGCTGGACGGGTCCTTATCTGTGCAGCTTTGATGTTGGGCTCCCGCGCAGCGCAAGAGAGCGGGGCGGTCGTTGCTGCCGCCTGGTGTGTCTTCGGGCGCTCCCTGCAGACTGGCATCAGGGTCGATCCTGAAGCACCTCGCGCAATCGATGGCCAGTCAACGTCCAAGCGGGCACCGTCCTCCTGGACGTCGATCTTGAACTCTAGCGCAAACGGTCTGTCTTCACGCGCTCCCAGGCATCTTCGATCCAATCGCACAGGATGGTGCGTGTCTCGCGTGGATCGACGATGTCCAGGATGCCGAACTTTTCAGCTGTGCGGAACGGCGAGGTCATGTTCAGGTAGTGGGCTTCCAGTTCGGCGCGCTTGGCGGCAGGATCCGCTGCGGCCGTGATCTCGGCCTTGTGCGCAGCCATCACGCCACCCTCGATGGGGATCGATCCCCAGCGCGCTGATGGCCAGGCAAAACGCAGATTCAGCGCCTCACCGTACTTGGGCGCATGCAGCGCACCCGCCATGCCGAAGCAGCGGCGCACGATGATGGAAACCCAGGGAGACCGGCACTGGTGCAGCGCCTCGCTCACACGCGTCGCACCCAGCAGCGTGCCATCCAGCTCAGCTTCCAGACCGGTCTGGTTGCCTGGCTGATCGACGAAGTTCACCACCGGCAGACCGAACTGGCTGCAAAGCTTGACGTGGCGCTCCATCTTGTAAGCGGCTTGCAAGGTCATGGCGCCCCCCTGCACTTTGGGATCGTTGGCGATGACGCCAACGGGTACACCATTCAGCCGGGCTAGCGCGGTGATGACCGAGCCGCCTTGCCAGCGACCGATCTCGAAGATCGAGCCCTGGTCCATCACCGAAACGAGGATCTTGCGTGGGTCGTAAATCTTGCGCCTGTCGTGCGGGATCGCATCCTTAAGCCAGTCATCGGCGCGCTGCGGGTCGTCATCCGCGGGCATGGTCGGCGCCAGGTGAAACACGCTTCTCGGCAGATAGCTCAGGAAACGGCGCACCTGCGCCAGCGCGTCGGGTTCGTTCTCAGCCTCGTTGTGCACCAGCGCGCTCTTGCGGTGCACCTTGTGTCCGCCAAGGTCATTCTTGTCGATAGTCTGACCGTAGGCCTGCTGCACCACGTGGGGACCGGCGGCCATGACCTGCGCCTGCTCGCGAACCATCACGCTGAAGTGCGATGACAGCACCTTCACCGCGCCTTGTCCGACGCAGGCGCCCAGCGCCACCGCCGCGACAGGCACCGTGTCCAGTAGTGCGTTTGCTGGCCAGCTCGGGTATTCGGGGATCTTGGTGCCACCCAGCTGCATCAGCAGTTTGACGCTGCCACCGGCCGAGTCGACAAGGCGCACCAGCGGCATGCGCAACTGGTGCGCCATGCGCTCGATGTAGATCCACTTGTCGGCGATGGTCGCTTCCGAGGAGCCCGCGCGGATGGTGAAGTCGTCCACGTGCAAGGCTACCTTGCTGCCTTCGATGCGACCGGTGCCTATGATGGTATTGGTTGGATCCAGCCTGTCAAATACGCCCTCGCTCGTGTAATGCCCTTTGCCTGCAATCTGACCCAGCTCGCGAAAGCTGTCTTCATCGAGCAGACTCGCGATTCGCTCGCGTGCATTCATGCGACCGGAGGCCTTGAACTTGGCCAGCGCGTCGGCACCTCCCATGGCTCGCGCGTGAGCACGACGGGTTTGCAGTTCCTTCAGCTCGACTATCCATTCGCCCGCCGGCTCGAAGTGCATGGCCGAGCTCATCTTGCACCTGAACCCAGCGACGCCACGAGGCCTTGGGTCTCGTCCAGCTCGCTTCGCAAGTAGCGGTGGGACTCGATGAACCCCTTGAAGATCGGCTTGTTGCCCGACTTTTCCACCAGTGATTTCCAGGCAGGAGCCTCTGCCACCTTGCGCAGGACACCCTCCCAGAACCGGATCTGGTCGGCGCTCACACCCGGGGGCAGCAGCACGCCGTTGTAGCTCACGTAGTCTGCCGGCACACCCAGCTCGCGCCAGGTAGGTACAGCGGACAAGGGTCCAGCACCGCGCATGGCGGCGGCACTGGCCAGTATGCGAACCTTGCCCGCTTCCACCTGGGGCACCACCGTCGGTCCAGTGGCTGAGACCACGTCGACGTGGCCGCCCAGCAGGGCGGTCATGGATTCACCCGAAGATCGGAACGGAACCACCGTCATGCGGGAGACGTCGACGCCCGCTGCCTTCAGGGGTTTGGCAATGGCCAGGTGGATGTTCAGGCCGCGCAGCGGCGCCACAGCGATCTTCAGCGAGGCGGGATCGGCCTTCAATTGAGCCACCAGGTCAGCTGCGGTTTTCAGCGGCGAGCCGGCGGCCACGGCCACCAGTGTGGTTTCTTCAACCATCATGGCCACCGGCACGAAGTCCCGCATGTCGGCCTTGAGAACGCCTGTGACCTGCCCTGCGATGCTTCCCGTGTGGAAGGTCCCCAGGTGGTGGGCATCGCCCGCGTGGCTTTGCAGCACGCGCAAGGACAGCAGGCCGGCCGCACCGGGCTTGTTGTCGGGCAGGATCACTTGCCCGCCCACAAGGTTCAGCGATTCCAGTGTGGCCTTGATGCCTCGGGCGTACAGGTCCACCGATCCTCCTGGCGGAAGGCCGATGTTGTAGGTGATTCGCTCGCTGGGTTGCCAGTTTGCGGACTGGGCCCTGCTGCCCAACGGGATGCCCGCTGCGCCCAGTCCGGCTGCGGCGAGCAGGCCCAGCGAGTGGCGGCGGTCGATGCGGTGTTGTGTCATGTCGTGTCTCCTGCTGTGAATGGTGTTGTAAGGCTGGTCAGGTGTCCCGCGGCCCGAGTGCCCCAAGGCGTCCGAAGGCCTCGATGGCTGCTGGATCCAGCCCGAGTTCGTCTTCAAGCACACTCTGGTTGTCTTGGCCAGCCGTCGGGCCTGTGTGGCGGATCACCCCGGGGGTGACCGACAAACGCGGCACCACGCCCGACTGTGTGGTGTGACCGAGCACCGGGTGGGCAACCCGCTGCAGCATCGCGCGCGCGGCGAAGTGGGGGTCGGCGTAGATGTCAGCAATGGTGTAAACGCGGGAGGTCGGCACCTCGGCCTGGCGCAGTCGTTCTTCTAGCGGACCCGCGTCATGGCAACGCGTCCACTCGGTGATGATGGCGTCGATGGCGCGCATATTTTCTGGTCGCCCACGCGCCTGGATCGTCTCAAAGCGCGGATCGGTCAACAGCTCTGGCTTCTCCATGAGGTTCACCAGGCGACGCCAGGTCGGCTGGCTGTTGGCTGCGATCAGCACCCAGCTGCTGTCGCGCGTGGGGTAGGAGCTGTTGGGGGCCATCGACGGCAAATTGGGGCCTTCGCGCATGGGCACTACACCGAGCTTTTCGTGGGCGGGTACGACCGGCTCCATTTGCGAAAAAGCCGCTTCGTACAAGGCCACATCCACCACCTGTCCGCGGCCCGAGGCCTGACGCGCGTGGATGGCGGCCACGGCACCAAAAGCGGCATACACTGATGATAGGTAGTCGGTGGTGGCGAGCGCCACGCGGGCGGGAGGTCGGTCTGGATCACCCGTCATGTGGCGCACGCCGCCCACCGCTTCGCAGATGGCGCCGTAGCCCGGCCGGTCGCTGTAGGGGCCATCCTGGCCGTAGCCGCTGATGCGCACCATGACCAGTCCGGGGTTGGTGGCTGATAGCGTTTCATAGCCCATGCCGAGTCGCTCCATCACCCCGGGGCGGTTGTTCTCGACCAGAATGTCGGCGCGCTGGATCAGTTGTTGGGCGAGGCGGCGGCCCGCTTCGTTTTTGAGGTCCAGCGTGACCGACCGCTTGTTGCGCAGGATGGACGCCGCATACAGCGACTGGCCTTCCACATGTTGGCCCATCTGCCGCACCGGGTCGCCCTCAGGCGGCTCGATCTTGATCACATCGGCGCCAAAGTCAGCCAGCAGGCGGGTGCAGGCCGGCCCGGCAATCGTTGAACAGATTTCGATGACCTTCAGGCCAGCCAGTGGACCGTCTGGATGACGTTTGGCGGTTGGGGTCATCGGGCGGTTCCCTCGGCCTGGCGACTCTGCAACTGCCGCACCGCTTCATCGCCCGATTCCTCAATCCGCTGGCGGGTCAGGCGAACCATGCGCTCGACATCGCCGGACGCCAGCGCCTCGGTGGCCTCTTCCCACAAGCGTGCCGAGCGCTGGCGGCGTGTCACCGACGCCAGCCCGAGCTTGCTGTAACGCAAGGTTTGCAGAGAGATGCCGGTGAGCATGCGTTGCAGGCGTTGGTTGCCCGCCAGCCGCGCGCACAGGATGAGCAGTCGGTAGGTGGTTTCGGCGTATTCACCGGCGGCGTCGGGCTGCGCGGCGAGCGTCACCAAGCGCTGAGTCCCTGCACGCAAGAGCTGCAGCAGCTCGGGGTGGGGCTGGTCGGCCAGCTTGCGGACGACCAGTTCGAAAAGGCCACCGCGAATTTCCATGAGTTCACGCAGCTCGGTGGTGCTCAGCTCGGTGACCACGGCGCCACGGCGGGCCAGGATTGTCACCAGCCCCTCGCGCTCCAAAATGCGCAGCGCCTCGCGGACAGGCCCGCGGCTGACATTGAATTCACCGGCCAGTTCCTGCTCCCCGATTCGCTCGCCGGGCACCATCTCACCGCCCAGTATGCGGTCGCCGATGCGCCCGGCGATCTGCTCCGGAACGGTCAGCGTCGGATCGGTCTGGTCGGCAAACAGGCGGAAGGCGACCGCGCCTTCCCAGGTAGCGAACTGGTCGGTCGGGGCGTCTTTGGGGTGCATCGCTTCAGCCCAGTTGCAGCACGGTCATGCCACTTTCGACCATGTCGCCTTCAGCGACAAAAATTTCCTTCACCACGCCAGCAGCCTCCGCGCTCACGGGAATCTCCATCTTCATGGACTCGACGATCAGCAACGTGTCGCCTTGCGCAACGGCCTGCCCCACAGCAACCTCCACCTTCCAAACGGTACCAGTGATGTCGGCAATGATGTTCATGGATCCTGCTCCTTTGTCAATTTAAAGATTGTTAACAATATGGAATCAAGAGAAAACAGGGATAACCCGAATAATCAGGTCGATGCATCGTGGTGGAGCCCAGAGATCTCCATCTGTCTGGGTGGGCTGCCCATCGGGCAAAGGCCAACGAACTGACGACTCATGCTCGGCGCTGGACGCGCTGGACGATATGAGGCTAGTGACGGGGCGCTTTTGGGCAAGCCTTGAGCAGATTCAGCAAAGAGCGCAAAGCCTCTCCAGAAATGAAGGGGGCTTGTGCTTACCGCACGATTCCAAAAGGAATCGGACTCCCTGTGTCGCAAGGCCTCGGCGATGGAAGGATTCGCTCGTCCAACCAAGCCCATGGACCTTCGAGCAGCGATGGTCTTTGTGTGAGCGGCTTGCTCAGTCGTGATCGCCTTTTGCAGCCCTTGCCTGTTGATGCCGACGGATCAGTCTCACCAGCAGCAAGAGCAAAGGCACGCTGTGCAGCAGCAAATCGAAGATGTCGATGGGCTGGGTCAGCTGACCCTGGGTCAACATGCGCAGCTTCTCGATCAGGTGTGGTTCGGGCACCACCGGCGCCACCGCCAGCCAGGCGGCGATCAGCGACAACCAGAGCAAAGGGATGCGGTCGAGCCAGTTCATTTGGCGAGGTCTCCAGAGGTTTGAACAGCGACGCACCGTGCGCAGATGCAGGCCAGTCCCTCGGTTCGCGGGGGCAACCGAGCCAGCAGCTCAGGCGCAAAAACTTGCGACAGGCACCAGCAGGGCGGCTGGGCTTGGCCGGTGGCGCGCTCGATTTCCATCGCGCAGCGGTTATCCCCACCACACAGCGGGCAGCGATTGGGGTCAACGGTTGGCGGTGGGAGGGTCATGTTGGCACGGTGAAAGCCCCAGTGTATCGAGGCAGCTTTTGGACCCCCCCAGAAGCACCGGCAACTTCCGGGCGAAGGCGTTAGGATGCCTCATGAACACCCTGCTGGAGACCTTGAGCCGAGCAGCTTCGCTCACCGGTGAGCGTCTGCTATCGAGCTTGCCAGGGGTGCTGGAAGCCCTGGCGCTGATCCTCGTGGGCTGGTTGCTGGCGCGCGTGCTGCGCCTCGTCGCGCGCAAGGGCGTGGCCCTGCTGGATGGCCTGATCGCGCGTTCGGGGGGCCTGGGGCGCTGGCGCCTGGGCCGCTTCGCCGGCGTCGTGGGTGCGGTCGTGTTCTGGGTGGCGCTGCTTTTTTTCTTGACCGCTGCTACCCAGGCGCTCGGTCTGCAGACCTTCACCGACTGGCTGGCCCGCCTGCTCGATCACCTGCCGACAGTGGCGGCTGGCCTGCTCATCATCGGGGTCGGCTTCCTCCTCTCTAGTCTGGTGGCGGATCTCGTGCAGGCCACTGCCAGCGGGCTGGCCGCGCCTCAGCGCCTGGCACTGGCCCGCGTGGCGCAGGGCGCCACGCTGGTGCTCGCCTTGCTGGTGGGCGCCGACCAGATCGGCATCAAAGTCACCTGGCTCGCGATCTTCGTCGCCGTACTGCTGGTGGCGCTGCTGGGCGGCTTGGCTCTGGCCATCAGCCTGGGCGCGCGCACCTACGTCGCCAACCTCATTGGTGCGCACCACCTCGGACAAAGCCTGCGGGCGGGCCAGCGGGTGCGCGTGGCCGGGCACGAAGGCCTGCTGATCGAAGTCACCGCGACTTCGCTGGTGCTGGAAACCACCGAAGGCCGCGTGATGCTGCCGGGGCGGATTTACCACGACGAAGCTATCGTGGTGCTCGCGCCGCGCGAAGGGAGCTGAGCCGATGGACGCCAACCGCCCGGTGGACCGCGAGGCCGCGCTCAGCCTGGCCTTCATGCAAGCGCACCCAGTTCAGGCGGCTCGGGTGCTGGAGACCCTCGATGCGCAGGCGTCCGCCGCCATTTTCGAGCGCGCCGCGGCGCGCATCGCGGCCAGCGTGATGGCGGCGATGTTGCCGCGACAAGCTTCGCGCTGCGTGGCGGCGCTATCGGACGCGCGGGCACTCGAACTGTTCTCGGCGATGAACATGCAGGTCACGGTGTCGCTGCTGCGCTACATGCCGCCGGAGCGGCGCAATACCTTGATTGCGGGTCTGCCCACCGCATCGTCGCTGGCTTCGACCATGTTGCTGGGTTTCGACCAGGACGCCCTGGGGGCTTGGGCCGATCCGAGCGTGATCATGCTGCCCGCATCGACCCGAGCGGCCGATGCGCTGGCGCGGGTGCGGCAGACGGAGGTGGGTCACCCGGCGGTGTTTGTCACCGACGAGGCGCGCCGACTGCTGGGTGTGGTGCCGCTGCCCAGCCTGCTGCGCGCGCCCGACGTGGCCACCCTGGCCACGCTGATGCAGCTCACGCCGGCGGTGCTGATGGCGCTGGCGCCGCTGGCTGGCGCCCCAGCCCACCCGGGCTGGGCTTCGGCCTCGGCTTTGCCTGTGGTGGAGTCGGGCGACCGTTTGCTGGGCGTGATGACACACGACGCCATGACCCGTGCGCTGCGCCGCAACCAGGCCCCCGAGCCCAGCGAGTCTCACGCCGACATCGGTCTGACCGGGCTCATGGTGCGCGCCTGCTGGCAGACCGTAGTGAGTCTGGTGGCGGTCTGCCTGCCGCTGATGCCGCGGGTGCCACCGGTGTGGCCTGAGCCCAGAGGTGACGATGAGCGCTGAGTCGCTGGTCACGGCCGAGGCGGTGCTGTCCCACCGCTTTGTGCTCGACTATCCGCACGAAGCAGCCCGGTTGTTTGAGGCCATGCCGGCCGACGATGCGGCCACCCTGATCGCCAGCCACCCGCGCCACGCCAGTCTGCGCGCCTGGGAGGCGCTCGCACCCGACGTGGCACTGGCCGTGGTCGACCGCCTGCCCGAGGCTTTGGCGAGTTATCTGCTCACCGAGGGCGAACCGGTGGTCGTGGTGGCGGTGCTGACCCAGATGGAGGCTGAGGCTCGGGAAGCCTGGTTGCAGCGCCTCGGTGCGGAAGCCAGCCGGGAATTGCGCGAGCTGCTGGCTTACCCCAGCGACAGCGCCGGGCATTTGATGGACCCTCGCGTGAGTCCCTTGCGCACCGGCATGACTGTGGCCGAGGCCATTGAGCGCCTGCGCCAGATTCCGCGCGACGGCCTGCGCGAACTGCTGGTGGTTGACGATGAAGGCCGGCTCACCGGCCGCGTGGAGGTGCAAGACCTGGCGCTGGCAGCGCGCGAGCTGCCGCTGGCCGATATCACCCGCCGGGTGGTGGCGGTCGTCAACGACCTCGACCCGCGCGAAGACGTGGTGGAGATGATGCAGAACCAGTCCATCAATGTGTTGCCGGTGGTCAACGTGGGGGGCCGCTTCATCGGTGTGATCCGGCCGGCCGAGCTGATGGCCGCGGTCGAGCAGGAGACCAGCCTGGACATGTTGACCATGGTGGGTGCGAGCCCGGACGAGCGTGCCTTGTCCTCGCCGGTCTTCGCCATGAAAAAGCGCCTGCCCTGGCTGCAGATCAACCTGCTCACGGCTTTCCTCGCCGCAGCGGTGGTGGGCCTATTCGAAAGCACCATTGCCCAGTTCACCGCGCTGGCCGTGCTGCTGCCGGTGGTGGCCGGTCAGTCGGGCAACGCCGGCGCCCAGGCGCTGGCCGTGACCATGCGTGGGCTGATGCTGCGCGAGATCAGCCTGAGGCACTGGCCGGCGGTGGTCGGCAAGGAGGCGGTCACCGGCTTGCTCAACGGGGTGGCTGTGGCTGCCACCACCGGGTTGGCAGTGTACGTCTGGAGCCGCTCGCTGCCGCTGGTGGGCGTGATCGTGCTGGCCATGGTGATCTCCATGCTGGCCGCGGGTGTCACCGGTGCCCTGGTACCCATTTTGTTGCGCCGCTTCGGCCAGGACCCGGCGACCGCATCGTCCATCATCCTGACCACGGTGACCGACGTGGTGGGTTTCTTTTCCTTCCTCGGCATTGCGGCATTGTTTGCCCCGCTGCTGAGCGCCAGCGGCGCCTGATATCGTCGCCGCATGTTGAGAGCTTGGGCGCGCGTGCGTGGCGGAAGGTGGATGGGCTGGGTCTGGCTGCTGGCCTGGCCCCTGGCGTGGGCCGAACCGGTGCCCCACACCGTGCCACACACCATGGACCAGCGCATGATGGCCTGCACGCTGTGCCACGGCAACCAGGGTCGCGCCACCAGCAGCGGCTACTTCCCGCGCATTGCCGGCAAGCCGGCCGGCTACCTGTACAACCAGCTCACCCACTTTCGTGATGGTCGGCGCCAGAACCCGGGCATGGCCAACCTGCTCGATCACCTGAGCGACGCCTACTTGCGCGACATCGCTGCGCATTTCGCTGCCATCGACCTGCCCTATCCACCGCCACAGCCGGTGCAGGCCTCGGCCTCGGCGATGAACCGCGCCGAGATCCTGGTGCGTGACGGCGACGCCGCGCTCAAGGTGCCGGCCTGCGTGGCCTGTCACGGTCAGTCGCTCACCGGTGTGAACCCCGCCGTGCCAGGTTTGGTGGGTCTGCCGCGCGACTATTTGATCGGCCAGCTGGGTGCCTGGCAGACCGGCTTGCGCCACGCCCATGTGCCCGACTGCATGGCGCAGATCGCCAAGGCCTTGCCGCCCGAGGACGTGGCCGCGCTGGCGGCCTGGCTGTCTTCTCGCCCGGTGCCCGCCAACAGCAAGCCTGCGCCGCCGGTCAGCGAGCCGATGCCGATGCGTTGTGGCAGTGCCGTGCCCTGAGCGCCATATGGCTGGCCGAACTCCCCTGCTCACGGTGAAGCGCCTGCTGGCTCTGGCGGCCTTGTCGGCCGCCGTGTTGCTGGCGGGTGTGGCGGTGGTGCTGGGACGCGACCTGAGCGCGCGCGCCCTGCCGCCGGTGGACCCGGCGGCCCGCGTGGACGTTGCCTCGGCGCTGGTGGAACGTGGTGCTTACCTGGCGCGCGCAGGCAATTGCGCCGCTTGCCACACGGCTCGTGGCGGCCTGCCTTACGCGGGCGGGCGACCCTTGGTCACGCCCTTTGGCACCGTCTTTGCCAGCAACCTCACGCCCGATGACGACACCGGGCTGGGGCGCTGGAGCGCCGACGCGTTCTGGCGCGCCATGCACCTGGGCCAGTCGCGAGACGGTCGCCTGCTGGTCCCCGCCTTTCCCTATGACAGCACCACCCGCATCACCCGCGAGGACAGTGACGCGCTTTACGCTTTTCTGAAGAGCCTGCCTGCGGTGAATCAGGCCGCCACGCCCCACGCACTGCGATGGCCCTACAACACCCAGCTCGCGCTGGCCGCCTGGCGTGCGCTGTATTTCAAGCCCGAAGCCTTTGTGGCGGATACCGGCCAGAGCGCCGAGTGGAATCGGGGTGCTTACCTGGTGCGCGGCCTGGGCCACTGCGCGGCCTGCCACGCCACGCGCGATGTCATGGGTGGCGTGGTGGCCGACGGCGAATTCTCGGGAGGGCAGCTGCCCGAACCAGGCTGGTATGCGCCTTCGCTGCACGCACAGACCGAAGGCAGCGTGACCCACTGGGAAACCCAGCGCATCGTCAACCTGTTGCGCGACGGCCTCGCGCACGAAGCCTCGGCCGTCGGGCCGATGGCCGAGGTGGTGTTCGGCAGCACGCAACACCTGTCCGAGCCTGACCTGCGGGCGATGGCCATCTACCTGCAATCCCTGGCCCCTCGGCCGGTCACACCGGTGGCCTTCGAGCCAGCGCGCGGTGACCAGCGAGAGCTGGGCGCGCGGGTGTACGAACAGCGTTGTGCTGACTGCCATGGCGAGCAGGGCCAGGGCGCCGCAGGCATCTACCCGGCGCTGGCGGGCAACCGCGCCGTGACCCAGGCTTCGGCCGCCAATCCGGTGCTGGTGGTGTTGGGCGGGGGTTTCCCGCCCGCCACCGCTGGTAACTCACAACCGTTCGGCATGCCGCCCTACCGCACCCTGCTGACCGATGCTGAAATCGCTGCCGTGGTCACACACCTGCGCCAGTCCTGGGGCAACCAGGCTTCGGCCGTGCCGTCGCAGGCAGTGCAGCGCCTGCGCTGAATCACTTTCCTCTGGACGGGCATTGGTGCGACACTCGAACGGTGACCACGAAAAAATCTCCCCCCCCGATGGCCCAGCCCGAGTCGCTGCGTCCCGCGACACGCACAGTCGCTGTCGATCCGCTGTTTCTCGCCGCACCCCAGGTGTCGACCTACCTGGGCGAGTTCGCGCTCACCAACGCCAGTGGTTTCTTTTTTGAGCGTGAGGACCGGATTTACCTGGTCACCAGCCGCCACGTGGTGATCGACGAGGCCAGTGATCACCTGCCCGACCGGCTGGTGATTGAGCTGCACCTGGATGCCACCAACCTCACCAAATCCACCGGTTTCTCGGTGCCGCTGTACCGCGACGGCCAGGCGCTGTGGCACCAGGGCCGCGACAGTGCGGGGGAGATCGATGTAGCCGTGATCGAGCTGGAGCGCGCTGCGTTTCCGCCCTCGGCCGTCTACCGCGTGTTCACCCCCGACCATATCCAGGCTGCATTCGCCGCCGTGCCTGCCGATGCCTCGCTCATGGTCGTGGGCTTTCCACTGGGCTTTCACGATGTCGTGCACCACCTGCCGGTGGTGCGGCTGGCCGCCATCGCTTCCCCCCTGGGCATCCGCTTTCAGGGCCAGGGCTTTTTCCTCACCGACGCGCGAACCCACCGCGGCACCAGCGGCGCGGCCGTGGTGATGCGCGATCCGGCGCCCACCACCCCCGCCACCAAGGCGTTGCCCTGGCGCTTGCTGGGCGTGCACTCCTCGCGCATGGACATGGGCAACCGCGATCTGGTGCTCGACGAATCGCTGGGCCTGAACTGCGCCTGGTACAGCGACATCCTGCTCACCCTGACCGAAGAAGACTGAGCCGGCACTGCGCAAGAAACCCCTGGGTCGGGCCTTGCCCCTCGCCTGACCTAGACTGGGGCGCATGAAAACCGCGCTTTTGTTTCTGGGCCTGGCCGCGGCCACCGCGGTGCTGGTCCTGGGCGGTTGCGCTGCTTCGCGCATCAGCACGGCGGCGCAGCTCGCGCGCGACAGCGAGCCCTTCCAGCACACACCGCCCAACCCCACCTTGCGCCTCCTGATCGTGGGCGACAGCACCGGTGTGGGCACCGGCGCCAGCTCACCCCAGGCCAGCCTGGCCGGCCTGCTGGCCCAGGCCTATCCGCGCCTGCGCATCGACAACCGCGCCCGCGACGGCGCCACCTTCGAAGGTGTGGTGCAGCAGCTGCAGGCCGACGATGCGCGCTACGACGTTGTGCTGATCCAGGCCGGCGGCAATGACGTGATCCGCCTGCGCCGTGCCGATGCCATGCGCGACGACATTGATCGCGCGGTCGCACTCGCGGCCGCTCGTGCCGGTCGTGTGCTCATCATGCCCGCCGGCAATGTCGGTAACGCACCGTTCTTTTTCCCGCCGTTGTCCTCGCTCATGACCACGCGCGCAGAGCGATTGCACGGCTTCATCCAGGCCGCGGCGCAGCGCCACGGCGCCATCTACATCAATCTGTTTCAGGCGCCCGAGAACGATCCGTTCGTTCAGAAACCCGGCCTGCACGCACGCGACGGCTTGCACCCGAGCGACGCCGGTTACCAGGTCTGGTTCGATGAGCTCAGCCGTCAGGCCGGCCTGGCCCAGCTGTTGGCCGCCGCGCGCGCCGGGTAAGTTGCATTGACGCCTGCGTGACCGGTGCGAACCGGCTGTCTTTGCCATGATGACCTGCATGAACACAAGCGCGAAACCCACCTCCGTCGAAGGTCGCATCTCCACCGAGCAACGCGGCCATGTGCTGCTGATCGGCATCGACCGGCCCGCCAAACGCAATGGATTCACGCCCGCCATGCTGCGCGCGCTGGCCGAAGCGTACACGCGGCTCGACGACGACCCGGTCCTGCGCGTCGGCCTCTTGCACGCGCAGGGCGATCACTTCACCGCCGGGCTCGATCTGCCCAGTTTTGCGCCGCTGATGCAGCGCGGTGAATCGCCGGTGCCCGAGGGCTGGGTCGATCCGGTGGATCTGGGTGACCCGCGCTGGCGCCGCCGC
Source organism: Hydrogenophaga sp. (assembly GCF_011390835.1). GTDB lineage: Bacteria > Pseudomonadota > Gammaproteobacteria > Burkholderiales > Burkholderiaceae_C > Hydrogenophaga. The sequence continues at coordinate 50,213 of NZ_JAABRQ010000019.1, read as the reverse complement.
GCCAAGCCCATGGTGGTCGCAGTCAAGGGCATCACCTACACGCTGGGCATCGAGCTCATGCTCGCCGCCGACATCGTGGTGGCGGCCGACAACGGCCGTTTTTCGCAGCTTGAAGTCAAGCGCGGCATCATGGCCACTGGCGGCGCCACGCTGCGCATGGCCGAGCGCTCGGGCCTGGGCAACGCTTTGCTGCACCTGCTAACGGGCGACGAGTTCGGCAGCGCCGAGGCATTGCGCCTCAACTACATTCAGCGCGTCGTGCCCGCGGGCACCGAGTTCATTGAGGCGCTGCGCCTCGCCCAGACCATCGCCGAGCAAGCGCCTCTGGCGGTGATCGAGACCCGGCGCAGCGCCGTGCTCGCGGTCGAACAAGGGCCCATCGTGGCCCAGGCCGAGTTCGAAGCGGTGCAGTAACGCCTGGCGCAGAGCGAGGATGCGAAGGAAGGTGTGGCCTCGTTCCGCGAAAAGCGGGCCGCGGTGTTCAGGGGCCGCTGACTGGGCGTCAGTCGGTGAAGCGCCCCACCAGCGCTTCGCCCCAGCCCCAGGGGCCGGTGAGGGTCAGCGTCACCGTGGTCCAGCCGCCGTCGGTCTGCACCTGCTGCTCGGCGTCCCAGGCGCCACCCTCGTCCAAAGGCCCCTGCGGCCCTGGACTGTCGGCAACGGCCTGGGCCATCACCGCCCGCACTTCGGCCAGCACCCCCGGCAGATCGGCGGCGCGCACGCTGGCCATCGCCTCCCAGGTGCCGGTGCCTTCGCCGTCGTCGCTGGCGTCGAAGATCAGGTAGCTCAGCGCCATCGTGCCGTTGTTGCGCGCGTGCTCACAGCGCGGCCACGATGCCGTCGCTGCGCGGGTCGGCTGCCCCTTCAATCACGCCGTTCGGGTGGCGCACCAGCGCGCCGGCATGGCCCATGGTGTCGCTGAAGGCTTCGGGCAGCACCTCCACCGCATGGCCGGCTTCGCGCAGTTGTTCGATCAGCGCCGGCTCGAAGCGGCTTTCCAGCTTGAGCGTGGTGCTCACGTCGCCCCAGGTTCGGCCGAGCAGCCAGCGCGGCGCGGTCACCGCCTGCTGCAGGCCCTGGCCAAAGCGGGCGTAACGCGTGAACACCGCCGCCTGGGTCTGGGGCTGGCCCTCGCCACCCATGGTGCCGTAGGGCATGACGCGGCCGTCGTCGAACAGCGCCAGTGCCGGGTTGAGTGTGTGAAATGGCCGGTGGCCAGGCTTCAGCACGTTGAGTGCCTTGGGGTCGAGCGAGAAGCTGGTGCCCCGGTTTTGCCACACGATGCCGGTGTCCTGCAGCACCACGCCCGAGCCGAACTCCCAGTACACGCTCTGGATGAAGCTCACCGCGCGGCCTTGCGCGTCGATGCAGCCCATCCAGATGGTGTCGCCTGGCGCAGCCACGTCGGGCCACGGAAGCGCTTTCTCGCGGTCGATTTCGGTGGCCAGATCGGTCAGTGAGGCGGGCTTGAGGAAGCTCTTGGGGTCGGCGGGCAGGCGCTGCGGATCGGTGACCACGCGCTCGCGCACGCGAAATGCGCGTTTGGTCGCTTCCACCAGACCATGCACGTGGGAAAAGCCCTCGCCCTCGGTCACCCCAAGGCGCTCGAACAGGCCCAGGATCATCAGGGCCGAGAGGCCTTGCGTGGGGGGCGGCAGGTTGTAGATGGTACTGTCGTTCAGCCGCACCGAGAGGGGCTCGACGATCTGCGCCCGGTAGGCCGCGAGGTCGCTGCTGCGCAGCGGGCTGCCCACGCGCTCGAGCTCAGCGCCGATGCGTGCAGCGAGCTCTCCGCGATAGAAATCGTCCAGGCCACGCTCGGCCAGTTCGGCGAGCGTGCGGCCCAGCGTGGGCTGTTTGAGGATGTGGCCCACCGCGGGCGGCTGGCCATCGACCAGGTGGGTCTGCGCAAACCCTGGCGCGTCCTTCAGGCCGTCGAACTTCTCGCGCGTGAGAGCCGACTGGCTCTCGGTGACGGCGATGCCGTTGTGCGCATGGCGAATGCCGTCAGCCAGCAAGCGCGACAAGGGCAAGGCGGGTCCCCAAGGTGCTGCCACCTCCAGCGCCTTGGCCCAGCCGCCGATGGTGCCGGCCACGGTAAGGGCGGCCTTTGGTCCGCGCGACGGAATGCTGTCGTGCCCGGCGTAGAAGTCCAGGTCGGCCAGGGCCGCAGCAGGGCCACAGGCACTGATGGCCACGGGCTCCTTGCCGGGTTCGTGGATGAGCCAGAAGCCGTCGCCACCGATGGCGTTCATGTGCGGGTAGACCACGGCAATGGCGGCGGCAGCGGCCACCATGGCCTCGACTGCGTTGCCACCGTCGCGCAACACGTCGCGCCCGGCCTGCGCGGCCAGGTGGTGTGGGGCCACGTGCATGCCGCCGAGAGCGGTGAGGGTGTGGATCACAGGGGAGGTCTCCTTAGGGTGGTGTCGGTACTCAGATCACAGATTGTCGGGTGTTTGTGCCGCGTTGCGGGCCGCAGTGGGACTCCACTCTTCGCCGTCAAGTTGGCAGCGGCCCTCAGTGCAGCAGGCCGTAGAACATGCGCAGCGAGGTGAGTGCGAGAAAGACAGCAAATACCTGGCGCAGGCGGCGCGCGTCGATGGCATGGGCGAGTTTTGCTCCCCAGCCGGTGGTGGCCATGGTGGCGGGCACGATCGTGGCCATGCCCAGCAGGTTCACATAGCCCAGGCTCGCGGGTGGGCGGCCGGCCACACCCAGGCCGTTGATCAGAAACGCCAGCGCCCCGGGAAAACTGATCACCATACCCAGCATGGCGCCCGTGCCCACGGCGGTGTGCATGGGCACGCGCAAGGCGTTGAGGATGGGCACGCTCAGGGTGCCGCCACCGATGCCCATGAGCGTCGAGATGCCGCCAATGCCGCCCCCCAGCAGCGAAGTGCCCACCTGGCCCGGCAGGCCGTCCGCCAGTGCGAAGCCCTCGCGCTTGAATGCCATGTTCAGCGCCACCACCAGCGCCACCGTAGCGAACACCGCGGTGAGCACGGAGCCACTGAGGTAGCGGCTGGCCACCGAGCCTGCCAGCACGCCCACAATCACCGAGGGCATGAGCCGCTTGATCAGCGCGAGGTCCAGGCTGCCGCGTTTGCGATGTGCGCGACTGGACATGATGGAAGTGGGAATGATGGTGGCCAGCGAGGTGCCCACCGTCACGTGCATGCGCACCGATTCGTCGATGCCCAGCAGGGTGAACAGGTGGTAGAGCACCGGCACGATGACGATGCCGCCGCCGACGCCGAGCAGTCCCGCGAGGATGCCGGCGATCACACCCGTGGCCAGCAGGGCGAGCGCCAGGCCCAGCAGCCACAGGCCACTGTGTTGGTTGAGGATGTCCATGGTGCCTCCCCGATCACCAGCCGATGGCCTTGGGCAGCCACAGCGCGATCTGCGGATAGAGGAACAGCAGCACCAGCGCACACAACTGCAGTGCAATGAAGGGCAGAACACCCTGGTAGATGTCCTTGATGCCGACCTCGGGTGGCGCCACGCCTTTCAGGTAGAAAAGGGCCCAGCCGAACGGCGGCGTGAGGAAGCTCGACTGCAGGTTCATGGTGATCAGCATCGCCAGCCACACCGGGTCCACACCCATGTTCAGCAGGATGGGCAGGAACAGCGGCACTGCGATGTAGCTGATCTCGATCCACTCGATGAAGAAGCCCAACACAAAGATGATCATCATCATGAACCACACGGCGGTGTTGGCGCCACCGGGCAGGGCATCGAACATTTTCTCGATCAGCATTTCGCCGTGCAGGCCCCGGAACGACAGGGCGAAGACCTGCGCCAGCATCAGGATGAACATCATGATGGCGGTGATCTTGCTGGTGTCGAGCGCCGCCTCGCGCAGGGTTTTCAGGCTGAAGCGACCCGACAGGGCGGTGATGACCACCGCGCCCACCGCGCCCATGGAGGCGGCCTCGGTGGGGGCGGCGATGCCGCCCACGATGGAGCCCAGCACCGCCACCACCAGCATGATCGGCGGCACTAGCACCTTGAAAAAGCGGATCCACAAATCGCGGCGCGACAGCGCATCGCGCTCGGCCACTGGCACCGGCGGCATGGTGTGGGGCCTGAGCATGCCCATCACCAGCAGGTAGACGATGTAAACGCCAGCCAGCAGCATGCCCGGGCCCACCGCAGCGGCAAACAGCGTGCCCACCGAGAGCTGCATGATGTCGGACAGCAGGATCAGGATCAGGCTGGGCGGAATGATCTGCCCCAGCGTACCCGAGGCGCAAATCACGCCGCAGGCCACGCGTTTGTCGTAGCCGCGCCGCAGCAGCGTGGGCAGGGTGAGCAGGCCCAGCGTGATGATGGTGGCACCCACAATGCCGGTGGTGGCGCCCATGAGCACGCCGAACAGCACAATGCCCACGCCCATGCCGCCGCGCACTCCGCCGGCGATGTGGCCCATCACGTCCAGCAGGTCGTCTGCCAGTCGCGATTTCTCCAGCATCACGCCCATGAACACGAACAGCGGGATGGCCATCCACTGGTAGCCCGAGACGATGCCGTAAAAGCGGGCGGGTAACAGGCTGAACAGCGTCTCGCCGAAACCCATGTAGCCGAACACCAGGCCCACCGTGGCCAGGCTGATGGCGACCGGGATGCCGATCATCAGCATGACAAAAAAGCCGCCCAGCATCAGCAGGGCGTAGGTCTGCATCTCAAACATGGGCGCCCTCCAGGCTTGCGCGGCGGGTGATCACCAGCCGCATCAGGTGCGCCAGCTGCTGTAGCGCGACCAGGCTGTAGCCCAGTGGAATCAGCGCCTTCACCGCCCATCGGTAGGGAATGCCGCCCGGATCGGGAGAGCCCTCCAGGATCGAATACGACTGCCCCACGTAAGGCAGCGACAGGTAAACGAACAGCAAGGCCACGGCCGCCGTCAGCAGCGCAGCGAAGACGTCCACCACGAACTTGGTGGTGGGCGAATACCGGGCATAGAAAAGGTCCACCCGGACGTTGTCGCCGCGCTGCAGCGCGTGGCACATGCCCAGAAGAATGAGCGCAGCGAGCAGGTGCCACTCCAGCTCCTGCGCCCACACCGAGCCCAGACTCAGCGAGTAGCGCAGGATCACGTTGAGCGCCACCAGGCCGATCATGGCCAGTGCCACCCACGCGGTGACGCGCCCGATCCAGTCGATGAACGACTCGATGCCGCGCAACGCGGCAGGCGTGTGGATATGCCCGGCTGCGCTCATGTTCAGCCCCGCACCTGGGTGTGGTAGGCCTCTTCGCTGATCTCGCTCCAGCGGTCAGACTTGGCCTTGTACGCCATGTACGAGTCGCGCACCTTCTTGGTCATCGGGTCCTTGGCCACCGCCTCGGCGAGCACCTTCTCGGTCTCGGCACGAAGCGCCTTGATTACGTCCGCGGGCAGCGGCCGGGCGATCACCTTCTGGTTGTTCACCAAGTCGTCCATGGCTTCGGAGTTAGCCTTCTGGCACCAGGCTTCGCTGATCACGTTGCAGGCCGCTGATGCGTTGCTGACCACCGCCTGCAGGTGCTTGGGCAGTTTGTCCCAGGCAGCCTTGTTGATGAGCAGTTCGGACACCGTTGCAGACTCGTGCCAGCCGGTGGTGTAGTAGTACTTGGCGGCTTTCTGCAGGCCGAGGCGGCGATCCTGGAACGGTCCGACGAACTCGGCCGCATCAATCACGCCGCGCTCCAGGGCGGGGAAGATCTCGCCGCCCGGCAGCACCTTCACGTCCACCCCAAGATTGGCGTAGACCTTGCCCGCCAGTCCAGGGATGCGCATCTTCAGGCCTTTGAGGTCGGCCACAGACTTGATTTCCTTCTTGAACCAGCCGGTCATCTGCACGCCGGTGTTGCCGCAGGGCATGGCCACCATGCCGAAAGGCGCGTAGACCTCGTTCCAGAGGTCGATGCCGCCGCCGTCATACAGCCATCCATTGACGGCCTGGAAGTTCATGCCGAACGGCACGGCGGTGAAGTACTGGGCGGCGGAGGTCTTGCCGGTCCAGAAGTAGGCATTGGCGTGGTTCATTTCCACGGTGCCGGCGCGCACCGCATCGAAACCTTCAAACGCGGGGATCAGCTCGCCAGCGCCAAACACCTGAATGTTGAGCTGACCGTCCGACATCTCGAGGATGCGCTTGGCCAGGTCGGTGGCGCTGCCGGGCCCCGCCATGTAGAAGGGCGAACCCTTGGGATAGGCGCTGGTCATTTTCCAGTTGAACTGGGCCTTGCCCTGGGCGTGGACCAGGGCGGGTGCGCCGAGCACGCTGCCTGCAACAGCGGCACGGGAGAGGAACTGGCGGCGAACGAGTGACATGGTGAGACTCCTGGGTGGGTTGGAAAAAATGGCGCTGCCGTTTGTACGGCCACACCCAGACCCATGCGCAAGCGCTGTGCCACACACCAAAAATCACTTAAGTCATTGAAAATATTCAATAAAGTCCTGATCGACAGGGGGCACGACTGCACCAAGAAACACCGTGGCCGGTGCCGTTTGCCACAGGCGGCGTGATCGAATGTTCAGCCGATCCGCTCCGGGTGATCGTTTGTCAACAGCTGGATGCCGTTTGGATGGCATCGGTAGCGTGCCGGCCCCGTCCAGCGGCCGCGGCGGTGACGAATGTTCAGCCTGCACCCGCCCGGTGCGCGCGCACCACGCTGGACGCACCGCTCACAGCCGGGCGCCGCCGCGCCGGTGCTTGACCCGGGTGAGCAGGGTCTTGCAATCGACCGACAGGATGTCGGGCCGGTTGAACAGGTGGCGGTGAACAAAGGCCTCGAAGTCCTGAACGCCTTCGGTCAGCGCATGCACGTGCAGGCTCTTGAGGTCGCTCATGATGTAGAGGCTGACCACTTCCTTGCAATCGGCCAGCTCCTGTGCCACCGCCTCTAGGGCCACCGGCGCGACCTGGATATCGAGAAAGGTCGACAGCACCTTGCCCAGCTTCTCCGGGTTGATCACCGCGCCGAACAGCTCGATCACGCCGCTGGCCTGCAGCGCCTGCACCCGGGCCCGCGCGTGCGCGCGGGAAATGCCAAGCTGGCGTGCGATATCGGCGAAGGAGGCGCGGCCGTCTTTGACGAGGATGCTGAGCAGGGCGCTGTCGAGCTTGCTCAGGCTGGGTTCCGGCAGCGACGGCGAAGGAGTGGAGATCAGTGCGTTGGACGTCATGCTCGATTGCAAGCACATCCTGCGCCAGACCCGGCCGGGTGCAATGGCCAAAAAAAACGGCGCCTCGAAGGGCGCCGTCAGTCTCCTCGACTCCTCGTTGTCAGATCAGGCGGCAGCTTTCACTTTGAGGCGCCAGGCGTGCAGCAGCGGCTCGGTGTAGCCGCTGGGCTGTTCCTTGCCCTTGAACACCAGGTCCAGCGCGGCCTGGTAGGCCATGCTTTTCTTGAAGTTGCCGGCCATGGGTTTGTAGAACGGGTCGCCGGCGTTCTGGCCGTCGACCACCGCGGCCATGCGCTCGAAAGTCTTCTTCACCTGTGCTTCGGTCACAACGCCGTGCAGCAGCCAGTTGGCCATGTGCTGGCTGGAGATGCGCAGCGTAGCGCGGTCTTCCATCAGACCCACGTTGTGGATGTCGGGCACCTTGGAGCAGCCTACGCCCTGGTCAACCCAGCGCACCACGTAGCCCAGAATGCCTTGGGCGTTGTTGTCCAGTTCCTGCTGTTTTTCCTCGGCGCTCCAGTTGGGGTTGCTCGACACCGGCACGGTCAGCAGACCGGTCAGCAGGTTGTCGCGCTCCTGAGAGGCGTCGATTTTTTCCAGGCCTTTCTGCACGTCGGACACCAGCACCTGGTGGTAGTGCAGGGCGTGCAGCGTAGCCCCCGTCGGGCTGGGCACCCAGGCGGTGTTGGCGCCGGCTTTGGGGTGGGCGATCTTCTGCTCCATCATGGCCTTCATCAGGTCGGGCATGGCCCACATGCCTTTGCCGATCTGCGCCTTGCCGCGCAGGCCGCAGGCCAGACCCACCAGCACGTTGTTGCGCTCGTAGGCCTGGATCCAGGCGCTGGTCTTCATGTCGCCCTTGCGCACCATCGGGCCGGCCATCATAGTGCTGTGCATCTCGTCGCCGGTGCGGTCGAGGAAGCCGGTGTTGATGAAGGCCACCCGGCTGGCGGCGGCAGCAATACAGGCCTTGAGGTTGACGCTGGTGCGGCGCTCCTCGTCCATGATGCCCAACTTGACGGTGCTCTCCGGCAGACTGAGCACCTGCTCGACGCGGCCAAACAGCTCGGCGGCAAACGCCACCTCGCGCGGGCCGTGCATCTTGGGCTTGACGATGTAGACCGAGCCCTTTCGCGAGTTGCGGATCGCGTCCCTTTTTGTGCGCTTGAGGTCGTGCAGGGCGATGGTGGTGGTGACCATTGCGTCCAGAATGCCTTCGGGAATCTCTTGGCCTTCCTCGCCCCAGAGGATGGCGGGGTTGGTCATGAGGTGACCGACGTTGCGCAGGAACATGAGCGAGCGGCCGTGCAGGCGCACGGGTTTTCCGTTCGGTGCGGTGTATTCGCGGTCCGCGTTGAGGCCGCGGGTCATGGTCTGGCCGCCCTTCTGGAACGACTCCACCAACGTGCCCTGCAGGATGCCGAGCCAGTTTCGGTAGGCCAGTACCTTGTCCTGTGCGTCCACCGCGGCTACCGAGTCTTCGAGGTCGAGGATAGTGGACAGCGCGGCTTCCACCACCAGATCGCTCACGCCAGCGGCGTCGCTTTTGCCAATCGGCGTAGCGCGGTTGATCTGGATGTCCAGGTGCAGGCCGTTATGTTTGAGCAGCACAGCGGTGGGCGACTTCGCTTCACCCTGGTAGCCCACGAGCTGGGCCTGGTCGGCCAGTTTGCTGGTGCCGCCGCCGTTGAGACCGACCACGAGCTCGCCGTCCTTGTTGATCTTGTAGGCGGTGGAACCCACATGGGAGCCCTTCTTCAGCGGTGCGCAGCGGTCGAGCACGTGGCGCGCGTATTCGATCACCTTGGCGCCGCGCTTGGGGTTGTAGCCGCCCTTCTTGCCTGGACCTACTTTGCCGCAGCCTTTGTCTTCGCTGATCACGTCGGTGCCGTAGAGCGCGTCGTACAGGCTGCCCCAGCGTGCGTTGGCGGCGTTGAGCGCGTAGCGCGCGTTCAGGATCGGCACCACCAGCTGCGGGCCGGCCTGCACCGCCAGCTCGTCGTCCACGTTCTTGGTGGTGGCCTTGACCTTTTTCGGCTCGGGCACGAGGTAGCCAATGGTCTCCAGGAACTTGCGGTAGCCCAGCATGTCGCGCACCGGGCCGGGGTTGGCGCTGTGCCATTTGTCCAGCTCTGCCTGCAGCCGGTCGCGTTCGGCCAGCAGGGCCGCGTTCTTGGGCGCGAGGTCGCTCACGATGGCGTCAAAGCCCTTCCAGAAAGTCTCGCTGGACACACCAGAGCCTGGTAGCACCTGGCTGTTGACGAACTCAAACAGTTCGGTGGCGACTTGCAGGCCGTGGATCTGGGTGCGGGGTGTTTTGTGGGTGGTCATACGTTGCTCCAAAAGAAAATAAATACTGAAAGGATTGGTCTCGGCGGTACGTTGGGCTGAGTCAGGTCAGCGGTGGAACCGGCTTCGCCGGGCCACAGGCTGCGACTCTCGTCCCGCAGGAAAGGGGGGAAGACGCGAAGCGGCGCAGGGGGGCGTTCACAGCATCTCCAAAACATCGCGCAGGCTGCTGCCGATGCGGTGCGGCGCGGTGCCGAGTTCTTCGAACGGCGCGTTCTGGCGGTTGACCCAGAGTGTCTGGTAGCCAAACCAGGTGGCGGCAAGCGCGTCCCAGCTGTTGGAGCTGACAAACAGCGTCTCATTTGCCGGCACACCCGTGGCAGCCGGGCCCAGGGCGTAGGCTTCGGGCGCGGTCTTGAACAGGCGCACCAGGTGCACGCTGATCACATGGTCGAGCAGCTCGTCCAGTCCGGCGCTACGCACCGAAATGCCCAGCATCTCGGGGTCTCCGTTGGACAGGATGCCGGTCTTGAGGCCGCGTTCGCGCAGCGCCGTGAGCACGGCGCGCGTTTCCGGAAAGCCCGAGAGGTGGCGATACTGGCCCATGAGCGCGCGGTGGTGGTCTTCAAAGCCGCCGGTGGCCCATTCAGCGCGCGCGGCGGGCGCCACGGACTTGATGGCGTAGCGCAGGGCAGCCTCGGTCAGCGTCCAGAACGGCTGGTAGTGCGCGCCGTGGTTGCTGGTGGTGGCCAGGCGTGTGTATTCAATCTGCTTGTCACGCCAGAGCAGGGCCAGCCGCTGGCCCTGACCGGAAAACAGCTGCTCGGCCAGCATGGCGATGCTGTACACGTCGAACAGCGTGCCATAGGCGTCAAACAAGACCGCGCGGGGCTTTTTCATGCCTGCCAATGTATTCCAACCTTTGCCCAACATTAAAAACCCTGCGGGGGTTTGACCTGTGACTTTTTTGAATGCAGTCCTGCTCAGAGCCCAGGCGGTACCATGCGGACATGCCTTCCAGCCCCACCCCCGACGTGCGCATCAGCGAGGTCGGCCCGCGCGATGGGTTGCAGTCCGTGTCGGCAACCATGGCCACGGCCGACAAGTGCCGCTGGATCGACGCGCTGGTGGCCGCCGGCTTGCGCGAGATCGAGGTGGCGTCGTTCGTGCCGGCGCGCCTGATGCCGCAGATGGCGGACGCTGCCGAGGTGGTGCGCCATGCACTGACCCATGTCGCGCGACACCGGCGCCTGACCATCATGGTGCTGGTGCCCAATGCCCGTGGGGCAGAGGCCGCCTTTGCCGCCGGGGTGCACAAGATCACCCTGCCGGTCTCGGCCAGTGAGGCCCATTCGCTCGCCAATGTGCGCAAGACCCGTGCACAGATGCTCGACGAATTGCGCACAGTGGCCGCGCTGCGGCGCGACAGCGCACCCGCAACCTCACTGGAAGTGGGTCTGTCCACCGCCTTCGGCTGCACGCTGCAGGGCGCGGTGCATGAAGACGAGGTGATCCGCCTGGCGGTTGATTGTGTGAGCGCGGGCGCTGACGAAGTGGGCCTGTCCGACACCACCGGCATGGCCCACCCGGCGCAGGTGCGCCGCCTGTTCACCCGCTTGCGCGCCGAGCTCGGCGACCGCGCGGGTGCCGCCCATCTGCACAATACCCGCGGCCTGGGCCTGGCCAACTGCCTGGCGGCGTGGGATGTGGGTGTGCGCAGCTTCGACAGCTCACTTGCTGGCCTGGGCGGTTGCCCCTACGCGCCCGGCGCCAGCGGCAACGTGGTCACCGAAGACCTGGTCTTCATGTTCGAAGCCATGGGCGTGCGCACTGGCGTGCAAATCGATGGCCTGCTGGCCGCGCGCGAGCCGCTCCAGGCTGGTTTGCCCGGCGAACCGCTGCACGGCATGACCCCTTTGGCTGGCCTGCCCAAGGGCTGGTCATCTTTTGAATACCCAAGCACGTCGATCTCATGAGCAACGCTGCACCCAATTCTTTGCCCTACGCCGGCATCCGCGTCGTCGAGTTCACCCACATGGTCATGGGCCCGACCTGCGGCATGGTGCTCGGCGACCTAGGTGCCGAGGTGATCAAGGTCGAGCCACTCAAGGGTGACAACACGCGCCGCCTGCTCGGCTCCGGCGCAGGCTTCTTCCCGCTGTTCAACCGCAACAAGAAAAGCCTGGTGCTTGATCTGCACACGCCACAGGGCAAGGAAGCCGTGCTCAAGCTCATCGCCACCGCCGACGTGGTGAGCGAAAACTTCAAGACCGAGACCATGCAGAAGCTCGGGCTGGACTACGACAGCCTGAAGCAGCTCAACCCGCGCCTGATCTACGTGAGCCTCAAAGGCTTTCTGCCCGGACCGTACGACCACCGCACCGCGCTTGACGAGGTGGTGCAGATGATGGGCGGCCTGGCCTACATGACCGGGCGGCCTGGTGACCCGCTGCGCGCGGGCAGCAGCGTGAATGACATCATGGGCGGCCTGTTCGGCGCCATCGGCGTGATGGCGGCGCTGAAAGCGCGCGAGACCACGGGCCTGGGCCAGAAGGTGGAGAGCGCGCTGTTCGAAAACAACGTGTTCCTCGTCGCGCAGCACATGATGCAGTTCGCCGTGACTGGCCAGCCCGCCGCGCCCATGCCCGAGCGCATTTCGTCCTGGGGTATTTACGACGTGTTCAGCGTCAAAGACGGCGAGCAAATTTTCCTCGCTGTGGTCAGCGATACCCAGTGGGACATCTTCTGCAAGGCCTTCAGTTTCGACGACCTCAAGGCCGACCCTCGCCTGCCCAGCAATAACCACCGCGTGCGCGAGCGCAGCTGGCTGGTGCCTGAGCTGCGCCAGCGCCTGGCCAATCGCAGCGCGGCCGAGCTGGCCGAGGTGTTCGAGCGCGAAGGCCTGCCGTTCGCGCCCATCACCCGCCCGCACGACCTGCTAGACGACCCGCACCTCAACGCCACCGGCAGCCTGGCCCCCATCACCCTGCCCGACGGCGAATGCGCCGGCCAGACCGCACCCACCGTGTTGTTCCCGTTCACGCTCGATGGCCAGCGCCCCGGCGTGCGCCTGAGCCCACCTCGCCTGGGCGAGCACAACGCGGAGCTGCTGGGTGAGCTCGGCTATGGTGAGGCGGAGATCGCGCGGCTGAGCGGGCTGACGTAGGGGTCAAGCCGTCCCGCCACTGGCGGTGCCCGGCGAAGCCTCAGGCGGTGAACGCCGAGAAGTGGTTTGCCAAGTGCATGGCGTGGGCCTGTTCGTATTCGGCCTTGCTCAGCGCGCCGTAGGCAAAGTGCGGTTGCAGCGGCCCGGCGTGGTCGCGGAAGGCCTGCGCCGCGATTTGCAGGCGGGCCAGCGCCGCGACGGTGTCGGTATCGGCCGGGAGGGAGGGCGCGCCGGGGATGGGGTCGTCCAGCGGGTGGCTCATGCGCCCGCGCCAGGTGAACACGCCAAACGCTGTTGCGCCTACCGTGCGCTGGAACAGCGTTGACTTCGTCTCTGGAAACCCCCTCACCGAGTATTCGATGCTTTGCGCCAGGTGGGTCAGCGTCTGGCCCCAGTTCCAAGGCGTGTGCGGCTGCAGGTTCGGCGCCTGCGAGAGGCGGGTGAGCTCGGCCAGTGCTTAATCCAAGGTCTTGAAGCTGAGCCGCCGGTTCATGCCCGGGCCTTCTCGGCAACCGGCGCTGCCGAGGGTGCCCAAGCCCAGCGGGGCGGCCACCACCGCGCTGCTGAGCAGCCGGCGGCGTTGCAGGTCGACCTCAGGCGGTTGCGGCGTCAGCGTGGTCATTATCTGAGAGGGCGGATCAAAGGGTTTCACTTTAGCGTTCACCGTCGGCAGGGTCCACCCAATAAATCGTTAGCAGGTGCCACTGAATCGGTTTCAGTCAAAAATACGGCGGTGACTGCGATTGATTGCACCAATTTTCTGGAGTAATCTGGCCGGCGATGGACAAACTCAAGCAGTTCGAAACCTTGGTCTCGGTGGCCGCGCGCGGCAGCCTGACCGCGGCGGCCAAGGCCGAAGGTGTGGCACCCGCCATCATCGGGCGCCGGCTCGATGCGCTGGAGGCGCGCCTGGGCGTCAAGCTCATGGTGCGCACCACGCGGCGCATCACCCTCACCCACGAAGGCAGCGCGTTTCTGGAGGATTGCCAGCGCCTGCTGATTGATCTTGCCAACGCCGAGGCCAGCGTCAGCGCCGGCGGCGTGAAAGCCAGCGGCCACCTGCGTATCACCGCCCCCGCCGGCTTTGGTCGCCGCCATGTGGCGCCGCTGGTGCCGCGCTTTCGCGAGCTGCACCCCGAAGTCACCATCTCGCTCAACCTCAGCGACCGCGTGGTCGACGTGCCCGGCGAAGCCTACGACTGCGCGGTGCGCGTGGGCGACCTGCCCGACTCGTCGCTGGTCAGCGTGCGCCTGGCGGACAATCGCCGTCTCTGCGTGGCCACACCCACGTATCTGCAGCAACACGGCAGCCCGCAGGCCCCTGCTGATCTGGTGCGCTTCGACTGCCTCACGCTCAGCAGCGACGCGTCACAGACGCGCGGCTGGGCGTTTGCCGTGGGCAAGGAAGCTGGTGGCAGCCCGGAAGTGATCCACCTCAAGCCCGGCGGCCCGCTGGACTGCAGCGACGGCCAGGTTTTGCACGAGTGGTGCCTGGCGGGCTACGGCATCGCCTGGCGCAGCACCTGGGAAGTGGAAAACGACATCGCCGCCGGCCGCCTGACCACTGTGCTGGACGAATTCGCCGCCCCGCCCAACGGCATCTATGCCTTGTTTCCGCAGCGCAAGCACCTGGCCTTGCGCGTGCGACTGTGGATCGATTTTCTGAAGCACCACTATGGGCAGGCGGATTTCTGGGCGGGTTCGGGGCGGTAGACCTGTGAGCCATGCTGGGAGCTTCACCTTGGCTGCTGCTCGGAGGCTTTGGACTTCAAACGAGGGCTGGGGGGAGCATTCCATGTATCGAGTGGCAATCATTTCTTGCGTGATCGGAATGCTGTTGGCTTGTGCCGGTGTGTCTCGTTTCGAGAAGGGCGTGATCGTCGCCCACGGAGAGCGACTCGAGGGTGCGAGTGAGGTTCTCTATTATCTGATTTCTATCGACCTTGGTCAGGACGATGCGGCAGACCAGGAGGTCGTCCGTGTGCGCCTGAAGCTGGCTGCCGACGCGCCCATGCTTCCCCTGTCGGCATTGCGTCCGGAGGTCGTGGCCAAGTATCTGCCGCGTTTCGTTGCGCCCTCCCAATGGCCCGCGAGCTGGAGGAAGAAGGCTGAGGACGACGATGCGTACGCAGGTGGTGGTTTCTACCTCCGCTTTGAAAAAGGGCGACTGGTCTCGGTGAGCATATGCTCACATTGTTCTGGCGGCCGGGAGTCGCCCGTAGTGGGTGCCGCGCATGGCCCGAGTCCTTTCAAGCTGCCGTTGTCGATTTCGCAGCTCGTCGAGGTCTTCGGATCACCCGATCGCCTGCGTTCAGCGAGGGAAGTTACCTATTGAACTGGAGGTTTTGCTTTGCTGCAATCGGTTGGGAGCCGCAGGTCGGGGGGCAGCGCCGGGCCCCAAAGACTGCATGGGCGAATTCGCGCCCTCAGGGATTTCCTTTGCATCATTGCGGCATTCGATTTCTTTTCAGTCGACGGCCTCCAAGCCGTTTCTACGCTATGACCCGACTACCGACCCTCGTTGCACGACGGAGCATTTTGTTCGCTGCAGCGGCTGGCGCCGCGAGCCTGATCGTTGGTTGCTCGATGCCAATTTCAATGCCTGGCGTTGGCCGCGCGCCCGACGCTCCTGCCTCGCGCGAGTACCGCCGGGCTGTCGCCAGTCACCTCTACACCCGCAACAGCGATCGCATCTACAGAGGTGTGATGCAGCCCAACCTGTATGCGATTGGTGTGCTGCAGGTCGACATCGATCGCCGCGGTCAGGTGGGGCGCATGAACTGGTTGCGCGCGCCCAGCCACGCGCCCGAGGTGGTGGCTGAGATCGAGCGCATCGTGCGCGCCGCGGCGCCTTACCCGTCGCCCTCGCGCACGGTGACCTACACCGACACTTGGCTGTGGGACAAGAGCGGGCGTTTTCAGCTTGACACGCTGACTGAGGGCCAGCTCTAGGACCTGCGCAGCGCCTGCCCACTTCGGCTGGCTTGCAGGCCTGTGTGATCATGGTGCTCTGCGCCCCGCTCGTCGCGGTGTGCCCACTCACCGGAGAATTGCCATGGCGGCTTACGTGATTGCAGACGTGGAAGTGATCGACAGTGAAGGCTACGAGGCTTACCGGCAGCAGGTGCCGGCCACGATCACCGCTCACGGCGGTCGCTACCTCGCGCGCGGCGGCGATACCGAGGTGCTCGAAGGCAGTTGGTCGCCCAAACGCTGCGTGATCCTGGAGTTTCCTGACATGGCGCGTTTTCGGGCTTGGTGGACGTCACCCGAGTACGCGCCTTTGCGCACGATCCGCGAGCGCACCACCCGGTCGCATCTGGTCGTCACCCAGGGCCTTTAGCCGCTGGGGCCTGCGCGGTCGGTCCGGCGCAACAAAGCATCAGAACAGGCTTTTCAACAGAAAAGCGGCCGTGCCCCACATCATGAGCGCCACGGCACCGTCCAGCGCGCGCCAGAGGTGCAGCGAGTTGAGACGGCGGCCGAGCCAGAAGGCGGCCAGGCCCAGGGCGGCAAACCACACTACCGAGCCCGCGGCGGCGCCCATGCCGAACACGTTGGCGCTGGCGCCGTAAGCTAGCGAGGCGGTGCCGATCAGCACCGCGGTGTCGAGCCAGGCGTGCGGGTTGAGCCAGGAAAACGCGAGCGCGGCCAGCACCGCCTGGCGCCGGCTGGTGGTTGGCTGTGGGGTGGCTTCAGCCGTTGCGGGGTCGAGGTTGAGCACCTGCGGGTGCAGGAATCGGTGAAAGGCTTTCCAGCCGTAGACGGTGAGGAACAGCGCGCCCGCGCCCACGAGCGCCCCCATCAGCTTGTCCGACAGGCCGCCGAGCTGCGACAGGCCCAACACGCCGATACCGATGAGCACCATGTCGGACAGCATGCACACCGCCACCGTGAGCCAGACATGCTGACGCTGCAGGCCCATGCGCAGCACATGGGCGTTCTGCGGGCCGATGGCCATGATGAGCGACATGCTCAGCACCATGCCGGCGGTGAAGGTGGGGAAGGATGCGAGGGCGAAAGACATGGCGGGTCACCGGTTCAAAAGACAAGAGGTCGGTTGCTGAGCAATTCAAAGGGCGTCAGCAGACGGAGAAGTGTGCTCGCCCCTGGCATAAAATTAAATCAAGTTAACGCGAACTTTATTTAATTAAATAAAAATCAATCAAACCAAAGGACTGGTCATGCTCGATGCCCGCCAGCTGGATGCCCTGGCCGCCGTGATCGAACACGGGGGCTTTGGCCCGGCCGCCAAGGCCTTGTCGCTCACGCTGGCGGCGGTGTCGCTGCGCATCAAGGCGCTCGAAGACCAGATGGGCCAGCGCCTGCTGGTGCGTGGCAAGTCGGTGCGCGCTACTGCGGCCGGTCAGGCGCTGCTGGCCCATGTTAAGCAGGTGCGCATGATGGAGACCGATTTGCTCAGCGGGCTGCAGGGTGGCGGTGCGTCGGGTGCAGGGAGGCGCTGGCAGTCGCTCAGCGTGGCGATCAATGCCGATTCGGTGGCCAGCTGGTTTCTGCCCGGCGTGGCGCCGGTGCTGCAGCGGCATCGGTTGTTACTGGATATCGTGATCGACGACCAGGACCACACCCTCGACGCGCTCAAGAGTGGAGAGGTGATGGGCTGCGTGACCACGCTGGCCCAGGCCATGCGCGGCTGCGTGGCCGAGCCGCTGGGCGTGATGCGCTACCGATGCGTGGCGTCGCCTGCCGTGGTGCAGCGCTGCCGCACGCCGGCGGGCGCTATCTCACCCCACAAGCTGCTGGCGCAGCCCGCCATCATTTTCAACCGCAAAGACGCGCTTCAGGATGACTTTCTGGAACAGCATTTCGGTCTGCGCCAGCCGCGCTATCCGCGCCATTTCGCGCCCGCAGTGGATGCTTTTGAAGTGGCGATTGCGCAAGGCATGGGCTGGGGCATGGTGCCTGAGCAGACGCTGGCACACCGCCAGGACCTGGAGGAGTTGCTGCCGGGGGCCACCGTCGATGTGGTGCTGTACTGGCAGCACTGGGCGCACGAATCGCCATCCGCCCAGCGGCTGACGGCGGCGGTCAAGGCGGCGGCGCTGGCGCACCTGGCGCCGATGGCGGTGGCTTGAAGCTGAGGTGCCCCCAGGCTTCAGTCGCTCGCCAGAGCCCAGGTCGGGCTCACCAGGCCAGGTAGGCGTAGCCTTGTTCCTGCAGTTCCATTACCGCTGCTGCTCCCACCTCTTCCACCTGGGCAAAGGCCAGCATGTCCGCCTCGGTCCAGCCGACGGTGTGCATGGTGTTGCCGCAGGCAATGAAGCGCACGCCGTAGGCTTCGGCCATGCTGCGGGCGCGCTGCTGGTGCAGTTCGGGCACCGGGCGCTGCGGCTTCTTGGCCAGCAGATGGATGCCTGGTCCCCACACCACCACGGCGATGGCGACGTCATCCACATACTTCTTCAGCATGGCGCTGATCGAGTTGAAGATGGCTTCCTGGTATTCGGGCTCGTGGCGGTTGAGCTGGTAGACGATCTTGTGCGGCGCTTCGCCGCCGAGCAGGGGCGCTCGCGGCGTGGCGGCCTGGCTGACGCCGGATGCGGCGGCCGTGCCCGCGCCCAGCGCAAGCAAGCGGCCGAGCCAGCGGCGGCGGTTGGGGGGTGTGGTGCTGTTCATGGCCCGTACGGTACCCGATACAGGCCCTGCGCACCATCGCCAGAGGTCGATCCGCCTCAGAACCTAAAATCTCCCCCCTATGCTCAAGATCAAACAAGACCTGCTGGCCGGCCTGGCCACAGCGCTGGACGCGCTTTCGCCAGGGGCCGGGGCCAAGGCGGCGTTCGAGTCGCCCAAGGTGGCGGCCCACGGCGACTTTGCCATCACCGCGGCGATGCAGCTCGCCAAACCGCTCAAGCTCAACCCGCGCCAGCTGGGCGAGCAGTTGCGGGAGGCCTTGCTGGCGCTGCCGGTGTTCCAGCAGTGGGTGGCAGAAATTGACATCGCCGGCCCCGGCTTCATCAACATCCGCCTGAAGCCCGAGGCCAAGCAGCAGGTGGTGCGCGAGGTACTGGCGGCGGGGCCGTTTTTTGGCGAGGCACCGGCCAACGGTCAGAAGCTCATGGTGGAATTTGTCTCGGCCAATCCCACCGGCCCGCTGCATGTGGGCCATGGTCGCCAGGCCGCGCTGGGCGACGCCATCTGCAACCTCTACGCCACCCAGGGCTGGCAGGTGCACCGCGAGTTTTATTACAACGACGCGGGGGTGCAGATCAGCACGCTGGCCACCTCCACCCAGCTGCGCGCCAAGGGCCTCAAGCCAGGCGATGCGGGCTGGCCCAGTGGCGAGAATGCCGCGGCCTACAACGGCGACTACATCCAGGACATCGCCAACGACTTCCTGGCGAAAAAGACTGTGCAGGCCGACGACCGCAGCTTCACCGCCAGCGGCGATGTGAACGACCTCGACGGTATGCGCCAGTTTGCCGTGGCCTATTTGCGCCACGAGCAAGATCTGGATCTGCAAGCCTTCGCCGTCAAGTTTGACCACTACTTCCTGGAGTCCAGCCTGTACACCAGCGGCCGCGTCGAGGCCACGGTCAAGCGGCTGGTCGAGGCCGGCAAGACCTACGAGCAGGACGGCGCGCTGTGGCTCAAGTCCACCGACTACGGCGACGACAAGGACCGCGTGATGCGCAAGTCCGACGGCTCGTTCACCTACTTCGTGCCCGACGTGGCGTACCACATCGCCAAGTGGGAGCGCGGGTTCACCAAGGTGATTAACATCCAGGGCACCGACCACCACGGCACGATCGCGCGCGTGCGCGCTGGCCTGCAGGCGGCCAACGTCGGCATTCCGGCCGGTTACCCCGACTACGTGCTGCACACCATGGTGCGCGTGATGAAGGGCGGCGAGGAAGTGAAGATCAGCAAGCGCGCGGGTAGCTACGTGACGCTGCGCGACTTGATCGAATGGACCAGCAAGGACGCGGTGCGCTTTTTCCTGCTCAGCCGCAAGCCCGACACCGAGTACACATTCGACGTCGACCTCGCCGTGCAGAAGAACAACGACAACCCGGTGTACTACGTGCAGTACGCCCACGCGCGCATCTGCTCGGTACTTGCTGCCTGGGGTGGTGACAGCGCGCAGCTGAAGTCCGCCGACCTGTCGGCGCTCGACAGCGCACCCGCGCAGGCGCTGATGCTGCTGCTGGCCAAATACCCGGCGATGCTGGCCGATGCCGCGCGCGATTTCGCGCCGCACGATGTGACCTTCTATCTGCGTGAACTGGCGGCGAGTTACCACAGTTACTACGATGCCGAGCGCATCCTCGTGGATGACGAGCGCGTGAAAACGGCGCGCCTGGCGCTGGTCGCAGCCACCGCGCAGGTATTGCACAATGGCCTCGCGGTGCTGGGCGTGAGCGCTCCGCCAAAAATGTGAACGGGAATTCTTGATGACGATGCAGAAGCAAACACGCCGTGTGCAAGGCGGCGGCACCCTGTTGGGTTTTGTGGTTGGCCTGCTGGTGGGGCTGGGCGCAGCGCTGGGGGTGGCGATCTACGTGACCAAGGTGCCCGTGCCGTTTGTCGACCGGGGCGTGTCGCGCAACCCCGCGCAGGACGCGGCTGAAGCCGAGCGCAACAAAGGGTGGAACCCCAACGCTGTGCTCAATGGCAAGTCGGCCACTGGCACCGTCACGCCCAATGCGCCAGGGACACCCGCCGAAGGCGCGATCAGTGTGCCTTCCCCCGACGGCCAGGCCCTGCCCAAACCGGGTGCGGCGACCGCCGAGTCCGCCGACCCGCTGGGTGACCTCGCCAGGGCCAAGGCGGGGCAGAGCGCGCCGGTGGTACCCACCATGCCAGCGCCTGGTCCGGGCGCTGACCCATTCCTGTATTTCGTGCAGGCCGGCGCTTTCCGCACCGCCGACGACGCCGAGGCGCAGCGCGCGAAGCTCGCCATGCTCGGCATCGAAGCGCTGGTCAGCGAACGCGAGCAGTCCGGGCGAACGGTGTATCGCGTACGCGTGGGCCCTTTCAATCAGAAGGCTCTGGCCGACCTGACCCGCGAGCAGCTTGAGGTAAACGGCATGGAAGCCGCCTTGGTCCGCGTTCAGCGCTGAACCGCCACCTGTCACATCCCTGGCGCTTGCCGGGGGAACTTTTGCGGCGCTGGCTCGCCCCAAACAAGCCATTCAAGGAGTCTGATTCCATGCAACGTCGCGATTTTTCCCGTTCCCTGCTGGCCGCCGGCGGCCTCGCCGCTCTGAGTCACAGCATCGCACAGGCGCAGCTAACAGGTCTGAAAGAAGGCACCGACTTCGTTCGCCTGGCCAAGCCCGCGCCTGTGGACAGCCCGGCTGGCCAGATCGAGGTGGTGGAGTTCTTCGCTTACACCTGCATCCACTGCTTCAACTTCGAGCCGGTCATGGAAGCCTGGATCAAGAAAAAGCCCGCGGGCGTGGCGATCAAGCGCACGCCGGTGGCGTTCAGTGATGCCTTCGTCCCGATGCAAAAGCTCTACTACGCCCTCGAAGCCATGGGCCAGGTCGAGGCGCTTCACGAAAAGGTTTTCCGCGCCATTCATGTGGACAAGCAGCGCCTGACCACGCCTGACGCCATCATCCCTTGGGTGGCAGCGCAAGGGGTGGACAAGGCGAAATTTGAGAGTTTTTACAACTCATTTGCCGTCGCCGGCAAGTCCAAGCGCGCAGCGCAGTTGCAGGACGCCTACCAAGTCGAAGGCACGCCGGCCCTGGGTGTGGCGGGCCGTTACTACGTGCCAGGCCAGGGGCCACGCTCGATTGTGGTGGCCGAGGCGCTGATCGCCGAAGTCCGCAAGGGCTGAACCGCGTTTGACATCTGCTTGGGCCCGCCTTGTGCGGGCCATCTGTTTGCTGGGGCAGGCATCCGGGCAAAGCCTGCAAAAGTCATGGCATGGCTCGTGGCGGCGATGCACACGCCGTTACAATGAATGCAAGTTTCGTGCCCTACCTATGATGCCCCTGAACCTCCGTTTCCGATCCTCGCTGGCGCTCGCCGCGCTGCTGCTCGCCAGCCTGGGTGGCATGGGGGCTGCGCTGGCTGAAAAAGCCGACCGCAACCAGCCCCTGAATGCGGAGGCGGACGCGCTGCGCTACGACGACGCGCGGCAGACCAGCGTGTTCACCGGCAACGTGGTCATCACCAAGGGCAGCATCGTGATTCGCGGCGCCCAGGTCGAGGTGAAGCAGGATGCGCAAGGCAACCAGTTCGGCACCGTCACCGGCAGCCCGGCCTTTTTCCGCCAGAAGCGTGACGGCGTGGACGAGTTCATCGAAGGCACCGCCCAGCGCATCGAATACGACAGCAAGGCCGATACCGTGCGCTTTGTCGGCAACGCCGTGCTGCGCCGCCTCAAGGGAACGGCTGTCAACGATGAGACCGCGGGCGCGGTGATTGCCTACAACAACGCCAACGACGTGTTCACCGTCGACGGCGGTCCGGCCAACCGCACCGCAGCCAACCCCACCGGTCGTGTGCGCGCCATGCTCACGCCCGTGCCCAAGGACGGCGATGCGCCGGCTTCACCACCCGCGACACCGGCCCCGCTCAAATCCAGCGGCCAGCTGGGTGAAGGCCGCCCGTGAGGGCGCCCGAGACCGACGCGGCGGTTGCCAGCCCCTCCCGCCCTGAGGTGACCAGCCGCCTGGTGGCCAGTGGCTTGAAAAAGGCCTACGGCAGCCGGCTGGTGGTCAAAGACGTGTCGCTCTCGGTCGACAAGGGCGAGGTGGTCGGGCTGCTGGGACCCAACGGCGCGGGCAAAACGACTTCGTTCTACATGCTGGTGGGCTTGCTGCGTTCAGACGCCGGGCAGATCCTGCTCGACGGTCAGGCGATTGAAAAGCTGCCGATCCACCAGCGCGCACGCTTGGGTCTGGGCTACCTGCCGCAAGAGGCTTCGATCTTCCGCAAACTCACCGTGGCGGAGAACGTGCGAGCGGTGCTGGAGCTGCAAACCGACCCTTCTGGCCGCTCGCTGCCCTCGGCCGAGATCGAGCAGCGGCTGGACCAGCTTCTGGCCGACCTGCATGTGGACCACCTGCGCGATTCCCCTGCGCCCGCTCTCTCGGGTGGTGAGCGTCGCCGCGTGGAGATTGCGCGCGCACTGGCGACCAACCCGCGCTTCATCCTGCTCGACGAGCCATTTGCCGGCATCGACCCGATCGCGGTGATCGAGATCCAGCGCATCATCGGTTTTCTCAAATCGCGCGGCATCGGTGTGCTGATCACCGATCACAACGTGCGCGAAACCCTGGGCATTTGCGACCGCGCTTACATCATCAACGAAGGTCACGTGCTAACCAGTGGCACGCCGGCTGACATCGTCGAGAACGCGGACGTGCGCCGCGTCTACCTGGGCGAACATTTTCGCATGTGATGGACGAGACCCCTATGTTTCACCGATGCGCGAGTCGCTGCTTCCCAAGGGGGCTGGGCCAGCCTTGGGGCGGCCCGGCGGCTGGCCCGGGGCTTCCCTTGTTGTTCCGTTTCTTCGGCCTGACCGAATGAAACAGGGTCTGTCTCTCCGCGTCTCGCAGCACCTGGCGCTCACCCCGCAGTTGCAGCAATCGATCCGCCTGCTGCAACTCTCCACGCTGGAGATGGCGCAGGAGGTGGAGCAGATGCTGGACGAAAACCCGTTTCTTGAACGCAGCGAGGAACAGGCCGAGCGCGAGGCCTTCGGTCTGGAGCAGACCGACGCCGCGGTGAACGCGGGCGAACAGATTGCCGAGGCATCGGTGGCGCAGCCAGATGCACCTGTGATGGAGCGCAGCAGCACCAGCAGCACCGAGAGCAGCGACAGCGACAACAGCGTGGAAAGCCGAATCGATGGCGACAGCCCGCTGGAAGAGAGCTGGGATGGTGATGGCTCGGTGGACATGGCACCCGACGATGGCGAATGGGGCGGGGAAGCGCCTGCGCGCAACAACAACCTCAACAACGCGGGCGACGACGAAACCGCCAGCGCCGCCGAGCTGGCGCGCGCGGGCACCAGCCTTCAAGATCACCTGCACGACCAAGCGCGCTGCCTGCGCCTGAGCGACGAAGACCGCGCCGCTCTGTACTTCCTCATTGAGTCACTTAATGAAGACGGTTACCTTGAGGACAGCCTGAGCGATCTGGCCCTGGCCTGGCTGCGCCTGTCGTTACCCGGTGCCGCCGAGGGCGATGAAAACCTCGAAGCGCGTGAAGAGCTGGAGCAGCGCCTGGGCGTGGCGCTGCAACTGCTGCAGCACATGGAGCCCACGGGGGTGGGCGCGCGCGATCTGTGCGAGTGCCTGCGGCTGCAGATCGAAGAGCTGCGCAACAGCCCGGAAGCGCGCGCGGCGCTGGCCATCTGCTCGCAGCCGCTGGAGCTGATGGCCAAGCGCGACGTCAAGCGGCTGTGCAGCCTCTGTGGAGCCGACGAGGAGACTGTGCGCGCCGCACTGGCGCTGATCGCGCGCCTGGAGCCCAAGCCCGGTCGGCGCTTTGTCGATGTGGAGCGCAACATCGTCGTGCCCGATGTGCTGGTCACGCGCGCCGGGCGCGGCTTCAAGGTGCAGCTCAACCCCGAGGTGATGCCACGCCTGCGCGTGCACGACGTGTACGCCAACGCCATGCGCCAGAACCGCGGCGGCAAGGACAACGGCACCGAGGCCGGCCATGCCGCCATGCAGCAGCGCTTGCAGGAGGCACGCTGGTTCATCAAGAACATCCAGCAGCGTTTCGACACCATCCTGCGTGTGTCCAGCGCCATCGTCGAACGCCAGCGCAACTTCTTCATGCACGGAGAGCTGGCCATGCGCCCGCTGGTGCTGCGAGAAATTGCCGACGAGCTGGGCCTGCACGAATCCACCATCAGCCGGGTGACCACGGCCAAATACATGGCCACGCCCTTTGGCACCTTCGAGCTGAAGTATTTTTTTGGCTCCTCGCTTGGCACCGAGACCGGCGGCAATGCGTCCAGCACCGCGGTGCGCGCCCTGCTCAAGCAGTTCATCGCCGCAGAAGAAGTCACCAAGCCGCTGTCGGACAACCAGCTCTCTGACCTGCTCAAGGAGCAGGGCATCGAATGCGCGCGCCGCACCGTGGCCAAGTACCGCGAGGCGCTGCGCATCGCGCCTGCCAATCTCCGGAAATCCCTGTGAACCAGCTCAAGCTCTTTCTTCCCTGCGCCGCTGGCGTGGAAGACTTCCTGGCTGATGAGGTGCAGCGCATCACGGGCGAGCTGCCGGCGTTCAAAGCGCGTGGTGGCGTCGGGGTGCAGGCGTCGTGGCGCGAAGCGATGCGGCTCAACCTGCACAGCCGCCTGTCGCAGCGGGTGCTGGTGCAGCTCTGGCATGGCATCTACCGCAATGAGCAAGACCTCTACAACGCCGCGAGCGACGTGGCGTGGGAGATTTGGTTTTCGCCGCAGGAAACCATTAAGGTCGAAATCACCGCGCAGCACAGCCCGCTGACCTCGCTCAACTTCGCCGCGCTCAAGATCAAGGACGCGGTGTGTGACCGTTTTCGGGCCAAGCGCGGTGAACGCCCGAGCGTGAACACGACCTGGCCTGACATCCGCCTGTACGCCCACCTCACCACTGACGAGCTCACGCTGTATCTGGACACATCGGGGGAGCCGCTGTTCAAACGCGGCTGGCGCGAAGACAAGGGCGATGCTCCGCTGAAAGAAACCCTGGCCGCGGCCATGATCGCCGCCACCGGCTGGGGCGCCTGCGCCGATCAGCCGCTGGACGAGATCGTGCCGCTGTACGACCCTTGCTGCGGCAGCGGCACGGTGCTGATCGAGGCGGCCCAGATCGCGCTGAACATGCCGGCCGGGGGGTTGCGCCAGTTTGCGTTCGAGAAGATGCTGCCGTTCCAGCCCCACGTGTGGGACGGGATCCGCGATGAAGCGCAGCGGGCGGTGCGCGAATGGCCGGTGGGCCACGCGCCCATTGTGTTCGGTAGCGACGTGTCGTTCCGCATGGTCGATTTTGCCCAGCGCAACGCCGAGCGCGCCGGGGTGGCGCAGGCTATCGACTTGCGCGGTGGAGATGCCTTGCAGCGCCAGCCGCCGGCGGACCGCCCGGGCGTGATGCTGCTCAACCCGCCGTATGGCGAGCGCATCGCCGCTGCCGGGGTGGCAGGCGAAAGCGCGGCGGCGCGCGCGGGCGCCAGGGCGCCGCGCACCTTCAGCTTGGGCGCTGGCAGGGCGCCCGAGACGGGCCCGGATCGCAGTTCCCGTGAACCCGAGCGGGTCGGCCGCGAGAGCGCCCAGATGGCCGATGGCGGTGACGGCAGCGAGTTCTTCCAGCAACTGGCCGCCCACTGGAAAAGCCACTACGCTGGCTGGACCGCCTGGCTGCTCACGCCCGACCTCAAGCTGCCGGGAAAAATGCGGTTCAAAGAATCGCGCCGTGTGCCGCTGTGGAACGGACCGATCGAATGCCGGTTGTTCCGGTTCGACCTCACGGCCAGGCGCGTGCAGCCTGCTGACGCTCGCTAGCCAATGGTGGAGGCACCGGTGCCGATGCGATCTCCCCTCGTGCTCGATACCAACATCGCGCTGGATCTGTTCGTGTTCGACGATCCAGCGAGTGGGGCATTGCGCACGGCGCTGGCTGCCGTGCTCGTGGACTGGCTGGTCACCGATGCCATGCGCGAGGAGCTGGCGCGTGTGCTGGGCTACCCGCAGATCGCCCAGCGACTGACCCGTCGGGCACTCGCACCCGAAGCCGTGCTGGAAGCCTTCGATGCCCGGGTGTGCGTGGTGGCTGAGGCGCCCAAGGCGCCTGTGACCTGCCAAGACGCTGACGATCAGAAATTCATCGATCTGGCGGTGGCGCACCGTGCCACCCTGATCAGCAAAGACGCGCACATCCTGCGCATGACCAAGCGCCTCGCGCGACTCGACGTGCTGGTGCGCCGGCACTGGGCTGGCGAACCGGGGCGCGCGACTGGCAAGGACCCGAGCCATGTGGCTGCACACCCGCTGTATTCCTGATGGTTTGCCCCGCTGGCGTGTCTTGGCCGCCCTCTTGCTGGGACTGAGCAGCGGGCTGGCCCTGGCCGTGCCGCAATGTGAGCTCAATGGCGAGTCGGTGAGTCCGTCCAACGGTCACACCACGGCAGGCAAGTCGGGGGTGATGCGTTGCACCGACGACAGTGGGCCGATTCGCTTGCGCGAGCAGACGCTGCGTGATGGCCGTTTCGAGGGGCCGGCGCTTTTTGTCATGCAGTCGGGCGAGCGGCGCGAGTACACCGTCAATGCCCGCGGCAACCGCGAGGGGGTTTTCCGCGAATGGGATGTCAGCGGCACCTTGCGGCGCGAGCAAAACCTGGACAACGGGCAGGCCATCGGCGAGCAAAAGACCTTCGCAGCCTCCGGACACCTGGCGCGGCTCGACTACATGGTGAACCGCCGCGTGGCCGTGTCCATCGGCTACCTGGCGGACGGCTCGCTCAGCGCACTGCGCTGCGCGCCGGTGTCGCTGCTGTCGCAGGACCGGCAGGTCTGTGGACACGAAGGTCAGGCCAGTGCGGTCACGCTGTACCGAGAGCCTGGGCAGGTTTCGGGCATGGTGAGCTTTCTCGCCGGTGAGCTGGTGCGCCAGACTGTGGTCAATGCCCAGGGAGCGCTGGTGCGCAGCGAAGAGCTGACCCGCGCGCCTGGCGAGCCCGACCGGCGGATCAAACGGGTGTACTACCCATCGGGCCAGCTGCGCTCGGAAACCGACCTGTTGCAGCGCGATCCGGATGTGCTGGTGCGCGAGGGCGTGGTGCGCGAATGGGCCAGCAGCGGCCAGCTCACTCAGCAGACGGTGTGGGCGGCCGGGCGCGAGCAGCGCATCGAGCAGTGGTACCTCAACGGCCAGCGCAAGTTCGTGCAAACCATCCAGCGTGAGGGTCGCAACGAGCTGCGCGACACCACCAGCTATTGGGACAGCGGCGAGCGGGCGGCCGAGAACGCCGAGCGCAACGGGCGGCTGTTTGGCTGGCAGCGCTACTTCAGCGAAACCGGTGTGCTGCAGCGCGAGGACGAACACGGTCCACGTGGCGTGCTGTTGCGGCGCAAGAGCTATGACGGCCAGGGCGCGCTGGAGAAGGAAGAGCGTTTCCTGGAGGACGGCTCGCGCATCTGAGGCGCAGCCAGGTCAGACAGGTTCAGGCGTTGTGCTCAGACCAGACCAAACCGGTCTGGCTCGGCCTGCGGCCAGTAGTACTGGAAGACCTTGTGCTGATCGGTCAGTTCGCCCAGCAGGGCGCCGGGACGCACCGTGGGCAGCAGGGTCGAGAGCAGGCGCACATCGTTTTCGTTGACGCGACGAACGATGTGGTCGGCGGTGATCTCGCTCGGGTGGTTCAGGCCGGCCGCTTGCACCAGCTCCTGCAGCGCGTTGAGCGTCTGGCGGTGGAAGCTGTAGACCCGCTCGGCCTTGTCGGGCACCACCAGCGCCTGCTGGCGCACCGGGTCCTGGGTGGTCACGCCGGTGGGGCACTGGCCGGTGTGGCAGGTCTGGGCCTGGATGCAGCCCAGCGCAAACATGAAACCGCGCGCGCTGTTGCACCAGTCGGCGCCAATGGCGATGGCGCGCACGATGTCAAACGCGCTGATCACCTTGCCCGACGCCCCGATCTTGATTCGATCGCGCAGGTTCACACCCACCAGCGTGTTGTGCACCAGGCGCAAGCCTTCCTGCAGCGGCGCACCCACGTGATCGGTGAACTCCAGTGGCGCGGCGCCGGTGCCGCCCTCGGCGCCGTCGACCACGATGAAGTCGGGCGTGATGCCGGTTTCCTGCATCGCCTTGACGATGGCAAACCACTCCCAGGGGTGTCCGATGCAGAGCTTGAAGCCGGTCGGCTTACCGCCCGAGAGCTCACGCAGTCGGGCGATGAACTGCATCATTTCCATCGGCGTGGCAAATGCGCTGTGGGCCGCGGGCGAGATGCAGTCCACCCCCACCGGTACGCCGCGCGCCGCGGCGATTTCTGGCGTGATCTTGGCGCCGGGCAACATGCCTCCGTGGCCAGGCTTGGCGCCCTGGCTCAGCTTGAGTTCGATCATCTTGACCTGCGGGTCCAGCGCATTGGCTTTGAAGCGCTCTTCGCTGAAGCCCCCGGCTTCGTCACGGCAGCCAAAGTAACCCGAACCGATCTCCCAGATCAGGTCGCCGCCGTGCAGCCGGTGCCAGGCCGAGATAGAGCCCTCTCCGGTGTCGTGTGCGAAGCGGCCGCGCGCTGCACCGGCGTTGAGGGCCTGGATGGCATTGGCCGAGAGCGCACCAAAGCTCATGGCCGAGATGTTGAACACGCTGGCCTCGTAGGGCTGGGTGCAGGACGGTCCGCCGATGGTGGTGCGGAAGTCGGATGTGCCCAGCGTGGTGGGCATCAGTGAATGGTTGAGCCACTCGAAGCCGTTGGCGTTCACGTCGAGCTGGGTGCCGAAGGGGCGCTTGTCGGTCTCGCCCTTGGCGCGGGCATAGGCCAGACTGCGCTGGCTGCGTGAGAAGGGAGTGGCTTCAGTGTCGCTTTCCAGGAAGTACTGGCGCAGCTCGGGGCGCACCTTCTCCAGCATGTAGCGAAAGTGGCCAATGATGGGGTAATTGCGCAGCACCGATTTTTTGGTCTGCCACAGGTCGTACCAGCCCAGCGCCGAGAGGCCGCCGAATACCAGGAACCACAACCCACCCACGCCAAATCCCACCATCGCGAACAGGCTGAGCAGGGTGAACAGCACGCACAGCGCAAGCGCGGTGTAGCGGACGGGATAGAGGGCGTTGAGGCGGTCGAGCATGCAAAAGTTCTCCGTGCAGCGCGGGCTACACTGCCGGGCATCATAAAGTCCCACCCGTTGTCCCCATGAACCACCCTGTTACGCCGCCCGACCTGGATCGCCCGCTGGAAGCCGAGGATTTCGACACCCTCGACGCCATCCTGGACGACCTGCGCACCCGCGACGACGAGGTGCCACAGTGGGAGTTCTGCGAAGGTGCGCTGGCCGCGCTGCTGTGCACGCGACGCCTGATCCTGCCCGACGAGTACCTGCCGGTCCTGCTGGGTGAGGGCGCCGAGGGCGGCGAAGCATGGGCGAATGCGGAGCAGGCCACCCAGTTCCTGGGCCTATGGACGCGGCGTTGGAACGAAGTGGCCGCTGCCCTGGCCGCCGAAGTCGAGACGCTGGAAGACGAACGCAGCTACCACCCGGAGGTGATGGACGTGCGCGGTGCCGTGGCCAGCCTGCCGGACGAGGCCCGGGCCGAGATCGGCGATCAGGCGCTGCCGGCCTATGCGCAGGTCTGGGCGCTGGGCTTCATGTTCGTGGTGGAGAACTGGCCGGAAGACTGGGCCGCGCCGCGCGATGCCGAGACCGCCGACTGGCTCGACGGCTCGCTCAATGCCATCGTCGCGCTGACCGAAGACGACACCGCCCGGCCCACGCTTTCCATGCACAGCGAGGATGGTCCGCCCAGCGTGAGCGAGGCGCGGCTGAACCAGCTGGGCGAGGCGATCTGGGCCGTGTACGACCTGCGCCAGCTCTGGCAAAGCCTGGGGCCGCGGGTTGACCCGGTGCGTCGGGCCGAGACGCCGGGTCGCAACGACCCTTGCTTTTGCGGCAGCGGGAAAAAGTTCAAGAAGTGCCACGGCGCGGCCTGAAGGCCGCCGCCATCACCGGGTTGCTCAGCCGCGCTGCAGGTTGCGCAGCATGTCGAGCAGGCGCGCCCGGCTCCGTTCGAAGTCGGTGTTGAGCAAGGTGCTGGCCAGGTGCATGTGGCCCGAATCGGCCAGCATCAAGGCCTTGTCGGCCAGCATATGGAAACGCTGATGCTCGAGTTCCAGTTCGGCAAACAGGGGGTGCTGTCCCGGCGCTCCGTCTCGCGAGCGCGCCAGCCACTGGCCCAGACCGCTGTCGGCTGCATCCGGCAGATCGGGCGGCGGCTCGTCCGTGTGGCGCTCCCGGCCGAGGCGCTCGTTGAAGCGCACACACCACTCCAGGTGCTCAATGATGGCGCCCTGAACCGCCAGGCGGTCAATCTGAGGGGCGGGCATGGGCGACGCCACCGCCGCCGCCGCGGGTGGCTCGGCGGGCGGCGGATCGCTGATGGTCACCGACTGCCGGGACCAGCGCGCGAGCAGGCGCTGAAGAAGCGCGTTCTTGAGGTTCATGGCAACGGGGTCGGGCACGGAGTGTGCCGGCAGCGCAGTGTGATGGCTGCGAGCCTTGCGCGACTGGCTGGCTGGGCACAAGAGCGGGCACTTGTTACCTGCCGTCACACGGCTGTGCGCCTGTCGCCACGGCGATGTGCGCAATATCACGCCGTATCGACCGCGGCTGGGCGCAGTTCGAAAGTCTCGGAGGCTTGCCGCTCACCGTTGACGAGCAGGTCGATCCGGTGCACGCCGGGGTAAAGCCGGCGTGTGGTCACCTCCCGAAACGGGTGGCGTTTGCTCAGGCTCAGCGCCTCGCCGGGCGCGAGGTTCACGTTCCAGCCCTTGAACACTTTGGCGCTGGTTTTGCCGCCAGCCCGCACATGGTGCACCGCGTAGTCGACCACCAGCGCCTGCGGCTCGCGCCCGCTGGCCCGCAGCTGCACCGACAGCGTGAGCGTGTCGCCAATGCGGAGCGCACGGTGCGACAGCGCCAGCTCGGCCTGGCCGCGCAGGCCTGGGCTCATCCCCCAGGCCAGTAGCGTGGGGGCATGCCCCTGTTTGATCAGGCTGCGGCTGGCGTGGCGAAGCAGGGCGGTGCGCTCGGCGCTGGCGCCCGGCAGGTGCTCGCTCAGCCATTGGGCGATGCGCTCGGGGTGATCCTTGGCGATGTCGTTGAGGTGGTTGGCCACGCTGCGCCGCACGTAAGCGCTGGGGTCGTCCTGCAGCAGCCGCAACAGGGGCAGGCTGGGCCGCGGGTCGGCCACCAGCGCCTGCAGCCGCAAGCCCCAGGGCAGCCGCGGTCGGCTGCCTTCGCTGACCAGGCGCCGCACGTGAGGGCTGGCATCGTGTGCCCAGCCGGTCAGTGTCTCGAACACCTCGGACGGATGCGCGGCGATGAAAGGCCGGATGGCAAGTTCGGCGGTGAAGCGCTGCGTCAGCGCGTGCAAACAGGTCAGTGCGCGCGGCACCTCGTCCATGCCGCGCCGCGTCACCCACTCACCCGCGCCCCACAAGACCCAGCCTGCCAGTCCCGCCGGATTCAGCGCAGCACCCAGGCCAATGGGTTCGCCCGGTGCGTTGAATGCCAGAGGCGGCGCCAGCGCCTGCTCCAGCACGCCGGCGGCCTGGTCAAAGTCGGGCGGCAGGCAGGCCTCGAGCGCATCGGCAATCTGCAGTGCGCGGGCCTTGAACTCGAGCCCTTCCAGACCTTTGAGTGCCTGATGTTCAAAACGCTTGCGATCGAAGGCGGTCCAGGCGCGCTGCAGGTGCTCGCTCGCATGCCGGACGGTATGGGCGTTGATCAGGTGCTTGAAGGCTTCGGCCATCGGGCCTCACAACAGGGGCGGCAGCTCGCGCGCCAGGAAGTCGTACACCGCGCGGATGCTGGCGCTGCTGCGGATCTCCCGGTGCACCGTGAGCCAGATCGGCAGCGGCGGTATGCGCAGCTGCGGCAACAGGGTCTGCACCGCCGGGTCTTCTCGGATCAGGTAGTTGGAGACAAAGCCGATGCCCAGTCCAGCGCGCACCGCGCCCCAGTAGGCCATCAGGTCGTCAGTGCGCAGTTCGAAGCGCT
The DNA here is from genome assembly GCF_011390835.1 of Hydrogenophaga sp. GTDB lineage: Bacteria > Pseudomonadota > Gammaproteobacteria > Burkholderiales > Burkholderiaceae_C > Hydrogenophaga. Next base: position 17,885 of record NZ_JAABRQ010000019.1, on the reverse strand, counting down.
CATGCGCAATGGGAAGACCCATGGCGCTGAAGCCTCGCTCGATGTCGGGCACGCGGTCATTGCCAATCAGCTCGTGCTGCAGCAGGTCGGCTGGTGCGCGGGGCGTGCCACGCCGGCGCAGGTAGTCGCGGTGGGCGCAGGCGCTCAGCCCTACCGCGCCGATACGCCGGGCGATCAGCGAGGACTGTTCGGGGCGCACCATGCGAAGCGCGATGTCGGCTTCGCGGCGCAGCAGGTTGCTCACCGCGTTGCTCGCCACCAGCTCAACCGCGATGCCCGGCAGGGCCTCGCGCATGCGCGCCAGCACCGGGGGCAGCAACACGCAGGCGACCGGCTGGCTGGCCGACAGGCGCACCGAGCCCTCCAGCGTAGCTTTGGCGTGGTTCACGCTGCGCAGCAGCGCCAGCGCGCCGGTTTCCATGGCGCGCGCCGCCTCGGCCAGGCGGTGACCGGCCGGCGTCGGGGCCAGGCCGCGCCCGGTGCGTTCAAACAGCACGCTGCCCAGCTGCGTTTCGAGCTCGGCCACGTGGCGCCCCACCGTGGGCTGGCTGGTGCCCAGGGCCCGCGCGGCCGCCAGCAGGCTGCCGTGTTCATGGGCCGCCAGAAACGACGGGATGAGGTTCCAGTTGAACTTATCGGTATTCATTCGTGTATAGCTCGTACGCGATTTCATGCCATTGTGTTCATCTCTGCCCGATTCCACAATGTCCGCGAGACAAGCGCACTCGCCGCTCCGCCCCGAACCATCAAGGAATTCCACATGCAACGCAGAAACTTCATTCGCATCACCGGCGGCGGCGTGGTGCTCGCCGCCACCGCCAGCCTGGCCGCCTGCGACGCCAGCCTGCCCCCCGAGGCCTTGCAGGCGTGGAGCCCGCCCGCGGACGGGGGTGATGTGCGCCGCTGGCTGGTGGCGCACGCCATCCTCGCGCCGCACTCGCACAACCTGCAGTCGTGGCGGGTCGACTTCAGCGTGCCCGACGAGATCACGCTGTTCATCGACCGGGAGCGGCTGTTGCCCGAAACCGACCCCTTGTCGCGCCAGATGATGATGAGCCAGGGCACGTTTCTGGAACTGCTCGACCTCGCGGCCCGTCAGAAAGGCCTTAGGGCCGACATCACCTTGTTTCCGGAGGGTGCGTTTGGTCCCACGGCGCTGGATGGCCGGCCCACCGCGCGCGTGCGCTTGCTGGTCGACGCGGGCGTTCGGCCCGACCCGCTGTTCGCCCAGATCTTCCGCCGCCGCACCAACCGCGAGGCCTATGAAGGGCGTGCGCCCGAAGCAGTTGCCCTGAAAGCCATTGCCGACAGCGTGGCACCGCACCCGATCCGGGTCGAGTTCGTCGGGCCCGAGGCAGGCGAGCGGCTGCAGCAGCACCGCGCCATCGCCATGCAGGCTTGGCGCATCGAGCTGACCACGCCGCGCACGCTGCTGGAGTCTTACAAGGTGCTGCGCATCGGCCCGTCGGAGATTGCGCAGCACCGCGACGGCATCTCGGTCAACGATCCGCTGCTGCGCCTCATCACCGCTGTGGGCCTGTTCGACCGCACGCAAGCGTCCGCCCCCGACAGCTCGGCGGTGACGGGGCAGATCGACGAGTTCAACGCCAAGCTGGCCACCACGCCGGCCTTCTTTGCCATGGTCACCGAAGGCAACGACCGGTTCACCCAGGTGAACGCGGGTCGTGCCTACGCGCGCGCGCAGCTCGCCGCCACGGCGCATGGGCTGGCCATGCAGCCCTTGTCGCAGGCGCTGCAGGAGTACCCCGAACAGGCGGGGCCCTATGCGGCCATCCACCAGCTGCTGCAGGCGCCGCCACCCGCCTTCACGGTGCAGATGTGGGCCCGCCTGGGCTATGCGCCACCCATTGGCCCGGCGCCACGCCGGGGTGTGGACGTGCACATCCTGCCCACGCGCGCCTGACCGCTCACAGCCGCTGCAGCAATCCCGCCAGCGCACGCTGCACCGTGGCCTGGCGGACCGCGGCGCGGTCGCCCGGGAACCGGTGGTGTTCGGCCTGCACGCCTTGCGCCGTGGCCCAGGCCAGCCACACCGTGCCAACCGGCTTGTCGGCACTGCCGCCGGTGGGGCCGGCCACGCCCGTCACGGCGACCGCGCACTGCGCCTGCGAGCGCGCCAGCGCCCCTGCGGCCATGGCACAGGCCACCGCTTCACTCACCGCGCCGTGGGCTTCGATCATGGCCGCCGATACGCCCAGCAACTCGGTCTTGGCCGCATTGGAATAGGTGACAAAACCGCGTTCGAACCAGTCACTCGACCCGCTGATCTCGGTGCACGCCCCCGCGATCAGCCCGCCGGTACAGCTCTCTGCGGTGACCAGCATCTGCCCGTGCAAGCGCAGCCGCGTTGCGAGTTGCGACACAAGGTCGGGCACAGCAGATTCAGCAGCAGGTTCGATCATGGGTGGCAGCGTACCGCAAGCAGAACAGGAGGAACACGCGCAGGCACGAGGGTGAGCCAACCAGAACGCCCCGGACCCGGCTCCGCCAGTCCGCCAGCGTGCCTTGCAGGCCGCGCCGCCGCCCACAGCCCCTTGAGGGGTGATGCGCCGCGGGCGCAGCCCGGGGGTGGGTCAAAACCGCCAGGCCGCGATCACCAGCAGCGTGCAGCCGGCCGCCGCAAAATCGTCGAGCAGGATGCCGAAGCCGCCGCGCGGGCCAAACCCCTTGAAGCGCCGATCGGCCCAGGCCATGGGGCCGAACTTCACCGCGTCGAAGAAGCGGAACAGCGCGAACGCCACGGCCTGACCCAGCAGCCCGGTGGGTGACACCAGCCACAACACCAGCCAGAAGGCGATGATTTCGTCCCACACGATGTGGCCGGAGTCGGCGATGCGCATGTGGCTCGCGGTCACCGTGCAGGCCCACCAGCCCACTAGCGTGCCAACGGTGATCAGCGCGCCCCAGGCGGTGTCGCTCATCACCGGCTGCAGGGTCACAAAAGCGGCCCAGGCCCACAAGGTGCCCGCGGTGCCGGGAGCCAGTCGCGACAGGCCCGAGCCAGCGCCGAGCGCGATGAAGTGGGCCGGGTGCGCCAGCAGAAACGCCCAGCCCGGGTGCACGATCGCCGCGGAATTTTGGGCGAGCTCGCGCTCCACAGGCAAGGTAGGGTCGGTGACCATGCTTCGCATTATGGAGGCGCCACTTCGGGCTGCTTGTGTTGTCAGGGGGTGGCGCGCACACTGGCCGCAGCTGGGGATTCAGCCGGGAGTGCGCTCATGAACAACTTGTCGGGCATGGTGCTGACAGCCTTGATGCTGGGTGTGCTGCTGGCGACTGGGGTGTCCTGGGTGATCGCTGGGCTCTACCGCCGACGCATGCTGAGCCTGATGCGCGGCGGGCCACCGCCCAGTGACCGGTCAGCCGCCGCAGCGGGCGAGGGCGCACCGCCGCTGATGGCTTTGGCGCGCGCGCGTTTGCCAGGCGCCGCGGTGCATCGGCGCGCCACGGTGCGCTTGATGGTGTTCATTGCCGGCTTGAGCCTGCTGATCGGGCTGACCCAGTCCGCGCTGGCCCTGCTGTTCGTCTACCAGGACCGCAACCTGTCGCTAAACCGCCTGTTTGTCCTGGGCCTGGTCTACGCCTGGCCGATGGTCATGGGCTGGGGGCTGTTGCGACGCTGGTCCTGGACCCGGGTGCTGGTAGGTGTGCTTCTCTACCTGGTGGCCATGGTGGGGGTGGTGATGCTGGGCTCCACCTCGGCCCAGTCCTGGACCGCGGTGGCGGGGTGGCTGGGCGGCGCGGTGGTGATTCCGATCACGATCGCGTTGATGATTGGTGCCAGCGGGCGCATTCGCGCGGTGGCTCCCACCCTGCTGCCCTTGTTTCTCGTGCTGGCGGTGGCCTCCGTCTTCATGCTGGGCTGGCTGGCACGTGATTCGAGCGCACCGCCGGATTGGATGATGTCCCTGGTCGGCGCGGTTGGCGCCCGGCCGGCCCTTGTCCTGATGGCGCTCGCGCCCTGGCTTCTGCTGGCCTGGCCGGTCTACCAGGCAGGGCTGTGGCTGGCCCAGGCCTACCGGCGGCAGCGGTTTTCAGACCTTTTGTACCTGCTGGGCGCCTACTGGTTCGTGGTGCTCATGGCCAACGCATTGCCGCCGCTGGAAAGCGTGGGGCTGGTGGCGGCGACGCAGTTGCTGCCCTGGTTGTGGATTCCGCTGGGTGTCTGGGCATTGCGCGGGTGGCTGGCACCGGCAGCGCCGCCCGCTACCCTGCTGGTGCTGCGCGTGTTTCAGCAAGACACCGCGGTGCAGACGCTGTTTGACCGGGTGGTCGAGCGCTGGCGGCTGGTGGGTAACACGGTGCTGATTGCCGGCACCGACCTGCTGAGCCGAACGCTGGACCCCGACGACCTGTTCACCTTTCTCAACCGCCGCCTGGCCGGCCGCTTCATCGCCAACCAGGCGCAGCTGAGCGAGCGACTGCGCGACTTTGACCTCGCGCCCGACCCGGACGGCCGCTACCGCGTCAACGAGTGTTATTGCTTCGACACCACCTGGCAGGTGGCGCTGGCCGCCCTCGTGACACGCGCCGATGTGGTGCTGATGGATTTGCGGGGTTTTCAGGCGGCCAACCGCGGCTGTCAACACGAACTCGGCGTGTTGGCCGCAGCCACCCACCTGCAGCGGGTGGTGCTGCTGGCCGATGCGCGCACCGACCGCGCCGTGGCGCAAGCGGCGCTGGCGGCCGCGCCGGCAGGTGGATTTGTCTGGGTGGACGCCGCCCACCTGGGTGGCGCGCGCGCCGACGAGGTGCTGCGTGCTTTGCTCGGCGGACCTGCGCCGTCCAGCGCTCTTTGACTGGCCCTCAGGCCGCGAAGTGGTCGTGGCCGCGCATCGCCAGTGGCGCGCGCTGGCCATGGTGGTCGATCAGCACCAGGCCTGGTGCGGCGTGCAGGCGGCCTATGCGTTGCACAACCGTCTCGCTGGCCGCGCCGGCGGCCCGCACCCGGTCGCGATCGTCTGGGGAGGCGGTGAAGAGCAGCTCGTAGTCGTCGCCGCCGTGCAGCACACATTCGCGTTGCCACTCGACAGGCAGCGCGGCCAGAGCCGGCGCCAGCGGCAAGGCCGCCCAGTCGATGTCAGCGCCGAGCTCGCTCGCTTGCAGGATGTGGCCCAGGTCGCCCGCCAGGCCATCGCTCACGTCGATGGCGGCGTGGGCCAGGCCCGCCAGCGCCTGGCCCAGCGCCAGCCGGGGTGTGGGCTGGTCCATGCGGGCTCTGGCCTGGGTCAGGTCGGCAGGCGATGCGGTCGTGGCCCAGGGAAGGCCCTGGCGCTGCGCCAGGGCGAGTCGCGCTTCGCCGGTGCGGCCGCTCAGCCACAGGTCGTCACCCGATTGCGCAGCCGAGCGCCGAAGCGCCTGACCCGGCAGGACTTCACCGAACACGGTGATGCTCAGGGTGAGCGGTCCGCGGGTGGTGTCACCGCCCACCAGGGGGCAGGCGTGGGCATCGGCGAGGGCAAACAGGCCACGCGCAAAGGCAGCGAGCCAGGCGTCGTCGACCGCGGGCAAGGCGATGGCCAGCGTGAAGCCGAGCGGGCGTGCGCCCATGGCGGCCAGGTCACTGAGATTGACGGCCAGCGCCTTGTGCCCAAGCGAGCCGGGATCGGCGTCGGGAAAAAAGTGCCGGCCTTCCACCAGCATGTCGCTGGAGATCGCCAGCTGGTGACCGGGTGTGGGCTGTATCAATGCACCGTCGTCGCCCACGCCGAGCACCAGCGATTCCGCGCTGGCAGCAGCTGTCCGCGTGAAATGGCGCGCGATCAGCGCAAACTCTCCCATCTTGGCAGCGTCAGGCGGCAGGTTTTTCTTGGGCATTCAGCGGAGCGGTCTCGGACTCGGGAGCCTCGGCCACCATCGGCTCCATCACCGCATCGGCCTGGGTCAGGCCACGGTCTTCATCGTCACCGTGCACCTCGCCCGCCCAGCGCAACGCCCGAGCGACCACGGGCGGGCCGAGGGTCTCGAACACCGCGACCGCGGCAAACACGATGGAGGCCACTTCGGCTGCGCGGATCGGGAACTGCTCGGTCATGGTGTTGGCCAGGCCGATCGCCATGCCCGCCATGGGCAGCAGCATCAGGCCGGCATTGCGGTGGGTGCGGCGGTGCCAGCCCACCGCATAGCCGGTGGCGGCCACACCCACCCACTTGGCCACGCTGCGCGCGATCACGTAGACCGCGGCCGCCGGCGCGAACGCCACCATTTCCTTGAGGTGCAGGCTGGCACCTGCATAAACGAACAGGGCGACGAAAAAGAGCTCGAAGGCAGGGCCAAACTCCAGGTTGGCCAGCAGGTCCTGCTTCTCTGCGGTCTTGACCACCACACCCAGCACCAGCGGCGCAAACAGCGCCGAGAGGCCAAACGCCAGCGCCAGCCCCAGCGTCATGGCCACGGCACCCACCACCAGCGCCAGGCTGTACTGGGTGGCCCGCTTGGTCAGCCGGGCCACCATGTGCAGCATCCAGCCCAGCACCAGGCCCAGCACGGTGGAGCCCAGCAATTGGTACAGCGGTGCCCCGATCATGGTGGCCAGAGGCGCTTCGGTGTCCTGGTACAGCGCCGGCAGCAGACCGGCAAACACCAGAAAGGCCAGCACATTGTTGAGTGCGACCAGGGCCTCGGCGCGGTCGGTGGTCTTGCCATGGGCACCGAGCTCGTGAGCCACGTGCAGCAACACGGCGGGTGAGGAGGAGATGGCAATCGCCGCGACCACGGCAGAAACCAGCGGCCCGATGCCAAACAGGCTCATGGCGAAATACACCACCACGAAGGTCAGCGCACTCTCCACCAGCGACACCAGCAGCAAGCCTTTGTCGTGAAGCAGCGACTTGATGTCCAGCGACAAGCCGAGGCGGTAGAGGATCAGGGCCAGCGCGATGTCGACCACGATGCGCGCATCCGCCAGCGCGTCGTAGTCGAAGATGCCCAGCACATTCGGTCCTGCGACCAGCCCCACCAGCATGAAGCCGGTGATGCTGGGCAGCCAGCTCATGCGGTGCGCCAGAAAGCCGCCCAGGGCACCACAGAACAGCAGAAAGCCGAAAAAGAACAGGGTGTTAAGTTGAAGGGGCCAGGTCGGCAGGAAATCCAGTTGCATGCGTCGGGTCTCGATGGGGTGCAGGGCCGCGGGATGTCGTAGGCGGCATGGCCGCCTGGCCCGTCAGTGAAGCAGGCGGCCGGGGGCGCTCGTATCGGCCACAAGTGCGAACGGCAGCACGGTGGCCTCGAAGCGCTCGCCGTCCTCGGCCACACAGAAAAAGCTGCCGTGCATCTGGCCGCTGGCCGAACGCAGGCGAGTGCCGCTGGTGTATTGAAACGACTCGCCCGGGCGCAGCAGCGGTTGGTTGCCCACCACCCCCAGGCCCTTGACCTCGTCGCTGTGGCCTTGAGCGTCCTCGATGATCCAGTGCCGGGAGATCAGCTGCGCCGCCACGTCACCGGTGTTGGTGATGGTGACCGTGTAGGCGAAGGCGTACGCATCCTCGTCGGGCGCGGACTGCTCGCTCAGGTACTGGGGCTCCACCTCGCAGGTGAACTGATATGTCGGCATGGCCGGCATGTTACCTGCACCGGGTGAGCGTTGTGCAGAGCGCGCGGCAGGCCTGAGACAATGCCGGTCATCGCCCTCGGGCCTTCTGCCTTCTGTCCTCCCGGCTTCGACATGACCACCACCTACCGCATTGCCCCTTCCATCCTTTCCGCCGACTTCGCCCGCCTGGGTGAGGAGGTCCGCGACGTCATCGCCGCCGGCGCCGACTGGATCCATTTCGACGTGATGGACAACCACTACGTGCCCAACCTCACTTTTGGCCCCATGGTCTGCCAGGCGCTCAAGCCGCATGCGAAAAAGCCCGACGGCACGCCGGTGCCGGTCGACGTGCATCTCATGATCCAGCCAGTGGACGCGCTCGCGGGCGCTTTCATCGACGCTGGAGCTGATCTGGTGAGCTTCCACCCGGATGCAAGCGCTCACGTTCACCGCAGCGTGCAGGCAATCAAGGCCCGGGGATGTCAGGCGGGCCTGACGTTCAACCCGGCACAGCCGCTCGACGTGCTGGACTGGGTGATCGACGACATCGACCTGATTCTGATTATGAGCGTCAACCCTGGCTTTGGCGGTCAGAGCTTCATCGACTCGGCGCTGCGCAAGATCGAGGCGGCGAGAAAGCGCATCGAGGCCAGCGGCCGCGACATCCGCCTGGAGGTCGATGGTGGGATCAAAGCCGACAACATCCGCCGCGTGGCGGATGCCGGCGCCGACACCTTCGTCGCGGGCAGCGCCATCTTCGGCAAGTCCGACTACAAAGTCGTTATCGACGCCATGCGCAGCGCGCTGCGCGCCTGAGCGGTTGGCTGGTCAGGGCTTGATGTAGGCGAACTGCTCGCGGAACTGCAGCGCGCCGATGCGCGCCACGCCCGAGGGGGTGAAATCGGCATCCAGCGAAAACTGCTCTTTCTTCAGGTTGCGGTTCTTCAGCGTGATTTCGCACACCTCGAAACGCACGCCGCGCGCCTTGAGCGCGCTGACCAGGGAGTTGTAGTCAATGTCGGGATTCTTCGGGTCTTTCGCGTCGGCGAACAGGAAGTCCACGCCGTTGGCGTGCGTCACCACCGTGATCTGCGTCTGGGGCAATACGTCGAGGTGGTTGCGGATGTTGCGCAAGCCCTTGGTGGCCTGAGTGGCGGCATCATCGATGTGATACACCACCTTGTCCTGGGCCAGCGCTGCGGTGCTGAGCACCACGCCGGCGATCAGCAGGCAAAAGGATTGCAAGAGTTTTTTCATGAAAGTCTCCGTCAGGTTTGAATGATGCGCGAAAGTAACACACCATGCTGAATTCGGGTGGCCTGGACCTGCGGCCTTTGAGCGCCGCGATCATCGACCTCGACGGCACGATGGTCGATACCTTGGGGGATTTTGAGGTTGCGCTCAACCGCACCTTCGCTGACCTGATGCTGCCCGGCGTGGACAGGGCGGCGGTCGCGCGCACCGTGGGCAAAGGTTCGGAGCACCTGATCCGCAGCTTGTTGGCCGAACAGCTGGCCTTGCCCGCGGTGAGCGGTCTGGGGCAGGTCTGCCCGGCTCGCACCGTCGACGCGCTGTTCGACTCCGCCTGGCGCCGCTATCAACACCACTACCTGACGATCAACGGTCAGTTTGCTGACGTCTTTCCCGGCGTCATCGAAGGCCTGGAGGGTTTGCGGGCGCGAGGCTTGCGTCTGGCCTGCCTCACCAACAAGCCGCTTGCTTTTGCGCAGGGCCTGCTAGAGACCAAGGGGCTGGCTGGCTACTTTGTCGAGGTGTTTGGCGGCGACAGCTTTGAGCGCCGCAAGCCCGACCCCTTGCCCTTGCTCAAGACCTGCGAGGCACTGGGCAGCGAGCCGGCGCGCACGCTGATGGTGGGCGACTCCCAGAACGACGCTCTGGCCGCGCGCGCGGCGGGTTGCCCGGTGGCGCTCGTCACCTACGGCTACAACCACGGCGAGCCGATCGAGCGTTCACCCCACGACCGGATGGTGCACTCGATCGCCGATCTGCTGAGCGACACGTAGCGCCGCGGCGCCCTGCCGAGGCGGCGCGATCAGGGGGCTTTGCCCAGCAGCGCTTCCTTGAGCCGGAAATCGGCCGGCTTCTTGCCCAGCCAGATGCGCATGAGCGCATCGAAAAACTCGGGCTCTTTGAACGGTTCTCCCTGTGCGGCGCCCTTGACAGTGAGCACGGTGCCAGTGCCCGGCACCCAGTCGAGCACAAAGGTTTCGCCTTCCTTGAGTTGCTTGTGGTCGCTGAACACCTGGCTCATGCGCAAGACGCCAGGGATCAGTTTGGAAAACGCGGTGCGTTCCATGTTGTCTTCCATGCCGCGCGAAAACAGCTTGCCGAGTTCGCCCGAATCGATATCCCGCAGCATGGTGATGGTCAGGCGCTTGGGGCCGGGCGCGGCCAGCACCGCTTCCGGTGTGTCCGCCTTGGTGCTCAGGTAAAGACCAGCTGTGTAGACCTTGAACACCGCCTTGTAGCGGATGCCGGCGCCGTTGAGCATCAGTGGGCTGCCGACCAGGTTGATGCGGTCCTCCAGCTTCACGCCCGCCACTTCAACCGTGGCCGCGGCAGACAGCAAGGGGGTGAGCACCAGCCCGAACAGCAGCGAGGCGGTGGCGACGGGAAGGCGCAGCGGGAAGCGGAATGACATGGTGAAGCTCCAGAATGGAACAGAGGGTCGAAAAAAAGTGCGCGACGCGTTGCGCACAAAAGCACGACCGTTCGAAAAATTCCATTGTGGGGGTTTTGATGCCGGCCAGCCATGGGGTTCCCACCTAGTCGGTTGACTGCCCGGCGGGCAGTTTTCGACCTGCCTGGGGTGGCTTTGCTACACTTTGCTCACCATGTTCACACCCCGCACGAAGTTCGTATCCGCTCTTGCGCGCCGCCCAGGCCGGGGAGCCTGGCCTTGGCGCAAGCCAGCGTAAACGTGCCTTCCCCTGGGGTGGGTAGCGGCGACGGCGATTGCACCGCCCGCCTCTGCGATATCCCCGCCCCCAGCCCGGCAGCCCGACTGCCCGGCCCTCTTTAGCAAACGGTTCTGCGAGCTGCACCCCAGCCCGGAGCCGAAGGAGCGTCTGAACATGATCACCGAACTCGAATTCAAAAGCCTGGCCGGCCAGGGCTACAACCGCATTCCGCTGATGGCCGAGGCCTTTGCGGACCTGGAAACCCCGCTCTCGCTCTACCTCAAGCTGGCCCACGGCAAGGGTGACGGCAAACACTCGTTCCTGCTGGAATCGGTGGTGGGCGGTGAGCGGTTCGGCCGCTACAGCTTCATCGGGCTGCCCGCGCGCACCCTGCTGCGCTCCAGCGGCTTTGGTGCCGCGGCCAAAACCGAAGTCGTGACCGACGGTGTGGTGGTAGAAACCGCCGCGGGCAACCCGCTCGACTTCATCGCCGCCTACCAGCAGCGTTTCCAGGTCGCGCTGCGCCCGGGCTTGCCGAGATTTTGTGGCGGCCTGGCTGGCTACTTCGGATACGACGCGGTGCGCTACATCGAAAAGAAACTGGAGAACAGCTGCCCGCCCGACACCCTGGGTTGCCCGGACATCCTGCTCCTTCAGTGCGAGGAGCTGGCCGTCATCGACAACCTCTCGGGCAAACTCTATTTGATCGTCTACGCCGACCCCGCCGCACCCGAGGCCTACGCCAGCGCCAAGCGCCGCCTGCGCGAACTCAAGGACGCGCTGAAGTACTCGGTGAGTGCGCCGGTGGTCAAGGCCAGCCAGAGCCACCCGGCCGAGCGCAGCTTCGCGAAGGCCGAATACCTGGTGGCGGTTGAGCGCGCCAAGGAACTGATTGCCGCTGGCGAGTTCATGCAGGTGCAAGTGGGCCAGCGCATCAGCAAGCGCTTCACTGAAAGCCCTCTGTCGCTCTACCGGGCGTTGCGTTCCCTGAATCCGTCGCCCTACATGTACTACTACCACTTTGGTGATTTCCACGTGGTCGGTGCATCACCGGAAATCCTGGTGCGCCAGGAAAAAACCGACGAGGGCACCAAGGTCACGATCAGGCCGCTGGCCGGCACGCGCCCGCGCGGCGCCTCGCCCGAGGCCGACAAGGCGATCGAGCAGGAACTGGTGAACGACCCCAAAGAGCGCGCCGAACACGTGATGCTGATCGACCTGGCGCGCAACGACATTGGCCGCATCGCGAAAATCGGCTCGGTCAAGGTGACCGAGGCCTTCGCGGTGGAGCGCTACAGCCACGTAATGCACATCGTGAGCAACGTCGAAGGCATTCTGAATGACGGCATGACCAACATGGATGTGCTCAAGGCCACTTTCCCGGCGGGTACGTTGACCGGTGCGCCCAAGGTGCACGCCATGGAGCTCATCGACCAGTTTGAGCCCACCAAGCGCGGCATCTACGGGGGCGCCTGCGGCTACCTCAGCTACGCCGGCGACATGGACGTGGCGATCGCCATCCGCACCGGCATCATCAAAGACCAGACCCTGCACGTGCAGGCCGCCGCGGGCGTGGTGGCCGACTCGGTGCCGGAAATGGAGTGGAGGGAAACGGAGCACAAGGCACGAGCGCTGCTGAGGGCGGCCGAGTTGGTGGAAGAAGGGCTGGAGTGAACAGCATGAGCAAAAAAATCCAGCTCCTGATGGTCGATAACTACGACTCGTTCACCTTCAACATCGTGCAGTACTTCGGCGAACTGGGGGCGGAGGTGACCGTGGTGCGCAACGACGAGATCACCGTCGATGAAATTCAGCGCAGGGTGAAGGTCGGCGAGGTGGATCGCCTGGTGATTTCACCCGGGCCTTGCTCGCCCAAAGAGGCAGGTGTGTCGGTGTCGGCGATCGATCGCTTGGCGGGTCAGCTGCCCATCCTCGGCGTCTGCCTGGGTCACCAGGCCATCGGTGCGGCTTTCGGCGGCCGGATCGTGCGAGCCCAGGAGCTGATGCACGGCAAGACCAGCGTCATCAGTACCACGCAGGAAGGCGTGTTCGCCCACCTGCCAGCCAAGTTCCGGGTCAACCGCTACCACTCACTGTCCATCGCCCGCGATAGCTTGCCCGATTGCCTGCAAGTCACCGCCTGGACCGACGATGGCGAAATCATGGGCGTGAAGCACAAGACGCTGGATATCGAGGGCGTGCAGTTCCACCCAGAGAGCATCCTGACCGAGCATGGTCACGCGATGTTGAAGAACTTTTTGGTGAGACCCGCATGAAGACGATTGACCTGAGAAGCGACACCGTCACGCAGCCGACGGCGGCCATGCGCGAGGCCATGATGGCCGCGCCGGTGGGCGACGACGTGTTCGGCGATGACCCATCGGTCAATGCCTTGCAGGCGCACATTGCCGCCATCACCGGCAAAGAAGCGGCGTTGTTCATGCCCAGTGGCACGCAGAGCAACCTGTGCGCCATCCTGGCGCATTGCGCGCGGGGTGACGAGTACATCGTGGGCCAGAATGCCCACACTTACCGGTACGAAGGCGGGGGCGCGGCGGTGTTCGGCAGCGTGCAGCCACAGCCGCTGAACCAGGACGCGCAAGGCCGCATGGCGCTTGACGCTATCGAAGCGGCCATCAAGCCCGATGACATGCATTTCGCACGCACCCGCCTGCTGTGCCTGGAAAACACCTGGAACGGTCATCCCATGACCGACGCCTACCTGCAAGACGCCACCCAGCTGGCGCGTGAACGCGGTCTGGCGACCCACCTTGATGGTGCGCGGTTATTCAACGCCGCCGTCGCCACCGCCGCGCCGGGACAGAGCGCCCTGGCCCGCGTGCGCGAGATCGCGGACCTGTTCGACAGCCTTTCGGTCTGCTTCAGCAAAGGGCTCGGCGCCCCGGTGGGATCGGCGCTGTGCGGTTCGCAAGCGCTGATCGAGCGCGCCCGGCGCATCCGCAAGATGGCGGGCGGCGGCTTGCGACAGGCTGGCGTGCTGGCAGCGGCCGCCCACCACGCACTGGATCACCATGTGAACCGCCTGGCAGACGATCACGCGCTGACGCAACGGCTGGCCGGAGGGCTACAAGGCATCGAGGGTCTGACGGTGCGCTCGGCGCAGACCAACATCGTGTTTGTGGATGTGGCCGACGGCCGTGGCCCTGCATTGCTGGACCATCTGAAGGCCGATGGCGTGCTGGCTACAGGCTTGATCGGTTTGCGGTTCGTAACACACCTCAACGTGGACGCGGCCGGCATCGACCTTGCCATTGCCTCGGTGCGCGACTTCTTTGCGCGAGCGCCAGTGGCCACCGCCGGTGCGCGCGGCAACGGCCCTTACTGAACACAGTCCGGCGTTCACCATGCCCGACACAACCCAGTTGCTGGTCTTCATCGCAGCCGGCTGGTTACTCAACCTCACGCCCGGCCCCGACGTGCTGTACATCGTGAGCCAGGCCTTGCGCAGCGGCGTGCGCGCGGGTGTGGTGGCAGCCTTGGGCATCGTGAGTGGCTGCTTCGTGCACGTGTTCACCGCGGCGCTCGGGATGGGGGCACTCCTTGCCACCTCGGCCACTGCGTTCATGGTGCTCAAGTGGGCTGGGGCGGCCTACCTGGTTTGGATGGGGCTCAGGCTGCTGCTGGCGCGCCCAGACGGTGTTGCGGCCTTGCCCTCCGTGCCATCGGCCACACTGCTGCCGGCGAACCTGGGGCGCATCTACTGGCGCGGCTTTCTGACCAATGTGCTCAACCCCAAGGTGGCGCTGTTTTTCCTGGCTTTTGTACCGCAGTTCATCGCGCCCGACGCGCCGGACAAGGTGGTGGTCTTCCTGCTGCTGGGCCTGATCTTCAACATCAACTCGCTGCCAGTCAACTTCGGCTACGCCTGGCTCGCTGGCTGGGCGGCCCATCGCATGAGCGCTGCCTCGCGCGCACGGCGCTGGATGGATCGCAGCGCTGGCGTCATGTTCATCGGCTTTGGCCTGCGCCTGGCCATGTCCGACAATCCCAAAGCTTAAGCAGGAGACTTTCATGCCCCACCGACACCAGATCACCCCACAGGAAGCGCTGCAACGCACCATCGAGCACCGCGAGATCTTTCACGACGAGATGCTGCACCTGATGCGGCTCATCATGAGCGGCGAAATGTCGCCGGTGATGATGGCCGCCTTCATCACCGGTCTGCGGGTGAAGAAAGAAACCATTGGTGAGATCACGGCCGCAGCCCAGGTGATGCGCGAGTTCTCCACCAAGGTGAACGTGCCAGACAAGACCCACTTAGTGGACATCGTGGGCACGGGGGGCGACGGTTCGCATACCTTCAACATCTCCACCTGCTCGATGTTCGTCGCCGCAGCGGCCGGCGCCAAGGTGAGCAAACACGGCGGGCGCAGCGTGTCCAGCAGGAGCGGCAGCGCCGACGTGCTGGAGAGCCTGGGCATCAACATCAACCTGTCGCCCGAGGCGATCGCGCGCTGCATCGACGCCGTAGGTGTGGGCTTCATGTTCGCACCCAACCACCACCCAGCCATGAAAAACGTGGCGCCGATCCGCCGCGAACTGGGCATGAAGACCATCTTCAACATCCTGGGTCCGCTGACCAACCCGGCCTCGGCGCCCAATATCCTCATGGGCGTTTTCCACCCCGACCTGGTGGGCATTCAGGTGCGTGCGCTGCAGCGCCTGGGCGCCGAGCATGCGGTGGTGGTCTACGGCCGCGACGGCATGGACGAGGTTTCGCTGGGGGCGGCCACCATGGTGGGCGAGCTCAAGGGCGGCGAGATCAACGAATACGAAATCCACCCCGAGGACTTTGGCCTCACCATGGCGAGTAACCGCGCGCTCCGCGTAGAGACGCCCGAGGAATCCCGCACCATGCTGATGGCGGTACTGGAGCAGCCGGAGGATCCGGCCATTCGCGCGGCGCGAGACATCGTGGCGCTCAACGCCGGCGTGGCTCTGTACGCGGCCAATGTCTGTGACGACATGGCGCAAGGCATTGCGCTGGCGCAGCGCGCGCTGGAGTCTGGCGCGGCGGTAAAGACGTTGCGCGCCTTCACCGATTTCACCCAGTCCGTCACCGCGGGCACCGGCCCCTGAGCCATGGGCCTGCCCGCCTGGCTGCAGAACGATGGCGCCTGGATCGCCATCGGCATCTCGGTGCTGTTCGTGCTGGCCGGTGTGGTGATGCACCGCGTGTTCCTGAACATCCTCAAACAACCCCCCGGCGAAATCCCTTTGCCGGGGGGGCCTCCGAACGAGTCCCGACCCCATGAATGACATTCTGCAGAAGATCGTCGCTGTCAAGCACGAAGAGATCGTCGCCGCCCGCAAGAAGAAGCCGCTGGAGTTGGTGCGTCAGGACGCAGAGAGTCGCTTGCTGACGCGCGACTTCGAAGGCGCGCTGAGGCTCAAGATTGCTGGCGGCCAGGCGGCGGTGATTGCGGAAATCAAGAAAGCCAGTCCCAGCAAGGGCGTGCTGCGCGCCGATTTCATCCCCGCCGACATCGCGCAGAGCTACGCCGAGGGCGATGGCCAGACCAGTGCGGCTTGTCTTTCGGTGCTGACTGATCGCCAGTTTTTCCAGGGCAGCTCGGACTTTCTCAAACAGGCACGCGCCAGCTGCGATCTGCCGGTGCTGCGCAAAGACTTCATGGTCGACCCGTATCAGGTCTACGAGGCCCGGGCCATGGGGGCGGACGCGATTTTGCTGATCGCGGCCTGTCTGGAGGACGCGCTGATGGCCGAACTGGAGGCGCAGGCGCATGCGCTGGACATGGCGGTGCTGGTGGAGGTGCACGATCAAGCCGAACTGCACCGCGCGCTCAAACTCAAGACGCCGCTGGTGGGCATCAACAACCGCAACCTGCGCAGTTTTGAGGTCAGTCTGCAGACCACGCTGGATCTGATAGCCGAGGTGCCCGCCGACCGGCTGCTCATCACCGAGTCTGGCATCCTGGCGCGCGAAGACGTGGCCCGCATGCAGGCGGCTGGCGTGCATGCCTTTCTGGTGGGCGAGGCGTTCATGCGGGCACCGGACCCGGGCATGGCACTGGCCGAGCTGTTTGGCTGAGGGTAAGCCGGTGCAGACCAGCCTGGTTGGGATGGCTGCGGGCTCGACTCGCGGGCTTGCCTGGGAGCATGCCGACCCGGCCCGCTGGGCAGTTCACCCCGACTGGGCCCACGTGGTCGACGATTTCTGGCGTGATGCCGCCGGGAAACGGCTGCAGGCGTTTCTGGCCCAGCGCCTGGCCGCGGGCGCGATGATCTACCCGCCTGAGCCGCTGCGCGCCCTGGCGCTCACGCCGCTGGATCGCGTCCGGGTCGTGATCCTGGGCCAGGATCCGTACCACGGGTCGGGTCAGGCGGAGGGTCTGGCCTTTTCGGTCGCGCCAGGGGTCCGGCTGCCGCCCAGCTTGCGCAATGTCTTCAAGGAGCTGCAGCGGGACTTGGGGCGACCGATGCCAGCCGACGGCTCGCTGGTGCCTTGGGCCGAGCAGGGCGTGCTCTTGCTCAACACCTGCCTGAGCGTGGAAGACGGTGCGCCCACCAGTCATGCGGGACAAGGTTGGGAAGCGCTCACTGACGCCCTTATCCAGCGGTGCGCTGATCATCTCTCGCCGAAGGTGTTTCTGTTGTGGGGCGCCCAAGCCCAGAAAAAGCAGTCGCTGATCGATGTGCGGCGCCACTTGGTCTTGTGTGCCAATCACCCTTCCCCCCTGTCAGCCTTGCGCCCACCGGTGCCGTTCCTGGGTTGCGGCCATTTCGGCGAAGCAGCGCGCTGGCTGGTTTCCCGTGGGCTGGCTGCACCCCGCTGGTGAGCGTCCGAACGACCGACCTATTAGCAAGCATCCCCAAAACCATGGCATAATATTGGGCTGCATTGCGGAGGGGTGGCCGAGTGGTTAAAGGCAGCAGACTGTAAATCTGCCCGCTTACGCGTACGCTGGTTCGAATCCAGCCTCCTCCACCAGCGGCTCAGGCGATGCGCAATCGACTGGGATCAGAGCGTTCCAGGTGTGCCGGGCCAGCCCTGCTGCACCTCTGCGCGGGAGTAGTTCAATGGTAGAACCCCAGCCTTCCAAGCTGATGACGCGGGTTCGATTCCCGTCTCCCGCTCCATGTTCTGTGGCGGTTTGCGTGTCGAGTTGGCTGTTGGTTTGACGGTATGTGAGAGTTTCTGAGGTGGCGCCCGTGTGGGTGGCTGCCTTGGCCCTTGTGGCTCAGTGGTAGAGCACTCCCTTGGTAAGGGAGAGGTCGCGGGTCCGATTCCCGCCAAGGGCACCAGTTTTTTGTGTTCTGGTGTTTTCGGCAATTTTGATTTTGGAGCTGAAGAATGGCAAAAGAGAAATTTGAGCGGACCAAGCCGCACGTGAACGTGGGCACGATTGGTCACGTGGACCATGGCAAGA
>NZ_JAABRQ010000018.1:89126-91088 GCF_011390835.1 Hydrogenophaga sp. | reverse complement strand
CTTGGTGTCGGCGACGTCGCCGAGCTGGCCCACCGGCCGGGTCTGCATGGTCAGCAGATCGCCCAGCACGAGCTGAGCCTGCTGGAAGTTGGGATGGTCGCGCACCAGCGCTTCGGCTTCGCGCAGCGCCTCGCGGGGCTTGGCCTGGCCGACCAGGTGGTACACGCCGATCAGCCTCGCCTCTGCCTGCCCCAGCTTGGGCAAGGTCTGCGCCAGCGCCTGATCGGAGAGGGGCTGCGAGACCAGACCCGACATCGAGCGTGGCGGATCGCCCTGGATCTTGGCGATGGCGCTGGTGAGCAAGGAGGGCGCTTCGGTCGCGATCACCGCTGCTGATGCGGCGACACCGGGCTCAGCGTCGGGCGACAGCCAGGCGTTGACGGCCAGTGCGCCAGCACCCACGGCCACCACGCTCAGACCCCAGAGCGCCAGCCGCTGCAGATTGGCTGGTCCCGGGTTTAGCGATCCAGAGGTGACGCTGGCGTGCCCCCGCTGGAAGAAACGTCGACCAACCATCAGGATCCGGTGGCTTCCCGCACGATCAGCCAGCGTCCGCCGCTGCGCACGAAATTGAGGGTTTTGCGGCTGGACACATTCAGATTGTCCGAGCTGTAGGCCTGCAGGAACCGGGCCGTGGCGCGATCACCATCGATTTCCACATTGAGATCGCTCACGTCGACCTCGATGCGGTTGCGCGGCACAATGCGGGCCTTGCGATCGGCCTCCCAGCCGCTGCGGCTTTGACCACCAGCAGGGGTGAAATTCGGCGCGTAGGCACCGAGGTAGGCACTCATGTTCTTGCTCGACCAGGCTCGGGCCCAGGCGCCCACCGCAGCCTGCACATCAGCCTGTGCATCGCCTCCGCCTGCAGCTGGCGCAGGCGCCGGCGCCGCGGCCACCGCCACGGGCGGCCTGACAGCGGGCGCTGCCGCGGCCGGAGTGGCAGCGGCAGCCACGGCGGCACCTTTGGTGCCGTTGGTGAAAATGTTGCGAATCAGACTGAGCTTGGGCGCCACCGCGGTGTTGGCGGTATCGAGCTGCAAGGCCTTGCTGTAGGCCTGGCTGGCCAGCTTGGCATAGACGTCACCCAGATTTTCGTGCGCTGTGGCGTAGCTCGGGTTGGTCCGGATCGCCATCTCCAGCGCGGCGCGCGCCTTGTCGAACTGGCTCTGGCCCGCGTACAGCACAGCCAGGTTGTTGTACGGCTCGGGCAGTTCGGGAAAATCTTCGGTCAGCTTGGAGAAGGTGGAGATCGCATCGGCCGGCTTGCCGCTCTCGGTCTGGATCACCCCCTTGAGGAAGCGCATCTGAGGGTCGCGTGGCTTGGTCGTCAGGTACTGATCGACTTTGCCCAGTGCTTCGTTGAGCTGCCCTGCGCGCACCAGGCGGTTGACTTCTGCGTATTCGTCGGCTTGAGCGAATGCGGCCGTGCTGCCCAGCGCGGTACACACAGCAGCGCACAGCGCGAGCTGTCGCAATCGGGGCATGAAAGAGCGGGAACCCCGGGTGTATGGGTGCAGGATGGATGTCGGTTGCAACATAGGACCTCAAACGTCGGGCTGAGCCAAAAGGAGCGCCTGGCAACAGGCTGTTTTTCGCTCGCTGCAGACCTGAGGCCGAACCTGGGTCTGCCGTCGTGCTGGCTATACTGAGGCATTGTATCTGAGGGGTCCCGGCCCGTCGGACGATGCCCCGTATCGGCCGTGGCGCCAGGGTGCCTGCGCGCCAAGCGGCGCTGGCTCCAGCCCCGCTTCCCAGATCCGGCACCGGATCTTCCCACCTGTCATGACCCTTCGAATCCACAACACCCTGACAAGGCGCCTGGAGCCTTTTGAGCCGCTGGAGCCCGGCCATGTGCGCATGTACGTGTGCGGCATGACGATTTACGACCTGTGTCACATCGGGCACGCCCGCATGATGATGGCGTTTGACATCGTGCAGCGCTGGCTCAGGGTCAGGGGC
>NZ_JAABRQ010000018.1:0-89116 GCF_011390835.1 Hydrogenophaga sp. | reverse complement strand
ACATCGACGACAAGATCATCCGCCGCGCGCTGGAACGCGGCATCAGCCTGCGGGCCTTGACCGAGGAGATGACTGCCGCCATGCACCAGGACATCGCCGCCCTGGGCATCGAGCCGCCGACACTGGAGCCGCGGGCCACCGAGTACGTGCCCCAGATGCTGGGGCTGATCGACCGGCTTGAGGCCAAGGGCCTGGCGTACCGGGCTGAAGGCGGCGACGTGAATTTTGCGGTGCGCAAGTTCCCCGGCTACGGCAAGTTGTCGGGCAAGTCGCTCGACGACCTGCGTGCTGGCGAGCGTGTGGTGGTGGACAGCGACAAGCTGGATCCGCTGGACTTTGTGCTCTGGAAGGCCGCCAAGCCCGACGAGCCGGCCGAGGCGCAATGGGCCAGCGACTATGGCCCGGGCCGGCCGGGCTGGCACATCGAATGCTCGGCCATGTGTGGCGCCTTGCTGGGCGAAACCTTCGACATCCACGGCGGCGGCGCCGACTTGCAATTCCCACACCACGAGAACGAGATTGCCCAGTCGGAAGGAGCCAATGGCCAGCCGCTGGCGCGTTTCTGGGTGCACAACGGCTTTGTGCGCGTGGACAACGAGAAGATGTCCAAGAGCCTGGGCAATTTTTTTACCATCCGTGACGTGCTTCAGCAATACGACGCGGAAACGCTGCGCTTCTTCATGGTGCGCACCCACTACCGCAGCCCGCTGAACTACAGCGACGCCCATCTTGACGACGCGCACGGCGCGCTCAAGCGGCTTTACACCGCACTGGCCTCGGTACCGCCCGAGCCTGTGAAAGAGATCGACTGGTCGAACCCGTTTGCACAGCGCTTTGGCGCGGCGATGGACGAGGACTTCGGCACGCCCGACGCGGTGGCGGTGCTGTTTGAGCTGGCCAGCGAGGTCAATCGCGGAAAAGACGCGGCTTTGTCTGGTCTGCTGCGCGCGCTCGGTGGCACCTTGGGTTTACTCCAGCAGACCCCGTCTGATTGGTTGCAGGGCAGGTTTAGGACGAACCAGACCATTCAAGCGCCATTGCTTGAGAACAACCAGGAGTTTTTCGCAGCCTCTGTCCACCAATCGTCCTTTGTGGAAACAGTTGAGTCACAGATTTCCGCCCGAGCTGCCGCCAAGGCCGCGAAAAACTTCGCCGAAGCCGATCGCATCCGCCAGGCCTTGCAGGCGCAGGGCGTGGTGCTCAAGGACAGCCCGACCGGCACCACCTGGGAGCGTGCCTGATGGCTATGACGCCGACCCTGAATTTTGGTGCGAATGCGCCGGCCTACTGGGCTGATGCCTGCCGACACCTGATCAAGCGCGACCGGGTGATGAAAAAGCTCATTCCCAAACACGAAGGCGTGAGCCTCGAGTCCCGGGGAGACGCCTTCGTAACGCTGGCGCGCAGCATCGTCGGACAACAGATTTCGGTGAAGGCGGCGCAATCGGTCTGGGACCGTTTCCAGGTCTTGCCGCGAAAGCTGGTGCCCGCGCAGGTGCTCAAGCTCAAGGTCGATGACATGCGCGCAGCGGGCCTGTCGGCGCGCAAGGTAGAGTACTTGGTCGACCTTGCCCTGCATTTCGCCAACAATCAGGTGCATGTGGATGCCTGGGGCGAGATGGACGACGAAGCCATCATCGCCGAGCTGATCGCCATCCGCGGCATCGGCCGATGGACCGCAGAGATGTTCCTCATCTTTCATCTGATGCGACCCAATGTGCTGCCGCTGGACGATGTGGGGCTGCAAAACGGCATCAGCCGCTGCTATTTTTCTGGCGAGCCGGTGAGCCGCAGTGAAATCCGCGAGGTGGCCGCCTCCTGGGCGCCATACGCCAGCGTGGCGACTTGGTATATTTGGCGCTCGCTGGACCCCACTCCCGTGTCGTACTGAACAAAAAAGACGTCGTTGAAGAAGTCCTGGGCTGCCGGGACCGCGACCCGCAGAGCCTCCAGCGCGTGTGCCGCCAGCGGGTCGCCACCAGACCACAGGAGCCTTACCTTGGCCAAAAAGAATTTTCTCGATTTCGAGCAGCCCATTGCCGAGCTGGAGGGCAAGATCGAAGAGCTGCGTTATGTGCAGACCGAGTCGGCGGTGGACATCTCCGAAGAGATCGAGCAGCTCGCCGGCAAGAGCTTGCAGCTCACCAAAGACATCTACAGCAACCTCACGCCGTGGCAGATCACCAAGATCGCGCGCCACGCCGACCGGCCCTACACGCTGGACTATGTGCGCGAGTGTTTCACCCATTTCCAGGAGTTGCATGGCGACCGCCATTTTGCAGACGACCTGAGCATCGTTGGCGGTCTGGCGCGCTTCAACGGCCAGCCCTGCATGGTGCTGGGTCACCAGAAAGGGCGTGACACCAAGGAGCGGGGCCTTCGCAACTTCGGCATGACCAAGCCCGAGGGCTACCGCAAGGCCTTGCGTCTGATGAAGCTGGCCGAAAAATTTCGCTTGCCGGTCTTCACCTTTGTCGACACGCCCGGCGCCTATCCGGGCATTGATGCCGAAGAGCGAGGTCAGTCGGAAGCGATTGGCCGCAACATCTTCGAGATGGCGCAGCTGGAGGTGCCCATCATCTCCACCATCATCGGTGAGGGCGGCTCGGGCGGCGCACTGGCGATTTCGGTGGCCGATCAGGTGCTGATGCTGCAGTACTCGGTGTATTCGGTGATCAGCCCTGAGGGCTGCGCGTCTATCCTTTGGAAAACCAGCGACCGCGCCAGCGACGCAGCCGATGCCCTGGGCATCACGGCGCACCGCCTCAAGGCACTGGGGTTGGTGGACAAGATCGTCAACGAGCCGGTGGGCGGCGCACAGCGCGACCACAAGCAGATGGCAGCCTTCCTCAAGCGCGCACTGGGCGATGCCTGGCGACAGGTGGCCGATCTCAAGACCAAGGAATTGCTGGAGCGGCGCTACGCCCGCATCAACAGCTACGGCCGCTTCACCGACACCAAGGCCGACAGCAAAGCGGACAAGCGTTGAGGTGGGCGCCGCCTCCGCGCCAGCCAATCCCGCGGCTCGCGCGCTGGCTCGCTGGTGCGAACGCTATGCCGCTCGCGCGCCGCTGGGACGGGTGGCGGTGGCGTTCAGCGCCGGCGCCGATTCCACGGCCTTGCTGCTGGCAGCGCACCAGCGCTGGCCCGGCCACGTAATCGGGTTGCACGTACACCACGGGCTTCAAGCCGCCGCCGACGCTTTCGAAGCGCAGGCGCGCGCCGCGGGCCAGCAGCTGGGCCTGCCGATTGAGGTGCGGCGCGTGGATGCCTGCGCGCAGCCGGGCCAGAGCCCGGAAGATGCGGCGCGCCGGGCGCGCTACGGAGCGCTGGTGTCGATGGCGCACACCGCAGAGGTGTCCCGGGTGCTGCTCGGTCACCACGCCGACGACCAGGCCGAAACCTTGATGCTGGCGCTCAGCCGCGGCGCCGGCTTGCCGGGTCTTGCGGCCATGGGGGAGGTGTTCGAGCGCGATGGTGTGGCCTTTGGGCGTCCGCTGCTGTCGGTGCGAGCGTCTGAGCTGCGCGATGGTTTGCAGGCGATGGGCCAGACGTTCATCGACGACCCGACCAACGCCGATCCGCGCTTCACCCGCAACCGCATCCGATCCGAGCTGTTACCCGCGTGGGCTGCCTGCTTTCCGGGCTTCGAGGTTCAGCTTGCGCGCAGCGCACGCCACGCCGCTCAGGCGCAGCAGCTGCTGGACGAGCTGGCAGAGCTCGATCTGGCGCTGACCGGGCAGCCGCCTGCGATCGCAGAGCTGCAGGCGCTGAGCCGAGCCCGCCAGGCCAATGCGCTGCGGCGCTGGCTTCGGCAAAGTGCCGATGCCGCGCCCAGCACTTCACAGCTCGACGAGCTGCTGGACCAGATCGCTGACTGCCGCACGCGTGGACACCGCATTCAGATCAAGGCGGCACACGGGGTGGTGAGTCGTCGAGGTGAGCGGCTGCACTTTGGCCCGCCGATATAATTTCGGGTTGCTCGCGGCCTGCTGGGCAGCCTAGTCCGTGCGGAGCCCTCAGGCTTCTCACGGCGTTCTGAATCAACCTACTTTTTCCGATGGCCTTGATCGTTCACAAGTACGGCGGCACCTCCATGGGGTCGACCGAACGCATCCGCAACGTGGCGCGCCGCGTCGCCAAATGGCACCGCGCCGGCCACCAGATGGTGGTCGTACCCAGCGCCATGAGCGGCGAGACCAACCGCCTGCTGGGACTGGCCAAGGAGCTCGCGCCCTCGACCACCGGCAGCGCCTATGGGCGCGAGCTCGACATGCTGGCCGCCACCGGTGAGCAGGCCTCCTCCGCACTGCTGGCTATCGCGCTGCAGGCCGAGGGTCTGCAGGCGGTGAGCTACGCTGGCTGGCAGGTGCCGATCAAGACCAACAGCGCCTTCACCAAGGCGCGTATCGAATCGATCGACGACGTGCGTGTGCGCGCCGATCTGGACGCGGGCCGGGTGGTCATCGTCACCGGCTTTCAGGGCATCGATCCTGATGGTCACATCACGACGCTGGGCCGTGGCGGTAGCGACACCTCGGCGGTGGCCGTGGCGGCGGCGCTCAAGGCGGCCGAGTGCCTGATCTACACGGACGTGGACGGCGTCTACACCACCGACCCGCGCGTGGTGCCCGAAGCGCGCCGCCTGCTGCGCGTGAGCTTTGAAGAGATGCTGGAGATGGCCAGCATGGGCAGCAAGGTGCTGCAGATCCGCTCGGTGGAGTTCGCTGGCAAATACAAGGTGCCGCTGCGCGTGCTCTCCAGCTTCACCCCCTGGGACATCGACCTGACCGAAGAAGCCGTCTCCGGCACCCTGATCACTTTTGAAGACGAGGAAGACATGGAACGAGCTGTTGTTTCCGGTATTGCGTTCAACCGCGACGAAGCCAAGATCGCCGTGCTGGGCGTACCCGATACCCCCGGCATCGCCTACCAGATCCTTGGCACGGTGGCCGAAGCCAACATCGAAGTCGATGTGATCATCCAGAACGTGAGCAAGGGTGGCCTGACCGACTTCAGCTTCACCGTACACCGCAACGACTACCAGAAGGCCATGGACCTGCTCAAGGACCAGGTGCTGCCCAAACTGGGTGCGGCCGATGTGGTGGGTGACGCGCGCATCTGCAAGGTCAGCATCGTCGGCATCGGCATGCGCAGCCACGTGGGCGTGGCCAGCCGTATGTTCAAGTGTCTGAGCGACGAGGGCATCAACATCCAGATGATTTCCACCTCCGAGATCAAAACCTCGGTGGTGATCGACGAGAAATACATGGAGCTCGCGGTGCGCGCCTTGCACCGGGAATTCGACCTCGACCAGACTACCGACACCATCGCCGGCTGAGCCACGGCCTCTCTGAGAAGGCGAGGGGAGTTGAGGCATAATGTGCAGCTTCCGGAGCGATGACCGAGTGGCCGAAGGTGCTCCCCTGCTAAGGGAGTATGGGGTGTAGAGCCTCATCGAGGGTTCGAATCCCTCTCGCTCCGCCAGAAACCTGATTAACCCGCCACATGTGCTGCATGTGAGCGGGTTTTTCTTCGTCGGGTGCTGAAGTGCTCTTTGGCGACCCGCCTGTTGTGGATCGGCGTGGACAATCGCGCGATGTCCTCAAAGCCTTCGATCGCATCACCCCTGAGCGGCACCGCGTTTTCCATCCTGCTGCTGATCGCTTTCATGATGGGGGCCAACCACGTGGCGGCGCGGCTGGCGTTTGATCATGGGGTTGATGTAGCCACGGCGGTGGCGTTTCGCAGTGGTGCGACCGTGTTGGCGGTGGGCTTGGTGCTTCGGATGTACCGCGTGCCGCTGCGCATCGGGCTGCGGCAGCGTAGGGCCTTGCCGGCCATCGGTGTGCTGGTGGCGGTGCAAAGCCTCTGTCTATATTCGTCGGTGGCGCGCCTGCCGGTGGCGCTGGCACTGCTGGCCTTCAACACCTACCCGTTGTGGACAGCGCTGTGGGCTCGTGTGCTGTACCAGCACCGGCCGGCACCGCGGGTGCTGCGCGCCATGCCGGTGATCTTGGTCGGGCTGACGCTCGCGTTGGATGTGTTCGGCGCAGCCTCCGGCCTGCAGGCGTCGGCGCACTGGGCGCGGATTGGCGTGGGTGTGGCGTTTGCCCTTGCGGCGGCGGCCACCTTTGGCCTGGCGCTGGTGTTGACCCAGCACGAAGCGGGCGACATCGATGGCCGCTGGCGCACCTTCACCACGCTGTCCATCGTGGCGGTGCTCGCGCTGCTGGGTGTGGCCACTCAGGGCGGCTTTCATTTGCCGCAGGCGTCCTTGGGGTGGGTTGGGCTGCTCGGGCTGACGGCGCTGTACGGCACCGCGTTCACCATCATGTTCACCGTGTTGCCGCGCCTGGGGGTGGTGGGCAACTCGGCCATCATGAATGTCGAGCCCATTTTTGCGCTCGTGCTGGCGTGGCTGCTGTTGGGTCAGTCGATCGCGCCCGTGCAGGTGGCCGGTGGCCTGCTGGTGGTGGCCACCGTGATGTGGCTGGGTACACGGCGCAACTGACGCTTGATCGGCTCAGTCCTCGATCGATGCGCTCCAGCGATCGTTCCACCCACCGGTTTCACGCAGGCCTTGCAGGTCGCGCCGGTCGCGCTTGGTCGGGCGGCCTTGCGCCAGGCTGTGCGCCGGTTCGGGCGCTAGCCGGCGTTGCTCGGCCAGCGCCAGCCGCTCGGCGATCGACTCGGGCGTTTCCTCAAACAGACCTGCAGCCAAGGTAGCCGAGCCGCGCACGCTACTGAGTGCTTGCACCACCACCGTGCGCACCATGGCACCGACGTGCAGCTCCAGCCGGTCGCCGGGTTTGACGTCGCGCGAGGGCTTGGTGGGCAGGCCATTGAGGCGCACCCGGCCCTTGTCGATGGCCTCGGTGCTCAGGCTGCGCGTCTTGTAGAAGCGCGCGGCCCAGAGCCATTTGTCCAGGCGGACCTTGTCGGTGGCGGCGGGTGGGCTCATGCCGTGGTGGAGGGAGGGTCGGTCGGTAGGGTGAAAGGGGCTTCTGGCGCCAGGGGCAGTTGCACACAAGCGTCCAGGCCGGTGGTGCGGCCTTGGGTGAGCCGATTATCCAGCGCAATGCGCCCCCCCAGCGATAGCACGATGCCGTGGCAGATGGTGAGCCCCAGGCCCACGCTGCCTGCGGCGCTGTCGCCGGTTTCGGTGGCAAAGGGCTGGAACAGGCGCTCGCGCAGGGCAGCAGACACCCCGGGGCCGCTGTCGCTCACGGTCAGTGTGGCATCGACCGCGGATGCGCGCAGCGCCACCGTCAGCGGTGCCCCGGGTGGTGAGTGCTTGATGGCGTTGTGCATCAGGTTGCGGCAGAGTTCTCGCAGCGCCCAAGTGTGCGCCTGCACTGGCGCCGCCTGACTCTCCAGCGAAAAATCAAGAGATCGTTCCGCGATCAGGGGCGCCAGGTCCAATGCCACCTGGCGCAGTACATCGTCCCAGTCGGTCACGGGCGGGTCGCGGTCCTCGCGAAGCTGCTCCACCTTGGCCAGCGCCAGCATCTGGTTGGCCAGCTCGGTAGCGCGCTCCACGGTGTGCGCGATCTCATCGAGTGCTTGTGCCGGCTCGACGTCGCCCCGGCGTGCCGACTGCAACTGCGTTTTGAGCACGGCCAGCGGGGTGCGCAGCTGGTGCGAGGTGTCGCGCACAAAGCGCTTTTGGTGCTCAAGCAGTTGCGACAAGCGCGCCATGTGCTGGTTGGTGGCTTCCACCAGCGGAAGCAGTTCGCGCGGCGCGTCGGCCACGGGCAGCGGCGACAGGTCGTTTTCGCTGCGCGCGGCAAGCGACCGGCTCAGCGCTCGCACCGGCTGGGTGGCGCGCTGCACCACCAGCACCACCACGCCCACGATGACCAGCACCAGCGCCGCCTGGCGCCACAGCGTATCGACCAGGATCTGGCGCGCCAGCGTCTGCCGCAGTTCCAGTGTTTCAGCCACCTGGATGGTCGCCATGCCCTGGCCTGCCGAGCCCGACACGGGCTGCAGCAACACCGCCATGCGCACCGGCGTGCCACGGTAGTCTTCATCGTAAAAGTGCACCAGCGCTGCGTAGATGTTTTGCTCCGGCAGGCGAGCTCGAGGAGCGGGCAGGTCTTCGAAGCCGGACACGATGTCGCCCGAGAAGCCGTTCACCCTGTAAAACAACCGGCTGCGGTTGTCAGCCTCAAATGCTTCGAGGGCCGAGTAGAGCAGGGAGGCCTGCACCTGAGGCGCCTGCGCCGTGCCCACCACCTGTAGTTGTTCGCCCAGCGACTTCGCGGTGGCCAGCAGGGTGCGGTCGTAGGCCGTGTCGGCGGCGGTCAGCGCTTGGCGGTACAACACCGCCGTGTTGATGAGCAGAAAGCCCAGCACCGGCATCAGAATGCCGAGCAGCAGCGTTCGGCGCAGCGACAGCGGGCGGGCGGCGGTGCGCGTCAAGCGGAGGTCCAACTAGGTCGATGTAGGTTCATGCCGGCCCGGCCTTGAGCAGGTAGCCCAGTCCGCGCAGAGTGACGAGTTGCACGCCGGTGTCCGCGAGCTTCTTGCGCAGCCGGTAGGCGACCACTTCGATCGCCTCGGGCTGGGCTGTGGTGTCGCCCGGAAACACAGTGTCGAACAGGCGCTCCTTGGCGATGGCATGGCCCGGGCGCTGCAGTAAGGCGCGCAGCAAAGCAAGCTCGCGCGGCGGCAACTCTAGCGGCAAGCCCTCGGCATAGACGGCGCCACTGTCGCGATCCACCCGAAGTCCACACCAGTCGACCGACACGGCCGGTGCGTCGCGTGAAGCCTCATGGGCACTGGCACTTCGGCGAACCAGAGCGCGAACACGCGCTTCCAGTTCGTCGAGATCGAACGGTTTGGGCAGGTAGTCGTCGGCCCCGATGTTCAGCCCGATGATGCGGTCGCCCACCGTGCCGCGGGCAGTGAGGATGATGACCGGCGTGGTGAGGCCGGCGGCGCGCGCATCGCCCAGCACCTGCAGCCCGTCGCGCCCGGGCAGGCTGAGGTCGAGCAGCACCGCATCGGGCAGGCTGACATGCCACAGCGCCAGCGCCTTGGCCCCGTCACCACAGGTCAGTACCTGCATGCCCCTGCGCTCGAAGCTGCGCTGCAGCGTGGCCTGCATGGTGGGGTTGTCTTCGATGAGGAGCAGTTTCATCCGCTGTCGATTATCCCCAGCGTGCAGAGGTTCGTCTTGCGCGGTAACCCGCGCCAGCGGTGAAGCTTGGGGGCCACATATCCACCACTAGGGTTTGTCCGTAGCGCGTGGACAGCCGTTTGACAGGGCCAGCTTGCATGATCGCCAGTGCAGATACCCACACAAGGAGACACCCATGCGTCGCGACACCTTCCTCAAATCCCTGGCCGCTCTGGCCGCTGCCGGTGCCTTGCCTTCCGAGGCCTGGGCCAATGGCAATATGAAGATGATGATCCCTGCCAACCCGGGTGGTGGCTGGGACAGCACCGGCCGTGCGCTGGGCAAGGCCTTGCAGGACGCCGGTGCGGCGTCTTCTGTGACCTTCGAGAACAAGGGCGGCGCAGCCGGTGCGATCGGTCTGGCGCAGTTCTTCAACGCCAGCAAGGGTGACCCGAACGCGTTGATGGTCATGGGCGCCGTCATGCTGGGCGGCATCATCACTGGCAAGCCGCCGGTCTCGGTCACCCAGCTCACCCCGATTGCCCGCCTCACGACCGAATACAACGTGTTCGTGTTACCAGCCGAATCGCCGTTGAAGACGATGAAAGACGTGATCGAGCAACTCAAGAAAGACCCGGGCAGCGTCAAGTGGGGCGGCGGCTCGAGGGGCTCCACCGAGCACATCGCCGCTGCGCAAATCGCGCAAGCCGTAGGTGTGGAAGCCTCGAAGATCAACTACGTGCCGTTCCGGGGCGGTGGTGAGGCCACGGCAGCCATTCTGGGCGGCAACGTCACCGTGGGCGGTAGCGGTTACAGCGAGTTCCAGCAGTACATCGAATCGGGCAAGATGCGCCCGATCGCCGTCACCTCGGGCCAGCGCCTGCCCGGCATCAGCATCCCCACGCTGAAAGAGCAGGGCATCAATGTGGAGATCGGCAACTGGCGCGGCGTATTCGGCGCTGCCGGCATCACTCCGGCCGAGCGCGACGCGCTGACCGCCCTTGTGGTCAGGGCGACAAAGAGCCCGAGCTGGGCCGAAGCCCTGACCAAGAACAACTGGACCGCAGCCCTGCTCACCGGCAAGGCATTCGACGACTTCGTGGACCGCGACTTCTCCGCCCTGCGCGCGACCATGGTGCGCGCTGGCATGGTCTGACCCTGTTCGCTCGGCGGCCCGAGCCTGGGTGCCCGTCGCCGCTACCCACCGTCATGATCCACCCGCCTGAGCGCCAACAGCGCCGGGCGGGGCTGCTGCATGGAGACCCCGCATGAACCCGAGTGCTTCCCCTGAAACATCGCCACCCGGCCAGGGCGTGCCCACCCCGGCCGCGCGCCGATCCGGCCAGTTGCTGGTGGGCGTGGGCGCATTGGGTGTCGCGGCGGTGTTGGCCTACGGCGCCACCTCGATTTCGTCCGAGGCCGGCTACGCGGGCGTAGGGCCGAACTTTCTGCCCTGGGTGATCAGCGTGGCCATGGCCGTTTGCGGCAGCCTGCTTGTCTTCGAAGCGCTGACCGGAGGCTATCGGAAGATGGACACGCCGTCGGGCGCGCCGCGCGGCGACTGGGGTGCGCTGGCATGGGTGTCGGCGGGGGTGCTGCTCAATGCCTCGCTCATCACCACCATCGGCTTCATCCTGAGCTGTGCCCTGTGCTTCACGCTGGCGGTGCGCGGTCTGCGCGCCAGTGAGGGTAAATCCGCGGGTAACCTGCGGCAGACGGTGATCGATGCGGTCACCGGCATGCTGATCGCCGCCCCGGTGTACTGGTTGTTCACCAAGCTGCTGGCTGTGACCTTGCCCGGGCTCACCGGCAGTGGATGGATTTGAATCCATGATGGACATCCTCAATCAGTTGCTTGGCGGCTTCGCCACCGCGGGCACGCCGATCAACCTTCTCTGGGCGCTGGCGGGTTGCGCGCTGGGTACGGCTATCGGCGTGCTACCGGGCCTGGGCCCGGCGGTGACGGTGGCCATGCTGCTGCCCATCACCGGTCAGGTCGAGCCCACTGCATCGATGATCTTTTTTGCCGGCATTTACTACGGTGCGATGTATGGCGGCTCCACCACTTCCATCTTGCTGAACACGCCAGGCGAAACCGGCACCATGGTGACCGCTCTGGAAGGCTTCAAGATGGCCAAGCATGGGCGCGCCGGCGCCGCGCTCGCCACCTCGGCCATTGGCTCGTTTGTGGCCGGCACCATCGCCACCGTGCTGGTCACGCTGTTTGCGCCCATCCTGGCCAAGTTCGCGGTGCAGCTCGGTCCACCGGAATATTTCTGCCTGATGCTGCTGGCCTTCACCACGGTGAGCGCCGTGCTGGGTCAGAGCACGCTGCGGGGCCTGACCGCGCTGTTTTTCGGCCTGGCGCTGGGTCTGGTGGGCATCGACCAGATCACCGCCCAGGTGCGCTACACCGGTGGCGTGATGGAGTTCATGGACGGGGTCGAGGTAGTGCTGGTGGCGGTAGGTCTGTTTGCGGTGGCCGAAGCGCTTTACAACGCGCTGTACGAAGGCCGCAGCGCCAACGACCTGAACAAGATGAACAAGGTGCACATGACGCGCACCGAGTGGCGCCGCTCCTGGCCCGCCTGGCTGCGCGGCACCGCGATCGGTTTTCCCTTTGGCACCATCCCCGCAGGGGGCTCGGAAATTCCCACCTTCCTCAGTTACGCCGCCGAGCGCAAGCTGGCCAAGCCCGAGCACCAGGCAGAGTTCGGCACTGTGGGCGCCATCGAAGGCGTGGCCGGCCCCGAGGCGGCCAACAACGCCGCTGTCACCGCCACGCTCGTGCCTCTGCTGACGCTGGGCATCCCGACCTCAGTGACTGCAGCCATCCTGCTCAGCGCGCTGCAGAACTACGGCATCAACGCCGGCCCGCAGCTTTTTCAGACATCGGGCGACCTGGTGTGGGCGCTGATTGCGTCGCTTTACATCGGCAACGTGATGCTGCTAGTGCTCAACCTGCCGCTGGTGGGCTTGTGGGTCAAGCTGCTCAAGATCCCCAAACCGCAGCTCTATGCCGGTATCCTGATCTTCGCCACCGTGGGTGTGTACGGCATGCGCCAGAGCGCGTTTGACCTTTACCTCATGTACGGCCTGGGCCTGCTCGGTGTGCTGATGCGCCGCTACGACTTCCCCACTGCGCCGGTCATCGTTGGGCTGATCCTGGGGCCGCTGGCTGAAGCGCAGATGCGCAACGCGCTGTCGATTGGCGAGGGCAGTTGGTGGGTGTTTGTCGAGCGGCCCATGTCGGCCACGCTGCTGGCGCTGGTTTTGCTGGTGCTGGTCACGCCGCGCCTGCTGGCCTGGCACCGTCGGGCTTGAGTTACCAGGGCCGCCCAACGGCGCTGCTTCACGGCTGGGCCTTGATGGCCTCGGCCTCTTTCTGGTAACTGTCGTACGGCTGATCGGCCTCTTTCATGCACCGCAGCCGTTCCCGCACATCGACGATCTTCAGGCACTGGTTGCGTTGCCAGGTCTGTGCACTCGCGTAGCCTTGCTGCAAGCTACAGCCAGTGACAGCCCAAGACGGGCCGATACAAACGAATAGCAGGACCGCCGCGCGCCTGCGCAACCCTAAGGTCCGCATTTCAGTCTTTTGCGCCTAACTCCAGCGCACGCTCTCGGCTGGCTTTGAGCGCCATCGGATCGTCTGCCGCCTTGGTGGGCCAGCCTTGAAGGTGACGCTCGGTAAGGTCGGTCAGGGCGCGGATCCAGTCCGGGCTGTCGTTGAGGCAGTCGATGTACTGGAACTGCTCGCCACCAGCGTGCAGGAAAGCCTCGCGAGCTTCCATGTTGATTTCTTCCAGCGTCTCCAGGCAGTCGCTGGTGAAGCCGGGGCACACCACATCCACGCTCTTGGTCCCGGCCTGCGCGAGTGCGATCAGCGACGGTTCGGTGTAGGGTTCCAGCCACTTGGCCTTGCCAAAGCGCGACTGGAACGTGACCTTGTAGCGCTCCTTGGAAAGGCCGAGCTGTTCGGCCAGCAGGCGGCCGGTCTTGTGGCATTCGCAATGGTAGGGGTCGCCTAGATCGAGCGTGCGCTCGGGCACGCCATGAAAACTCATCACCAGCTGTTCGCTCTGGCCATGGTGCTGCCAGTGGGTGCGGATCTTCTTGGCCAGGGCCTCGATGTAGCCGCGGTCGTCGTGGTAGCGGTTGATGAAGCGCAGCTCGGGCAGCTGCCGGGTGTTCAGCGCCCAATGGGCGACCGCATCGAACACGCTGGCAGTGGTGGTGCCGCTGTACTGCGGGTAGGCCGAGGCGATCAGCACCCGGTTGACGCCTTGCGCTTTGAGCTCGTCGAGCACAGAGGCGATCGACGGGTTGCCGTAGCGCATGGCATAGCGCACCGTGACCTGGTGGCCCCGCTCGCCCAGATAGCCACGGAGCAGGGTGGCCTGTTTTTCGGTCCAGACCTTGAGTGGCGAGCCCTCCGGCGTCCAGACGCTGGCGTATTTGGCCGCCGACTTCTTGGGCCGCACGCGCAGGATGATGCCGTGCAGGATCAGCCACCACAGCGCCCTGGGGATCTCAACCACGCGGTGGTCGCCCAGGAATTCGGCGAGGTAACGGCGCAGGGCCGGGGCGGTGGGCTCATCGGGCGTGCCGAGGTTGCAAAACACCACGGCCGTACGCGTCGGCTGGCCATGGGAATAGGGAGGTTCTTTTTGGAAAGGCATGCGCTATTCTCCCGCAGACATGAACACGCCCATCAATACGCCTTTGTCAGGCATGGCACCAACGTCGGATTTTGATCCACAGCGGGTGCGCGCCATCACCTTGGACCTGGACGACACCTTGTGGCCGATCTGGCCCACCATTGCGCGCGCCGAGGGCGTGTTGCAGCAGTGGCTGGACGACCATGCCCCGGCCGCCGCCGCCCTCGGACGCGACAAGGGCACGCTGCGCGAGGTACGCAACCAGATGCAGACCCTGCGCCCCGACCTGGCGCACGACATGAGCGCGCTGCGCAGGGAGTCGATTCGCCTGCTGTTGCAGCGCGCCGGGGATGACCCGGCCCTGGCCGAAACGGCGTTTGAGGTGTTTTTCGCCGAGCGTCAGCGGGTCGAACTGTTTGACGACGCCTTGCCGGCGCTCGCCTTCCTGAGCAGCCGGTTCCCGGTGGTGGCCTTGTCCAATGGCAACGCCGACGTGCACCGTGTCGGGCTGGGCGAACATTTCCGCGCCAGCATCAGCGCGCGCGAGTTCGGCGTGGGCAAACCCGATGCGCGCATCTTCCATGCCGCTGCCGCCGCGGCTGGCGTGAGCGCGGACCAAGTGCTGCACATCGGCGACGACGCGCACCTGGATGGTGTGGGGGCGCTCAACGCCGGCATGCAGCTGGCCTGGGTCAACCGCGCAGAACATCCCTGGGAGCATGCGCCGCTGCAGCCCCACCTCACCGTCTCGGACCTACTGGCCCTGTGCCAGGCGTTCGGCTGAACCTTCTCTCTACATTTTCTATGAGTCTCACCATTTACGGCATTCCTGCTTCACGCGCCGTGCGCCCTTTGTGGGCAGCGATCGAGCTGGGCCTGTCCTTCGAGCACGTCAATCTGCCCTACCAGGGCGGCGCTACGCGCAGCCCGAATTTCCTGGCGGTCAACCCCAACGGACATATTCCGGCGGTGGTGGACCGGCGCTCATCGGGGCAGGAGGTGGTGGTCTGGGAAAGCATGGCCTGCGCTCTCTACATCGCGCGCCACCACGGGCAGCCCGATGGCCACAGCATCACGCCGGCCGATGCGGGCGAAGACGCCGACGCCTTGCGCTGGAGTTTCTGGGCTGTGACCGAAACCGAGTCCGATGCACTCACGGTGTTGATGCACCGAATGGTCATGCCGGCCGACCGGCGAAAACCCGAGCTGGCCGAGGCTGCCGAGAAGCGCTTGGCCGCGCCGCTGCGTGTGATCGAGCAGCATCTGGAGAAGCAAAGAGACCAGGCACAGGGCTACCTGGCTGCTGCGCGTTTCACTGTGGCTGATCTTTGCGTGGCCAGTGTGCTGAACTGGGCGCGACCCGCGCGCGAGTTGATGGCGGCGCACCCGCTGACACACGACTGGATCGTGCGCTGCATCGAGCGGCCCGCTCACCAGACGGTCAAGGCCAGGGGCGCTTGACCGTCCGGACCCTTGGCGCCTGAGTGGGCTCACCAGCCCCAGAGCAGCTTTTTGGATATCCAGCCGCTCTTGCCCTCGGTGCGCTCCACGCGCACCCAGCTGCCGCGGTTCTCCCGCGTGCGCATCAGTTCGCCGTAGGTCGCCTTACCCACGATGCGGTGCTTCGTGCCGGGCCCGCTGCGCACGTTGGCGTTGTTCACCTTCACGATGTGGTGTGGCTGGCGACCGGTGAGCGAAGCGGCGACCCAGCCAGTATCCCCCTCGAAATCCTTCACCTTGAGCCAGCGGTTCTTGCGCTGGGTGACTTGCAGCGGATAGCCCTTTTGCAGCTCCCACAGGATGGTGTTCTGAGTGCCGGGACCCGCGCGCATGTTGAGGATGCTGCCCTTGACGCTGACCATTTGTTTGGCTGGCTGCGCCTGAGCCAGTGTGGGCGCCAGGGCGATGGCGCACCAGGCCAGCAGGGTCACGATCGTTCGGGTGGGGGCTTTCCTTGTCATCCGCTGAGGGTCCTTTCGATGGGGTGGGTGGATGTCTGGTGTGAAGGGAGCGTCTGTGAAGGCGGTGGTTCCCTTGAGGCGGTGAGGTGGGCACGCGATTTCAGCGTGGCCAAGCACTCGCCGCACCCTGCATGGTACCGGCCTCGGCCAACTGGTCAGGGCATGGGCCTTCGCGATCGGCCCACTCCGTGCACCCGCTGATACGCCCGGCGGTACAGCCGAAGGCTGCGCTCGGCCTGTCCGAGCACGCTCTCGGGCGCATAGCCAGGCCCCTCCAGTCCGCTCAATGACAGGCCGGAGGCTTGCCCAGTGAGCAGTGCCAGGCCGTCGCTGACGTGTGCTGCGGTGTGAATGTGAAACCGGCCCTGTTGCACCGCCGCGACGACAGCCTGATCGAGCATCAGGTGGCGGTGATTGCGCTCCGGTATCAGCACACCTTGCTCACCGTCCAGCCCGGCGACCTCGCAGACGCGGAACCAGCCTTCGATTTTTTCGTTGATGCCGCCCACCGGCAGCACTTCGCCGTGCTGGTTCAGGGCGCCGGTCACCGCGATGCCTTGTTTGAGGGGCATGCCCGCCAGCGCCGATAGCACGGCAAACAGCTCGGCGCACGAAGCCGAGTCACCCTCGACACCGTGATACTCCTGCTCGAAGACCACGGCGGCATTGAGCGCCAGGGGCGCGAGGTGGGCGAACAAATGGGTCAGGTAGCTGTGCAGGATCAGCACGCCCTTGTCGTGGATCGGGCCAGACATCTCCACCTCACGCTCGATGTTCAGCAGCCCCCGGGAGCCGGCGTAGGTGTGTGCTGTCACGCGAACCGGCAGGCCGAAGCGCCAGTCGCCCAGATCGATCTGGGTCAGGCCGTTGATCTGACCGACACGCGCACCACGTACATCGATCAGGCGTTCACCTTCGGTGATCGACTCGCGAAGGCGCTGCTCGGGGTAGTCGTGGCGCAGCCGGTGGGCATCGAGCGCCGAGGCAACATCCACTGCCTCCACGAGGCTGCCGCCGCGCGCATCGCTCGCCGCCGCACTCTCGGCCACCAGCGCCTCGATGTGGCCAAAGATGGCGCTCTGGCGGGACTGGTCGTCGACGCGACGGTGTGCGTCTTCCAGCACGCGCGCGACGGCGGCTGCGCTGAGGTGGCGCAGGCCCAGCTTATGGCAGGTCTGAGCCACAAACAGGGCGGTAGCAGCGCGTGTGTCCGTGGTGGCGGAAAAACTCTCGGCGAAATCGACCTTGGCGCGGAAGTGTCGCGCGAACTCCGGGTCCCCTTCCTGCAGTGCGTAGTACTCCTCAGTTGACCCGATCAGGATGATCTTGGTGTGCACGTCAACCGCCTGCGGTTGCAGCGAGACCGCCGTCATCGGCATCAGCATGTTGCTCGGCTCCTCGATCTGCACCTTGCCCGAGCGCATGAAGCGGCGCAGCTTTTCCCACACCAGCGGGTCAGTCACCAGATCGCGCAGGTGCAGCAGCAGAAAGCCGCCGTGCGCACGGATCAGGCTGCCCGCCCGCACGCGGGAGAAGTCGGTCAGCATCACGTCTTCCTCGGCCTGGTACTCGATGCGCCCGAACAGCGAGTGGTAGACCGGGTTGTCTTCGATGATCACCGGCGCGCCGGCGAGTTCGGCGTTGTCCACCACTAGGTTGACCCGGTAGCCCAGCAGCAGCTGAGACAAGGCTTCCTGGCGCTCAGCATCATCGTCGTCCTGCGGCAGGAAAAGTTCCAGGTGCTCGAGCACATCCTGCGCTACCTGATCGAGGTAGCTGCCGAGCTTGACCGCGTCCTTGATCTGTTTTTTCAGTGGGTTGCGAATGGCCTGCAGCTCGTGGTCGATCAGCGGCCTTACGACCTGCCTCCTGAGCGCGGCGAGGCCTTCGTTCATGGTGCGCAGCAGCGGCCGTGTAATCTCCAAGAAGCGCGCAATCTCTTCACGCAAAGCCTGCTCGGCCTCATCAACCTGGGCTCGGCGTTCCTTGGGCAGGGCGCGGGCTTCGTTTTCTGTCAGGGCGCCGCCCTCGGCGCCGCGCAGCGTGAACACCAGGCGCCCCGATTCCCGATACAGGTTGAAGCCATGCGCATCGGCAAAAGCGTCTAGCTCGGCGTAGGCCTTGGCTTCTTCGGCTTTGTAGACGTTCTCAATGCGTTCGCTGTCGGTCTTGAAGTCCTCGCGTTCCAGACGGGCTGGAATTTCGACTTGTAGAAAACGGACAAAACGGACCATCAACTGACGAAGCTCGCGCCCTTGCCCGGCGGGCATGCGCAGCGCGCGCGGTCGGTCAGGCGCCTTGAAGTTGTGCAGGTAACACAGGTCGGGCGGGACAGCCCGCTCGGCGGCGACCGCCTGGGTCAGCTGGCGTAGCAGCGAGGCGCGCCCGCTGCCGACCTCGCCCAGTACAAACAGGTTGTAGTCCGGCTGCTCCATGGCGAGGCCGAAACGCGCAGCCTGTTCGGCGCGTTCCTGACCGATCCAGGGCAAGGTAGGCACCTGCAGGTCGGCGGTGGAGGCAAATCCCAGGGAGGATGGGTCGATCTGCAATCGCAGTTGGTCGGGGGGCAAGGTCTTGGCGGGCATGGTGTGAACTGAAACAAGTCAACACCATCATGCGCACATCACCCGAATGCGCAAGCCCCGATGTCAAAGGCGGGTCACAGCATCCAGCCCGCTGCGCACCGCGCCCTCCAGGGTGGCGGGGTAGGGGCCCGCCACGTAGTCGCCCGCTGCCCAGAGGCGAGGCGCGATCGCGACTTCGGGCCGTTGCAGGCCGGGCGTGCAGGCGAAGGTGGCGCGTTTTTCCACCACGGTCTGGATGACCTGCAGGTGGTGCAGGCCCAGTTGATCGCGCGCCTGTTGCAGCACGGACTGCTCCAGGGTCTCGCGCTCACCTTCGCTGGCGCTGATCACAAACGCCAGCGCGCCCTGCGTGCTCGGGTCGGCCGAATTCAGCTGCCCGCGGTCGAACACGAACTGTGCCGGAGCACCGATTCGGCTGCGCAGCGCGAGCATGGGTTGTGTCAGCCGGACACCGGGCGCCCAGGCGTACACGGTGGTGATGGCGGTGAAATCAAGGGCGGCGGCCATGTGGGCCCAGGCGCGCAGGGCGACTGCGGTGGCCTCGGGTGCGTGGTTGCATGCTTCTTGCATGGCTCGGGTCGCTGGCGCGGCGCCGGTTGCCCAGATCACGGCATCAAATGCCCAGTCAAATGCTTCGCCATCGCGCTGACCTGCCAGGCACCAGCCGTTGGGCATCGGCAGCAGGGTGGTCACCCGGGCGCCAGTGAGCACCCGGCTGGCTTGGGGATGGGTCGTGGCCAGCCAACGCGCAGCGGCGTCGGGAAACAGCGCGCTGAGATCCGCCCGCGGAAGCAACAGACTGGAGGCCGACCACGGCCCCGAACGCGAGCCGAACAGGGCATCGCGCATCACCCGAAGGAACACGGCGGCGCTGGCCTGGCTGGCGGGAAGATTGAGCGCCGAAACGCACAGTGGCTCGACCAGCTCGTCCATCACCCGCTGGGGCAGGCTGCTGCACAAGCCGCTGACGGTGAGCGACGGCGCACAGACAAAGCCCGAACGTTGCCAGGTCAGCGACGCCCGCACCAGCGCCAGCCGCTCGCCCCAGGTCCATCCGCGGGCGGTGGCGATGGCGACCAGGGCATCCAGCGGGGCGGGCAGACGGGTTGCCCAGCCGGGCATCTGGAGTCCCTGGCCATCGGGGTAGGGCAGGGCCAGCGGCAGCGCGGTGAGCACCTGCGGCAGGTCGAGGCCGACCCGCTGCATCAGGGCCAGGCAATGGCTGTAGGCTCCGATCAGGATGTGCTGCCCGTTGTCGAGCTGCACCGCCACGCCATCGGGCCGGGTTGATGGCATCGCGCGCGCGCGCCCGCCCAGTTGGCGGGTGGCCTCCAGTACCGTGACGTCGATGCCCGCGTCGGCGGCTGCCACGGCGGCAGCCATGCCCGCCCAGCCGCCGCCGACTACGGCCAGTCTCATGGCCCGGGCTTCACGGCTCACGGGTACGGGCGGCCCGCGCAGCGGCAAAGTTTCAGAGCCACGTTTCGACGCTGGCTCGCCCCAAGGCGAAACAGCCCCCAAACCGGTGAGGGAGCCGGTTCCTCCCAGTTCCCGGGGCAGCGACCCGCGCAGCGGCAGAGCATGGGGGCCACCCTCACTACAGCCTGCCCAACGCCTGCACCTTCCACGCAAGCCAGAACTTGCGCAGCGGTGTCAGGCTCACACGCCGGGTCAGCACCAGCAGGGGGTCGGCGGCGATTTCTCGAAGCAGGGTGCGGTAGATGCTGGCCATCATCAGGCCGGGCTTCTGGCTGCGCCGGTCGACTTCGGGCAGCAGGGCCAGGGCCTCGTCGTAGGTCTGCAGGGCCCGCTCACACTGGAAGCGCATGAGGGCCCGGAAGCGGCGCTCGAAGTCGGCTTTGTCCATGCCGGGCGCCTCGCCGCGCTTGAGCAGTTCATGGGCCTTGACATCAAAACGCTGCAGCTCGTTGACCGGCAGGTAAATGCGGCCTCGCACCGCGTCCTCACCCACGTCACGCACGATGTTGGTGAGCTGAAAAGCCAGCCCGAGGTGGTGAGCGTAGGCGGTGGTAAGCGCCTGGGTCTGGC
This sequence comes from Hydrogenophaga sp., assembly GCF_011390835.1. Lineage (GTDB taxonomy): Bacteria > Pseudomonadota > Gammaproteobacteria > Burkholderiales > Burkholderiaceae_C > Hydrogenophaga. Next base: position 68,733 of record NZ_JAABRQ010000018.1, on the reverse strand, counting down.
CAAAGATGCGGGCCGCAACCTCGCCCACCACGCCGGCCACCAGGTGGCAGTACTGCTGCAGGTTGGCGAAGTCGAGGTAGCGGTTCTGCTCCAGGTCCATCTGGCAACCATCGATCACGGCCAGCAGGTGCCGCGCTTCAATGCCGAAGCGCTCGGTGTGTGGCATCAGGGCGAGCATCACCGGATGGCTTTTCTCACCAGCGTAGGCCTGCGCCACCTCGCTGCGCCACCAGGCGAGTTTGGTCTGGGCAATGCCCACATCACTCACTTCGTCGACCACATCGTCCACTTCGCGGCAGAAAGCGTAAAAGGCGGTGATCGCGGCGCGCCGCTCGGAGGGCAGGAAAAGAAAGGCGTAATAAAAGCTGCTGCCCGAAGCGGCTGCTTTCTGCTGAACGTAGTCTTGGGGCGTCATGGGTGGCGGCGAACTGCGCTGAGTGTAAACAGCCGCCACAACCCGGCACGGGCCTGCGGTCTTGAGGCGCCTTGACCCAGGGGCCCAATACCCGAGTTCGGCAATAGGCTACCGCGCCGGTCAGGCGTTGTGCGCCGTCAGGCTTTCTTAAGTCCGGCGGGCCGACAATCCATGAGCATTTTTGCAAACATCTTCACGAGGTTACCCATGTCTGTTTCCACTCGCCGAGTCTTCATGCTTCAGGTCGCCGCTGGCGGCGCCGCTCTCGCGGCGGCCAGCGCCCATGCGCAAGCCGCGCCTATGGTCGGCGAAAAAGACGCCCAGGCCATGTCGCTTGGCTACGCCGCCGACACCACCAAGGTGGATGCCAAGAAGTACCCCAAGCACGCCGCCACCCAGCAGTGCAGCAACTGCGCGCTCTACACCGGCAAGGCTGGCGAAGCATCGGGCCCATGTGGCATCTTCCCCGGCAAGCACGTGGCTGCCAAGGGCTGGTGCTCTGCCTACGCGAAAAAGGCCTGAGCGTTTCAGTCAGGTCGAACCGGTCCCCGGTCGGCCTGATGGTGCCACCTCAACCAGAGGTCGGCACTGTGCAGTGCGCCTGCGAGCGCCAGCCACAGGGCAGGCATGGCCCAGCCGCCATCGGCCAAGCTGCTGCGCAGGGCGAAGATCAGGCACAGACCGGAGCCCAGATTGAGCAGGTAGGCGCGAAACCAGGTGTGGCGCCCGGTCACCTGTACCAGCCAGGCCATGATCAGTACCTCGGCCAGCACGATGGCCAGGGCCAGATCAACCCAGCGGCCGGTGCTCCAGAGTTCTTGCATGGTCGTCATGACGACTAGACCCGTGCCAGCCCGAGCAGGTGGCTCAGATCCTTGAAGAAGATGCGCACATGCGCCATCGGTTTCTTGCGGGTAAGGCGCTTGTTCATGTACGAATCGAATGTCAGTTGCTGCACGTCGCGGTCCTCGCAGATCTTCACGAAACGCTCGCGCCGCTTTTCGCTGCTGTACCAGAACCACTGCAGGATGCCCAGCACCCAGAACACCTGGCCGTGCAGCTTCATGAAGCGCTTGCGGGCCAGCTGGAGCGATTTCACATCGCCAGTCAGCAGCAGCGCGTGCACAGCTTCTGCGGCGAGCTGTCCGCCCACCATTGCGTAGTAGATGCCTTCGCCAGACGCCGGTGCGACCACGCCAGCGGCGTCACCGGCCAGCACCAGGTCGCGCCCGTTGTCCCAGCGCGGCAGCGGCTTCATGGGTATGGGCGCGCCTTCGCGCCGCAGTGTTTCCGCTTCCGCCAGTCCGCTGGTCTCGCGCATGCGTTGCACCGAGCTTTTGAGCGAGAAGCCCTTGTCGGCGCTGCCGGTGCCCACGCTCAGCGTGTCGCCGTGCGGGAAAACCCAGCCGTAGAAATCGGGTGAAAAACGCCCTTGGTAGTACACATCGCAGCGCGCGTCGTCGTAATCAGCTGGGCGCTGTGCGCTTTCGGGTGCGCGCACGATCTCGTGGTACGCAAAGACGTAGCGCGTGCGTTCAGCGCCTGGCACGCAACCCTGCCGCGCGACACCCGAGCGAGCGCCGTCGGCGCCGATGATGCTGCGCGCCCGCACCTGGGCTGGCAGGCTCTCGCTGCCACGCTTCCCCTCGCGTACGTGGTAGTGCACCACGCTCACGCCATCGCTGTCGCGGCTGAGGCGATCAAAATTGCCCGTGCGGCGCACCGCGCCCGCGTGCTCGGCACGCGCGCGAAGCCACTCGTCAAAAGCTTCGCGGTTCACCATGCCTACAAAACCGTTGTCAATGGGGATGTCGACGTGTTTGGATGAGGGCGCGATCATGCGCGCGCAGCGCGCCTTGGCAACCAGCAGCGCGTCGGGAATCTCGAAGTCCTGGATCAGGCGGGGCGGGATGGCGCCACCGCAGGGCTTGATGCGACCGCCGCGGTCGAGCAGCAGCACCGAGTGGCCTTGTTTCGCGAGTTCGTGCGCCGCGGTAGCCCCCGACGGGCCGCCACCGATCACCACCACATCGAAGGTTTCTTGGGTGTTCATGACAATTGCCTTGTGTAAAGGCCGCCGCTCAGGGGCTGGCCGGGGTGGGGAAATGCAGGCGGGTACGCGTTGCATGCGGGGAGGTAGTGGTCGAGATGCGCCAGGCTAGTACGGCCGACAGCAGGAAGACGGCGCCTTCGAGCGCAAACACGCTGGCGTAGGCGCTGCCCGGCAGAGCGAGCAGGTGGTGCGCCAGATCGCTGGCGCCGGTTCCGATGAGCCCACCAATACCAAAGGCCATCGCCTGCGCCGCACCCCACAGGCCCATGCGGATGCCGGCGCGCGCAGGGCCGCCCTGGTGTGCCAGTCGCATCATCGAACCGATGGCGCCGATGGAAAACGCGCCGTTCGCCACGCCCAGCGCAAACACGTTGAGCTTGAGCGGCCAGCCCGCACCTTGCAGTCCCGCCAGCATCAGACCAAGCAGCGCGAGCGCCGACGCGATGCAGCCCCCCACCGTCCAGGCCCGCAGGGATCCTATGTGGCGCAGCACAGGGTGCGCTGACCAGCGAGCGGCGATGGCGCCCGCGAGCGCCACCAGCAGCATGCCGGCCAGCACGCCGCCGTGCTGCACGCCCGCCAGCTGCGTGGACGCGCCGGGTGTGTATCCATGCACCGCCCCAGCAAATGGCTCCAGGATCAGATCCTGGGCGCTGTAGGCCAGCATGGAGACGAACACAAAAATGGTGAATCGTCGGGCTACCGGTTCGGCCCAGACCTGCGCCAGGGCTTCTCGGAAGCGGGGCTTGGGCGCGGCGCTGCTGACGAGCGCAGCGGGGTCGGTCGTCTCGTGACCTTCCAGACCACGCACCGCCAACACGGAAATGATCCAAGCCGCGACCGACACGGTGGCCGTCACCAGCAGCAGGCGCTGTGGCGAATAGGGGTCGAGGAAGTGGCCGGCCAGCCCGGCGGTGAGTGCAAAGCCAGCGATCATCATCATCCAGACCATCGTGGCCGCACCGCCGCGCCGGCCTTCGGGCACGCGCTTGGCCAGAAGCACCAGCAGCGAGGTGCCGCTGGCGCTCACGCCAAGACCCACGAGTGAAAATCCCAGCACCGCGAGCGCCAGGCCAGCGCCCGGCTGACTGGCCATCCAGACCGTGGCCAGGGCCGACAGCACGCCTCCCAGCGCCAGCACCGCCATGCCGCCGATGATCCAAGGCGTGCGCCGCCCGCCCACGTCGGAGCCGTGACCCATGCGCGGGCGTGCGATCTGCACCGCGTAGTGCAGCGCAACCAGCAGCCCGGGCAGCAAGGCGGGCAGGGCGAGCTCAACCACCATCACCCGGTTCAGGGTGGAGGTGGTCAGCACCACGATGGCACCCAGGCAGGCTTGAGCCACGCCCAAGCGGGCCACGCTGCCCCAGCCGAAGGGCCTCATGCGCCAGCCCCCAGGCCGCGCAGCGCGAAGGCGCTCACCATCATGCCGGCCACGAACAGGGGCACGCCAAAGCCGCTGTACCAAAGAGCGCGCGCCGTCGGGTCGGCCAGGAAGCGCAGCATCATCGCGCCTTGCGCCACGAGCAGGGCCGCCACTGCCAGCGCGTGCCATGGCTGGCCCCATGACAGCAGCAGTGCGATCACCACCAGTTGTGGCAATGCCATGAACCAACAAGCCACGCGCGCGGCGCGGTCCACGCCGAGTTGCACCGGCAGCGAGCGCACGCCCATCTGGCGGTCACCGGCAACCGCCTTGAAATCGTTGAGTGTCATGATGCCGTGGGTGCCTGCGCTGTACAGCGCGGCCAGCACCAGCGATTCACCGCCGGGCATGGCCCCACCGGCCATGACCGCCGCGCCGGTCACCCAGGCAATGCCTTCGTAGCTAATGCCGCAGGCGGCGTTGCCCCACCAGCCGTTTTCTTTGAGCCGCACGGGCGGTGCACTGTAGGCCCAGGCCAGCAGCAGACCCAGCGCGGCCGCGCCAAAACCCCAGGGCCCCAGCACCGTAGCAACGGCCAGCGAAATGGCGGTCCAGAGAATGGCGAGATAAAGACCCCAGCGACCTGGCATACGGCCAGAAGGGATGGGGCGTTGTGGTTCGTTGATGGCGTCGACATGGCGGTCAAACCAGTCGTTCACAGCCTGGCTTGTGGCACACACCAAGGGGCCAGCCAGTGCAATGCCCACGATGGCCAGCAGCCAGCGCCCGTCCATCGAGACGCCCGAGGCCACGACGCCGCAGGCAAAGGCCCACATGGGTGGGAACCAGGTGATGGGTTTGAACAGCTCGGTGACGGCTGACAGGGCGGGGCGGGCCATGCGCAAGGTTGTACACCTTACACATTGGAGTGTCAATTAAATATGACAGTCACCAGCGAGGCAACAAGGGCTTGCGCGCGCATGCTCAAGACCTCGTCGTGGGACCAGCCCAAAAAGGTTCCGCCAGACAAGCTGGCGGAAGGCGTTTGAGCGAGCGGGCGGACTCAGTGCACGTCTTCGCTCGTGCCCTCAAGGATGCCGAATCGGCGCAGCTTGATATAGAGGCTCTGACGCGAAAGGCCCAGCATTTCAGCTGCCGAGGCGCGGTTGTCGCCGGTGAGTTCAAGGGCGGCCTCGATGCACAGCTGCTCGATCAAGTCGGTGGTCTCGCGCACGATATCCTTGAGTGGCAGGCGGCCCACCAGCTCGGTCATCTGGCTGGCCGAGCGCGGCAGTTCCTTGGCCAAACGGCCTTCGTTGACCAGCCGGCGCCCCATGTCGCGGATGGTGAAGCCCAGGCAGCGCTGGCTGCCCGTGTTCACCGCGACCGCGGAGATTTCCACCTCCGCCGTCGAGCCATACTCGCCGCGCAGCTGCGTGGCGAACAGGCGCACCGCACCATGCTGACGCAGGTTGGACAGCAGCACCCGGAAATCCACCCCGGTGCGCCCCAGCCACTTGTCGAGCAGTTCGCCACGCGCCTGGTCTTCGCTGCCGAGTTGGCCCAGATCGAGAAACGCGCGGTTGGCGCTGAGCACGCGGCCTTCGGGGTCTGTGACCACGAGCGCATCGGGCGCGCCCTCCATCACCTGCAGCAGCAGCTGGCGTGCGCGGGAGGCGCTCGTGGGAGTGGCGTCCTGGGGCTTGGAAAAGCGCAGCAGAAAATGCTGGGAGTTCTCCTGCCGGAATTGCGAAGCCGACAGGACCAAGTCCTCCACCCCATCCACCAAGCGAACCATGACGGGCTCGGCCCTGCCGCTGGCCCGCAGCCTTTCCAGCAGATCGCGAACGACCTGCTGGCTGGCAGGTTCCAGGCTCTGATTCAGCGTCCAGCCCGATACTTGAGCGCGCTCGCCGAACAGCTCGTAAGCCGCCGGGTTGGCTTCTTCCAGCTTGTCGATCGAGCCCTCCAAAATGAGCACGGGCTCGGAGGCCATCTGGAACAGCAGGCGGTAGCGGGTCTCGACCTGACGAAGCCGCCAGTAGTCGCGCTCCATGGACTGCTGAGCATTGACCAGGCGCTGCTGCAGCGCCACTTGAGGACGCAAGTCACGGCCAAAAGCCACCGAATGGCTGGCTTGGCCATCATCGTCGGCGCGGCTGACCGGCACCAGGGCGTAAGACAGTGGCAGTTCGCCGCCATCTCTGAGGATGTGGTTCACATGACGCCACCGCACGCCATCGCTGGTCGGCTCACCGCGGCCCTTGAGCAGGGCCTCGATCTTGCTGTGGCTCTCGTCGTTCACGGTGTCGGTCCAGCGCTGGCCTACCCATGCTCCGCAACCGGCGGTGACGAGTTCGTCATTGGCAAGGGAAATGTCCCGGATCACGCCTTGCGCGTCCAGGATCAGCACCACATCGGCCGATGCGGTGATCAATTCAGCAGCGACATCGGCGCTCAACTGGCCAAGGAATTGCCCTGGCATATTGAAACGCCGCTGGGCCGAGACGGGCAGAGCCTGCGTCATGGAGTGCTTTCTGGGTAAGGGCGGGGTTTGGTGAGTGTCAACAGAACAAACTTTCTATGCTTATATACGTAAATGACTGTCTGACACCAGTTTTTCCGCCTGTACCGGTGCCCGGGGACCATCGGTGATGATGGCGTCGGCCTGCACCGTGGCCCCTACTTCCGGCTGCAGCAGGAAGGCGGGACCGCCGCAAATGATAGAAATCTGGGGATTGACGCTGACCTCCCGCACGAGGTTGATAGCGGCTGACAGTTTGGGTGCGCCGCCCACAGCACCGAGCGAAAAGCCGACCACGTCGTACCAGTCTTTCTTGACCATGATGGCCGCGGCATCGGTGGCAAGAAAGCTGGTCACCACGTCCCAGCCAGCACGGTGGAAAAACTCCGCCACAAGCGACAGGCCAAATGTGTGCTGCTCGCCCGGGCAAGGCATGAGCAGGATGCGCCGGCCTTCTGCGCTGTGGTGCGAGCCATTGAACTGTCCAAAGGACGCGCTGTTTTCACGCAGCACCTTCTGCAGCCGGCCCAGACCCACCGTCACCTCGGTAAAGGTGCAGAGGTCACGCTCCCACATTTCGCCCAGGTGTCGGGCCACGGGAGCCAGCAGGTCGAGGAAGATCGCCTCGACCGGAACACCCCGGTCGCGCAGCGCGATCACGCAGTCGCGCACCACGTTGTCTTCTTCGTGCAGCACCAGCTCTGCGAACAGGGCCACGTCTTCGGGCGTGACACGCTGGTTGGTGGTGAGCGGATGTTCGGCGCATTCCTGAGGCACGCGGTGAGCCAGCATCAGGCGCGGAATGATTTCGTACTCGACCGCTTTGGCCAGCAACACGGCACGCAAGCCGTCGTCGTTGGAGGCTTCTTCGCTATCGGATCGAAGCAGGTCGCCGATGACGGGCGGACCGGTTGAGGCGGGGCCATCGCCGGCCCGTTCGTTGGTGGCAGCGAGTGGTGTGTCTTCGGGTTGAGGTGAGGAATGCCTCGAGATAGACCCCATGTTCCGTGTCTCCTTTGCGCTTGTGCGCTTGTGCCGATTCACGCATGGGCCACGGTCATTGCCGGTGCTTTCTTACGCCATCAGATGGTTTGCGTAACGAAATTCCTGGAGAGCAGCGCTGAAGTCTTGCCCAGATGTGCTGACTACCCAGAAGAGGTTTTACCTGTGTCAACCCAACCCGTCAAAGCAATTCAATTTGCCCGTACAGAAAACTTTACTATGGCGGCCGAAATTGTCAATAAAAATATACGTCAATAAAAGTTGACACTTTCCTCGGGAAGCTCTAAATTGGCCTCCAGCAAGAACCAAGGAGACCCGCCAGATGCATTCCGATACGCCGCGCACCCCGGTTGTGCGCCCGCTTTACACCCCGCAGGAGCGGCAGCGTCGCGACGCCACGGTGTGGACGCTGGTGCAGGGCGTGCTGGCGCCGGTTCAATTTCTGATCTTCGCGGTCAGCCTAGTGCTGGTGCTGCGATTTCTGCTGACGGGCGAAGGGCAAGGCGCTGCCACCGCCTCGGTGGTGGTCAAGACCCTGGCGCTCTACGCCATCATGGTCACCGGCTGCATCTGGGAAAAGGTGGTTTTCGGTCGCTACCTGTTCGCGCCCGCCTTCTACTGGGAAGACGTCTTCAGCATGGCGGTGCTGGCCTTGCACACCGCCTACCTGCTGGCGCTTTGGTTGGGCTGGCTCACGCCGCAAGGCTTGATGCTGCTGGCACTGGCCGCTTACGCCGCCTATGTGATCAACGCGGCTCAGTTCCTGCTCAAACTGCGCGCGGCGCGCCTGCAGCAAAGCGGTGAAGCGCTGGCGCGTGGCCCCTCGGGAGCCGCAGCGTGAACGCGGTGATCCCGATCCAGCCTGCCGCGATGGGGTGCACCGACGCGCCCGTGCTGCGCGAGCGGGGGCAGCGTGAGGTTTTCTGCGGCCTGACCGGCATCATCTGGCTGCACCGCAAGATCCAGGACGCATTCTTTCTCGTGGTCGGCTCGCGCACCTGCGCTCACCTGATCCAGTCCGCCGCCGGCGTGATGATCTTCGCCGAGCCGCGCTTCGCCACCGCCATCATCGACGAGCGCGACCTAGCCGGTCTGGCCGACTGCAACGACGAGCTGGACCGGGTTGTGACCCGCCTGCTGGCGCGCCGCCCAGAGATCAAGCTGCTGTTCCTGGTCGGATCCTGCCCCTCCGAGGTCATCAAACTCGACCTGTCCCGCGCAGCCCAGCGCCTGTCCAGCCAGTTTCTGCCGAGCGTGCGGGTGCTGAACTACTCGGGCAGCGGCATCGAGACCACCTTCACCCAAGGCGAAGATGCTTGCCTGGCCTCGCTCGTACCCAGCCTGCCACCGGCGAAAGCCGACGCGGCGCCGGCGCTGATGGTGGTGGGTGCGCTGGCTGATGTGGTCGAAGACCAGTTCACCCGGCTGTTCTCGGCGATGGAGCTTGGCCCGGTGGCATTTTTTCCGCCGCGCCACGCCGACCGCCTGCCTGCCGTTGGCCCCAACACCCGCTTCTTGCTGGCCCAGCCTTTCCTCGCCGACACCGCTGCCGCGCTGGAAGCGCGCGGCGCCTGCCGCCTCAGCGCCCCGTTCCCGCTGGGCGTCGAGGGCACGACCGCGTGGTTGCGCGCCGCCGCCGACGCCATGGGCGTGGCTGCCGAGCGCTTTGACCAAGTGACCTTACCCGCCCGCGAGCGCGCTCAAAGCGCCTTGGCTCGCCAGCGCACGCAGCTGGCCGGCAAACAGATCTTTTTCTTTCCTGACTCGCAACTCGAAATCCCACTGGCACGCTTTCTGTCGCGCGAGCTCGGCATGTTGCTCACCGAAGTCGGCACGCCGTACCTGCACCGCCAGCACCTCGCGCCCGAGCTGACGCTGCTGCCGACTGGCACCGTGCTTTCTGAAGGCCAGCATGTGGACAACCAGCTGGACCGCTGCCGAGCTGCCCAGCCCGACATCGTCGTGTGTGGCCTGGGTCTGGCCAATCCATTGGAGGCCGAGGGCTTCACGACCAAGTGGTCCATCGAACTCGTGTTCACGCCCATCCAGGGTTACGAGCAGGCCGCCGATCTAGCCGAGCTGTTCAGCCGGCCGCTGTTGCGCCGGCAAAAAATCCATCCCACACCAGCCGCGAAGCCACCGGGCAGCACGACGGCGGTCAACGCCGTCGGGGTTTAAGCCATGCAACTCACGCTCTGGACCTACGAAGGACCGCCCCACGTGGGCGCCATGCGCGTGGCCACGGCGATGCAAGGCGTGCACTACGTGTTGCACGCGCCCCAGGGCGATACCTACGCCGATCTGCTGTTCACCATGATCCAGCGCGACGCCAAACGCCCGCCGGTCACCTACACCACCTTCCAGGCGCGCGACCTGGGGGGCGACACGGCCGAGCTGTTCAAGAACGCCGCCAAAGAAGCCTTTGAGCGATTCCAGCCGCAGGCCATGATCGTCGGCGCTTCTTGCACCGCCGAGTTGATCCAGGACGATCCGGGTGGCCTGTGCAAGGCGCTGGACCTGCCGGTGCCCGTGGTGCCGCTGGAGCTGCCTTCGTACCAGCGCAAGGAAAACTGGGGCGCGGCGGAAACCTTTTATCAACTTGTGCGCCACCTCGCCGACAACTCGGTGAAGCGCGCGTCACGCGAACCCGGCCAGCGCGCCCGCTGCAACATCCTGGGCCCGACCGCGCTGGGATTTCGCCACCGGGATGACCTGCGCGAAGTCACCGGTCTGCTGACGCAGCTGGGGGTGGACATCAACGTGGTGGCCCCGCAGGGCGCCACGCCTGCCGACCTCGCGCGCCTGGGCGATGCCGACTTCAACGTCGTGCTCTACCCCGAAATCGCCAGCGTGGCAGCCGGCTGGTTGCAGCGAACCTTTGGTCAGCCCGCCACCCGAACCGTGCCCATCGGCACCGGTGCCACGCTCGACTTCATCCGCGAAGTGGCGGCGCTAGCAGACGTGAATCCCGAGCCGGTGCTGGCCTGTGCCGACGCCCGCGCCCCGTGGTATGCACGCTCGGTCGATTCGACCTACCTCACCAGCAAGCGTGTTTTCGTGTTTGGCGATGCCACCCATGTGGTGGCCGCCGCGCGCATCGCGCAGGACGAGATGGGCTTCACGGTGGTTGGCCTTGGCACCTACAGCCGCGAGTTTGCACGCGAGGTGCGCGAGGCGGCCAAGCTGTACGGCGTCGAGGCCCTGATCTGTGACGACTACCTGGACGTGGAAGCGCGCATCGCCGAGCTGCAGCCCGAGCTGGTGCTGGGCACGCAGATGGAGCGCCACATCGCCAAGCGCCTGGGCATTCCCTGCGCGGTGATTTCGGCCCCGGTGCATGTGCAGGATTTTCCGGCGCGCTATTCACCCCAGATGGGTTTTGAGGGCGCCAACGTGCTGTTCGACACCTGGGTGCACCCGCTCATGATGGGCTTGGAAGAGCACCTGATCGGTATGTTCCGTGGCGATGCAGAGTTCCACGAAGATGCCGCGCCGTCGCACCTGGGTGGCTCGGTGTCCCGGCCCGCCGCAGGGGTCCAGGTGACAGTGGATGAGGCTATCGATGCGCCAGATGAGCTTGCCACCGCAGAGGCCGATCAGGCCATTGCCGCCGCAGCCAGCAGCTCGGCGCAAGCGGTGGCCACTTGGTCGGCCGACGCCGAAAAAGAACTGCGCAAGATTCCATTTTTTGTTCGCGGCAAGGCCCGCCGCAACACAGAGCACTACGCCAGGGACAAGGGCCTGCCCGTCATCACGTTAGAGACCCTCTACGATGCCAAAGCCCACTTTAGCCGCTGACCAACCCGGCGCGCAAACGATGCGCGTGGTGCTGGTCACCATGGACAGCCACCTGGCCAGCGCCGCCGCGCGGGCACACCGCCAACTGGCGCGTGCCCTGCCGGGCTTGTCGCTCAGCGTGCACGCCGCCGCCGAATGGACCGACGAGCCCGAGGCGCTGCGGCGCTGCATTGACGACATCGCGCGCGGCGACGTCGTGATCTGCACCATGCTGTTCATGGAAGACCACTTCCTGCCGGTGTTGCCCGCTCTGCAGGCGCGGCGCGACGCCTGTGACGCCATGGTCTGCCTGATGTCGGCCACTGAGGTCACGCGCCTCACGCGCATGGGCCGTTTCGACATGAGCGGTCCAGTCAGCGGGCCTATGGCGTTTCTGAAAAAGCTGCGCGGCAAAGGTACGGCCGACGTCAACGCCTCACCGGAAGACAAGAGCACCGCTGGCGCGCGCCAGATGCGCATGCTACGCCGTCTGCCCAAGATCCTGCGTTTCATCCCAGGCACGGCGCAGGACGTGCGCGCCTATTTCGTGTCCATGCAGTACTGGCTGGCCGGTTCTGAGGAAAACATGGTGAGTCTGGTGCAGTTTCTGGTGTCGCGCTACGCCGCGGGTTCGCGTGCTGGTTTGAAGGCTCGCTGCAACGTGGTCGCGCCGCTGGACTACCCCGAGGTGGGCGTGTATCACCCACGCATGAAAGCGCGCTTGTCGGCCGATGTGTCGGCACTGCCCCGCGTAGCCATCACCGGCCAGCGCGGCACGGTGGGCTTGCTGGTGATGCGCTCCTATTTGCTGGCGGGTAACACCGGGCACTACGACGGCGTGATCACCGCGCTGGAAGCGCGCGGCCTGCGCGTGATTCCGGCCTTTGCCACCGGGCTTGACAACCGGCCTGCGATCGAGGGCTACTTCCTGAAAGAAGGTCGCCCGGTGATCGACGCTCTGGTCTCGCTCACCGGCTTTTCGCTGATTGGCGGGCCTGCTTACAACGATGCCCATGCCGCTGAAGAAGTGCTGGCCCGGCTGGATGTGCCTTATCTCGCGGTCACGCCAGTGGAGTTCCAGACGCTGGACCACTGGGGCGGCTCAGCCCGGGGGCTGTTGCCAGTGGAATCCACGATGATGGTGGCGATTCCCGAGCTGGACGGCGCTACAGGCTCCATGGTGTACGGCGGTCGCGGCGGTGCGGCTTCGGTGCAGTGCATTGGTTGCAGCAAAGGTTGCCACTTCGACAACCCGCAAGACGTGCACGACATGCAGACCTGCAGCGAGCGTGCCGATGCGCTGGCGGCGCGCGTCGGTCGCCTGGTCGATCTGCGTCGATCGGATCGCGCCGGGCGCAAGGTGGCGGCGGTCATCTTCAACTTTCCCCCCAATGCCGGCAACACCGGCACCGCCGCTTTTCTGGGCGTGTTCGAGTCGCTTTACAACACTCTGGCCGCGATGCAGCGCCAGGGCTACACGGTGGAGCTACCGGCCAGCGTGGACGCCTTGCGCGAGCGCATCATCACCGGCAACGCCGCGCAATACGGTGCGCCAGCCAATGTGCACGCCCTCATCGGTGTGGACGATCATGTGAAGCGCGAGCGTCACCTGCGTGAGATCGAAGCCCAATGGGGCCCTGCGCCGGGCCAGCAGCAAAGCGATGGCAGCCGCATCTTTGTGATGGGCGAGCGCTTTGGAAATGTGTTCGTCGGCATCCAGCCCGGGATGGGCTACGAAGGCGACCCGATGCGCCTGCTGTTCGAGCAAGGCTTCGCACCGACTCATGCCTTTTCCGCTTTTTATCGCTGGATTCGCGAAGACTTTGGTGCCCACGCCGCGCTGCACTTCGGCACCCACGGCGCGCTGGAATTCATGCCCGGTAAACAGAACGGCCTGAGCGCCCTGTGCTGGCCCGATCGCCTGATCGGCGACCTGCCCAACATGTACCTCTACGCGTCGAACAACCCGTCGGAAGGTACGATCGCCAAGCGCCGCGCCGCCGCCACCCTCATCAGCTACCTCACGCCGCCGGTGGCGCAGGCGGGGCTGTACCAGGGGCTTCTTGAACTCAAGGATTTGCTGGAGCGTTTCCGCAGCCTTGAGCCCGAGGCCGCCGACGAACGCGACGAGCTGGCTGAACTCATTCACACGCAAGCGCAGGCGCTGGACCTGTGCGACGAACACGACGGCTGGGCCGGCGACCGCGACGCCTGCCTGGTCCGCCTGAACGCCGCGGTGCTGGAACTGGAGTACACGCTCATTCCCTGCGGCTTGCACGTTGTCGGTCAGGCACCGAGCGCCAGTGAGCGCATCGACATGCTGCTGTCCTGCGCCGAAGCCAGTCATGGTCTGATCGGCCAGAGCAGCGCGCTGCGAGAAGGTGTGCAGCGACTGGTGGATGGCGGGAGCGCCGAGGAGGCTGCCGCGCACACACTGACCAGCTTGCAGTCTGCCAGTTCGGCGCCCGTGGACGCCGCCACTGTGTCAGCGCTGATGACCGAGCTCGCCCGCATCGACGGCATGCTGGTGCAAGACCATGAGATCGAGGGCATTCTTCGCGCGCTGGATGGCCGTTTCCTGCGGCCCGCTCCCGGCGGTGATTTGCTGCGCACGCCGGCCATCCTGCCCACGGGCCGCAACGTGCACGGCTTCGATCCGTTTCGTATCCCCAGCGCCTACGCCGTCAAGGACGGCGCGCGCCAGGCCGAGCGGTTGCTGGCGCGCCACATGGCCGACGGCAATGCCTTCCCCGAGTCCATTGCCATGGTGCTATGGGGCACCGACAACTTGAAGAGCGAGGGCGGCCCGATCGGCCAGGCGCTCGCCTTGATGGGTTCGCGTCCGCGCTTCGACAGCTATGGCCGCCTGGCAGGAGCCGAGCTGATCCCGCTGATTGAGCTGGGTCGTCCGCGGGTTGACGTGGTGATCTCCCTCTCGGGCATCTTCCGCGACCTGCTGCCGCTGCAGATCCGCCTGCTGGCCGAAGCAGCATTCATGGCCGCCAGCGCCGACGAGCCGGTGGCCGAGAACGCGATTCGCCGCCACGCGCTGGCCTACCAGGCTCAACACGGCGTGGACCTGGAAACCGCCTCACTGCGCGTGTTCGGCAACGCCGAAGGCGCCTATGGCTCCAACGTAAACAGCCTGATTGACAACAGCCGCTGGGAAGACCCCGACGAGCTGGCCGAAACCTACAGCCGCCGCAAAGGTTTTGCGTACGGGCGTGGCGGCCGCCCGGTGCAGCACAGCCAGTTGCTCAGCAGTGTCCTGGCCGATGTGAACCTGGCATACCAGAACCTCGATTCGGTGGAGCTGGGCGTGACCACGGTCGACACCTATTTCGACACCCTGGGAGGCGTGAGCCGAGCCATTCAGCGCGCCAAGACCCGCCAGCACGGTAGCGCCGCCGAAGTGGCGCCGGTCTACATCGGCGACCAGACGCGCGACAGCCATGGCGGCGGTACGGTGCGCACGCTGGGCGAGCAGGTCGCTTTGGAAACCCGCACCCGCATGCTCAACCCCAAGTGGACCGAGGGCATGCTCAAGCACGGCTTCGAGGGCGTGCGCCAGATCGAAGTGCACCTCACCAACACCATGGGCTGGTCGGCCACCACAGGTCAAGTCCAGCCCTGGGTGTACGAGCAACTGACACAGGCTTTTGTGCTCGACCCTGCCATGCGCGAGCGCCTGGCCAAACTCAACCCCACCGCGTCCGCGCGTGTGGCCAGCCGCCTGATCGAGGCGTCTGAGCGCCAGTTCTGGCAACCCGACCCCGAGGTGCTGAAGGCACTTCGTCTTGCCAGCGAAGAGCTGGAAGACCGGTTGGAAGGCATCTTTGAAGGAGCCCCCGCATGATCACCGAATCCACCGTGCCGCTGACCGACCTGAGGCGTGCCTCAGGCCGCGCCGGTCGAGCCGATGGCGAAGGCAGCCTGCAGGTGCAGCTTGACCCTTCTGTCAAGATCGGCAACGCCAAGGTCTTTGCCATCTATGGCAAGGGGGGCATCGGCAAGAGCACCACCAGCTCCAACCTGTCCGCTGCGTTCTCCCACCTCGGCAAGCGGGTGCTACAGATAGGCTGCGACCCCAAGCACGACAGCACCTTCACCCTGACGAAGAAGATGCTGCCTACCGTGATCGACGTGCTGGAAACGGTGGATTTCCACGCCGAAGAACTGCGTGTGGAAGATTTTGTATTCCCGGGCTACAACGGTGTGATGTGCGTCGAGGCGGGCGGCCCGCCAGCGGGTACCGGCTGCGGCGGCTATGTGGTCGGCCAGACCGTCAAGCTGCTGAAAGAGCACCATCTGCTGGAAGACACCGACGTGGTGATCTTTGACGTGCTGGGCGATGTGGTGTGCGGCGGTTTTGCCGCGCCCCTGCAGCACGCCGACCGCGCACTCATCGTGACCGCTAACGACTTCGATTCCATCTTTGCGATGAACCGCATCGTGCAGGCGATTGGCGCCAAGGCGAAAAACTACAACGTGCGCCTGGGCGGCGTGATCGCCAACCGCAGCGCGGCCACTGACCAGATCGACAAGTACAACGACCAGATCGGCCTCAAGCTCGCTGCGCACTTCCCCGACCTGGACGTGATCCGCCGCAGCCGTCTGAAAAAGTCGACCTTGTTCGAGATGGAGACCTCGCCCGAGCTGGAAGCGGTGAAAAAAGAGTACATGCGTCTGGCCGCCTCGCTCTGGGCTGGCGTGGAGCCGCTGGCTGCGGTACCCATGAAGGACCGCGACATCTTCGACCTGCTGGGTTTTGACTGATCGGGACACACAGATGAAAACTTCAAACGCCAACTACCTGGAGCGGCGCTCCGAGATCGAAAACTATTTCGATCGCACCGCTGCGCAAGCCTGGGAGCGCCTGACCTCCACCGCGCCGGTCGGCCGCATCCGCGCCTCGGTGCGCGCTGGACGCGACCAGATGCGCGACACCTTGCTGGGATGGCTGCCGGCTGACATGCGCGGCCTGCGCTTGCTGGATGCTGGTTGCGGCACCGGCGCGCTGGCTATGGAAGCCATGCAGCGCGGCGCCGAGGTGGTCGCTATCGACCTCTCGCCCACGCTGGTGCAACTCGCCCGCGACCGCAGCACCACGCTCGCCCCCAACGGCAGCGGTGGCAGCGTGCAGTTCCTGTCTGGCGACATGCTGGACGATGCGCTGGGGCACTTTGATCACGTGGTGGCGATGGATTCCTTGATCCACTACGACACGCCCGATATCACGCAGGCCTTGCAGCGCCTTTCGCAACGCACGCGCAGCAGCATGCTGTTCACCTTTGCGCCGCGCACGCCGCTGCTGGCTGCCATGCACAGCGTGGGGCGCTGGTTTCCGCGGACCGACCGTTCTCCGGCGCTCACGCCGGTGTCGCAGTCGGTGTTGCGCCTGGGGCTGCTGCGCGGTATCGGGTCCGATGGTTGGAGTGAACGCCGATGCGAGCGAGTGGCCAGCGGCTTCTACACCTCACAGGCCTGGGAGTGGACGCGGTGAACCTAACCAAGCTGCTCTCACCCGCCTGGGCGATGAAAATCACCCAGCGCTATGTGCCGTTTGCCGACGCTGCGTCGAGCGAACTGCCCTTGGGTCGGCTGCTTCGCCTCTCCCTGTTCCAACTGTCCATCGGCATGACCATGGCCCTGCTGGTGGGCACGCTCAACCGCGTAATGATCGTGGAGCTCGGGGTTCCCGCTTGGTGGGTCGCGCTGTCGGTGGCGTTGCCGCTGGTGTTCGCACCGCTGCGCGCTCTCATTGGCTACCGCAGCGACACGCACCCCTCGGCCCTGGGCCTCAAGCGTATGCCCTACATGTGGATCGGCACTCTGCTCATGTTTGGTGGCCTGGCCATCATGCCTTTTGCCTTGCTGCTGCTTTCACTGCCCGCCGGGCATGGCATGGAAGTCTGGGCTGGTCGTGTGGGCGCCGCGCTGGCCTTTCTGCTGGTCGGTGCGGGCATGCAGATCACCCAGACTGCCGGCCTGGCCCTGGCCAGCGACATCTCGGCGGAAGACAAGCGCCCTCGTGTCGTGGCGCTCCTGTACGGCACGCTGCTGGTGGGCATGATCCTGGGCAGCGGCCTGCTGGGCTGGGTACTGCAAGACTTCAGCCCCACGCGCCTGGTTCAGGTGGTGCAGGGCGCTGCGGTGCTGGTGGCGGTGCTCAACATCACCTCGCTCTGGAAGCAGGAGCCGCGGCGGGCCAGGCGCGGTGCGCGCGCGGCCAATGGCTTCAGCCAGAGCTGGGCTCGGCTGATGGCCATGCCCAAGATTCGCCGCTTTCTATGGACCGTGGGTCTGGGCACGGTGGCGTTCAGCATGCAGGACGTGGTTCTGGAACCCTATGGCGGCCAGGTGCTGGGCATGAACGTGGGACTCACCAGCGCACTTACCGCCATGAGCGCGGGCGGCGCCTTGCTCGCATTTGCGCTGTCGGCCCGCATCTTGGGTAAGGGGCTGGACACCATCCGCCTCGCCGCCATCGGTGCCTTGCTGGGTTTGCCCGCGTTTGCCCTGGTGATCTTTTCGGCGCCAATGGCCTCGCCTCTGATGTTCCAGATCGGCGCTGCGCTGATCGGATTTTCCGGTGGCCTGTTTTCGGTCGGCATGTTGCTGACCGCCATGGCCTTTCCCGAGCGTGAACTCACCGGCCTGGTGCTGGGGGCCTGGGGCGCAGTGCAAGCGACCGCCGCTGGCGTGTCTATGGCGTTGGGCGGCGTGCTGCGCGATGCCGTCTCGGCCCTGGCCACGGGCGGCTGGCTGGGTGAGGTGCTGAACTCACCCGTCACCGGCTACAGCTTCGTGTTCCACCTGGAAATCTATTTGCTCTTTGTCGTGCTGATTGCACTGGGCCCGCTGGTCCGGCGCAGCGGTTCGGCACCGTCCCGATCCGCGCAACCCATCGGCCTGGCCGAACTGCCCGGCTGAGCCATCTCTATTTCTCCCCATCACCGAGCCCCGTACCCACCGAAGGAGTATCACCATGGAAACAGGCGCCATCACCCAGTATGTCGACGTCGCACAGCTCGTGCTGTACGCGTTCTGGGCCTTCTTTTTTGGCCTCATTTATTACCTGCAGCGCGAAAGCCACCGCGAGGGTTACCCGATGGACCCCGGTCGCGAGAACGGCCCCAAGATCGATGGCTGGCCGTCGGTCGAGTCCAAGACTTACAAGCTGGCCGATGGCCGCGAGATGCTCAGCCCCGACCCGAACCGCGTCGATGGCACTTACCACGGTCAGCCCAGCCACGGTTGGATCGGTGCACCGTTGGAGCCAGTGGGCGATCCGCTGCTGGCCGGTGTGGGTCCTGGCGCCTGGGCCGCGCGGGCTGACCATCCCGACATGACCTTTGAGGGTGAGCCCAAGATCGTGCCGCTGCGCGTGGCCGATGACCACGGCGTGGCGGTGCAGGACACCGACCCGCGGGGCCTGTCGGTGTTCGGTGCCGATGGCGAGGTGGCCGGTACGGTCAAAGACCTGTGGGTTGACCGCTCGGAGATGATGTTCCGCTACATTGAGCTCGATCTGCCGAGCGGCCGTTCGGTGCTGCTGCCGATGAACTTCGCGCGCATCAAGAAGAGCGGCATCTACGTGCACGCCTTGCTGGCCGAGCAGTTCGTCAACGTGCCCGGGGTGCGCACACCCAACCAGATCACGCTGCTGGAAGAAGAAAAGATCATGGCTTACTTTGGCGCCGGCCTGCTGTACGCCACACCCGATCGCCAGGAGCCGCTGGTATGAACGCGCACCACGAACATGAGTTCGAGGCAGCCCCCGGCTTGCCCGAGCCGCTACCGAAGGGTGAGCGCCTGTTGTGGCAAGGCAGTCCCAACTGGGTGCAGCTGGCGCTGCACGCCTTCCATGTTCGCAAGCTGGCGCTGTACTTCGTCGCCATGCTGGCGGTGCAATGGTTGTACCTGCTGGGCGACCCACAGGCGGCGCTCCTGCGCCCGTTGCTCACCAGTGTCGTGATGGCTTCGCTGGCTCTCGGCCTGCTATGTCTTACCGCTTGGTTCTCGGCGCGCACCACGCTCTACAGCCTCACCGACCGCCGCGTCATCATGCGCGTCGGCATCGTGCTCACGCTGACCTTCAACCTGCCGCTCAGGCAGATCGCGGGCGCCTCGATCAAGCCCTACGCTGACGGCCAGGGCGACATCGCAATCGCCCTCAAAGGCGAAGACCGCATCGCCTGGCTCAACCTCTGGCCCCACGCGCGCCCCTGGCAGCTCAAGCGACCCGAGCCCAGCCTGCGTTGTTTGCCGGACGCCGCGGCGGTGGCCGCTCGCCTGCAGACCGCCTGGCAGCTGGCCAACCCGACCGAGCAAGTGGTTGTGGGTGCAGAGGCTGCTGGGGTGGACATGCCGTTGCCGGTTCGGGTGCGTGCGGTGCGTGATCCGTCCATGCCTCACCACACGGCGGCGGTATGAGCGCGCAATACTCCGCGCCGCTCGGCACGGGAACCCCTTGGCCGATCTGGCTGATTGGCGCGGTGCTGGTGTCCACGCTGGCTGGCGTGGCCTGGGAGCGCCATGTCAGCGGTGGCGTGATTGCCAGTGAGACCCCTGCTGTCGCCTGGCAGCAGACCCTGCGCTTTGAAGACCGCCCCAACGGCGATGTGGCCGCGATTGACGCCGCCAGCGGCCAGGAGGTGGCGCGGTTCAAGGGCGAGCAAGGTTTTGTTCGGGGCAGCCTGCGTGCCCTGGCGCGCGAGCGGGCAACTCGTCAGCTTGGCCCTGAAGCCCCGTTTGAACTGATCGGCCATGTGGACGGCCGCGTCACTTTGCGTGACACCGCCACCGGCGAGCGCATCAACCTCGAATCCTTCGGCCCGACCAACGCCGCGGTCTTCAGCCAGCTGCGCTGGGCCCAACCCACCCAAGGAGTGAAGCCATGAACCCAGTTCTCGATACCGCCCGCACCGACACCCAGACCGACCATGTGGCTCTGCTGATGGACTCGATGGACGCCACCAAGGATTCCACCGCCCGCGCCGCGCAAGACACCATGCTCACGCCGCGCTTCTACACCACCGATTTCAAGGCCATGGACGCGCTCGACGTCACGCCGGTACGTGCCGAGTGGGACAAGATGATGGCCGAGTACGAGGGCGACAACAACCAGGACCACTTCAAGCGCGATGCTGCGTTTGCCGAGGAGCTCAAGGTCCTCGTGCCCCAGCTCTCGCCCGAATTGCGAAAGGAGTTTCTCGATTTCCTCATCAGCTCCTGCACTTCCGAGTTCTCCGGCTGTATCCTCTACAACGAGATCCGCAAGAACATCAGCAACCCCGACATCAAACAGCTGATGGCCTACATGGCGCGCGACGAATCGCGTCACGCTGGCTTCATCAACCAGTCGCTCAAGGATTTCGGTCTCGGCATCGACCTCGGCGCACTGCGCAAGACCAAGGCCTACACCTACTTCAAACCCAAGTACATCTTCTACGCCACCTACCTGAGCGAGAAGATTGGCTACGCACGTTACATCACTATCTTCCGCCAGCTCGAACGTCATCCCGACAAACGTTTTCACCCGATCTTTCGCTGGTTCGAGCGCTGGTGCAACGACGAATTCCGCCATGGCGAATCGTTTGCGCTCATGATGCGCGCCCAGCCTCACCTGCTGACTGGTGTCAACAAGCTCTGGATCCGCTTCTTCATCCTCGCGGTCTACGCCACCATGTACGTGCGCGACCACACGCGGCCGATGCTGCACGAGGCCATGGGTTTCGAGTCCACCGAATACGATTACGCGGTTTTCCGCATTACCAGCGACATCTGCCGCCAGGTGTTCCCGGTCGAGGTCGACATCGACCACCCGGTGTTCCGCCGCTGCATGGACCGCCTGCTGGCGATCTCGCTGGAAAACGACAGGGCGCGCGAACGCGGTGGCATGGTGGGTGCGGTGCAGCGAGCCAGCTGCGCGGTGCGCGCGTTTTTCACCTTCGGCCGGTTGTACCTGGTGCCGGTGATCCAGCGTGAACTGCCCAAGGACATCCGGCTGGAACCAGTCTGGTGAGCCTGAGCGTTTGAAATGATCGACACCTTGGCTGATTTCACCGACTCACTCACTGCACCCGCGCTGTTCGCGTTGGTGTGCTGGTGGTTCGGCACGGGTGCGCTGTTGTGGCTGGTGCGCCGGCCGGTGGCCAGTTTCCGCTGGAGCCTGTTGGCGTTCTCCGGACTGCTGGGAGCCAGTTTTTGGACCACCTGGCAAAGCATGCAGGCCCACACCGTGGCCAACGCCTACCTAGCGTTCGCCAGCGTGATCGTCATGTGGAGCTGGCACGAACTGGCGTTTCTCACTGGTTGGCTGGCTGGGCCTCGCAAGTTGCCTCTGCAGGCTGGCGCCACCGGCGCGAAGCGCCTCGCGCAGTCGCTGCAGGCTGTGCTGTGGCACGAACTGGCCTTGTTGGCTAACTTTGGCCTGTTGTGGTGGATGCAGCAAGGCCAGCCCAGCCACACCGCCATCTGCACTTTCGCTTTGCTGTGGTGCATGCGCGCCTCGGCCAAGCTCAACCTGTTCCTGGGCGTTCCCGAGGTTGGCGAACAGTACCTGCCCAAGCACCTGGTCTACCTGGGCTCCTACTTTAAGCGGGGGCCGGTTACCGCTTTTTTTTATGTGACGGTGGGCGGCGCCTGCGGGGTCTGGGCCTGGATGCTCTGGCAGGTGCCAGGCGGTGACGCGGCCATCACCACCGGCTGGGTGCTGCTGGCGGCACTGTTGGGGCTGGCCATCGTCGAGCATGTGCTCATGGTGCTGCCGGTACCCATGCAAAAACTCTGGGGCTGGGCGATGTCGCAGCGGCCCGCCAAACCGTTCACCAAAGCCGGAAAAGTCCAGGTCATCTCACCCAGCACCCGCCCGGTGATCAAACCAGACTGACGCTTTCGCATGAACGCTTTTCGCACCGAAGAAGACCGCTGGGAATTGCCTCCCTCGGCCACTCCCCAGTCGCCTCAACACCCACCTGGCACGCCGCACGCCGTCATCATCGGCAGCGGCTTTGGTGGCCTGGCGTCAGCGGTTCGCCTGGCTGCCAAGGGCTGGCGGGTCACGGTGCTGGAGAAGCTCGATGCGCCCGGTGGCCGCGCCTATGTGCACCATCAGGGCGGCCATGTGTTCGACGCCGGCCCGACCATCATCACCGTGCCGTTTCTGTTTGACGAACTCTGGGCTCTGGCGGGCAAGCGCCGCAGCGACGACGTCGAGTTGCGTTCGCTCGATCCGTTCTACCGCATTCGCTTTGACGACGGCGACCACTTCAATTACAGCGGCGATCCGGACAAGCAGCGCGCCGAGGTGCGCCGCATCAGCCCGAGCGATGCGGCGGGCTACGAGCGCTTCATGGCAGAGGCTGACTATTGCTACAAGCTCGGCTTCGAGGCTCTGGGCGCCAAGGCATTCGACACCGTAGGCGACCTCATCAAGGCCAGCCCCGCGATCTTCCGCATGCGCGGCTGGCGCAGTCTGCACGCCATGGTGGCCAGCCATATCAAGCACCCCAAGCTACGTATCGCGATGAGCCTGCAAAGCCTGCTGATCGGCGGCAATCCGTTTTCGGTCACCTGCATTTACAGCCTCATCAACGCGCTGGAACGCCAGTGGGGCGTGCATTGGGCGGTCGGCGGCACCGGCAAGCTGGTGCAAGGTCTGGCAGGCCTTTTGAAGGGGCAGGGCGGCACGCTGCGCTGCAACGCCGAGGTGCGGCGCATCGATATTGAAAACGGCCGGGCGCGCGGCGTCACCCTGGCCAGCGGTGAACACATCGCCGCCGACATCGTGATCTCCAACGGCGACACCGCGTGGACCTACCGCAACCTCGTGGCGCCCGAGCACCGCCGCCACTGGACCGACCGCCGCATCGATCGCGGGCGCTATTCCATGAGTCTGTTCGTCTGGTACTTCGGCACCAAGCGCCAGTACCACGACGTGCCTCACCACACCATGCTGCTCGGACCGCGTTACAAGGAGCTGCTGAAAGACATCTTCCGCCGCCATAAGCTGGCACCTGATTTCAGCCTTTACCTGCACCGCCCCACAGCGACCGACGCCAGCATGGCGCCACCCGGTCACGACACCTATTACGCGCTGGCACCGGTGACGCATCTGGACAGCGGCACGGACTGGGCCGAGCAAGCGGAGCCCATGCGCCGCGCGGTGGCCGAGGTGCTGGACCGCACGGTGATGCCTGGGTTTGAGCAGCAGCTCAGCGCCTCCTTCGTGCGCACGCCGCAAGACTTTCACGACCGCCTGCTGTCCTTCAAGGGCGCGGCCTTTGGCCTGGAGCCGTTGCTGATGCAAAGCGCCTGGTTCCGCCCGCACAACCGCAGCGAAGATGTGGACGGCCTTTACATGGTGGGCGCGAGCACCCACCCGGGAGCCGGTGTGCCGGGTGTGCTTATGTCGGCCAAGGCGCTTGACTCGGTGGTGCCCCACGCCCAGTTGTATGCCCAGGCCCGTGCGGCCCAAGGCGCATGATGCCGAGCTCCGCTTTGGAACAAGCCGCTGTGCAACGTGCTGCGGGCGCCGATGATCTGGCCGCCTGCGTGGCGCTGATGCGCACCGGCTCGCGCACCTTCTTCGCGGCCAGCCGCCTGCTGCCGCCCCGCGTGCGCTGCGCCGCGATTGCGCTCTATGCGTTTTGCCGCGTGGCCGACGACCTGGTCGACGATGGTGACCTGAGGCTGGATCAGGCCTTGGCCCAGCTCGGCCTGCGGCTGGACCATATTTACGACAACGATCCACTCGACCACCTGGAAGACCGCGCCCTGGCCGAGGTGGTGCGCCGCCACGACCTGCCGCGCCCGCTGCTTGATGCCTTGCTTGACGGCTTTGCTTGGGACGCGCAAGGCCGCGCCTACGACACGCTCGAAGACCTGCACGACTACGGCGCCCGTGTGGCCGGCAGCGTAGGGGCAATGATGTGCTGGATCATGGGCGTGCGCAGCGCACAGGCTCTGGCCCGAGCCTGTGAGCTGGGTGTGGCGATGCAGCTGACCAACATTGCGCGTGATGTGGGTGAAGACGCGCGCAAGGGTCGCCTCTATCTTCCGCGTCAGTGGCTGGTCGACGCCGGCATCGATGCCGATGCGTGGCTCGCCCGCCCAGGCTGCAGCCCGGCGCTGCAAAGCGTGGTCGATCGCTTGCTGGTGGAGGCCGACCAGCTTTATACGCAGGCCAGCAGCGGCATCGCGCTGCTGCCGCGAGACTGCCGTTCGGCCATCTTGGCCGCGCGCCTGGTCTACGCCGAAATCGGGCAGCAGCTGCGGCGCAACGGACTCGATCCGCTGGCGCAGCGCGCGGTGGTGCCGCGCTCACGCAAGCTGGTCCTGCTGGCCTGTGCCGGTGTGCAATCGGGCTGGGTGAGCCGCCGCCCGCCGGTGGTCCCGCCGCTGGCCGCGATTGCTTACCTGGTGGAGCATTGCCATGCCTCGGCCCTGGCACTGTCTGACGGCGAAGCGATGGCCAGTGCGTCGATCAACGGCCGGGTGGCCTGGATGCTCGATTTGTTCGAGCGGCTGGAAGCGCAGAAGCTGGCGCAGCGCGAAGGCGTGCCGCGCGCCCACCCTCGACTGTCGCACTGAGCCACCGCCCACTCAGCGGTTCGGGTAGACGCAGCGAAAGCCGATATAGACCGCGGCGAAGTCGGCGTCTTTCCAGGCGTTGACCTCGGCGCGCATTTGAGATGCGCCGTACCACCAGGAACCACCCATGGTTCGCCGCTCGGCGCCGCGCGCATCGCTCACCCATTCCCATGCGTTTGCCCCCATGTCGAGCAGGCCGTTGACGCCAGCGGCGGTGGCGCCTGCTGGCGCTGCGCGGGGCCAAGCGTCAGGCGCGCTGGTGTTGGCGCCTTGCGGACTGTCGCCGGTGGGGTAGTCGTAGGTCTTGCCACGTTGCCAGGGTGACGGTGGAGACGACCGCTGTTCGGTGTAGGCCGCGCTCATCCACTCGGCCGCCGTCGGTAGTCGTCCGCCAGCCCACTGGCAATAGGCTTGTGCCTCGCCGTGCGTGAGGTGAACCGCCGGCAGCTGGTCGCTGGCGATGGGGCTGCCGTCGGGCGTGCGCCAGGTCCAGCCAGCGCGTTGCTGCCAGCCCCCCACGTATTCAAAGCCACCGCCTTCGCGCTCGGCCCGCGTGCGCAAGCCTGTAGCAGCGGCGAAGCGGGTGAACTGGGCGATGGTCACCTCGGTGCGGTCGATGACGAAGTCGGGCAGTGTCACGCGGTCGGCGGGTTGGGCGGCAGCGCCGCAGACGGCGGTCAACAACGCGAGAGGCAGCGTTCGGCGATCAAGGGCGGCTGGAAAGGGCATGGCGCTATCGTGCCGCGATCGGATTTTCCCCGCAGTGGCTGAGGTCAAGGGCGGTGCATGGGCTGGAGCCTGTCCATGGGCAAGGTCTTGGGGAATGGGGCAAGATCCCCTTTATGCCTGCGACCCAGCCGCCTCTTCCCCTCACCGTCTACTTCGATGGCAGCTGTCCGCTGTGCCAGCGCGAGATCGGTTTCTACCGTCGTATGCCCGCGGCGCAAGCGCTGGGCTGGGTGGACGTGAGCCAGTCGGCTGAGCTGGGAGCGGGTCTGGACTGCCGATCGGCCATGGCGCGATTTCATGTGCGCGACGCCCAGGGCGAGCTGTTCAGCGGCGCGGCGGCCTTCTCCCAGCTGTGGCGGCAGTTGCCCGGCTGGCGCTGGCTGGGCTGGCTGTCAGCGGTCCCGCCGGTGTCCTGGCTGGCCGAGCTCGCTTACCGCGCCTTCCTGCCGGTGCGGCCCTGGATTCAGCGCGGCTTGAACCGCTGGCTCGGCGCGAGCGCCCATGGCCGCTGAACCCGAGCGCGAACACTTCGCCGATGGGGACGAACTTCGGCAACGGCTCTGGCAAGAGCTGCGGCGCGCTGCGGTGGACCGTCATCACGAGTGGCGCACCCCGGTGCTGGCCACCACTGGTCTGGACGGGCTGGCCCAGGCGCGCACCGTGGTGTTGCGCGAAGTGCGCCAGCCGCAAGCGCAGTTGTTGATTTACACCGATGCGCGCAGCCCCAAGGTGGCGGAACTGCTGGCACAGCCCGTGGCCAGTCTGGTGTGCTGGAGCACCCGCCTGAACTGGCAGCTGCGATTGCAGCTGCGCTTTGAGGTGTCGCAAAACGATGAAGAAGCCAGCGCCGCCTGGGAGCGGGTGCGGCAGTCGCCTTCCGCCAACGACTACCTCGCGGCGCGCGCACCCGGCAGCGCCTTGGCCGGTGCGTATGAGGCCGTGCTGGACACGCCACAGATCGCGGTTTTGAGCGGCCAGGTGATCGCCATGGACTGGCTGGAACTGGCGCGCGCCGGGCACCGCCGCGCGCGCCTCGATGCTCAGCGCGTGGAGTGGCTGGTGCCCTGACCGCGTTCAGGTGGCTGACCTCACACCCAGCCCTGGCGCCAGCGATTCGGGTCTTTGAGTTCGCGCCACGCGATGCGGTGCACAGCGCGCGACATCACGGCTTCGATCTCCACCCATTCGATGGCCTCGGCCGGCGGTTCGGGTTTCACCACCACGGTGACGAGAAAGTGTTTGTCTTTGTGCAACGGGGCGACCGCAGTCCATTTGCTCAGCAGCAGCTTTTTGGGATGGATGCGGTTCATGCAGGCGATTGTCCCGCACTCACCGTCACCCTCGCCTTGGCATGCGCCAGGGCAGCATGGCCTGCACCACGGGCGACACAAGGCGCGGCACGTGCAGGGTTTCGTGGAAGCTGGTGACAGTCTCGCCCAGCAGCTGCTGGCGCAGCATGGCGCGCTGGTAGAACGGCGTGTCTTCCAGCTGCTCGACGATCTGTGGCGGCGAGTCGCTGCGCTGTCGGCGCGCGACGCGCCAGGCGGTGTGGGGCAGGGCGTGCTGCGGCGGCGCTTCGAAAGGCGTGACCTGGCCGTCGCGCTGGAAGCGCAGCGCCAGCAGGCGGCCGTGGTCTTGCTCGGGCTCTACGTCGTACAACACCGCGGTGCTGCCGTCGGCGAGGCGGCTGCGTGACCAGTCCCATTCGGTGAAGGCGCGCTCCACCGGCTCATCGCCTTCGTTGCTGTCCAGATAGGCCGATCCGCTCCAGCGCTGAGCCGGGTGCCGCAGCTCCACTTCCACACGCGCCTGCGGCGCGAGTGGCCCCCAGCGATGCCGGCCTTCGGCATCGAGCGTCGTGCTGAAGCTGAACAGTTGCTCGGGAAAGAGGCGGATGCGGCCCTGGATGCGGCGCGGGATGGGCACACCAACCTCGTCGATGTGGATGTCCAGCGAGCTGCCGTTCCAGTGCATTTGGCTGGGGCCGATGCTGAAGTGAGTGCGCTCGCGGTGGTTGTGGCGCTCACCGCGCTCGGTCATGCTCCAGCGCCTCGCGTGGCGGCTGTAGAGCGCGACGTTGAGCGCGCAGTGGTTGTCTGGCCGGGTGGCGGCGCCACCGCGCCGGGCCCAGGCGTAGTAGGGGGAGAAGACGCTGCCGACGAAGGCGATCAGGCTCAGGCCGTGCGTGCCGTCGTCGCTGAGGGCGTCGATGTACCACCAGAGGTAACCGCCGCTGGGCACCGCCTGGTCAAAGCGGGGCTCGCCATCACGGCCGCGGCCGCCAGCTGGCCTGACAACGCCGCCATCGGCACGCCCGGCCCCGGGTGCACGCTGCCCCCCGCCAGAAACAGCCCTGGCACCGAGCTGCTCGCCCCCGAGCGCGCGAAGGCCGACATCCAGCCGTGGCTGGCCTGGCCGTACAGTGCCCCGCCCGTCGCGGGAAACAGGCGATGGAAGTCCACCGGGGTGGTGCGGATCGGCGTTTCGTGGCCGGGCATGATCGTCAGGCCACAGCGGTGCAAGAGGTTGAAGCTGCTGGTCTCGCATGTCTCGATGTCCTTGGCGGTGAGGGTGTCGCTGTCGCCGGTGGCGGGGGCGTTGACCAGGCACAGCAGGCGCTCGGACCCTGTGGGTGCAAGGCCGGTGCCGCGGTCCTGGGCACAGACATAGACTGTGGGCGCTTGCGGCAGCTGGTGTCGCTGGAAGATGTCGGTGAACTCGCTGGCGTAGTCGCGCTGGAAAAACACGTTGTGGCGGTCGAGCGCGAGGCCCTGCGTGGGGGCGTGCATCGACCAGGTGATGGCCGAGAGTGAGCGAGGTGGGGCGCTGGTGGACACAGCGCGTTTCGCGGGCGCGCCGAGCAGGCCGCTGCGCAGCGCAGCGGTGTCGCCGTTGAAGACCACGGCCTCGGCGCTCAGGCGTTCGCCGTTCTCCAGCCGCACGCCCACGGCGTGGCCGTTGTGCATCTCGATCGTTTCGCAAGCCGTGCCATAGCGAAAGCGCGCGCCGCGCGCGATGGCCAGGCGCTCCAGGCAGCGCGCCAGGGCGTGCATGCCGCCATCGATAGTCCACACGCCATCGAGCTCCACCTGCGCAATCAGCATCAGCGTGGCGGGTGCCTGCCAGGGGGAGGAGCCGGTGTAGGTGGCGTAGCGGCCGAACAGCTGGCGCATGCGCGGGTCGCGGAAATGACGCCCCAGCGTGTACCAGAGGCTGCGCATCGGACCGAGCTGGGCGAGCGTGTTGAGGCCTCCAATGCCGAGCGCCCTCGTCAGGCCCCAGAAGTCCGGCGCCGGTCCTCGGATGTAATGCGGCTCCAGCGTGCGGTAGACCTCGGCGGCCTCCAGGCAGAAGCGGCGAAAGCGGTGCGCCTCGTCGAGCCCGGCAAAACTCGTGACCGCATCAAACGATCGCGCCGGGTCTGCAAAAAGGTCGAGCGAGGAACCGTCGTCCCACCAGTGCCGCGCCAGCACCTCCAGTGGTCGGATGGTGAGCTCGGCTTCCAGCGAGGTGCCGACCGAGGCAAGGATCTGGTCGAACACCCAGCGCATGGTGAACACCGTGGGACCGCTGTCGATAGCGCCGCCGCCAACCTGCAGCTGGCGCAGCTTGCCGCCGGGTGCGGCCGCGCTGTCAACCACGGTCACGTCCACGCCCTGGTGTGCGAGCTGCAAGGCCGACACCAGCCCACCCATGCCCGCACCGACCACAACCACCCGTTGTTGCGTCATGGAGGAGGCCCTGGCATCAGAGGTGGTGGTGGGCCTTCTGGCGGGCTGGCGGCCTGGGCCGCGGCTTGCGAAGCGGGGGACGGCCACTGCCCCTGCTGCTCCAGCAGGCGCATGCGCACAAACATCGATTCGGAAAAGTAGTGGTGGCGGTAAGCCGCCTCTATCGCCGCCTGGTGCGCGCCCTGGTGGGCATAGGCCAGCATCGAGGGTGTGTCATCCCAGAGGCTGAAGGTGCACTGCCGGATCAGCGGTGCCTCGCCCAAGCCCACGGCCAGCGAACAGCCTTTGGCGTGCTGCATGGCGTTTTGCGCCGCCGGTGCATTGCGCCAGAAGGCCATGGCCTTGGCGGGCCGTATGCTGGCGCGGGTGAGCGCGGCGAGTGGTCGGGGTGGCTCGGCGTCGTTGGCGGCGCAGGCGTGTGAGCCGAGCTGGGTGGCCGGCGTGGTGCCCCAAGCCTGGCCGTCCCATTGGCCGCGGGCCGAGACCACTTCGAGCATACCGGTCCAGAAATCGGCCGCCCTTTCCTGGTAGGTGTTCACCAGGGGGCTGGCGAGAAAGGCGCGCGCCTGATCGGCGTGGTCAAACACCGTGATAAGACCCTGGTGGGTCGCGCTGGGCCGCAGGCCAAAGCCGCCTTCGTGACCGCTGCCCATGACCTTGGCGAAGATCAGCCCGGGCGTGTCCTTGAGCGCCCCGGGGCCTTGCACCAGCCGCATCCAGGCCCAAGCCTGATGTTCGCGCAGCGTGTTCACAAGCACCACCACCACCACGCCCGAGAGCGTGATGAGGTCGGGATTGGCGGTGGCCATCCGGTGATGCCTCAGCTGACAGGCTCGCTGAACTCGGCTGGCAGCCGGAACAGCACGTCTTCCTGCACCCCTGGCAACTGCAGCACCGGGACCACCGGCCCGTTGTGCCGGGCCTGAAGGGCATGGACCACTTCTTGAACGAGTAACTCGGGCGTGGAGGCGCCCGAGGTCACGCCCACGCGGGCGGCACCTGAGAGCCACTCGGCGCGGATCTCGGTGGCGTCTTGCACCAGGTGAGCATCCACGCCGACGCGATCGGCCACTTCGCGCAAGCGGTTGGAGTTGGAGCTGTTTCGCGCGCCGACCACCAGCACCAGATCGACTTGCTCGGCCAGCGCGCGGACCGCGATCTGGCGGTTCTGCGTGGCGTAGCAGATACCGTCCACATCGGGACCAACGAGGTGCACAAAACGCTTTGAGAGGGCATCAATGATGTCTCGCGTGTCGTCGATGCTCAAGGTGGTCTGCGTCACGTAGGCCACCGGGGCATCGGCAGGCAGGCGCAAGGCGTTCGCATCGGCGGTGCTGCTCACCAGGTGCACCGGCGCGTTGACGCAACCGATCGTGCCTTGCACTTCCTCGTGACCGGCGTGACCGATCATCACCAGCACATGACCCATGCGCGCGAAGCGCTGCGCCTGCTGATGGACTTTGCTCACCAGTGGGCAGGTGGCGTCGATGGTGTTCAGGCCGAGCCGCCGAGCCTGCGCCACCACCTGGGTGGACACGCCATGGGCACTGAACACCACGGTGCCGCCGACCGGCACCTGTTCGATGCTGTCAACAAACACCGCACCGCGGTCACGCAGATCGTTCACCACCCACTGGTTGTGCACGATCTCGTGGAATACATGGACCGGCGCCCCATGCCCGGCGAGTGCGCGCTCAACGATCTCGATCGCTCGCGTCACCCCAGCGCAGAAGCCGCGCGGCTGGGCCAGCACAACTTGCATGGGGGACACATCCTGTGGCAAGACCGCTGGTGCTCAGGCAATCACTGTGCAGCAGCGGGCGTTGCCACCGGCTCCACCACCGCAGGCGCTTTGGCAAAGGCCGCGCGCAGCGTGGCCAGTTCCGGGTGATCCTTGAGCATGGACTGGCCAAACAGCGGCTTGTACGCGCCCTGGTGGCAGGTGGCGCAGTTGAGCTTGGCCACGTCGCCCAGTTCGCCCTTGCGCTCGGTGGGGAAGGTGTCGGTCAGGGGCACGAGGAAGTCGTTGTTGACCTCGCGGGTCATGCGGATACCGTGGTATGCGGTGGCACGCTGCGGCGGTGCGCCGTCCCAGGCGCCAAAGGAGTGTGTGTTGTGGCAGAAGGTGCAGTTCACGCCCAGCGAGCCCGCCATGTGCGTCATGAGCGCGTAGGTCTTTTCGGTGCGCTGGATGCTGCTGGTGTTGCCGGCGGGCAGGGCGGTGGTGCCGGCCACGCGGATCGGCTCGTTGCCCAGCAGATACGACGTAAACGGGTCGTAGGGCAGCGAAGTCAGCTTGACGCTTGGCGCTGGCGTGTTCTGCCCGGCCTTGTCACCGATGAAATTGGATCCCTGGGGCTGCGAATCGGCGGTGAACCAGACGAACTTGGGCACGGGTTGACCGCGGTGGCAAGTGAAGCAAGTGACACCTGCCTGACCCACGTGGTTCTGCCACTTGCTGTTGATGGTCTGCGTCATCTGCACCATCTTGCGAGCCACGATCTTGGTGTAGAGGCTGTCGTCGGCGAAGTTGCCGGCGTTGTGGCAGTAGTTGCAACCCTTCTCGGGCGATACCCAGGCCGTCATCGACACCATCAGCCGGGTGAACTCACCCACGCTCAGGTCGCCGAGCACCTTGACGTTCTGATAAACATCGCCGGCCTTGGGGCCATCTGCCGAGGCGGGCGGTTGGGCCTCTGGAACCACGTTGGCCTCGATCACGCCCTCCAGGGTGCGCGGGTTGTACACCTGGACCATGCCAGTGCCCCGGTAGCCGTGTTGCACGGTGTCCATGGGTGGACGCTCGCAGGCAGTAAGCAGTACCAGGGAGCCGAGCGCCAGCGTCTTGAGCCAGGTGGCGGGGGTTTTGAGCAGGTCTTTCATCACTGGCCTCCTGGGGTCAGGGCCGGATCCATCACGGCCGGGAACACATTGGGGTAGGCCGGTGCGACGCCGTGTTTGACGGCCCACAGGTACCAGTTGTCGACCACGGTGCCCGTCAGCAGGATGCCGATGCCGCCCACCAGGGGGCAGAGGACCGCAAACCACCAGGCCCAGCGGTGAATGGATTCCATGGTGGCGTTGAACCCCATGGTCCAGCGCCAGAACAGGGCCGCGCGCTCGCTGGCGGTGCCGCGGTCCACGATCTGTTCGA
The DNA here is from genome assembly GCF_011390835.1 of Hydrogenophaga sp. Classification (GTDB taxonomy): domain Bacteria; phylum Pseudomonadota; class Gammaproteobacteria; order Burkholderiales; family Burkholderiaceae_C; genus Hydrogenophaga. Next base: position 36,386 of record NZ_JAABRQ010000018.1, on the reverse strand, counting down.
TCTCGCGCTCGCCACCGAACTTGCTCACCGCGAGGATGGTTGCGCCGTGCATGGCAAACAGCAGGGTAGCGCCATACAGGAACGCAATCGACAGCGCGTGAAAGGGGTTGTAGAACAGGTTGCCATAGCGCAGTGAAAACGCCGCGGTCCAGTCGAGGTGGGGGAAGATGCCAAAGGGCACGGCTTCACTCCATGAGCCCATCAGGATGGGGCGGAAGAACCCCAGCACCAGAAACAGCCAGATGGCGGCAGCAAATGCCCAGGCCACGTGCGTTCCCATGCCGAGCTCTCGGGCACGCCTGTAGGTGCGAGCCCACCAGAGCAGCAAGGAGGCGGTCAAGAGGCCACCAGCCATCAGCCACCAGCCGCCCTGGTTGAGCGGCGGCAACGACAGGCCGTATTGCGGCGGCGGCGGCTCCAGCGAGAGCCAGAACAACTGGCGGATGAACTGGATCGGATCCCAGTTCACCGAGGCCAGCATGTTCATGCCCATGATGTTGAAGGCCAGTGTGCCCAGGATCAGCGAAGCAATGCCCAGACCGCCCAGGTAGATGGGTCCGATCTGGGCATTGCCCAGCCGGCCCAGCAGGTGAAAGCTCGCCGGCTTCTCACCGGTGCGCGGACTGTTGCCGTGGCCCAAGGGTACACCGTGGTGCAGCGGCCCAGTGGCCTGCACCGTGGTGAAGAGGTTTTGGTATTGCGCCATGTTGTGCTCCTCGTGTTGTGCTTATTGCAGCGGCCACTGCGCCCAGATCGGCATGTTCAGCCACCAGCCCCACCACTCGGGCCATCCACGGCTCCAGAACGGTCCGCTGATGACGATGCACAGCGCGCTGAACAGCACCGCGGCCAGCGCCAGGAACAGGCCCAGGCGGTGGATGCCGAGGGTGCCGATCGAGTAGCCGATGGTGTCGCGGAAGAAGGTGTCCTCGTGCTCAGGCGTCTTGACCGTCTCACCCTTCATGGGATTGGTCGCCGAGAGGATGAGCGAGCCGTGCAGCGAGAGCGCAAACACGGTGGCGAAAAAGAAACTCACCGCGATCATGTGTGCGGGGTTGTAGTGGAAATGCAGGTACTGGTAGCCCACGTTGGACACCCAGTCGAGGTGGCTGAAGATGCCGTAGGGAAAGCCGTGCCCCCAGGCGCCCAGCAGCACCGGGCGAATCACCACCAGCGTCACATAGGCCAGGATGGCCACCGCAAAGGCGGCTGGCACGTGGTAACCGATGCCGAGTTTTCGGCAGATCTCCACCTCGCGCATGGCCCAGGAGCCGAAGGCCCCGATGGCGCACACGGTGATGAGCTGCCACAGGCCGCCCTCCATCAGCGGAGCGAAGCGCAGGCCGTAGGACAGGTCGGGCGGGGCGATGCTGATCTGCCAGAGGTTCCAGGTCGGCCCTTGCGAGGCGCCCCAGAGGATCATGGCGGTGCCCAGGATCGTGAAGAAGATCGTGGTGACACCAAAGAAGCCGACCCAGAACGGGCCCACCCAGAAATCAAACAGGTCGCCGCCAACCAGTGTTCCGCCTCGAACACGGTATTTCTTTTCAAAGTTGAGCATGGCCATGGTGCGGCCCTCCTGACTCAGGTGGTGTTGTGGTCGTCAAGCAAAAAATGGGGAGGGGGCAGATGCTGCGCCAAGCCAAACGCGCGGTCGCGGCATCTGCACACCTCGTGCAACGTTCAGGACGTCGCAGCTGGGGTGGCAGCAGGCATGGGCGCGATGAGCGCCGAGCCAGCTGGGGCCTTCTTGGGGCCGTCGAGCCAGTTGAACTTGTTGGTGCTCAACAGGATGAGGTGGATCATGGCTGCGAGCGCAAACAGAAACACTGCCTGGGCAACCATGGTGCGAAGGGGGTCGAAAAGACGCCAAATTCTCCACATGATGAATACTCCTTAAATCAGTTGGGACATGAGTGTGAAAACCGCGGCATGCACGCCCGCAAAGAGGTTGGTCTTGTGCTCTGCGCCCGGCAGCCAGTCCTGCCAGTGCAGCCCGACCAGATGGCCCAGCAGCGCGACAGACAGCAGCAGCACGAAACACGGTGCGAAGATCAGGACAAACGACAGCTTGTCTTCTCTCGGCGTTGACTTATGGGTGTCATAAGACATGTCGTTCATGGCGGTTTCTCCATTCATGAAAAGTTAAGCCGGTCTCGACTCAGAGCCAGGGCCGCCAGAACCAGACCAAGAGATGGGCCACCACGGCAATTGCCGTGAACCCAATAAAGCCTTGGATGTAGTACTGGTGGAACTCCTGAGCTTCCTCGTCGGTCAGGCCGGAAATCGATGTCCGCGTTGCCATACGAATGCTCCTTCTCAAATTGGCCGTGAGGCCAGTGCTGCGCCCAACCCGCGCAACATGGGTAGCCGCAGCGAGATGCCACGACATGGGGTGGACCGGGCCGCAGGGCCCGAATCGCGAATGGGGGTGAGGGCAGCGCGGCTCATGCCGGCTCCCGCTCTGCCTGGGCTGTCATGCCCAGCGTTTCGCCGGCGGTGTTCACATGGCTGGCAAGGACTGTGGGTGCACCGGCCTCCCGGGCCTGCTGCTCGGCGGTGTCGCGCAGCCGCTTGGCCACCGAGATCTGCACCAGCACCGGCTGGTTGGCAATGAGGGCGTGCAGCCGGACCTGGGCCTGGTCATCCCAAGGTGTGGCGGCAGCGCTCGTGCTGCGCGCCAGCGTGGGGTCGACCTTGTCCATGTCGGTACCCAGCGGCAGGATGTGGAACAGCGCATCAAACAGCGCGTTGCACACTTCCTGAATCAGGTAGGTGGCACCGCTGTAGCCCATGAACGGCGTGCCGGTGTGGCGGCGAATGATGGCGCCTGGGAACGAGGCCGGGATGAAGGCGGCACGCATCGGGCCCGTGCTGCCGGCCTCGGCCAAGTACATGCGTTCGTTGTAGCTGCCGAACAGAATCAGGGGTGTCTGCGTCTTCACCAGCTCGCGCACCGCCGCGTTGTCGGTCTTCTCGCCGGACTTGCGCGAGACGGCGAACTTGCAAGGCAAGCCCATCTCGGTTTCCAGGAAGTGCTGCAGGCCGCGCGCGTAGGTTTCGGTGGCCACCACCGCAAAACTGGCGGTGGCGAAAAAGTCTTGCGTGACCGAGCGCCAGAGGTCCCACACCGGCTTGATGGTGGTGTGCTTTTCGCGCTCGATGAAGGGCTCGGGGTCCAGTCCCAGCAGTTCGCCAAGCTTGCGCAAAAACTTGGTTGTGCTGTGCAGGCCGATCGGCGCTTGCAGATAGGGCCGATCCAGTGCTTCGCAGAGCATGCGGCCAAACTCGCGGTACATGCAGATGTTCACATCGGCTTCGACCAGGCGCGATACCTCGGACAGGTGCGACCCCAGCGGGAACACCAGGTTGATCTCGGCGCCGATGCCTTGCACCAGGCGGCGGATCTCGGCAAGGTCGCTGGGGCTGTTGAAGGTGCCGTAGCTCGGCCCGATGATGTTGACGCGGGGCTTTTCACCTGCGGGGCGCTCGGCGAAAGGCTTGCGGGCCGGCACCTGTTTCATGCCGAATTCGCTCCAGAGCCAGAACATGGCGCGGTTGGCGCACTGCCACTGGTCTTCGTCGATGGTGCGCGGCAAGAAGCGCATCAGGTTCGTGCCCTCGGGTGTCACACCACCGCCGATCATCTCGGCAATCGAGCCGGTGACCACCACAGCAGGAAGCTCAGGGTCGAGCACGGCATGGGCGCGCTTCATCGCGCCTTCGGTGCCTTCGCGACCAAGCTGTTCTTCGGCCAGGCCGGTGACGACGATGGGCAGCTCGTGTGGAGGCAGCGCGTCGGTGTAGTGCAGCACCGAGGTGACCGGTAGGTTCTCGCAGCCCACCGGGCCGTCGATCACCACCTGCAGGCCTTTGATGGCGGTGAAGACATACACCGCGCCCCAGTAGCCGCCGGCTCGATCGTGGTCTAGAACCAGCATGTCAGCACCTCCGTTGAGAGCGGGGAAGCGTTCCAGCACATGCCGAAGATCCGGCTTTTCTGGTCAGATCGCTTGGCCCTCTTGAGGGGGTGGCGACCGCAGGTCGACGCGAGGGTGTTCATGATCCGATCGCCTCGCGCTTCTTGGCGGCTTTTTCATTCTGGCGTCGCATTTCCTTGCGGAAGTTCGGGAACGCCTGGGGCACGCCTTCCCACACGCCAGCTTTGTCGCCTTGGCCGACGCTGCCGAAAAAGTCTTTCATTGCGTCGAAGCGCGCCTGGTTGCCTATGGCGGCGTTGATCACCTGGATCAACGATCCGGCGCCAGCGACGCCCATCAGAGGGCGCGCCGAAATCAGGTTGGTGTAGTAAAGCGCCGGCACGCAGGCTTCCTTGGCGGCCTGCACCACCGGCGTCGTGCCGATGGCCAGCTGCGGCTGGTATTCGTGCAGCGCGTCGAGATCGTTTTCGAGTGAGGCGCGGAACTGCACCTGAACACCCTTGGCGCGCAGCCACTCGGCATCATGTGCATTCCAGGGCGTGGCCGGGCAGGCCGAGCCGACATAGCGCAGATCGGCGCCGCACTCGACCAGCAGGCGGCCCACCAGCAACTCGGAACCTTCGTAGCCGCTGAGCGTGATCCGACCGTGGATTTTCTGTTGTGACAGCACGCCGCGGATGGCGGCCAGCGTCTGGTTGCGCGCGGCGTCAATGCGCGCCTGCGGCACACCGGTGGCCTGTCCAATGGCGCCCAGCCAGTCGTGCGTGCCGTCCACGCCCACCGGCGCCGAGCCGACGATGGGCCGGCCAGCGGCCTCAAACTCCCGGATGCTGGCGGTGTAGAAGGGGTGGATGGCGGCCACAGCCGTGCCGTCCAGCGCGGCATACAACTCGCGCCATTCGCGGGTGGGGGCGACCGTGCCCACGGCCAGGTCCATGGGCGCGATCATCTGCGCGATCAGCATCGGGTCTGCCGGGAACATTTCGCCCAGCAGCGTGATGGTGGGCTTGTCGCTGCGGGCCTGGCGCGGCGCCGGCACCGGGCCAGCCATGATCTCCTGGCGCGCGTACTTCAGCATCGCACCGGTGAGCACGTCTTTCGCCTCGGCGTGTGTCGGCACGCCAAAGCCGGGCACGTCGATGCCGATGATGCGAACGCCGTTGATGGCGGTGGGCAGCAGCTGCAGCGGTACGCCGCTGGCGGTGGGTACGCAGAGGTTGATGATGACGATGGCGTCGAGCTGGGTCGGATCCGCCTGGGCGTGCACCGCCTCGCGGATGTCTTCAAACAGCTTGCCGGTGACCAGCGATTCGCTGTTGAACGGCACATAGCCCACGCTGCGGCGCGCGCCGTAAAAGTGGCTGGTGAAGGTGAGGCCATAGACGCAGCAGGCCGAGCCGCTGAGGATGGTGGCGGTGCGACGCATGCGCAGACCGACGCGCAGCGAGCCGAATGCGGGGCACATGCTTTGCGGCTGGTCGTGCGGGCCTTGCTGTTCGCGCTTGGGATAGTCCTGGGCGTAGCGGTTCAGTACCTCGCTCTTGCCGGCGGACTTCGCCGCCGCCAGCAGCGTGTCACCGCCCGAATGGCAGCCCATGCCATCGCCGTCGACGGCCGTGGGCACCTTCAGCGGGACGATGGGGATGGTGGTGCCGTTCATGGCTCAGACCTCGTCGTAGACCACTTCGAGGGAGGGCTTGGTGGATTCGGTGCGGCCACACATGTCGAACTGCGTGGCAGGCTCAAGCACCACGTCGCGCCCCACCGAGGCGGCAGAGAACAGGGCGAGCAGGTCGTCTTGCGACAGCGGGTTGGGCCGCTTCGGGGTGGACTCGCCAACGTTGTGCGCCAGCTCGGCGAACATCGGACCCCAGACCGAGTCGGGCCGGCCAATGATTTCGTAGCTGGCGCTCTTGCGGCGGATGTCGTCGTCGGCCGGAATCACCGAGAGCACCGGGATGCCGACCTGCTCGGCAAAGGCTTTGGCCTCGCCGGTGCCGTCGTCGCGGTTGATCACCATGCCAGCCACGCCGACGTTGCCGCCGAGTTTGCGGAAGTATTCAACCGCGCTGCACACGTTGTTGGCCACATAGAGCGACTGCAGGTCGTTGCTCGCCACGACGATGACCTTCTGGCACATGTCGCGGGCGATTGGCAGACCAAAGCCGCCGCAGACCACGTCGCCCAGGAAGTCGAGCAGCACGTAGTCAAAGCCCCACTCGTGAAAGCCCAGCTTCTCCAGCAGCTCGAAGCCGTGGATGATGCCGCGACCGCCGCAGCCGCGGCCGACCTCGGGACCGCCGAGCTCCATGGCGTAGACGCCGTCGCGCTTGAAGCAGACGTCGCCGATGGCCACCGCCTCACCTGCCAGCTTTTTCTTGCTGCTGGTTTCGATGATGGTGGGGCAGGCACGGCCACCAAACAGCAGGCTGGTTGTGTCGCTCTTGGGGTCGCAGCCGATCAGCAACACCTTCTTGCCCTGCTGCGCCATCATGTAGCTGAGGTTGGCCAGGGTGAAGCTTTTGCCGATGCCGCCCTTGCCGTAGATCGCAATGATCTGCGTCTCTTTTTTCACCTCACCGGTGTGCACCGGATCGGGCTCGATGGCCGCTTCCTGGCGCAACTGGGCCTGGAAGTTGACCGGGTGACTCTTGATTTCGGGTGCGTTCATCAGTGTCTCCAGTCGAGGACCATCTTTAGACAGTCGGGGTCCGCAAAAGCGGTTTCGTAAGCCCGGGCCGCGTGGTCCGGGGTTTGCGAGTGGGTGATCAGGCCGTCGAGCGAAAGGCGCCCGCTTTGCACCAGCTGGGTCACGGCGAGCAGGTCGGCGCGTTTCCATTCGGCGGCAATGCGGATCTGCGCCTCGCGCATGAAGGCGGGGGCGTAGGCGAAAGAGATGTCTTGCTTGTAGAAGCCGGCCAGCACCACCTCGCCGCCCTTGGCCAGGCGCGGAATCACGCGGTGCAGGATGGCGGCGTCGCCACTCACGTCGTAGATCGCGCGGTAATCCTTGCGGTCGTCGTCATCGGGTGCGATCACGCTGTAGCCGTTGGCACCGGCTTGACGGCGAAGCTGGGTTTCCCAGACCACCGGAGCGGGAGCGCCGGCGGCCACGGTGAGGCGGGCCAGCAGCCGACCCATGACGCCGTGGCCGACGATGAGGTCGGGTGGGGCAGCTGGATCGCGTCCGCCGCCGCAGGCCACGGTGTGGTACGCGGTGGCAGCCAGGGCGAGGAGCACGGCGTCGGCGCCGAGGTCGCGCGCTAGGCGCACCGCACGGTCGTGGGGCACGATCAGTCGCGAGCCTGCGCCGCCAAACAGGTTGTGCACGCCTTCGAAGCTGTAGGAGCCGGGCACAAACACCCAGTCTCCGACGCTGATGCAGCCCTGGCCCTGGCCTTGGCCACAGGCTCCCTGGGTGCTTACCACCCGGCCCACGGTTTCGTAGCCAGGAACCAGCGGGTAGCCCATGCCGGGGAAGGGCGGCATGCTGCCGTCCCAGAGCAGGCGCTCGGTACCGGTGCTGATGCCGCTGTGGCTCACTTCGACTTCCACGTCACCGTCCACCATGGCGCGCATTGGCAGGCTACGGACCGAGAGCTGGCAGGGCTGCTGGAAAACAATGGCGTCGGCGTTCATGAAATGTATTAAAGAACTGACAACTACAACTGTCAATCTAAATTGACGCTTTTACCCAAGTCAGCGGGTAAACCCCTAGATTTGCGACCCACCAGCAACTGCGCGTGCAGCGGCATGGGGTTGGGCACCAGCTCGATATGGGTGAAGCCGGCCTCGCTCATCAGCGCGCTCAGCGCCTGGGGAGTGCGCAGCCGGCCGGAGCCCATGGCCATCAGGTAGAAGTGGTAATAGGGGTCGCTGCTGGACGGCTGGCCATCGGTCTTCGCCATAGGCTCGGCAAGCAACAGGGCCCCTCCCAGCGGCAAGGCTTTGTGAATGGCGCGCAACACGGTGAGCACGGTGCGGTCGTCGTGGTCGTGGGCCACACGCACCAGCGTGGCCAGATCGGCGCCGCCCGGGAGCGCGTCGGTCGTGAAGCTGCCGCCGTGGGTGGTAATGCGGTCCGCCAGCCCTCGGCGGATGATTTGCTCCTGGGCCAGGGCGGCCACCGGCGGCAGGTCGAACAGCTGCAGAGACAGCTGGGGGTGGCGCTCTGCCAGCGCGCTGACCCAGCCGCCCATGCCGCCGCCCACATCGAGCACCCGCTGGTGCTGGGCAAACGGGTAGGCAGCCAGCAGCTCGTCGATCACGAAGCGTTGCGAGGTCGCCATCAGCGACGAGTAGCGCGCGAACTGTGCCTCGGGCGCGGGCGGCTGGGGTTGCCCTGCCTGCTCACCGACCTGATGATCGGTGTAAGGCCAGTAACGGTGCATGTGCGCGCCATCGGGGTCGCGCAGCAAGGCCAGCGGGTCGCGTAGGTCTTCATAGAGCGTGGCGTTGTGCTCGACCATGTCGCGGATGCCAGGGTGGGTGGCCACCGGCGCGCCAAGGGCGCCAAGGCCGTAGCGACTGCCGCTGCGCTGGTCGAGCAGCCGCATGGAAACGGCGGACGCCAGCAGGCGCTGCAGTCCCGCGGCGGGCAGCTGGGTGAGCCGGGCCAGCTCGTCGAGGCTGCGAGGCTGCTCCCGCACGGTTTCCAGCAAGCGCAACCGGACGCAGGCTAGCAAGACCTGCGAATGCACGAAGCCGGCCATCAGTTCAAACAGCTGGGCCGAGCGGCGGCGCACCAGCCAACGTGTCAGCGGGTTGTGCTGCGCCCAACGGTGCAGGGCGGGCCGGGTCATCCAATCGTCCACTTGCGAAGCCCATCGCTCGCGCCAGGATGGTGCGCTGAGCAGGCGGGGCAGAGGCTCGGGGGTGTGCAGAGTGGACATGGGCGGGGTGCTCAGGCGGCGATTTGCAGGGGCGCCGGGGCGCTGGCGATGCGGCCTTCGAGCACGGCGCGCTCGCAGGTGCTTTGGGGCATCAGCCGCTCGGATTCGCGCAGCACGATCTGGCGCATGGCGGTACGGCTGGGGCAGTCGGGCACCGAGTCGATGGCGTTCTGCATCAGGCGGCGAAACAGGTGAATGGCGTCGGCCAAGCCGAGGTCGTGCGCGGCGCTGGGCCGGCCGTGCTGAGCGTCCTGTCCGGCGGGTTTTCCCAACTGGTCCGAATGCAGCAGCACATCGCGGATGTCGTCGGCGACCTGGTAGGCCTCGCCCAGGCACTCGCCCAGACCGCGCCACGGCATGGGGTCGGCACCGGCCGCCTGCGCGCCAGCGCAGGTGGATGCCACAAACAGCGCGCCGGTCTTGGCGCGCTGGTACTGGCTGAGCGAGACTCTCGATTCACATTCCCAGGCTTGGCCGGCCACGATGCCGTCGGGTGCGCCCACGCCATCGCTTATGGTTTGCAGCAGGCCCGCGAGCCGCGCCGGCTGTGCGGCGCCGGCCCGCGCCAGGGTCTGGTAGGCCAGGATGATGAGGGCGTCGCCCGTGAGCAGGGCCAGCGGCTCGCCGAACACAGTGTGCACCGTTGCCTGACCGCGGCGTGTCGCCGCGTCGTCGAAGCAGGGCATGTCGTCGTGCACCAGAGAGGCGCAGTGCAGCATCTCGATGGCGCCGGCCGCGGCGTCGGTCAGCGCGGGGGCGTCTTCACCGCAGGCTTGCGCGACAGCCAGACAGAGCTGGGGCCTGATGCGTGCACCGCCGGGAAACACGGCGTGTCGCATGGCGGCAATCAATCGGGGCGGTGCGCTGGCGCCGGCAGCGCGCTGAAGCTGGGCGTCTAGCGCTTGCTGGATGCGTGACATCATGGGCATGGACTTCTCGCCTGCAGACGTGATGTCATCAACGTGTGACATCTACATGTGTCAATCTAACATGACACTATCGGATGTCAAGCGGCTTTGCGGCACCGCGGTTCAGGGTTTTCCCGTGGGTTTAAGTCGGGTCTGGGGGCGCAGGCGCGGCAACCTGCCCCGCCTGGGCGCGTGCGGCCAACCCATAGGGCCGCACCAGGTGCACCACGTGCTCGGGCACCATGGATTTCAGGCGTGCCGGTGATTCCCGTTCCAGATGCACCACCGTTTCCACCGCCTTCATCTCGACCCGCGCGCGTGCGAATTCCAGGCCGCGCGGCCCGACTCGCGGCATCAGCCAGCCCACGATGGGGCGCAGCCAGTCGGGCATGCGCCGCAGTGGCAGACCGCCCGCGGCACGTTCCACGTTCTTCAGAAAGCCTTTCACGGCGCCCGCGCGCTGGCCGGCCGAGCTCGGCGCGTGGGTGATGACCTCGTCACTTAGACTGTCCAGCAGCGCCTGGCCGCGCGAGTTGCGCACCAGCAGCCACTGCTCGCCGCGCCCGCCCATGTAACCCACCGTAATGTCGGACAGCGCATTGGTGTAGTCCACGCAGGTGCGGCAGGTCATGGGGAAAAAGTCGGGCGGCAGGGTAGACAGCGGCAGCTGCAGGAACGGGATGGTGCGCACCTCGCCACCCTTCATGCGGATCTCCACGTGGTAGTCGGCGCGGAACTCCAGGTAGGTCACGTCTTGTGGTTTGGGAGAGACCAGGGTCAGGAACTCATGGAATCGCTCGGTGGTGGTGTTATCGGAGCAGGGCGTGCCGATCACCAGCAGTTCTTTCAGGCCGTGTTCGCGCTCCAGCTGTGGCTGGATTGCGCGCAGCGCGTAGATCTGGCAGGGAATGCCGATCACCGCCAGCCGCTTGTGGCCTTGCGCCAGCGCGGGCTCCACCAGCGCCACCAGCGGTGCGTAACCCATGCGCATGCCGCGACAGCGGGCCATGTCCTCGGCGCGCGTCACCACCACGGGCAGCGGGCGCCAGGGGTCGTCGGGGTGCGGTGCCATCGCAATCACCGCGTCCACTTCACCGCGGGCCAGCAGCCGCTCGGCTATGCGGGTGGTGATGCCCGTCCACTGCGCACCCACCAGCGGCGTTTTCAGCCGCGCCTGCAGCATCTGCTGGTGTGGTCCGAAAAACAGCTCGTCGTCCGCCGCGCCATCGGCCCCAGGCAGGCGCCGCGCGCGGCCATGCACCTGCTGCTCCAGGCGCGGGTAGTCGGGTGCGATGAACTGACAAGCCTGGCCGCAGCGCTTGGGATCCTGGGTGCGCGAGAGACCGCAGTCGGTGCAGAAATGGCGCGGTGGCGCGTCGGGTAGCGCGGGTGTCCAGGGCTCGCGAGCGGGGGTCATGCCACCTGCTCCGCGTCCAACAGGTATTCGGCCACGCGCGCCGGGTCTTCCTCGTGCGCCAGGTGACCCAGCCCGTCGAGCACGGTGATGCGTCCGCGCGCTGCATCGCTCAGGCGGGCCAAGACGCGCTGCGCCTGCTCCGGCGGCACGGTGCGGTCGCGCGAACCCACCAGCAAATCGAGTGGCACCGCCAGTCGCGGTAGGTCGGCGGCCAGGGTCGGGAGATCCCAGTTGGCCATCATCCCCAGTGCGCCGGTGGCGTGTGCCGGGCTACTGACCAGGCGCCGGTAGAGCGCGGTGCCGGTGGGGTCGAGCGTGGAGCCGGTGCTCTGCAGCAGGCGCTGCAGCACGGCCGGCTCGCCCGCGCGCCAGGCAAACAGGCGCGGCACGAGCGGCACAGACGCCATCAGCTTGGCGGCCGGTGAAAACACCGCGCCGGCGAGCCCGCCCAGCGGCAGCAGGGCCGCGTTCAGCCCGCTCAGGCGCTGCGGGTTGATGAGGCCGTCCAGGCACATGCGCACCGCGATCGCCGCGCCAGCTGAATGACCCACCACGCGGGCTGGGCGCTGGTCGAGGGCTTGCATCAAACCCTTTAGCGCAGCGGCCATGCCGGGCAAGGTGAGTTGGGGCGAACCCACCCCGCCGGGTGGCAGGCCGGTGAAGGCATGGCCGGGCAGATCGGGCGCGATGACCTGATAGCGCTTGGCCAGCAGTGGTGCCAGGTCCCGCCAGGAGTGGGTGGAGGCGCCGGTGCCGTGCAGCAGCAGCAGGCAGGGCGCATCAGGCGCCGGTCCCGGGAAGTGCTGCACATGCCAACGCAGACCAGCCGCATGCACAAAGCGGCTGTGCTGTGCGTGCGGCCATTCAGGGCCGTCGCGCTCCCAGTCCAGCGCGCCGGACATGCTCACCGCACCGCCGCTGGCGAGGCGGCCAGCGACACCACCTGGCTCAGACCCTGGGCGCCGGCGTGTGGCAGGGGTATGTAAGACGCGGCCATCTCGACCGACAGCAGGCGCGCGGCTTCGCTGGGTTGTGGTGAGGTGTCGATCAGCAGGGCGCTGAGAGCCTGCGTCCTGAACTCGGCGGCGGCCTGCAGCGCATCGGCGGCGGCCTGGGTGCGACCGGGCGTGCCGTCGGCGGCGATGTTGGCGCGGCCGTCGGTGAGGAACACGACCAGCGGCGAGTCGCCTTGCCGCGCCAGCTGCGTGGCCAGTTCGCGCGCGGCGTGGATGCCAGCCGCCAGCGGTGTGCCGCCGCCGCCGGGCAGGGCGGCCAGAGAGCGTTTGGCGCGTGCCAGCGAGCGTGTGGGCGGCAGCAGCAGTTCCACGCCCGCGCCGCGAAACGCCAGCACCGCGACCCGGTCGCGCCGCACATAACACTCGGCCAGCAAGAGCTCCACCGCGCCCTTGGCCTCGGCCAGCCGGTGCAACGCAGCCGAGCCCGAGGCATCGACCACGAACACGGTGGTGGTCGGGCGGTGCTGCCGGAACCGCCGCACATGAAAGTCCTCGCGCCGCACCTCAATGCGCTTAGCAGGCGTGTCTGCCCGGCGCCGCAAGCGCTGCCATGGCGCTGCGGCGCGCAGCGTGTCGAGCACATGCAGCCGGGCCCCGTGGCGCGGTTCGCCGCGCCGCGTACCCACCGGGCGACCGCGGTGCGCGTGCTTTTGCTGAGCACCTGCGGTGCCGGCGGTTTTGGCTTGGGCCTGGCGCTGCTGGCCCAGCTGCAGCGCGGCGAGCAGGCCGGGCGGCAGCGCGGCCTGCATGGCTTCGATGAGCTTGTCCTCCAGTGCCTGGGGATCTGGCGCTGGTGGCCTTTGGGCGTCGTCTTCAGCCGCGGGCGGATCGTCGGTCGGTGGATCCTGGTCGGGTGGGCTTTCAGCCTCCGGTGGCTCCTCAGCTTGCTCGGGTGCTTCCTCTGAAGACGGCAACTGGGTGGCCCGTGGTGCCAGCACCAGGCGCGCGGCCAGGGTGGCGTGGTCTTCGTCGGCTTCGCTCAGGCCCGCCAGCGCCGCCAGGGCACGGGTCGCGCGCACCGCCATCACCGGCGCGCGCATCGATGGCACGCCCCAGGCCATGGCGGCGGCGCACAAGGCCTGCACCAGCGCGTCGGGCACAGCGACGCTGGGCCAGGCGGCGCGGGCGGCGGTGATGTCGGCGAGGTCGAACACCGGCGCATCCTGCTCCGCGCCCGCTGGCTCGAGCGACAGCCAGAATGCAAGCCGGTCCAGCAAGGTGGCAGGCAGGTGTTCGTCGTCGGCCTGTCCTTCGTCCAGTGCGATCAGCGCGAGCCGAGCCGGCGCGGCATGCGACAGGCCATCGCGTTGCAGATGCACCTCGTGTTGGTCGAGCGCCGCGCTCAGGTAGGCAGCCACGCCGGGGCCACAGCGCTCGGCCATGGCCAGCAGCAGCACACCACCATCGGCCCGCGCCAGCAGCCCTGGCAGGGCCACCGGCCGACCCGCGCTCAAGGTGGCGGCCAGATCGAGACCGCCCAGCAAGGCGCTGTCGCTGGCGTGGTGCGGCACACGCAGCCAGGGTGCCGAGGCCGGCAACAGGGATTTGGCCAAGGCCAGCCAGTCGCCGCGCAGCTCGCTGGCAGGCGCCCGAAGCGCCACGCCGCCCAGACCCACCGGGTCCACCGCGAGCAGCGCCGCGGCGAGCACCGCGTCGGGTGCCAGCGCGGGACGCTGGCTGATGTTCATGCCGGCAGCAGTTCGGCCACCGCCCGCTCCACGCGGGTGGACGAGCCGGCGTTGTCCAGCGGATTGCGGCGCAGTCGGTGGCGCAGGGCGGGCGCGGCGATGCGGCGGATGTGATGGTCCGCCACCGCCTTGTCGCCGTCCAGCGCGGCCAGCGCTCGGGCCGCGCGCAAGAGGGTAAGGTCACCGCGCAAGCCGTCGGTGCCTAGTGCGGCGCAGAGGCTGGAAATGCGCTCGCGCACGGCGTCGCTCACGCTCACCGCCGGCAGGCGCTTGCGGGCCGCGACGATCTGTTTGCGGATGCGTTCGTCGTCGGGCTGCCACTGCGCGATGAAGGCACTGCGGTCCTGTTCAAAGGCGTCGCGCCGCTTGACGACTTCCACCCGATCGACCAGCTGGTCGGGCGTTTTCACCTCGACCGACAGGCCAAACCGGTCCAGCAACTGTGGCCGCAGCTCGCCTTCTTCCGGATTGCCGCTGCCTACCAGCACAAAGCGCGCCGGGTGCCGCACCGACAGGCCTTCGCGCTCGACCACGTTTTCGCCCGAGGCGGCCACGTCGATCAGCAGGTCGACCAGGTGGTCCTCCAGCAAGTTGACTTCGTCGATGTAGAGAAAACCGCGATGCGCCTGGGCCAGCAGGCCGGGCTCAAACGCCTTCACACCTTGCGACAGGGCGCGCTCCAGATCGAGCGCGCCGACCACGCGGTCTTCGGTTGCGCCCAGTGGCAGATCGACCACGGGCACCGGAATGAGGTGGGTCTTGGGCGAGCTGCCCGCAGGCCGCAGGGTGGCACATTCGGTGCAGCCACCAGCGGCCTCGGTCGGGTCGCAGCCGTAGCGGCAGCCTTGCACTGCTTTCATCTTGGGCAACAGCGCGGCAAGTGCGCGCACCGCGGTCGATTTGCCGGTGCCTCGGTCGCCCAGCACCAGGATGCCGCCGATGCTGGGGTCGATCGCAGCGATCAGGATCGCCGTCTTCATTTCTTCCTGGCCGACGATGGCCGAAAAGGGGAATGCCTGTGCCATAAGGTAGTAAAGGTTGGGAATTCAGTATGGCACAGGCGGCGCGAAAGCCGGATTGGTTACGGTACTGAGTGTCCAAGTTCTAATACAGATTTCCTCTGCGGTGCCGGTGTTCAGCGCATCCACACCGCGCGCCACAGCAGCACCGGCACATCCCAGACCCGCAGGCGCGGTCGAACCTGCCAGCTGCGGTAGCCGCCGGCGGCCAGCTTGTCCAGGATGCGCAGTCCACCCTGGATCACCAGGCGCAACTCCCAGCCGGCCCGGCCCTGCACGCGGCGCGCCAGCGGCGCGCCTTCCAGCATCAGGCCATGCGCCTGCAGACACAGCGCGGCCACGGCACGCGCCATGCGCACCTGGGTCGCTGGTTCGGGCCGGGCGTCGGCCGCGAAGTCGGCCAACTGCACTCCGTGGCGGCCCAGCGCATCGATCGGCAGGTAGTGACGTCCACGCGCATGGTCGACCCGGATGTCTTGCCAGAAGTTGATCAGTTGCAAGGCGCTGCAGATCTGGTCGCTCTGTTTCAAGGACGCTGCATCGCGCACGCCATACAGGTGCAGCAGCAGGCGACCCACCGGGTTAGCCGAGCGGCGTGCGTAGTCGAGCAGCTCGGGGGTGTTGGCATAGCGGTGGCCGCTGGCGGTGTGGCGCACATCTTGCTCAAAAGCGCTGATGAGGTCATACAGCAGCGGGCCAGGCAGCTGATGCTGCGCCACCGCGGCGCGCAACGGCTTGAAGATGCCCGGCCAGCGGGCGTCGACCGGCGCCTCTCCCGCCAGGCAGCGGTCCAGCTCGTGGCGGTAGCCGTCCAGTTCGGCCAGGCGCTGTTCGGCAGAGGCCTCACCCTCGTCGGCCAGGTCATCGGCGGTGCGGGCAAAGTGATAGACGGCTTGAACCGCCGGGCGCAGCTCGGGCGGGCACAGCCAAGACGCGACTGGAAAGTTTTCGTAGTGCTCGACACCAGCGATCGGGGAGGGTGCGCGCGCAGCGGCACCTGGGTTGGTGGTGCTCATGGCCGGCTCCGCGCGTCCGCGGCCCTCCGCTGTGATGCGTCTGTCAGCCTTGCCAGCGTCGACCCCTGCTCGCGGACGTGGCCGTGCGACAGTACGCCCCACGCAGCCCCGATGGGGTTTGGCGATTGCACTACAATTTTGCTTACTAACCGGTCAGTCATTAATTTCCTGGTCGCTTTGTTGGCTTCAATCTCGCCGCGCTCGCTGCCTCGCCGGCTTCTCCCAGACTTTCGATGCCCATGAGAACTTTGCCCATTGTCTTCGCCTTCTCGGTTGCCCTGGCACTGGGTGCTTGTAGCAAGCCTGAGCCGCCGATGGAGCCCATCCGCTCGGTGAAGTTGCTCACTGTGCAGGCCGATGGCCTCAACCTGTCCACAGAATACGCGGGTGAGGTGCGGGCGCGGGTGGAATCGCGGCTGGGCTTTCGGGTCGGCGGCAAGCTGCTCCAGCGCCCGGCCGAGGTCGGCCAGCGCGTGAAGACCGGCCAGCTACTGGCTCAGCTGGACGCCAACGATCTCAACCTCGCCAGCCAGGCGGCCCAGGCTCAGGTGGCTGCTGCGCTCACGCAGCGCGATCTGGCGGCGGCCGATCTCAAGCGCTTCACCGATCTGCAGGCGCAGGGGTTCGTCAGCGGCGCCGAGATCGAACGACGCCAGGCCACGCTGCAGGCGGCCGAAGCAGGTCTGAAACAGGCCATGGCGCAGGGATCGGTGCAGGGTAATCAGGCGGGCTACACCCGGCTGCTGGCCGACGGTCCAGGCGTGGTGCTGGCGGTCGAGGCCGAGGTGGGCCAGGTGGTCAGTGCAGGCACGCCGGTGGCGCGCATCGCCCGAGATGGCGCGCGCGACGTCGTGTTTGCCGTGCCCGAAGACCGGCTGGCGCAGGTGCGAACGGGCTTGACCGCGCAAGTGCGTTTGTGGTCGACCACGGGTGGTGCGTCCGCAGCCGTCCTTAGCGGTGTGGTGCGAGAGGTGGCGGCGGCTGCCGACCCGCAGACCCGCACCTACCAGGTGCGCCTGGCTTTGCCTGATGACGCACCCGTGTCCTTGGGCGCGACGGCCTACGTGACGCTGCCGGCGCCAGCAGGGGCCGTGGCCCAGGCGATCAAGTTGCCGACCAGCGCGCTCATGAACGACACGACGAAAGGTTCTTCAGCCAGTGCGGTCTGGGTGTTCGACGCGGCCAGCGGCACGGTGCAGACGCGCCCGGTGGTGGTGGCGGGCGCCGACGGCAACCAGGCGGTGATCGCTGATGGGCTCAAGCCGGGTGAAGAGGTGGTGGCCACGGGCGTGCATGTGCTGTCTCCTGGGCAGAAGGTGGTGCGCTTTGCCACCCCCTCGCAGTGAGGGCAGCATGAACCCACATTCCCCCGAAGAAGCGTCGTCCTGGGTGTCGCGCTTCAATCTGTCCCAGTGGGCGCTGAATCACCAGGCCTTTACCCGCTACCTCATGATCGTGCTCATGCTGCTGGGCGTGGCTGCCTATTTCCAGCTCGGTCAGGATGAAGATCCGCCATTCACCTTTCGCGCTATGGTGGTGCGCGTTTTCTGGCCGGGCGCCACCGCGCAACAGATGGCCGAGCAGGTCACCGACCGCATCGAAAAGACGCTGCAGGAAGTGCCTTACGCCGACAAGATCCGAAGCTACTCCAAGCCCGGCGAGTCGCTGATCATTTTTCAGCTCAAGGATTCGTCACCACCGGGCGAGGTGCCGCAGATTTGGTACACCGCGCGCAAGAAGGTGGGCGACATTCGTGGCACGCTGCCGCAAGGGGTGGTCGGGCCGTTTTTCAACGATGAATTCGGCGATGTGTTTGGCGTCATCTATGCGCTGCAGGGCGAGGGTTTTTCGCCTGCCGACAAGAAGCAGGTCGCCGATGACGTGCGACAGCAGCTGCTGCGCGTGAAGGATGTGAACAAGGTTGACTTGTTCGGCGCGCAGGACCAGAAGCTGTACATCGAGATATCGCAGAAGCGCCTGGCGGTGCTGGGGCTCGACATCCAGCAGGTGCTGACCTCGCTTGGCCAGCAGAACGCGATTGAGTCGGCCGGCACGGTGCAAACGCCGCTGGACGCGGTGCAGGTGCGGGTGGCCGGCGCCTTCAACGATGTCGAACAATTGCGCGCGATGCCGATCCGCGCCGCCAACGGCCGCCAGATCCGCCTGGGCGACATCGCCGAGATTGGCCTGGGCTATGCCGATCCGCCGCAGGTGCAGGTGCGCCACAACGGGCTGGACAGCATCGCCCTGGGCATTTCCATGGCCAAGGGCGGTGACATCATCGCGCTGGGCAAGGCGCTCAAGGTGGCGGTGGCGAGTATCGAGCGCGACCTGCCGGCGGGCATGCAGCTGGTGCAGGTGCAGGACCAGCCCAGCGCGGTGACGAAGTCGGTCAACGAGTTCGTCAAGGTGCTGATCGAAGCGGTGGTAATCGTGCTGGCGGTGAGCTTTCTGGCGCTGGGCCTGCACCGACGCGAAGGCGGTCGTGGTTTCAAGCGCTATGTGCTCGACATGCGGCCTGGGCTGGTGGTGTTCGTCACCATTCCGCTGGTGCTGGCCATGACCTTTCTGGCCATGCAGTACTGGGGCATCGGCCTGCACAAGATATCGCTCGGCTCGCTCATCATCGCGCTCGGACTGCTGGTTGATGACGCCATCATCGCGGTGGAAATGATGGTGCGCAAGCTCGAAGAGGGCTACACCATGATGCGTGCGGCCACCTTCACCTGGGACGCCACCGCCATGCCCATGCTCACCGGCACACTGATCACCGCCGCGGGCTTCCTGCCGATCGGCCTGGCCAATTCGACCGTCGGCGAGTACACCTTCGCTATTTTTGCGGTGACCGTGATCGCACTGGTGCTGTCGTGGATCGTGGCGGTGATGTTTGTGCCTTACCTGGGCGTGAAGCTGCTCAAGGTCAAGCCGCACGTGGGGCAGGCGCACGAGGTGTTCGACGGGCCGTTTTACGTGCGTTTTCGTGCCCTGGTGAACTGGTGCGTGCTGCACCGCTGGATCACCATTGGCCTGACCATTGGCACGTTCGTGCTCGGCATTGTCGGCATGGGCAAGGTGCAGCAGCAGTTTTTCCCCGACTCCAGCCGCCCTGAAATCCTGGTCGATATCTGGCTGCCCGAAGGCGCCAGCTTTGCGGCCACGAATGCCATCAGCCGGCAGGTGGAGGCTCGGTTGGCCAAAGAAGACGGGGTGACCAGCGTGAGTACCTGGGTCGGCTCGGGGGTGCCGCGGTTCTACCTGCCGCTGGACCAGATCTTTCCGCAGACCAACGTGTCGCAATTCATTGTCTTGCCGCAAGACCTCAAGACACGCGAGTCGCTGCGCAAACGACTGCCGGCTTTGCTGGCGACCGAGTTCCCCGAGGTGCGTGGCCGCGTCAAGCTGCTGCCCAACGGGCCACCGGTGCCGTACCCGGTGCAGTTCCGCGTGGTGGGAGACGACCCGGCGGTACTTCGCGGGCTGGCCGACGAGGTCAAGGTGGCGATGCGCGAGAGTGCCAACACCCGCGGCGTGAACGACAACTGGAACGAGTCGGTCAAGGTGCTGCGCCTGGAGGTGGACCAGGCCAAGGCGCGGGCGCTCGGGGTGTCCAGCCAGTCCATCGCTCAGGCCTCCCGCACCATCCTGGTGGGCAGCACGGTCGGGCAGTACCGCGACGGCGACAGGCTGATCGATATCGTGCTGCGCCAGCCACTGTCCGAGCGCGACGCCATCAGCAGCCTGCGCAACGCTTACCTTCCCACGGCCAGCGGTCAGAGCATTCCGCTGGCGCAGATCGCTCGCCCGGTGTTCGGCTGGGAGCCCGGCGTGATCTGGCGCGAAAACCGTAACTACGCGATCACGGTGCAGAGCGATGTGGTCGAAGGACTGCAGGGCGCCACCGTCACCGCCGAGCTATTGCCCGCCATGAATACCATCAGCGGCCGCTGGGCCGAGCGAGGTCTCTCGGCTTACCGGGTCGAGGTGGCCGGCGCGGTGGAGGAGAGCAGCAAAGGTTCGTCGTCGATCGCCGCCGGTGTGCCGCTGATGCTGTTCATCACCTTCACGCTGCTGATGATCCAGTTACAGAGCTTCAGCCGGTCCTTGCTCGTGTTCCTGACCGGACCTCTGGGCTTGGCAGGGGTGGCCGGCGCGCTGCTCTTGCTCAACCGGCCGTTTGGTTTCGTCGCGCTGCTGGGTGTGATCGCCCTCATGGGCATGATCCAGCGCAATTCCGTGATCCTGATCGACCAGATCGAGCAGGACCGGCGGCGAGGTGTGCCGGCGTGGGACGCGATTGTGGAGTCGGCCGTGCGACGTATGCGGCCTATCGTGCTGACCGCTGCGGCGGCGGTGCTTGCCATGATTCCGCTGTCGCGCAGTGTGTTCTGGGGCCCGATGGCGGTGGCCATCATGGGCGGTCTGATCGTCGCCACCGTGCTCACCTTGCTGGCGCTGCCGGCGATGTACGCAGCCTGGTTCCGGGTGCAGCGGGAGCCGGCACCCAGCTGATCCAGGGCGTGGGCCGCACTGGACATGATTCAGATGTCTCACTAGAATTAAAGTGGTTCATTTGTTTCATTTTCTGCCCCTTGCCCTACCGCCACCTCGCCCAACTGCTGGATGCCCGCTTCGCCACGCTGAGCCCTGAGCTGCAGCGCGCCGCTCGCTGGGTGCGCGAGCATCCAGCCGAGCTGGGTCTGCAGTCCATGCGTCAGTCGGCCCGCTCGGCTGGTGTTGCCCCGGCCACCATGACTCGCCTGGCACAGGCCCTGGGCCTGGAAGGCTTTGACGCAATGCGTCGTCCGGCCATGGCTGCGCTGGCACGCTCGGCGGCCCAAGCCAGTGCCAACGACCCATCGGCAGAGGACCCTGACGGCGCGCCGATTAGCGCGTTGGCGCAGGCCCAGTCCCTCAACGTCGCCTCGGTGGTGGCGCGCAATGCCCTCGATCAGGTGCGGACTGCGGCCGGCGCCATCCTGGCGGCGCGCCAGGTTGCCTTTCTGGGGCAACGCGCCAGCTTCGGCATTGCCCACCACCTGCGCTATACATGCGACTGGCTGCGCGCCGGCACCCTGCTGGTGGCCGACCCGGCCGGGGCCGGCAATGACCAGCTCGCCGAGCTGACGAATGCCGACCTGCTGGTGGCGATCAGCCAGGCCCCCTACAGCGTGCAGACGGTGCAGTGCGCCCAACAGGCGCAGGCTCGTGGTGTACCGGTGCTGGCTTTGACCGACAGTGCGCTCTCGCCACTGGCCCGTGCGGCGTCGATCGTGCTGCTGTTTGACGCGGCTTCGCCCTCTTTTTTTCACTCCATGACAGGTGCCCAGGCCCTCGCCGAAACGCTGATGGCCGCCGTGGGCGAGCAGGGTGGTCCAGTCGTGGTCCAGCGCTTAACCGAGCGCCAGCAGCGGTTACAAAACGACCGTGTTTACTGGGACAAGCCCAACCGCCAGCGCCCTGCAGCCGCCTGACATTTCCGTTTTTCGAATGACTTTCAGCGAGGACCTCCCATGAACGCCCGCCCCCCCATTGCCATGCCGCAAGACGCCACCCATGTGTTCCACCGCCAACTGCACCACGACTTGCCAGTGGCCGTGAGCGGGCAGGGCATCACGCTCACCGATGCCACTGGCAAAACCTACCTGGATGCGTCTGGTGGCGCGGCCGTGTCCTGCCTGGGCCACGGCCACCCCGACGTGATCGCCGCCATGCACGCGCAGATCGACCGCCTGGCCTACGCCCACACCAGCTTCTTCACCACCGAGGTGGCCGAGGAGCTGGCCGACGTGCTGATCAGCACCGCTCCGGCTGGCATGAGCCATGTGTACTTCGTGAGCGGCGGCTCCGAAGCGATGGAAGCCGCGCTCAAGATGGCGAGGCAGTACTTCGTGGAGATCGGCCAGCCGCAGCGCCGCCACTTTATCGCCCGTCACCAGAGCTACCACGGCAACACGCTGGGCGCGTTGGCGGTGGGTGGCAACGCCTGGCGCCGCGAACAGTTCAAACCGCTGCTTATCGATGTGACCCACGTCTCGCCGTGCTACGAATACCGCCACCGGCGCGATGACGAAACCGCAGAGCAATACGGGCAGCGCCTGGTGGTCGAGCTTTCGCAGACCATTGAGCAACTGGGTGGCGAGAACGTGATGGCGTTTGTGGCCGAGACCATTGGCGGCGCCACCGCTGGTGTTCTTACCCCCGTTCCCGGCTATTTCAAAGGCGTGCGCGAACTGTGTGACCGTCACGGCATTCTGCTGATTCTTGATGAGGTAATGTGCGGCATGGGCCGCTGCGGCACGCTGCACGCTTGCGAAGCTGAGGGCGTTGTGCCCGACCTGCTGGCCATCGCCAAGGGGCTGGGCGGCGGCTACCAGCCCATCGGTGCGGTGCTGGCGCAGGAAAAATTGGTCGACGCATTCCGCCAGGGTAGCGGCCTGTTTCAGCATGGCCACACCTACCTGGGCCACGCGGTGGCTTGCGCGGCGGCGCTGGCGGTTCAGCGCGTGATGGTGCGCGACGATCTGCTGGCGCAGGTGAAGTCGCGCGGTCGTTACCTTCAGGCGGCGTTGGCGCATGCCTTCGGCGAGCACCCCCATGTGGGCGACATCCGCGGACGTGGCCTTTTCTGGGGCATCGAGCTGGTGGCCGACCGTGCGAGCAAACAATGGTTCGATCCCGCTCGCAAGCTCCACGTCAAGATCAAGCGTGCGGCCATGGCCGAGGGCGTGATGGTCTATCCCATGGGCGGCACGGTGGACGGCCGATGCGGCGACCACGTGCTGCTGGCGCCACCCTTCATCAGCAGCGAAGACGAGCTGAGCCAGATCGTGACGCGCTTGGGTCGTGCGATCGGCGTGGCGCTGAGCAGCTGATCTCAAATCACGAAATCGGAATTCGGTGACCGAAGTCAGGCTCGGGTAACTACGTAGGACCCCGAATCAATCGGCCTGCCGATTTCCAGTAGGATAAAAAAGTACCTATTTGGCCCACAAGGCTTGTATCGACAGTCCTGAAAAGCAGGACCCAACCAGGAGATTCCATGAAGAAGTTGTCTGCTTGCATCACCGCCATCGCTGCGGCCACCGCCATGCTGGCGCCCGTCACCAGCGTCCAGGCGCAGCAAAAGTTCATGACCATCGGCACCGGTGGCGTTACGGGTGTTTACTACGCTGCGGGCGGCTCGATCTGCCGTCTCGTGAACAAGGACCGCGCCAAGCACGGCTTCCGTTGCACGGTGGAATCCACCGGTGGCTCGGTGGCCAACATCAACACGATCAAGGGCGGTGACCTGGACTTTGGCGTCGCTCAGTCCGACTGGAATTACCACGGCTACAAGGGCACCAAAGCCTTTGAAAGCAGCGGCCCCTTCCCCGATCTGCGTTCGGTGTTTTCCATCCACCCAGAGCCTTTCACGGTGTTGGCGCGCGCCGATGCCAACATCAAGACCTTCACCGACCTCAAAGGCAAGCGCGTCAACGTGGGCAATCCAGGTTCGGGCACCCGTGCGTCCATGGACGAGTTGCTGGCCGCTCAGGGCATGAAGCTGTCCGACTTCGGTTTGGCTGCCGAGCTCAAGGCTGATGAACACGGCGCAGCCCTGTGCGACAACAAGATCGACGCCTTCTTCTACGGCGTGGGCCACCCCAGCGCGAACATTCAGGACCCGGTCACCACCTGTGGCGCCAAGCTGGTGAGCATCACCGGCCCGGGCGTGGACAAGCTCGTGGCAGCCAATTCGTACTACGCCAAGGCCAACATCCCGGGCGGCCTGTACAAAGGCAACGATGCCCCGACGCCGACCTACGGTGTGCTGGCCACGTTTGTCACCTCGGCCAAGGCCTCGGACGACATGGTCTACACCCTGGTGAAGGCGGTGTTCGAGAACTTCGACGATTTCAAGAAGCTGCACCCGGCGTTTGCCAACCTGAACCCAGAGAACATGGTGAAGGACGGTCTGTCGGCACCCCTGCACAACGGCGCGGCCAAGTACTACAAGGAAAAGGGCTGGATCAAGTAAATCGGTCCCCCGCCTGATCGAGCACCCCATGCGCGGCCAGCCCGCCCATGGGGTTTTTTGATTCAGGCTTTTGAATTTCGCTTGTCAGGCGGGCCGAACGCGTCCGCGGAAAGATGGAGTTGCCCTCATGAGCACAGACAACAAAAATCCCTCGCCGGCCGAAATCGACGTCAACCAGCTGGTGGCCGACAACGACTCGGGCGGGCGACAGCCGGGCCCGGTAGTGGCCAAGCTGCTGCTGGCGGTGGCCGTGGCCTGGTCGCTGTTCCAGCTCTGGATAGCCTCGCCGCTGCCGTTCAGCCTGGGCATCTTCGTGCTCAACGACACCGAGAGTCGCGCGATCCACCTCGCGTTCGCGGTGTTCCTCGGCTACATGGCCTACCCGGCCAGCAAGCGTTCACCGCGCGATCGGGTGCCCATCACCGACTGGGTGCTGGCGCTGGTGGGCGCCTATTGCGCGGCCTACCTGTTCATCTTTTACCGCGAGCTGGCCACCCGGCCCGGCCAGCCCACACCGATGGACGTGTGGACCGCTGCTGTCGGCATCCTGCTGCTGCTGGAGGCCACGCGCCGGGTGCTGGGTCTGCCCATGGTCATCGTGGCCGTGGTGTTCTTGATATACACCTTTGCCGGCCCCTACATGCCCGAGCTGGTGGCGCACCGCGGTGCCTCGCTGGACCGCGCCATGACGCACCAGTGGCTGACCACCGAGGGCGTGTTTGGCGTGGCGCTGGGGGTGTCCAGCGGCTTCATTTTCCTCTTCGTGCTGTTCGGCTCGCTGCTCGACAAGGCGGGCGCGGGCAACTACTTCATCAAGTCGGCGTTTGCGCTGCTGGGCCACATGCGAGGCGGTCCGGCCAAGGCGGCCGTGGTGGCCTCGGCCGCCACCGGCATTATCTCAGGCTCGTCGATCGCCAACGTGGTCACCACCGGCACCTTCACCATCCCGCTCATGAAGCGCGTGGGTTACCGCGGTGACCAGGCTGGCGCGGTCGAGGTCTCTTCGTCCGTCAACGGCCAGATCATGCCGCCTGTGATGGGGGCTGCGGCCTTTCTGATGGTCGAGTACGTCGGCATCCCCTACATCGAGGTCATGAAGCACGCCTTCCTGCCCGCGATCATTTCCTATATCGCGCTGTTCTACATCGTGCACCTTGAAGCCCTCAAGGCCGACATGCAGGGCCTGCCGCGGCGCGTGCAGTCCACCGGCATGCAGCGGCTGATCTCGTTCGTGACCACGGTCACGGGCTTCATCGTGCTCGCCGGCATCACCTACTACACGATCAGCTTCATCAAGTCGTCGCTCGGCGCTGCGGCAATTCCAGCCATTGGCGTGCTGCTGTTGTCCGCGTACCTTGGCCTGCTGTGGGTGGGCTCGCGCCAGCCCGATCTGCAACTCGATGACCCCAACGCCCCCGTTTTTGAACTGCCCGAGACCGGACCCACCGTGCGTTCTGGCCTGCACTACCTGCTGGCCGTGGTGGTGCTGGTTTGGTGCCTGATGGTGGAGCAGCTGTCGCCCGCACTCTCGGCGTTCTGGGCCACCATGTTCATGGTCTTCATCATCCTGACGCAGAAACCCATCATCGGCGTGATGCGCGGCGCGCACAACATCTCGGCCGACCTCAAGGCCGGTCTGGCCGATCTGATCTCGGGCCTGGAGACCGGCGCCCGCAACATGATCGGCATCGGGGTGGCCACGGCGGCGGCAGGCATCATCGTCGGCACGGTCTCGCTCACCGGCGTCGGCTTGGTGATGACCGAGATCGTGGAGATCCTCTCCGGCGGCAACCTCATGCTGATGCTGGTGCTGGTGGCGGTCATCAGCCTGATCCTGGGCATGGGACTGCCGACCACGGCCAACTACATCGTAGTTTCCACCCTCATGGCGCCGGTGGTGGTGGAGCTGGGCGCTCAAAGTGGCCTGATCGTGCCGCTGATCGCAGTGCACCTCTTCGTGTTCTATTTCGGACTCATGGCTGACGTGACGCCGCCGGTGGGGCTAGCCTCGTTTGCGGCCGCCGCCATTGCGCGTCACGACCCGATCCAGACCGGTGTGACCGCCTTCTTCTACAGCATGCGCACGGCCATCCTGCCTTTCTTGTTCATTTTCAACACCCAGTTGTTGTTGATCGGACTGGACGGGCCCTTTCATCTGATCATGACGGTTGGAACGGCGGTGATTGCGATGCTGGTCTTCGCCGCGGCAACGCAGGGTTTCTTTATCGTGCGCAGCCGCTGGTACGAGTCCGTGGCCATGCTGTTGGTGTGTTTCACGCTGTTCCGCCCCGGTTTCTGGATGGACATGATTCACCCGCCGTTTGACGAGATCAAGGGCGAGCAGATGTTCCAGACCATCGCCGAGGCGCCCGCCGGCACCAGCAAGCGGGTCTGGATCGAAGGGCTGAACCTCAATGGAGATGAAATCCGCAAGGGGGTGTTGCTGCCACTGGGTGACCTGGCCGATGCCAAGACGCGACTGGGTACCTCGGGACTGACGGTCATGGCTGATGGTGACGCCCTGATGGTCGCCGGGGTGAAGTTCGGTAGCCAGGCGGAAAAGCTTGGTATCGAGCAGAGCTTCCGCATCACCTCGATCGAAGTGCCAGCCGATCGTCCCGCAAAGGAGTGGTTGTTCCTGCCCGCGTTCGCTTTGCTGGGTTTGGTAGTCTGGCTGCAGCGGGCTCGCCGTCCAGCGCCTAAGCTGAAGCCCGCGTGAATGGAGCTGCCCCATCAGCGCCACTACGCGTGGCGCTGATCCACGCGCTGGCGCATTCGGTAGATCCGATCAACCAGGCGCTTCAGCGGGATTGGCCAGAGGCCGTGCGCATGAACCTGCTGGATGACAGCCTTTCGGCCGACCTTGCGCGCAGCGGCACGGGGCTGGACGCAGCCATGCACCAGCGCTTTGAGGCGCTGGCGGCCTACGCCGAAGGCACGGGCGCACAAGCCATTCTGTTCACCTGTTCGGCCTTTGGCGCCTGCATCGAGGCGGTAGCGAACAAGCGCCCTTACATGCCGGTACTCAAACCCAACGAGGCCATGGTGGCCGAGGCCAGGGCGCTGGCGGGTGCGCAGGGGCGCATCGGTCTAATCGCTTCGTTTGCACCTACTCTGGCATCCATGCCTTCCGAGTTTCCCGCCGATATCGATCTGCGCACAGCGCTGGCCGACGGCGCCCTGGATGCATTGAACGCAGGCGATGGGGCTCAACACGACGCGATGGTGGTGAACGCGGCCAGGCAGCTGAAGGGGCAGGGCTGCACCGCGATCGCCCTGGCCCAGTTCAGCATGGCGCGGGCCCGTCAGGCCGTCTTGGATTCGGTTGGCCTGCCAGTGCTGACCACGCCCGACAGCGCGGTGCGCCTGCTGCGCCGCCTTCTGGGGGCCTGAGCTGGCCCGCATTACCTGCTCCCCTCCGAACGGGCGAGCAGATGCCAGCGGCTACAATAGAAGGTTGCCGAGAAGCGGGTCGAATCCGCACGAACACCTTGTGTGCCGTGCTTCGACCCGACATGTCAGGCGCGCGGGTGGCGAAATTGGTAGACGCACCAGGTTTAGGTCCTGACGCCAGCAATGGTGTGGGGGTTCGAGTCCCCCCCCGCGCACCACAACAATGCACAGATTTATCCCCCGTCGGCCGGACTGGCTGGCCGACGGTCCATCTTCTGGAGAATGCCATGACCGTGACCGTTGAAACCCTGGAAAAGCTCGAACGCAAGATCACGCTGACCTTGCCCGCCGATGTGATCCAGAACGAAGTGACCCGCCGCCTCAAAGATGTGGCACGCAAGGTCAAGATGGACGGTTTTCGTCCAGGTAAGGTGCCTCTGAACGTGGTGGCGCAGCAGTACGGCTATTCAGTGCACTACGAGGTGATGAACGACAAAGTCGGTGAGGCTTTTTCCATGGCGGCCAACGAAGCCAAGCTGCGCGTGGCCGGTCAGCCCAAGATCACCGAGAAGGAAGGGGCCCCCGAAGGCCAGATCGCCTTTGATGCGGTGTTTGAGGTCTACCCGGAGGTCAAGCTCGGTGACCTCAGCACAGCCGAGATCGAAAAAGCGTCTACCGAAGTCAGCGACGCGGCCATCGACCGCACCCTGGACATCCTGCGCAAGCAGCGCCGCACCTTCGCCCAGCGGGCCCAGGACCAAGCGGCGGTCGACGGCGACCGCGTCACCATCGACTTCGCTGGCAAGATCGACGGCGAGGCGTTTGAAGGCGGCAAGGCCGAAGCTTTCCAGTTCATCGTGGGTGACGGCCAGATGCTCAAGGAGTTCGAAGACGCGGTGCGTGGCATGAAGTCGGGCGAGTCCAAGACCTTCCCGCTGGCCTTCCCGGCCGACTACCACGGCAAGGATGTGGCCGGCAAGACCGCCGACTTCCTGGTCACGGTCAACAAGATCGAAGCGGCTCACCTGCCCGAGGTGGACGGTGCGCTGGCCAAATCGCTCGGCATCGCCGAAGGCACGGTGGAAGGCCTACGTGCCGACATCAAGAAGAACCTGGAGCGTGAGGTGAAATTCCGCCTGCAGGCGCGCAACAAGCAGGCCGCCATGGATGCGCTCGCTGCCAAGGCCGAGCTCGACCTGCCCAAGTCGGTGGTGCAGGCCGAGCTGGAGCGCCTGGTCGAAGGTGCCCGCGCCGACCTGAAGCAGCGCGGCGTGAAGGACGCCGACAAGGCCCCGATCCCCGACGACCTGTTCCGCCCTCAGGCCGAGCGCCGCGTGCGCCTGGGTCTGGTGGTGGCTGAGCTGGTGCGCGAGAAGGCGCTGCAAGCCAAGCCCGAGCAGATCAAGGCACACATCGAAGAGTTGTCGGCGTCATACGAGAAGCCGGCTGATGTGGTTCGCTGGTACACCGGCGACAACCGCCGCATGGCTGAAGTGGAAGCCATCGTGATCGAGAACAACGTCACCGAGTACGTGCTGGCACAGGCCAAGGTCACCGAGAAGTCGATTGACTTTGACGAATTGATGGGCCAGTCCTGATCGTCTTGCCTTGCAGGACTGAAGAGGGCGGAGCAATCCGCCCTTTTTTGTCTCTGGGATCTTGCCTTTGCCGACATGCCCGCCATATGCCCGGTGGTGTCATGTCCGTCTGCGCCGATCCGTATCGGCAGGTTGGTTACAGTAAGGGCATGGCGCACACACTACCCCGCGCCACCACACGGAGAACCGCATGAGCGTTATGGACATTCAAGGCCTGGGCATGGTGCCCATGGTGATCGAACAATCGGGCCGCGGCGAGCGCGCTTACGACATTTATTCGCGCCTGCTCAAAGAGCGCGTCATCTTCCTGGTCGGTGAGGTCAACGACCATTCCGCCAACTTGCTCGTGGCGCAGCTGCTCTTTCTGGAGAGTGAGAACCCCGACAAAGACATCTCGTTCTACATCAACTCGCCCGGCGGCTCGGTCACGGCGGGCATGGCGATTTTTGATACGATGAATTTCATCAAGCCCGATGTGTCGACCCTCTGTGTGGGCTTCGCCGCCAGCATGGGCGCCTTCCTGCTGGCTGCCGGTACCAAGGGCAAGCGCTTCTCGCTGCCCAACTCCAAGATCATGATCCACCAGCCCTCGGGCGGAAGCCGGGGCCAGGCCACCGAGATCGAGATTCAGGCGCGCGAGATCCTCAAGACCCGCGAACAGCTCAACAAGATCTTGGCTGAGCGCACCGGGCAGCCGCTGGAGCGCATTGCCCGTGACACCGAGCGCGACTACTACATGACAGCCGCCGAGTCGGCGGACTACGGCCTGATCGACAAGGTGATCGACAAGCGCCCCTCGGCAGCCTGATGGCGCGGTTTTGCGCAAAAAAGCCGGCTCGAACCCAGTAAACAGCGCTGAATCTGCCCAAATACAGCGCTTTTCCCGGTTATGGGCGCATCCTCGCTTGAACTATCATCAACGACACGGCATCAACTCGTTACAACTGAACCACGCAACTCATGGCCGATAAAAAAGCCGCCTCTGGCGAAAAAGCTCTCTATTGCTCCTTCTGTGGCAAGAGCCAGCATGAGGTCAAGAAGCTGATTGCCGGTCCGTCGGTGTTCATCTGCGACGAGTGCATCGAGCTGTGCAATGACATCATCCGAGACGAGTTGCCCGGGCTGGAGTCGGTCAAATCCTCGGGCGATGAGGTGCCTACGCCAGCCGAACTCAAGGCCAACCTGGACCAGTATGTGATCGGCCAGGACACCGCCAAGCGGGCCTTGGCGGTGGCGGTCTACAACCACTACAAACGCCTTCGCCACAAGCAGACTGCCCGCAAGGACGAGGTGGAGCTGGCCAAGAGCAACATCTTGCTGTTGGGGCCCACCGGATCGGGCAAGACCCTGCTGGCGCAGACCATGGCGCGTATGCTTAACGTGCCGTTTGTGATGGCCGATGCGACCACTCTGACCGAAGCCGGCTACGTGGGCGAAGATGTGGAAAACATCGTGGCCAAGCTGCTGCAGAGCTGCAATTACGATGTGGAGCGCGCCCAGCAGGGCATCGTCTACATCGACGAGATCGACAAGATCACCCGCAAGTCGGACAACCCGTCCATCACCCGCGACGTGTCGGGCGAAGGCGTGCAGCAAGCGCTGCTCAAGCTGATCGAAGGCACCATGGCGAGCGTGCCGCCCCAGGGCGGTCGCAAACACCCCAACCAGGACTTCCTGCAGGTCGACACGACCAACATCCTGTTCATCTGCGGCGGCGCGTTTGCTGGGCTGGAGAAGATCATTGAGAACCGCACCGAGGCCTCTGGCATGGGGTTCGGCGCCGTGGTCAAAAGCAAGAAGCAGCGCAGCCTGACAGATGCCTTCAAGGAAATCGAACCTGAAGATCTGATCAAGTTCGGTCTCATCCCAGAGCTGGTGGGGCGCGTGCCAGTGATCGCCGCGCTATCGGAGCTGAGCGAAGACGCACTGGTAGAAATCCTGACCGCGCCCAAGAATGCGGTGGTCAAGCAGTTTTCCCGCCTGTTGTCGATGGAGGGCGCTGAGCTGGAAGTGCGCCCCGCTGCACTCAAGGCCATCGCCCGCAAGGCGCTGGCGCGCAAGACCGGCGCGCGTGGACTGCGCTCGATCCTGGAAAACGCGCTGATCGACACCATGTTTGATTTGCCCGGTATGAGCAATGTGGAGAAGGTGGTGGTGGACGAGTCCACCATCGATGAGAACAAGCCGCCTCTGCTCGTTTACCGCGAAGCGGCCAAGCAGGCCTGAACGACCCCGGGGCGGCACCTGCGCCGCGCGGCCGATTACGACGATGCGTCCGGTTGATATCGCCCGCATCTGCCCCATCTGTCCATTTTGTTGAGGTTGAGAAATGTCCGGACAAACCCCTTTGCCGAGTACCCCCGTGGAACTGCCCCTGTTGCCCTTGCGCGATGTGGTGGTGTTCCCGCACATGGTCATTCCGCTGTTCGTCGGCCGCCCCAAGAGCATCAAAGCCTTGGAGGCTGCGATGGAGTCGGAGCGCCGCATCATGCTGGTGGCGCAAAAGGCCGCTGCAAAGGACGAGCCGTCGACCGACGACATGTTCGAGATGGGCTGCGTGGCCACCATCCTGCAGATGCTCAAGCTGCCCGACGGAACCGTGAAGGTGCTGGTCGAAGGCGTTCAGCGCGCCAAGGTCTTGTCCATCACCGAAGGTGAAAGCCATTTTGTGGCCAGTGTGAACCCGGTGGATCCGGCGGTCGAGCGCACCGAAATGTTGTCGACCGAGCTCGAAGCGCTGCGCCGCGCGGTGATGCAGCAGTTTGACCAGTACGTCAAACTCAACAAGAAGATTCCGTCAGAAATACTCACCTCGATCTCCAGCATCGACGATCCAGGCCGGCTGGCCGACACCATCGCAGCGCACCTGCCGCTCAAGCTCGAATCCAAGCAGGTCGTGCTCGATCTCGACCCGGTCAACAAGCGGCTGGAAAACCTGTTCGAGCAGCTCGAGCGCGAAGTCGACATCCTGAACGTTGACAAGAAAATCCGGGGCCGCGTCAAGCGCCAGATGGAGAAGAACCAGCGCGATTTTTACTTGAACGAGCAGGTCAAGGCGATCCAGAAGGAGCTCGGCGAAGGCGAAGAGGGCGCCGACATCGAGGAGATCGAGAAAAAGATCAAGGCGGCCCGCATGCCCGCCGAGGCGCGCAAGAAGGCCGAAGCCGAGTTCAAGAAGCTCAAGCTGATGTCTCCCATGTCGGCCGAGGCCACGGTGGTGCGCAACTACATCGACGCGCTGGTCGCCTTGCCCTGGAGCAAGAAGACCAAGATCAAGCACGATCTGTCGTACGCCGAGGCCGTGCTCAACGAAGACCACTACGGGCTGGAGAAGGTCAAGGACCGCATCCTTGAGTACCTCGCGGTGCAGCAGCGCGTGGACAAGGTGAAGGCGCCGATCCTGTGTCTGGTGGGTCCACCCGGCGTGGGCAAGACCTCACTCGGCCAATCGGTCGCCAAGGCCACCGGTCGCAAGTACGTGCGCATGGCCCTGGGCGGCATGCGCGATGAAGCCGAGATCCGTGGTCACCGCCGCACCTATATCGGCGCCATGCCAGGCAAGGTGCTGCAAAGCCTGTCAAAGATCGGCACCCGCAATCCGCTGTTCCTGCTCGACGAAATCGACAAGCTGGGCACCGATTTCCGCGGCGACCCGTCCAGCGCACTGCTGGAGGTGTTGGACCCGGAGCAGAACCACACCTTCGGCGACCACTATGTCGAGGTCGACTTCGACCTGTCCGACGTGATGTTCGTCGCCACTTCGAACTCGATGAACATCCCGCCAGCGCTGCTGGACCGCATGGAGGTGATCCGCCTCTCGGGTTATACGGAAGAGGAAAAAACCAATATCGCGATCCGATACCTGTTGCCCAAGCAGTTGAAGAACAACGGCATCCAGGAGGGTGAGCTGGAGGTTAGGGAGTCGGCGGTGCGCGATATCGTGCGCTACTACACCCGCGAGGCTGGCGTGCGCTCGCTGGAGCGCGAGCTCTCCAAGATCTGCCGGAAAGTGGTCAAAGGCCTGCTGCTGAAGAAGTACACGCCCACGTTGGTGGTCGATGAGGACAATCTCAGCGAATTCCTGGGTGTGCGCAAGTACTCCTACGGTCGTGCCGAACAGCAGAACCAGGTCGGCCAGGTGGTCGGTCTGGCCTGGACCGAAGTGGGTGGCGATCTGCTGACCATCGAGGTGGCGATCATGCCGGGCAAAGGCGTGATCACCCGCACGGGTTCGTTGGGCGACGTGATGAAGGAGTCGGTCGAGGCCGCGCGCACCGTGGTGCGCAGCCGCGCCCGGGCGCTGGGTATCAAGGACGAGCGCTTCGACAAGCGCGACATTCACATCCACGTGCCTGACGGTGCCACGCCAAAGGATGGCCCGAGTGCAGGTGCGGCCATGACCACAGCGCTGGTGTCGGCCCTGACGGGCATTCCGGTGCGCGCCGATGTCGCGATGACGGGTGAGATCACGCTGCGCGGCGAGGTCACCGCCATCGGGGGACTGAAAGAAAAGCTGCTGGCCGCTTTGCGCGGTGGCATCAAAACCGTGATCATCCCCGAGGAAAACGTCAAGGACCTCGCCGATATTCCGGACAACGTGAAGCAAGGCCTGGAGATCGTGCCGGTCAAATGGATTGATAAGGTGCTATCGATAGCGCTTGAACGCAACCCGGTGGCGCTGACCGACGAAGAGGTCGCTGAGCAGGTGGCGGCCGCTTCCGTGGCAGCTTCTGCACCGGCTACGGACACGGTGAAGCACTGAGCCAAGAATTTTTCGGGGCCTAACCAGAGGTGCCAATTTTTCTGGCTATAATTCTGGTTTTCGACGAACACACCAATACGTCGAAGCGATGCGGGAATAGCTCAGTTGGTAGAGCGCAACCTTGCCAAGGTTGAGGTCGCGAGTTCGAGTCTCGTTTCCCGCTCCAGATCAAGAAAAAAGGGAAGCGCTGGCTTCCCTTTTTTGTCGGTGAGTGGGATGGCAGATGGCTGCACCCCACCGCCCATGTTTTGCGGCGCGATAGCAAAGCGGTTATGCAACGGATTGCAAATCCGTCTAGCCCGGTTCGACTCCGGGTCGCGCCTCCAGCCTCCCCATGCCCCGCCCAGTGCGGGGCATTTTGTTGTCTGCGGGCGCCGCGCCGACCCTGCCACAATGTGTCCAGGCCTCGATGGTGAAATTGGTAGACACAGCGGACTTAAAATCCGCCGCTTTCCCGTGAGGGGGCGTACCGGTTCGACCCCGGTTCGAGGCACCAGCCAGGCATGCAGGCCCTAGGCTTTTTCCGTCTTCAACGGTACAGTGAGTTTCATGACCCGATACAACGCGCCCTTCGAAATCCATCTGCATGGTGACGTGCCGCTGCGCGATGACGTGGTGTTTGCCCAGATCCAGGACGCACTCAGGCCGCTGTGGCAATACGCGGGTGCCAAGTCGCTCGCCGCCGCTGCGGAGAGCGCCTACGAAGACGAGCCAGGCATTCGTTTTGATGCCGAGACGCATGTGCTCAGCATCTGCTGGACCGTGCCTGGCGACGAGGATTTCCGCCAGGTGATGGAAGAGACCTGTATGGGTCTCAATGAGATCGCTTCGGCCGGCGCTCCGCTTGAGGTGTCTTTCTACGACACCGAGTACGACGAGGAAGAAGCGCCGGAGTCGGAAGAGGATGGCGAGGCCCGCGACGATTTCATGATGTGTTTCGTGGGGCCCACGCCCGCGGCCATTCTTCAGGTGCAGCGCGATCTGCTGGTGCAGGACGTGGTGCACATCATGGAGCGACATTTCGACGCCTCGGAGCTCAGCGGCGTGGTCGGTGCGGTAGACCAGCTGTTCACCGAGCGCTTTGACGCGTTGGTGAGCTCCATGCACCTGGGCAAACCCCCGCGTGGTCATGGCGGTTCGTCGGGTCATGGCGGCGGACGCAAGCCGCGCCACCTGCACTGAGTCCTGTGCCCCATCGCGCTGACCGGGACGCGCGCTAGACTCCCCGCGTGCCGGCGCTGTTCGCCGGCCTGGAGCACGCATGGCCCTGTTCAGCAACGAAGCCCTCAACCCCGGTGTGCGCAAGCGCGAGGTGTTCGGTTGGGCGATGTACGACTTCGCCAACTCGGGCTACACCACAGTGGTGCTCACCGCCGTGTTTGCCGCCTATTTCGTGGGTGCGGTGGCGGGTGGGGCGTCCTGGGCCACTTTTGTCTGGACGCTGGCGCTCAGCGTCTCCCATGCCCTGGTCATGCTCACCATGCCGGCTCTGGGCGCGTGGGCGGACCGCCACGGCGCCAAGAAGCACTTGCTGATGCTCAGCACCATCGGCTGTGTGCTGGCCACCGCTGGTCTCGCTTCGGTGGGACCGGGCGCGGTGTGGCTGGCGGTGGGCCTGGTGATTCTGTCCAATGTGTGTTTCGCCTGGGGCGAGTCGCTGATTGCAGCCTTTCTGCCTGAGCTGGCGCGGCCGTCGGCCATGGGGCGGGTGAGTGGCTGGGGCTGGAGCTTTGGCTATTTCGGCGGCATGCTGGCGCTGGGGCTGAGCCTGGCTTATGTGCTCTGGGCCCAGGCGCAGGGACAGAAGGCAGCCCAGTTTGTACCCGTCACCATGCTGATCACCGCGGTGATCTTCGCGCTGGCCGCGAGCGTCACGATGGCACTTCTGACCGAACGCGCCCAGCCGAATCCGAACGTCGGGGCTAGTGGCGTGCGCGACTCGCTTCGTCAGCTGCGCCGCACATTCGACAACGCCAAGCGGTACACGGACTACATGTGGCTGCTGGCCTGCGCCGTGGCGTACCAAGGCGGGGTCGCGGTGGCTATCACCCTGGCCGCGATCTATGCTGAGCAGGTGATCGGCTTCGTGCAGCAGGAAACCATGTTGCTGATCTTTGTCCTCAACATCGCCGCGGCCGTGGGCGCCTTTGCCTTTGGTTACTGGCAGGACCGGCTCGGCCACAAGCTGGCGCTGGGCATCACGCTGGTGGGCTGGATGGCCACTTGCATCATCGCCGCGCTCACCACCACAAAAGGCGGCTTCTGGTACGCCGCGGCCATCGCCGGTCTGTGTATGGGCAGTAGCCAGTCGTCAGGCCGGGCCATGGCGGGCCTGTTTGCCCCGCCTGCGCAGCTGGCCGAGTTCTATGGCCTGTGGACCTTTGCCACGCGGCTAGCGAGCATCATCGGACCGCTTAGCTACGGCGCCATCACCTGGATGACCGATGGCAACCAGCGGCTGGCGATCGGGTTCACCGCAGTGCTGTTCCTGGTGGGCCTGGTGTTGCTGCAGCCGGTGAACATGGCGCGCGGGCGAGCGGCGGCACTGGCGGACGCGCCGGCGCCTGCGCGGACCCGCTGAGTTCAGGCTGCAGCAACCTGCACCGCCATGCTCAGCCAGCGGGATGCGGCGTGCTCCAGGGACGTGTGGTCGCCTGTGCTCAGCAGCGTGAAGGTGCCTGACTCGGTGCCGACGGCAGGCGTTTCCAGACTCAACACC
>NZ_JAABRQ010000017.1 GCF_011390835.1 Hydrogenophaga sp. | reverse complement strand
CGATCTCAACGAGCATGGCCGCTGGCAAGCTGCCCGGCTGGCGCAAGCCTTGCGCGACGAGCCCATCGCCGCCTGCTACGCCAGCGACCTCAGCCGCGCGCGCAGCACCGCACAGGCGGTGGCGGATGTGGTGGGGGAAACAGTAGCCACGCACGCGGGTTTGCGCGAACGCAGCTTCGGCCAGTTCGAAGGCCAGACCTGGGTCCAGCTCGAAGCCGCCTGGCCGGTCGAGACGCAGGCATGGCGCAAGCGGGTGCCCGATTTCGCGCCCCCTGGCGGCGAATCGTTGCTGCAGTTGCAGGCGCGCGTGGTGGCTACCGTGAGCGAGCTCGCGGCGCGCCACCCTGGCGAGCAGGTGCTGATTGTGGCGCACGGTGGTGTACTCGACATCCTGTACCGCGCCGCCACCCGGCTCGATCTGCAGGCGCCGCGCAGCTGGGAACTGCCCAACACCGCCATCAACCGCCTGCTCTGGACCCCCGAGGGACTGAGCCTGGTGGGATGGGCCGACACAGGCCACCTGCAACAAGGATCGCTCGATGAACGGGCGGTCTGAGCCAGGGCACTTCGCGCGCGCGCGGCGCGACCGTGCGCAGGGCTGGGTGGGCCACAGCGTGAGTGCCGTGGACACGCCAGCCATGGTGATCGACCTCGACGCCATGGAGCGCAACCTCGCCCGCATGGCCGCCTTCGCCCGTTCGCACGGGCTGCGACTGCGGCCTCACGCCAAGATGCACAAGAGCGCCGAGATCGCACGGCTGCAGATGGCCCACGGCGCGGTGGGTGTGTGCGTGCAGAAGACCGACGAGGCCCTGGCGCTGGCGCACGCAGGTGTGACCGACATCTACATCAGCAACGAGGTGGTCGCGCCCACCAAGCTCGCGAGACTGGCGCAAGCAGTGCAACATCTGCCGACCCGATTCGCGATCGCGGTCGACAGCGCGCTGGGCGTACTTCGCCTGGCAGAGGCCCTCATGAATGCAGGCGTATCGCGCAGCGGCGCGATCGACGTGTTCGTGGAAATCGACGTAGGGCATGGTCGCTGCGGCGCCGCCGCGGGTGCGCCGGCGCTGATGCTCGCCCGCCTGATCCAGGACCACGCCGTGCTGCGCTTCGCTGGCCTGCAGGCCTACCACGGCAGTGCACAGCACCGGCGCGCCACCGCCGAGCGCGACGCGGCGCTGGCCGCATCCGAAGCGGCGGTGCGCCAGACGCTGGATGCGCTGAGCGCCGCGGGCATCGCCGTGCCCCTAGTCACCGGCGCCGGCACCGGCAGCTTTGTGCGCGAGGCGTCCAGCGGTGTGTGGGGCGAATTGCAAGCAGGCTCTTACCTGTTCATGGACGCGGACTACGCGGCCAATGAAGCCGATCCAGGCGCACCGGTGTTTGAACACGCACTGTTCATCAAGACCGCGGTGATGAGCCTGGCTGCAGACCATGCGGTCTGCGACGCCGGCCACAAGAGCCACGCGATCGACAGCGGCCTGCCCACGGTGTGGTGGCCTGGCGGTCTGTCGTACACCAGCGGTGGCGACGAGCACGGCCTCTTGCGCGTCGCCAGCGGGCAAGGGGAGCTGCCCGCGCTGGACGAGACAGTTTGGCTGGTGCCTGGCCACTGCGACCCCACGGTGAACCTGCACGACTTTGCGGTCGGCGTGCGCGGTGGCCTGGCCGCTGGTCACGTGGAGCGCCTGATCGACATCGACGCGCGCGGAGCGCTGGGTTGAGGCTGCGAGCATGAGCCCGAGCCAGATCATCGTGCTGGCCACGCCGGTGTTCCTGGCGCTGATCGCGGTGGAATACGCGGCAGGCCGGGCGCGCGGGCGCAACACCTACCGGCTGGACGACGCGGTGACCAGCATCGGCCTGGGCATGCTGAGCCAGGTGAGCGCGGTGTTCACCCGGCTGCTGCGCATCGGCATCTACACCGCGGTCTATGGTGTGGTGGCGCTGTCGCCCGATACCGGCTTCTGGACCAGCTGGGGCGGCTGGCTGCTGGCCCTGCTGTTCTATGACTTCTGCTACTACTGGCACCACCGCCTGGGACACACCTGTGCGCTGTTCTGGGCCGCCCATGTGGTGCACCACCAGAGCCAGGACTACAACCTCTCGACCGCGCTGCGCCAGACCAGCAGCGGTGCCCTGTTCGGGTGGGTGTTTTACCTGCCGATGGCGGTGGCCGGCGTGCCGCCGCTGGTGTT
Source organism: Hydrogenophaga sp. (assembly GCF_011390835.1). Classification (GTDB taxonomy): domain Bacteria; phylum Pseudomonadota; class Gammaproteobacteria; order Burkholderiales; family Burkholderiaceae_C; genus Hydrogenophaga. Next base: position 90,159 of record NZ_JAABRQ010000017.1, on the reverse strand, counting down.
TGGCGTGGTGGCGCTGGTGGACCTGCTCTACCAGTACTGGATTCACACCCAACAGATCGGCAAGCTCGGCTGGTTCGATCGCGTGTTCGCCTCCCCCTCCAACCACCGGGTGCACCACGCGGTCAACGACCGCTACCTGGACAAGAATTACGGCGGCATCCTGATCCTGTGGGACCAGCTGTTTGGCAGCTATGCCGACGAAGACGATGGCGAACCCTGCGTCTACGGCACGCGCAGCCCGCTCAACAGCTGGGACCCGCTCTGGGCCAATGCCGAGGTCTATGTCGACCTGGCGCGCGACAGCTGGCACACCCGCCGCTGGACAGACAAGCTGCGCGTGTGGTTCCAGCCGCCTGGCTGGCGACCGGCGGATGTGAGTCACCGCTTTCCAAAACCCGCGTTTGACATCGGGCAGGTGCGCACATTTGCGCCGCCGCTAAGCCCGAACGTGCAGCGCTTTACCGCACTGCAGTTCATCGCCCTGCTTGCGGGCTCTGGCGCCTACCTCTGGCTCACCGACAGCTGGCCGCTGTCGCAGAGCGCGGTCTGGCTCGCGGTCTTGCTCACCGGCCTGTGGTCGGTGGGCGCGGTGATGCAGGGCCGCATCGGCATGTTGGAAGCGCTGATGATCGAGTGCGCGGCGCTCACCATGGCCACCTCAGCCACTGGCCTGGTAGAGCTGCACCGGCTGTTCAAGCCGCTGACCATGGGCCTCGCGCTGATGGTGGTGGCACAAGCCGGCCTGGTCGCGCGCGGCGGTGGGGGATCGCCCCCGCACGGTATAGGCTGGTTGCTGGCAGCGCTGGCCGCTTCGCTGGCGGGCGATGCCTTCCTGATGTTCGATGGCTTTTTCCTGCCTGGCCTGCTGGCCTTTTTGCTCGCCCACCTGGCCTACACCGCCCTGTTCCGCCAGGATGCGCCGCTGCTGGCTGCACCCCGAGCGACGCTGGTCATTGCGCTGGTGGGGCTGGCGGTGTACGCCGTGTTGTGGACCGGAGGCCTGCCCGCTGCGCTGCGCGCACCGGTGGCGGTGTATGTGCTGGCGATCGCGGTGATGGCCAGCTGGGCGGTGAGTCGCGCCAAGGTACTGGGCGATGGACCGGCGTGGGCCGTGGCCGTCGGTGCCATCTGTTTCCTGATCAGCGACGCTACCCTGGCGGTCAACCGCTTCGTGATGCCGCTGCCCCACTCAGCAGTCTGGGTCCTGGGCACTTACTACGCCGCACAGTGCCTCATGGTCATGGGCTGGCTGCGGGGCCGCCGGGCGAGCCAGACAAGCGGTTGGGCTGCTCAGGGCGCGTAGACCCGAGCCTCCAGGCCGAGCGCGCGCACCCGCCCGGCCGCCGCCTGGGCCTCCTCCCGGGTTTCGAAGGGTCCCACCCTCACCCGCGTCATCGGACCCCGCGCGGACTCGATGGGATCGATGATCACCGGCAATCCGGCGCCAGCCAAAGTGGCCACGACACGATCGGCGTTGCCCGCCACCGCAAACAACCCCACGCTCACGCCAAACCCCTGAGCGCGACTGCGCACCTGGTTCAGCGTTTCTGCCAAGGCAGCGCGTGCGTTGGTCTGCGAGGATTCGGCCACGGGTGTGGCCGTCGGCGAGGCGCTGGCGGGCACGGCTGGACTGACTGCAGCAATGGATGGCGTGGATTCAGGCGGTTCGGACTCGGCTGGGCTGGGCTCTGTCAGCAGCGCGGGCGTCTGCGGTTGAGAGGCCGGCACAGACGCGGCGGGTTGTGAAAGTGTTGCCACCGGCGGCGAGGGTCGATCAGCTGAGTTGGCGGTCCAGGCCCAGAGCGCCCAGGCCATTGCACCAGCGCCGAGCAACAAGCCAGCCACGGCCCACGCGCCATTGCGCCGTTGCCCATGGCCACGCGATTGCAGGAGCTCGCAGGCGGCGTCGATCGTGGTCGACTGCTCCACCGCGCTGATCATGCGCTGCCGCACCTGGGCATGCAGCAACGCGGTGCCAAACAGCCCCGGTACCAGCAAGACCAGCAGCAGCAAAGCCAGCACCAACCCCACCCGAACCCCCAGCGGCCAGGTATCGGTGAGCCACCACAAACCGCCACCGACCGCAGCCCAGGCGGCGAGCAGCAGCGCAAACTCGCCGGCTGCTCCCCAGAGCTGGCGATACAGCAACCAGCCCAGGTTGAAAACAAAGGCGGAGAGATTCCAGGCCGTGCCGGCGCGACCACGCTCATCAAACCGGGCAAAAACCGGCAGGTAGTGCTCGGCATGCACCGGCCCCAGGGCCGCGCGGTACAAGGCATCGCGCACCGCCCCGCCTACCGCGGTGGTACTTTCGTCGAGTGGCGCAGGGTCAGACATCGAGCCAAATTTTGACACGCTGCCGCGCTATGCGGCGTCTTTTGCCAACACCGGCTCGTCGCTGGAGATCTGACCGTCGACCAGCTCCACCAGCCGGTCGCAGCGCGCGCCCAGCCGGGCATCGTGGGTGACCACCACAAAAGAGGTGCCGCGCTCGGCGTGAATGCGCCTCAGCAGCTGAAACACCTCGTCGGACGAGACGGTGTCGAGGTTGCCGGTGGGTTCATCGGCCAGCACCAGCGGCGGGTTCATCACCAGCGCGCGCGCAATCGCCACCCGCTGCTGCATACCGCCCGAGAGCTCCGACGGCCGCTTGTTCAGGGCCGCCGACAGCCCCACCGCATCGAGCAAGTCCTTGGCGCGCGAGCGCTGCGCATCGCTGACCCTGCCCTCGGCCATCAGCGCGGGCAGAGTCACGTTCTCCAGTGCCGAGAAAGCCGGCAACAGGTGGTGAAACTGGAATACAAAACCCAGCAGGCGGCGCCTGCGCAGCGTCAGCCCGCCATCGTCCAGTCCTACCATTTCTTCGCCCTGCAGCCGGTAGCTGCCCGAGGTCATGCGTTCTAGCAGCCCCACGATGTTGAGCAAGGTGCTCTTGCCCGACCCCGAGGGCCCCATGAGCGCCACGAACTCGCCACCGTTCACGCTCAGGTCCAGCCCGTGCAAGACCTCGGCGGCATTGGGCAGGCCGACGTTGTAAGTCTTTCGAACCTCATGCAACTCGATCAGCGGTGTGTCGCTCATCTCAGATCCGGATGGCTTGCGCCGGGTCCATGGCGGCTGCGCGGCGAGCCGGTGCAATCGCTGCGAGTACGCCACACACCGTGGCCACCAGGGCCACCTGCAGCGCCAGCGACGCAGGCAAGCTGATGTTGAACAGAGGCAAACCGTCCGATCCGCGCACAAAGCGGGTGAACAGCACCACCATCACCCAGGCCAGCAAGACCCCGAGTGCCGAGCCCAAGGCCCCGACCACTGCGCCCTGCACCAGAAACACCCGCAGGACCTGCGCCCGGGTCGCGCCCATGGCCCGCAGGATGCCGATTTCGCGCTGTTTCTGCACCACCGAGACCACCAGCACGCTGGCGATGCCGAGCACCACCACCACTAGCACCACCGCCCGGATCAGGCTGGTGCTGACCGACTGCGCGTTGAGGGCAGACACCAGTTGCGCATTGCTCTCCTGCCAGCTTTCCACCTGATAGGGCAACTGGCGCCGCAGGTCGTCCGTCATGGCCTGCGCCGACCAGACATCGCTCACGGTGAGATCGATGTTGGTCGCGCCGCCAGGCAAACCGAGCAGGTTCTGCGCACTGCGCAGCGGCACGATCACGGTGCGCCGGTTGAGCTCTTTCACACCCAGGTCCACCAGCGCGGTCACGCGCAAAGCGTCGCTCGCCGTGGTGGTCTGCACCCGCAGCCGGTCACCCACCCGCAGGCCCAGATCAGCGGCCAGATCGCGCCCTAACACCGCGTCGCCCGGCGCCAGGCGTGCCGTGCCTTGCACCACCTTGCTGCGCAGGCCCACGATACGGTCATAGCGCTCCAGGTCCACACCCAGCAGCGAAATCGCCTGACTGGCCTCGCCGCGCAGCGCCAGGCCCGCACCGGCCACCATGGGCGAGACCGCCACCACACCGGGCGTGCGCTCCAGCACCGGCAGCAGCAGTTGCCAGTTGGCCACCGTGCGCAAGCGTTGCGCGCGCACCTGCACGTCGGACATCACCACGGTATCAGCCGCGCGCGCCGCGGCGGGCGTGACCACGTCGTCGGGCACACTGAGGGAAATGTGGGGTTGTGCGCCTAGGGTCTTGTTCAGGGTGTTGGCCTGCAAACCCGAAATCAGCGCCGAGATGTAGGCGATCACCGCCACACCCGCCGCCACGCCTACTATGATGAGCAGCGTCTGCATGCGGCCTTCGCGCAGGAAGCGAATCGCCACCTGCCGCTCAAAACCCAGCCAGGCCATGGTCAACACGCCGGGCGCCACATGCTCAGCGCCCCATGGCGTTGGTGAGCGCGGAGCCCGCATCGATGCCCGCCGAATCTGCCGTCAGACCCGGTGCGCGCGCTTGTGGACGAACTCGTTGACCGGCCTGCACCGCCGTGCCCAAGAGCACTTGATCGCCGCTGGTCAAGCCATCCACCACCTCCACCGCTGCCAGCGTGCGAAGGCCTAGGCGCACGGCTCGCAGGCGCGCCCGACCCGCGACCACCACCATCACCTCGGCCTGCTCGGCGTCCGCTGCCGCGCGCAGCGCGGCCAGCGGCAGCACCAGGGCCGATTCTCGGCGGCCGGTTTCGACTTCGACCGACAAGGTCATGTCTTCTCGCAGATAGTCCGGCGCGTCGCCAGCCAGGGCCAGCTTGACCTCAACCGAGCCGCGCTGCGCGTCCACCGAGGGCGCGATCGAGATCACGCGCGCAGCAAATCGCTGATCGGTGTAGGCGTCGGCCACCACCGAAGCGCGTTGACCGGTGCGCAGCTGATCGAGAAAACGTTCGTCCACCTGAGCGCTGATCTGCACCGGTCCGGCCAGCACCAGGCTCAGCAGCGCTTTGCCCGGCTGAACGATCTGCCCTGGCTCCACCTCGCGCACCAGCACGCGGCCATCGGCCGGCGCCACCAGCTCGGTTTGCGCCAGCCGCGCGCGCGCGGCCTGGGTCGCCGCCTGCGCCAAGCTCAGCTGAGCCTGGGCCTGGGCCACGTCGGTGCCGCGCTCACCGCTGGCTCGGCTCTGGGCCAGGGCACTGAGCAGCTGCGCGGCGGCCACGTCGCGGGCGCGGCGCGCATCGTCCAGCGCCGCCGGGCTCAGAAAACCCTGGGCCACGAGTTGCTGCGTGCGCGCCCAGCTGGCCTGCGCCGCGCGTTCGGCGGCCTCTGCCTGACTCACGTTGGCCAGCGCCGTGGATCGACCGGTGCTGCGCAGGCCTGCCAGACCCGCGGCGGCCTGGCGCTCGCTGGCCTCTGCCTGCCCGAGCGCGGCCTGAAGCTCCTGCGACTCCAGCACCAGTAACACGTCGCCTCGCTTCACCACGGAACCTTCATCCACCCGCACCACCTGCACGCGCCCGGTGAGGGTGCTGCCCACGTCCACGCGGGTCTGGCTCGCTATGCGCGCAGAAAACTGCAGGCTGCGCACCAGCGCCTGAGACTGCACCGTCACCGCGTCCACGGGCGTGCCGCGCCACCACAGCACCAACGATACTGCGCCCACCAGCAGCACCGCCAGCAGTACACCCCACCACACACGGGCTTTTTTGCCTTTCAGGTTCATGCTGCTGAGTCCTCAGACGCCCGGCGCAAACAGACCGGCGTCCGAAGAAGGAGGCGCCACCCCCAGGTGACGGTAGGCCGCAAGCGTGGCGATGCGCCCGCGCGGCGTGCGCTGCAGGTAGCCCTGCTGGATCAGGTAAGGTTCAATCACGTCTTCGATGGTGTCACGCTCCTCACCGATGCTGGCAGCGATATTGTCCAGCCCCACCGGGCCACCATCGAAACGGTGAATCACCGCTTCGAGCAGCTTGCGGTCCATGACGTCGAAGCCCTGCGGGTCGACGTCGAGCATGGTCAACGCGCGCCCGGCGATGTCCGCGGTGATGCGCCCGTCGGCCTTCACGTCGGCGTAGTCGCGCACCCGGCGCAGCAAGCGGTTGGCAATGCGCGGTGTGCCGCGTGAGCGGCGCGCGATCTCGAATGCACCCTCGGCTTCAGTCGGCGCGTTCAGCAGACCCGCGCTGCGCGTGACGATGCGCGTGAGCTCCTCGGCGCTGTAAAACTCCAGCCGCGCCACGATGCCAAAGCGATCGCGCAGCGGGTTGGTCAGCATGCCGGCCCGGGTGGTGGCGCCGACAAGAGTGAAGGGTTGCAGGTCGAGCTTGATGCTGCGCGCCGCCGGGCCCTCGCCGATCATGATGTCGATCTGGTAGTCCTCCAGCGCCGGGTATAGGATTTCCTCGACCACCGGACTCAGCCGATGGATTTCGTCGATGAACAGCACATCGTTGGCCTCCAGGTTGGTCAACAGCGCCGCCAGGTCCTTGGGTTTTTCCAGCACTGGTCCGCTGGTCTGGCGCAGGTTCACGCCGAGCTCCTGGGCAATGATGTGCGACAAGGTGGTCTTGCCCAGCCCGGGCGGACCAAACAGCAGCACATGGTCCAGCGCCTCGCCGCGCTTCCTGGCCGCGCCAATGAAAATCTCCAGCTGCTCGCGTACCTTGGCCTGGCCCACGTATTCATCGAGCAGCTTGGGCCGCAGGGCGCGCTCGATCGCCTCTTCCTTGGGCGAGATCGGCGCGGCCGAGACCACGCGAGGGGCGGGAGCGAAGTCGTCGGTCTGGATGGACATGGGCGATGAGGAGAGGCGAACCGCCTGGCGAGGCGGCAGAATCGTGGGCGGATGCGCCTCACGACTATATAGCGCTGACCACAGCGCCTTGAAGTTTCGCGAAAGGCTGCCGATAGCTTGGTGACACCATTCAAGCTCAATAGATCGCCATGCCCGCTCACGCCCACACCTGGAACTCTGCCCACCGCCTGGCTGTCGCTGGTGGCAGCCTGCTGCTCGCCGGTGCGCTGCTCCACGCCAGTCCCGCTCACCCAAGCGAGCCCGCACATGCGCCAGCTCACGCAACGGCCCCTGAAACCGAGGCTCATGCACCCGCGACTTCGGCACCTACCCATGCGACCAAGGACCAGGCGCCAGCGGCGGAGTTGTCCGGCAAGACTGCGCCCGCAGTCCATGGCCCGCTTTCCCTGGAACAAGATGCTGCCCAGATCGCGCTCAAGGTGCAGGCAGCCATGAGCCTCGCCAAGACCCGCGAGCGGGCGCAGGCACACGTGGCGGCCGCCAGCCAAGGCAAACGCCCGCACGCCACTGCGAATTCCGGCCACGGCCAGCCATCCACCGACATCAGCGCAGGCACCGCACACCAAGCCGCCCTGCAGGGCCATGCGGAAGCCCATTGGAGCTACACCGAGACCGGCACGGGTCCCGACGCGTGGGCGCAGCTCAAGCCCGAGTTCGGTGCCTGCGCCGCTGGCCAGCGCCAGTCGCCGGTGCACATTCAGGAAGGCAGCACGCTGCAAGGCCCGGCCGAACCGCTGGTGTTCGACTATCAGCCCAGCGGCGGCAGCGTGGTCAACAACGGCCACACCATCCAAGTCGACTTGGAGGGCAACAACACGCTCACCGTGCGCGGCTCCACCTACCAGCTGCTGCAGTTCCACTTTCACCACCCGGCCGAGGAGAAGGTCGACCACAAAGGTTTTGCCATGGTGGCGCACCTGGTGCACAAGAACGCCGAAGGCCAGCTTGCGGTGGTGGCGGTGCTGATTGATCCGGGTGCCGCGAACGATCTGGTCAACAAGGTGTGGACCCACATGCCGCTGGACGTGAAGGACCGGGTTCGGCTGCCCGCCGCCCTGATCGACATGAAGGGCCTGCTGCCCCAGGATCCCCGCTACTACCAGTTCATGGGGTCCCTCACCACGCCGCCCTGTACCGAAGGCGTGCTGTGGATGGTGATGAAGCAGCCCATGACCGTGAGCCGGGAGCAGCTCAAGCTGTTCTCGCAGCTGTTCCCCATGAACGCACGGCCAACCCAGGCACTCAATGGCCGGGTGGTGCGCGAGGCGCTTTGATCGGCCGGCGGCCCTATTTCGCCAGCGCCTTGAGCGCGAGCTTGATGCCCTCGCTCACCCCCACGTCTTTTGGCAGCGCCTTGAGCGCGGCGCCAGCATCTTTTTCGCTGTAGCCAAGGGCCATCAGCGCCTGCTGGATGTCGCTGGCGGTGTCGCCACCCGCCGCACCGACGCCGGGCAGATTCAGGTCGGCGCCGAATTTGCCCTTGAGCTCGAGCAGCAGGCGCTCAGCGGTCTTTTTGCCAATGCCGGGCACTTTGACGATGCGTGCGCTGTCCTGCGCGCTCACGGCCTGCGCCAGATCGGCCACGCTCATGCCCGAGAGCACCGAGAGCGCAGTGCGTGGACCCACGCCGCTGATCTTGACCAGCTGGCGAAACGCTTCGCGCTCGCTGGCGCTGCCAAACCCGTAGAGGATCTGCGCATCTTCGCGCACCACAAAGTGCGTGAGCAGCGACACTGGCTCGCCCACGCCGGGCAGGTTGTAGAAGGTGCTCATGGGCACATCCACTTCGTAGCCGACGCCATGGCAGTCCAGCAGGATCTGGGGCGGGTTCTTTTCCAGCAGGGTGCCGGTCAACTTGCCTATCATGGCGGGATTCCTTGGTTATCAGCCTCACCGGATTATCCGTTTGATCCTCAGACACACTTTCTCCCCGCCAGACAACCTCCGCATGGGCCATTTGTGCGGCCCCATGGACAGCCACATCCGCAGCATTGAGGCGGGCCTGCAGGTCAAGGTGGCGCACCGCTTCGAGCAGTTCCGCATCGAGGGGCCTAAAGCCAAAGCCAACCAGGCGCTGGAGACCCTGCAGGCCCTCTACGAAATAGCCAAGAAGCCGATCCCGCCCGAGACGGTGCAGCTCATGCTCAGCGGCGACACCGCGTTGCCCGGGGGAGAGGACGGCGTGACCATGCAGACGCGGCGCGGTGAGGTGCGCGGCCGCACACCGGCCCAGGCCCGCTACCTGGAGAACATGGCCGCGCACGACATCACTTTCGGCATCGGCCCGGCCGGCACTGGCAAGACGTATCTGGCCGTCGCGTGCGCGGTCGATGCGCTGGAACGCAGCGCGGTGCAGCGCATCGTACTCACCCGCCCGGCGGTGGAGGCTGGCGAAAAGCTGGGCTTTCTGCCGGGCGACCTGGGCCAGAAGGTCGACCCCTATCTGCGCCCGCTGTACGACGCGCTCTACGACCTGATGGGTTACGACAAGGTCGTCAAGGCGTTCGAGCGCCAGCAGATCGAAATCGCGCCGCTGGCCTTCATGCGTGGGCGTACGCTGAACCACGCTTTCGTGATCCTGGACGAAGCACAGAACACCACGGTGGAGCAAATGAAGATGTTCCTCACCCGTATCGGCTTCGGGTCGAAAGCGGTGGTGACCGGCGACGTGAGCCAGATCGACCTGCCGCGCACCGAGCTCTCGGGCCTGATCGACGCCGAGCGGGTGTTGAAGCGGGTGCAGGGCATCGCGATGTGCCGCCTGACCAGCGCTGACGTGGTGCGCCACCCTCTGGTGGCGCGCATCGTCGATGCCTACGACGCGCGCAGCGAGGTGGCCGACGAGGCGGCACCGGCGGCCAAGCGCACGCGCCGCGCCAAGCCCTGAATCCGCCATGGCACTGCCTGCCCTGACCCTCTCGCTGCAATTCGGTGCGCTGGCCCACCCGGCTGTACACCGTGCCGCCCTGCCCCGACACCGGGTGAGCCGGGCGATCCGCCACGCCTTGTCATGCGACGCGGAGATCACGGTGCGCATCGTCGACGAAGCCGAAGGCCTGACGCTGAACCGCGACTACCGCCACCAGGACCACGCCACCAACGTGCTGACCTTCGATTACGCCGCCGAACCGATGGTGATGGCCGATCTGGTGCTGTGCGCACCGGTGGTAGCCCGGGAAGCGAAGGCACTTGGCAAACCGCTGGACGAGCACTACCTGCACCTGCTGGTGCACGGGACGCTGCACGCGCAGGGCTGGGACCACGAAACCAGCGACGACGACGCACGGGCCATGGAAGCCCGTGAGACGGCCATCCTGGCCGGGCTCGGCCAGCCCGACCCCTACGCCAGCTGATGCCGCCGGCCTAGGCGCTCATCTGCAAGGGGATGGTGATCGGGCCGTCGTTCACCAGGTGCACCCGCATATCGGCAGCAAACCGCCCGGTCTGCACCACAGGATGGCGCTCGCGGGCCAGGGCCACGAAGTGGTTGAACAGCGACTCGCCCAGCGCTGGAGGCGCCGCTCCTGTAAACCCAGGCCGATTGCCGCTGCGCGTGTCGGCTGCCAGCGTGAACTGGCTGACAAGCAGCAACCCGCCTCCCACGTCCTGCACGCTGCGGTTCATCTTGCCCTGATCGTCGCCGAAGATGCGCAGCTTGAGGATCTTGCTGAGCATCTTCTCGGCAAGGGCTTCGGTGTCCTGAGGCTCGGCGCAGAACAACACCAGCAGGCCGGCACCGATCTCGCCCACCACCGCTGACTCGACCTCCACCCGGGCCTCGCTCACGCGCTGCAGCAAGGCGATCAAATCAGGTCCCTGGCATCGTCGAAATGGGCTTCCACATCGCTGGGCAGCAGCTGGATGGTGGCGCGCAGACCAGGCACGGCGCTCATGAGTGCCTGCTCCACACTGCCGCGCACTGCCGCTGCGCGACCCAGGGTCCACGAGGCAGGCATGTGCATATGCAGATCCACGAAGCGCCGCTGACCGGCCCTGCGCGTGGTCAGGTGGTCAAAACGGACGATTTCGGTCTCTCCTCGCTGGTGGGCAAAGCCTGCCAGGGTCTCGTTGATGGTGACCAGCACTTCAGGCTCCAGCGCCTCGTCCATCAAGCCCTGCGAGGAACGCCAGATGAGGTGGTAACCCTCCTTGAGGATGTTGAGCGCCACCGCGATGGCCACCACCGGATCCAGCCACAGCCAGCCGGTGAAATGCACCAGAGTCAGGCCAACCACTACACCGGCCGAGGTCCAGACATCGGTCACCAGGTGCTTGGCGTCGGCCTCCAGCGCGATGGAGCGGTGCTCCCGCGCAGCGTGAAACATCACCCAGGCCAGCAGGCCATTGAGCGCTGAGCTGGCTACCGAGAGGCTCAGGCCCCAACCCACCTGGGTGATGGGCTGCGGATCAAAAAAGCGGTGTCCTGCCGCCCAGATGATGCCCATCGCCGCCGCGATGATCAGAATGCCTTCAAAGCCCGACGAAAAGTACTCGGCTTTGTGGTGCCCATAGGGATGATCGTCGTCCGCCGGCCGCGCGGCCACGGTAACCATCACCAGCCCGAACAGCGCACTGGCGAGATTCACCAAAGACTCCATCGCGTCCGACAGCAGGCCGACCGAGTCGGTGACGTACCAGGCGAGCGTCTTGAGGGTGATGGTGAACAGCGCAACCACCACCGAAGCCATGAGCAAGCGCTTGGGGGTCAGCCATTGGAGGGTCGCGGAATTCATGGGGCTATTGTCGCGCAGCGTCGGCAATGCAACGAAAGCGGCGCAGGCACCACCGACCGCTGACCGCCACTCGTCCCTGTCGTCCAGACCCGACAGATTTGGCGCGGCAGCGATGGCCCGACCAGTCCGACGGGAAGGCACACAGGAACGGTGCAAAAATGGCATGGCAACACCATGACGCCTGCGCCCTCAGCACCCACGCCCAGCTTGCCCGGGCAACAGACCGATCCGACGCCAGGGCCCGAGTCCCCGTCCGGTCGTTGGCTGGGTGACACCGACGCCTGGCTGCTGGCCGAGGGTCGGCACCTGCGACCTTGGGAAAAGCTCGGCGCCCACCCCACCTCGCTCGACGGGGTGGCGGGTACGGCCTTTGCGGTCTGGGCGCCGCACGCCCGCCAGGTCGGGCTGATGGGCGACTTCAACGGCTGGCAACCCCAGCCCATGGTTCTTCGGCCCGAATGCGGTGTGTGGGAGCTGTTCGTACCGGGCGCCGGCGGGGGCGCCTGGTACAAGTTCGAGGTCGAAGGCAGCGACGGCCGCCGCGTGCTCAAGACCGACCCCTATGCCCGTGAAACTGAGCTGCCCCCGGGCAACGCATCTCGGGTCTGTGCCCCGCTGCGGTCAACCACTGCGCCGACAGCGGACCACGCGCGACTGGATCGGGCAATGGCCGTCTACGAGGTGCATGTCGGCTCCTGGCGGCGCCCGGGTGGCCCCGATGTGCTGCCCACCTGGGACGACCTGGCCGAGCACCTGGTGCCCTACGCCGCTGGACTGGGCTTCACCCACCTGGAGCTGCTGCCCATCAGCGAGCACCCGTTCTACGGCTCCTGGGGTTACCAGCCCACCGGCCTCTACGCACCCACCGCGCGCTACGGATCGCCCGAGGCTTTTCGGCGCTTCGTCGCCGCCGCCCACGCGGCCGGCCTGAAGGTGGTGCTGGATTGGGTGCCCGCCCACTTCCCGGCCGACGAGCACGCGCTGGCTCGCTTCGACGGCACTGCGCTCTACGAACACGAGGATCCGCGCGAGGGCGTGCACCGTGACTGGAACACACTGATCTACAACTTCGGCCGCCACGAGGTGCGCAACTTCCTGGTCGGCAACGCGCTGTTCTGGATCGAGCAGTACGGCATCGACGGTCTGCGTGTGGACGCAGTGGCGTCAATGCTGTACCGCGACTACAGCCGGACGGCCGGCGACTGGATTCCGAACCGCGACGGCGGACGTGAAAACTACGAGGCCATTGCCTTTCTGCGCGAAGTGCACGACGTGCTGCACCGCGAAGCGCCGCAGGCCATGACCACCGCCGAGGAATCGACCGCCTTCCCGCGCGTGACTGGCCCTACGGCCCAAGGCGGCCTCGGCTTCGACCACAAATGGAACATGGGCTGGATGCACGATGTGCTGAGCTACCTGGCCCTGGACCCCGTGCACCGGCGCTGGCACCACCACAAGCTGACCTTCGCCATGATGTATGCGCACAGCGAGGATTACGTGCTGCCGCTTTCGCATGACGAGGTTGTGTACGGCAAAGGCTCGCTGCTGGGCAAAATGGCTGGCGATCGCTGGCAGCAGCTGGCCAACCTGCGAGCCCTCTATTGCTGGATGTACGCTCACCCGGGCAAGAAACTGCTGTTCATGGGCGCAGAACTGGCCCAGCCCACCGAATGGAACCACGATGGCGAACTACCCTGGGCCTTGCTGCAGGACCCGGCCCACGCGGGCATTCACCGGCTGGTGGGCGATCTGAACCACGCCTACCGCGCCTCGCCGGCGCTGTTCGCGCGCGACAGCGACCCGCAGAGCTTCCAGTGGCTGGTGGTGGACGACGCCGAGCAGTCGGTGCTGGCCTTTGCGCGATACGGCCACCGGCCGGAAGACACGGTGGTGGTGGTCGCCAACTTCACGCCCCTGGTCCGCCACGGATACCGCGTGGGACTGCCGCACAGCGGCGCCTGGCGCGAGGTGCTCAACACCGATTCGTTCCACTACGGCGGCGGCAATGTGGGCAACGACGGCCACATGTGGTGTGACGACGCGCCGCTACACGGCCAGGACTGGTCCGCGGCGCTCACACTGCCACCGCTGGCCGTGCTGTGGCTGCAACCGGAGCGCCCATGACCGTGCCGCTGGTGCAAGTGCCCTGCTGCGAACCCGGTCGCCCATGGCCCATGGGGACACAGCTCACCCGCTTGCGCGAGCGCGGCGGACTCAACGTGTGCGTATTCGCTCCCAACGCCCGAGCTGTGGTGATCTGCCTATACACAGCCGATGGCCAGACCGAGACCGCGCGCTGGCGCCTGCCCGAGCGAGCTGAAGGGGTCTGGTACGGCTTCGTTCCGGGCATCACCGCCGGACAGCTCTATGGCCTGCGGGCCGATGGCCCCTGGCAACCGCAGTTGGGGCATCGCTTCAACCCTGCGCGGCTGTTGATCGACCCTTGGGCGCGTGCGCTGGTGGGCTCACTGGACGATCTGGTGGTGCGAAGCGAGCCGCGGCCCGATGCAACCACCCTGCCCGAGTCGACCGACAATGCGGCGTTCGTGCCCAAGTGCCGCGTGATCGACACCGAGGCTGAATTGCAGGCCGGCGCCCGCATCGCGAGCGGACCAGCGACCGCCTGGCGCGACACGCTGATCTACGAGGCGCACGTCAAATCACTCACCCGTTTACACCCCAGCGTGGAGCCGGAGCACCAAGGCTCGTATGCCGCGGTGGCCAGCCCTGCCATGTTGGCGCACTACGAGCGCCTTGGCGTGACCAGCCTGTGTCTGCTGCCGGTGCACCTGCACGTGGACGAACGCCACCTGATTCAGAAGGGCCTCACCAACTTCTGGGGCTACAACAGCCTGAGTTTTTTTGTACCCGACCCGCGCCTGGCTTCGCGCGGTGGCGCGGGCGCCGACGATTCGGCGGTACGCGCCGAGTTCCGGCAGATGGTCGACACCCTGCACCGGCACGGTATTGAGCTGATCCTTGACGTGGTCTACAACCACACCGCCGAGAGCGACACCCAAGGCCCCACGCTGTCGTGGCGAGGTCTAGACAACGCCGCTTGGTACGCGCTGGACGGCCATGGCGACTACTTCAACCCCACTGGCTGTGGCAACACCTTCGACATGGGCCAGCCACGCGTGACCCAACTCATCATGGACAGCCTGCGCTGGTGGGTCCAGGCCTTTGGGGTGGACGGCTTCCGATTCGACCTGGCCGTGACCCTGGGCCGCGCACCCGAGCTGGGTCGCAACTTCAACCCGCTGGCCACGCTGTTCACCGCGATCGCGCAAGACCCGGTGCTGACGCGCGCCAAACTGATCGCCGAGCCCTGGGACGTAGGTCCCCACGGCTACCGCACCGGCCAGTTCAACGCCCGCTGGCACGAGTGGAACGACCGCTTCCGCGATACGGTGCGCGCCTGGTGGCTGGGCCACAGTTGCACGCGCGGCCAGTTTGCGCGCCGCCTGGCCGGCTCCAACGACTTGTTCCAGGGCAGCGGACGTCCACCCACCGCCAGCATCAACCTGATCACGGCCCACGACGGCTTTACCCTCGCCGATCTCACCGCCTATGAGCGAAAACACAACGAGGCCAACGGCGAAGGCACGCAGGACGGTCATGACCACAATTTCAGCGCCAACGGCGGCGAAGAGGGCCCGACCACCGACCCGGTGATCTTGCAACGGCGCGCGCGCTGGCGGCGCGCCCTGCTAGCCACGCTGTTCTGCGCACAAGGCACACCGCAGCTGCTGGCGGGAGACGAACTCGGCCACAGCCAGCGCGGCAACAACAACGCCTACTGCCAAGACAATCCCACCACCTGGCTGGACTGGTCGCAGGCTGACCGGGCGCTGACCGCCTTTGTGAGCGGACTGGCGAGCTTGCGGCAGCGCTACCCGGCGCTGCGGCACCCGCACTGGTACACCGGTGAGCCGGTCGCGGGGGCACACTGCCCCGACATCGACTGGCGCAACGCGAGCGGCACGCACCCTCACGGTATTGAGTGGGACATCCCGGACGGGCGCCTGCTCGCTTGCGTCATCACCGTTGGTGAACGCGGGACGCCGGCCCAGGAGCGCGTGATGCTGATCTTCCACGGTAACCCGGACGTCACGTCGGTGAGCCTGCCCGGTGGCGAATGGCAACTGCTGATGGACAGTGCACAGGGCTGGGTGGCCCAGGACGGTGAGCCTGCGCGCCTGTTCACCGGCGGCATCGACGCTGCTCCCTCCGCGGTGCTGATGCTGGTCCAGCCCTTGACCCACGAACCGCCAGCCTCATCATGAAGCACGATCCACACCCTCTGCTGCAGCGGCGTACCAGCGGCGTGCTGCTGCACCTGACCTGCCTGCCCGGGCGGCATGGATCGGGCGATCTAGGCGAGGGTGCGATGCACTTTCTGGACTGGCTGGCAACCGCCGGGCAGTCGCTCTGGCAGATCCTTCCGCTCACGCCCTCCGGCCCCGGCCACTCGCCCTACCGCAGCCCTTCGGCGTTCGCCGGCAATCCTTGGCTGGTGGACCTAGACGACCTGGCGGCCTGCGGCTGGCTCCCACCCCTGCCCGACCCCGGCTTCGACCCGCGCCGATGCGACTTCGAACGCGTGATACCGCACCGTCGTGCCGCCTTGAATCAGGCCTGGCGCGGCTTCCAGCGGCAGGCCAGTGCTGACGACCGCGAAGCGTTTGAGCGCTTCACCAAGGTGCAGGCGGGGTGGTTGATCGACTACGCCCGCTTCATGGTCCTGACCGAGCGACACGGCGAACCCTGGACCCATTGGCCGACCGAGTTGGCCCAGCGCGACCCGTCGGCGCTGCAGCGCCTGGATGCCGCAGCTGCGGGCGCCCTGGGTTTCTGGCACTTTGTGCAATGGCGCTTCCAGGTCCAGTGGGCGCGGCTGCGAGCCGCTGCCCATGCGCGCAACATCCACTTCGTCGGCGACCTGCCCCTGTTCGTGGACCACCACAGCGCCGACGTCTGGACCCACGCCGGACAGTTCAGGCTCGATGCGCAGGGCGAGCCCAGCGTGGTGGCCGGCGTGCCGCCCGATTATTTTTGCGTCGACGGTCAGCGCTGGGGCAATCCGCTGTACCGCTGGGACACCATGGCGGCCGACGGCTGGGGCTGGTGGACCCGCCGCGCGGGCCATCTGCTCTCCCTACTCGACGTGGTGCGGCTGGACCACTTCCGCGGCTTCGAAGCCGGATGGGAAATCCCGGCCACCGACACCACCGCTGTCAACGGCCACTGGCAGGCCGGCCCCGGGAGCCGCTTTTTCGAGGCGCTTGACGAGGGGCTGGGTCCCCTGCCCTTCATCGCCGAAGACCTGGGTGTGATCACCGACACCGTCACCCAGCTGCGGTTGGACTGCGGCTTCCCGGGCATGCGGGTGATGCAGTTCGGCTTCGACGGCTCGCCGACCAACATGCACCTGCCCCACAACCTGGCCCAAGGCATCGTGGCCTGCAGCGGCACCCACGACAACGACACCACAGTGGGCTGGTGGCTGTCGCTCGGCCCCGAGGCGCGCGACGCGGTGCGCCACTACCTTGGCCCGCAGGTGGACCGGGAGGTTCACTGGGCCATGGTGCAGGCCCTGTCCCAGTCGGTGGCCAACACCCTCATCGTGCCGTTTCAGGACGTGCTGGGACTGGACAGCAGCCACCGAATGAACGTGCCTGGCCAGGCCCGCGGCTGCTGGACCTGGCGATTCGACTGGACTATGGTCGACGCGTCGCCGGCGAGCCGCTTGGGCGCCATGATTCGCGCCCATGGCAGAACCTGAGCTATCGAATCCGAAACACCATCACATAGGGGACTCGCCGATGGACCACAACGACCCATACCAGCTCGCACGCCGCACCATTGCCCTGGTGCTCGCCGGTGGCCGCGGTTCGCGCCTGCATGCGCTGACCGATCGCCGCGCCAAGCCGGCCGTGTATTTCGGCGGCAAGTTCCGGATCATCGACTTTGCGCTGTCGAACTGCCTGAACTCCGGCGTGCGCCGAATTTCGGTCCTCACCCAGTACAAGTCGCACAGCCTGCTGCGGCATCTGCAGCGCGGCTGGTCGTTCCTGCGCAGCGAGTTCAGCGAATACATAGACCTGCTGCCCGCCCAGCAGCAGATCGACGAGCACTCCTGGTACCAGGGCACGGCCGATGCCGTGTTCCAGAACATCACCATCCTGAGCGCTCAAAAACCCGACTACGTGCTGGTGCTGGCAGGCGACCACATCTACAAGATGAACTACGCCAATCTGATTGCCGACCACGTGAGCCAAGGCGCGCGCTGCACCGTCGCCTGCGTCGAGGTGCCACTGGCCGACGCGCAGGGGTTCGGGGTTATGACCATCGACGAACAACGGCGCATCGTGCGCTTCGACGAAAAGCCGCGCCATCCGCAACCCATGCCCGGGAGCACGGACCATGCACTGGCCAGCATGGGGGTGTACGTGTTTGACGCGGATTACCTGTACGAGCTGCTCAAGGCGGACTCTCAGCTAAGCGGCTCCAGCCGGGATTTCGGCAAAGACATCATCCCGGCGCTGGTGGCGCGCGGCGAGGCCGTTGCCCATCCATTTGGTCTGTCGTGCGTGAAAAGCACGCCGGACGCGCCTGATTACTGGCGCGACGTGGGCACCATCGATGCCTACTGGGCGGCTAACATGGACCTGACCCTGCCGCTGCCCGAGCTCGACATGTATGACCGCAGCTGGCCGATCTGGACCTTCCAGGAACAGCTGCCACCGGCCAAGTTCGTGTTCGACGACGACGACCGGCGCGGTATGGGCGTGGACTCGCTGGTCTCGGGAGGCTGCATCATCTCGGGCGCCTACCTGCGCCGCTCGGTGCTGTTCTCGCGCGTGCGCCTCCACTCTTACAGCCAGGTGGAGGAATCGGTCATCCTGCCCGATGTGCAGGTCAATCGCCACGTGCGTTTGCGAAAAACGGTGATTGACACCGGGTGCGTCATTCCGGCCGGAATGGAGATCGGGTTCGACGCCGAGGCCGACGCGCGAAATTTCTTTCGCACCGAACAAGGCGTGGTGCTGGTGACCCGCGACATGCTGGCGCGCGTGGCAGCTCCCACGCCATCTGCGGGAGAACCCGGGTGAAAGTGCTGTTCGCCTGCACCGAGCTGTATCCCTTGCTGAAAACCGGCGGCCTGGCCGATGTGGCTACCGCCTTGCCTACGGCCCTACAGGCAGAGGGCAACGAAGTGCGCCGCTTGCTGCCCGCCTTCGCCGCACTGCAGGCGGGCGTTGAAATCAAAGGGCCGGCACTGGCCTTGAGCGGCCAGGGCGGTCCAGCGCTGCTGGGGGAGATGCAGCCAGCGCCCCGGCTGCTGCTCGGACGCCTGGTCTCCACCGGTGAACCGCTCTACCTGCTCGATGCGCCCGCCCTGTTTCACCGGCCGGGTGGGCCTTACCTCGACCCGGACGGCCGCGAATGGGCAGACAACGCCGAGCGCTTCGCCCTGCTGAGTTGGGCTGCTGCGTGGCTGGCGCTGGGTGGCGACCCGGCGTGGCAGCCCGATGTGCTGCACGCCCACGACTGGCACACCGGTCTGGCGCCGCTGTACCTTCATTTGTCCCACGCACAGCCGTGTCCGCCCACCGTGTTCACCGTGCACAACCTGGCCTACCAAGGTCTGTTCCCGCTGAAGGCCGGACTGCATCTGGGCCTGCCGCCCTCGGTGCTGCAGGTCACCGGCGCAGAGTTCCACGGCCAGCTGTCGTTCATGAAGGCAGGTCTGCAATACGCGCAAGCCATCACAACCGTGAGCCCGCGCTACGCCGTGGAAATCACGACCCCCGAGCAGGGTTGTGGACTGGACGGTGTGTTGCGGGCACACCAGGGTCAGCTGCACGGCATTCTCAATGGCGTTGACTATGCGGTCTGGAACCCGGCAACCGATCCGCGCATCGAGCACCGCTACGACGCCAGTCACCTGGCGGGAAAAGCCCTCAACAAACAGGCGCTGCAACGGCAGTTCGGCTTGACGGCTCGGTCCGACGCCCTGGTGTTCGGCGTGGTGAGCCGCCTGAGCGAACAGAAGGGCCTGCACCTGCTGCACGAGGTGCTCGACGAGCTGGTGGCGCAGGGCGGGCAGCTGGTGGTGCAAGGTACCGGCGACCCTGGTCTGGTCGACGCCCTGCAGCAGGCCGCTGCGCGCCACCCGGGAGAGGTGGGCCTGCACCTGGTCTACGATGAGCCCACGGCCCACCGCATCGTCGCCGGGTCGGACGTGCTGCTCGTGCCCTCGCGCTACGAGCCCTGCGGCCTGACGCAGCTGTACGCCATGGGCTACGGTACCTTGCCACTGGTACACGCAGTGGGGGGTCTGGCAGACACGGTCACCGACGCCAGCCTAGAGAACCTAGACGATGGCACTGCCAGTGGTTTTATGTTCGACGAATTCACCAGCGCAGCGATGGCACGAGCGGTGCGCCGCGCCTTTGCCCTGCACCGGCGCCCCACTGACTGGACCGCCGCGCAGCGAAACGCCATGGCCTTGCGCTTCGACTGGCAACACGCAGCCCAGGCCTACCAGTCCCTCTTCTCGACGCTGATACCGCGCGCACCAGCGCCATGACCTTTCTCTATCCAGCCCACGACCTCGACCACCCATGAACCACCCCGCTGAACAGGACTTCGAATTCGACCACCCGACCAACACCGTGGTCGCGCTGCGCCGCTCCATCGCCAACCGGCTGGTGTACATGGTGGGCAAGGACGTGCAGTCGGCCACGCAGCGCGACTGGCTGTTCGCCATCTTCCACGCGGCCCGTGATCGCGTCATGGACCGCTGGCGCGAGACCCGGCAGGCTACCCACACCCAGGACCTCAAGCGCGTCTACTACCTGTCCATGGAGTTCCTGCCCGGTCGCATGCTCAGCAATGCCCTGATGGCCGTGGGCATACACGACGAGACCCGTGCGGCCTGCGCCCAGCTGGGCGCCGATTTTGACCAGCTGCTAGACCTCGAGGCCGACCCCGGCCTGGGCAATGGTGGCCTTGGCCGCCTGGCCGCCTGCTTCCTAGACTCCATGGCCACGCTCGGCCTTCCCAACATGGGCTACGGCATCCGATTCGACTACGGCATGTTCGCCCAGCGCATCGTCAACGGGCAACAGGTCGAAGAACCCGATGGCTGGCTGGAGGCGGGCAACCCGTGGGAAATCATGCGCCCGGAATTCAGCTACAGCGTGTGTTTCGGCGGGCGCCTCGACACCGGTAACGGCGGCGTGCAATGGATCGAGGCTGAAGAGGTGATCGCGGTTGCCTACGACTACGCAGTGCCCGGCTACGAACTGGGCTCGGTCTCCACGCTGCGCCTGTGGTCGGCCCGCGCCAGCCACGCCATCAACCTGGATGCCTTCAACAAGGGCGACTACATCCGCGCGATGGAGGCAAAGAACGCTTCGGAGAACGTCTCGCGCGTGCTCTACCCCGATGACAGCACCGAGCACGGTCGCGAGCTGCGCCTGCGCCAGGAATACTTTTTCGTCAGCGCCTCGCTGCAAGACCTGCTGCGCCGTTTTCTGCGCGACCACGGCAGCCTGGACCAACTGCCGGACAAGGTTGCGATCCACATCAACGATACCCACCCTGCCCTCGCCGTGCCCGAACTCATGCGGCTGCTGATCGACGTGCACCGTCTAACCTGGGACAAGGCCTGGTCGCTATGCACGCGCATCTTCAGCTACACCAACCACACACTGATGCAGGAAGCGCTGGAAACCTGGTCGGTCGACCTGTTCGGTCAAGTGCTGCCGCGGCACTTGCGCATCATCTTCGACCTCAACGCCCGCTTCCTAGCCGAGTTGCATGTCCGATTTCCGAATGACAACGATTTGCTACGCCGCATCTCGCTGATCGATGAGAACGGTCCGCGCCGCATCCGCATGGCCTACCTCAGTGTTCTGGCATCGCACCGGGTCAACGGCGTGTCAGCTCTGCACAGCCGCCTCATGGTGTCGACCATCTTTGCCGACTTCGCCCAGGTGTTCCCGGACCGTTTCTGCAACAAGACCAACGGCATCACGCCTCGGCGCTGGCTGGCCCAGGCCAATCCGCCACTGTCCGAGCTGATCGACTCGCGCATCGGCACCACCTGGCGGCGCAACCTGGATGAACTCGGCGCGCTGCGCGAGCTCGCCGCCGAGCCCGCTTTCAACAACGCATTCCAGCTCGCCAAGGCACAGAACAAGCGCAGGCTGGCCGAGCGCATTGCGCGTGAGACTGGCGTCGTCCTCAACCCTGAGAGCCTGTTCGACGTACAGGTGAAGCGCATGCACGAGTACAAGCGCCAGCTGCTCAACCTGCTGCACGTCATCACCCGCTACCACCAGATCCTGGCCAATCCGCACGACAACTGGATGCCGCGCTCCGTGATCTTCGCGGGCAAGGCCGCGTCGGCTTACTACATGGCCAAGAAGGTGATCCGGCTCATCAACGACGTGGCCCATGTGGTCAACGCCGACCCGCGGGTGGGTGACAAGCTCAAGGTAGTGTTCGTGCCCAACTACCGCGTGTCGCTGGCCGAGATCATCATTCCCGCCGCCGACCTGTCGGAACAGATTTCCACCGCCGGTACCGAGGCCTCGGGCACCGGCAACATGAAGTTTGCGCTGAACGGTGCGCTGACCATCGGCACCTGGGATGGCGCCAACATCGAGATTGCCGAGCAGGTCGGGGTGGACAACATGTTCGTCTTCGGGCTGCGCACCGAGCAGGTGGCCGCGGTGCGGGCCGCTGGCTATAGGCCGCGTCAGCACTATGAGGAGAGTTACGACCTGAGGCTCGCCATCGACCGCATCGCCGACGGCGCATTCTCACCTGCCGAACCGCACCGGTACCACGATCTGGTGGGCGCCCTGCTCGACTCCGACCACTACCTGCTGCTGGCCGACTACGCCGACTACGTCGCCACTCAGCACCAAGTCGATGCACTGTACCGGCGTCCCATTGAGTGGACCCGCCAGGCCATCCTCAACGTCGCGGGCATGGGGTTCTTCTCATCCGACCGAACCATCCGCGAATACGCCGATGACATTTGGAACGTGAAGCCCATTAGCCGCTGACGCCACAGGCCGCTGGCGTGCCTCACAACAACGTGACGCGCGCAAACTTTCGTTTGCCCACCTGCAACACACGGGTGCCGGCATCGAGCTTGAGACCCTTGTCGCTGATGACAGCCCCATCAATGCGCACACCCCCGCCGTCGATGAGCCGGTTGGCTTCGCTGGTCGAGGGCGCAAGGCCCGCGGCCTTGAGCAGTGCGCCAATACCCATGGGCGCTCCAGAGAAACTGAGCTCGGCGATGTCGTCGGGTATACCGCCCTTGCTGCGGTTGATGAAGTCCTGCTCGGCCGCATCGGCAGCCGCCGCGCTATGGAAGCGGGTAGTGATTTCCTTTGCCAGCGTCACCTTGACGTCCTTGGGGTTGCGGCCTGCCGCAACCTCCTGCCGAAGCCCCTCGATCGCATCCATCGACTGAAACGACAGCAGCGTGTACCAACGCCACATCAGCGTGTCTGAAATCGACAGCACCTTGGCGAACATGGTGTTGGCTGGCTCGCTGATGCCGATGTAGTTGTTCTTGCTCTTGGACATTTTTTCCACCCCGTCCAGGCCTTCGAGCAGCGGCATGGTCAGGATGCACTGCGGCTCCTGCCCGTACTCGGCCTGAAGGTGACGGCCCATGAGCAGGTTGAACTTCTGGTCGGTACCTCCGAGTTCCAGGTCGGCCTTCAGTGCCACCGAGTCGTAGCCCTGCATCAGCGGGTACAGAAATTCGTGCACGCTGATCGGCGTGCCCGCTTTGAAGCGATCGTGGAAATCGTTGCGCTCCATCATGCGGGCCACGGTGTACTTGGCCGCGAGCTGGATCATGCCGGCCGCGCCCAGCGGCTCGCTCCACTCGCTGTTGTAGCGGATCTCGGTGCGCGCCGGGTCGAGCACCAGACTGGCCTGCCGGTAGTAGGTCTGTGCGTTGGCCTGGATCTGCTCCGGCGTGAGCGGCGGGCGGGTGGTGTTGCGACCGGATGGGTCGCCGATCAGGCTGGTGAAGTCGCCGATCAGGAAAATGACTTGGTGGCCCAGGTCCTGCAGCTGCCGCAGCTTATTGAGCACCACCGTGTGACCGATGTGGATGTCCGGCGCGGTCGGGTCCAAACCCAGCTTGATACGCAGGGCGACACCGTCACGCTCGGCGCGGGCCAGCTTCTTGGCCCAATCGTCGTGCGGCAACAACTCTTCACAGCCGCGCAAGGTGACAGCCATCGCCTCGCGCACGCCGTCCGTCCAGTCCTCGTGGTCTGGCCCCTTGTGCTGAGAACTTTTGGCGTCTACTCGGGCCAGATTCATACGTGTATGTCCATATGCGGCAAACCCTGACCCCGGTACAATGGGAGGATATAACCGTGATTTTTGTGGGTGAGGATGCATTTTAGTGCGCTCCCCGTTGCCAGCAGGCAACAAGGCACGTTGTTCGCTGAACGCCGCGGCTCTGGTCCGCCGCTTCAACCCTTTGAACCTCACAGCGTGGCGCTGGCCACCTGCAGCCCGGACCCGATTTTGACGCAAGCCCTGTTCACCCAACTGGGAGCCATCGCCCAGGCAACCCGCCAAAGCCTCGGCCGTCACCCCCGCCGCATCATGGCTGGGTTGGGCGCGCTGTTGCTCGGCACCGGTGTGACCGCATTTGGCATTGCCCCTCTCGCACCCGACGCTTCTCGCCTGCCCGTGAGCCAGGTGGTGGAAACGCTGAGCATCGCCTCCTTTCCGTCCGACGCGTTGTCGGCCCAGGTGCCACTCACGCTGTACCGCAGCGACACGGTGCGCCGCGACGATACCGCCCAGTCACTGCTCAATCGCCTGGGTGTGGGCGATCGCGAAGCCGAAACGTTCTTGCGCAAGGACAAGACCGCTCAGCTGCTGCTGGCTGGCCGCGCCAGCAAGTTGGTGCACGTGGAAGCCAGTGACAGCGGCGAATTGCTGCGCCTCACCGCCCGCTGGTTGCCCAATGACGGACGCAATTTCAACCGCCTGGTGGTGGAGCGCACTCCCCAGGGCCTGAGCGCCCGGATGGAATCGGGGGAACTCACCGCCTCTGCCCGTCTGGCCAGCGGCACAATCCGCAGCTCGCTGTTTGCTGCCACCGACGCCGTCAACCTGCCCGACAACGTCGCGGTGCAGCTGGCCGAGATCTTTTCGTCTGACATCGACTTCCGGCGCGACCTGCGCCAAGGCGACCGCTTCAGTGTGGTCTACGAAGCCCTCGAGGCCGACGGCGAGCCGCTGCGCGCGGGCCGGGTGCTCAGCGCGGAGTTCATCAACAACGGGCGCGAGCACCAGGCGGTCTGGTTCGGTGGCGCAGGCCAGAAAGGCGCTTACTTCGGCTTCGATGGCCAGAGTTCACGCAAAGCCTTCCTAGGCTCACCGCTAGAGTTCTCCCGTGTCAGTAGCGGCTACGGTATGCGCTTCCACCCGGTGCTGGGCCGGAAAAAAGCCCATCTCGGCGTGGACTATGCGGCCCCCACGGGCACACCGGTGCGAACCATCGCCGACGGCGTTGTGAGTTTCGCCGGATGGCAGCGTGGCTACGGCAACGTGATCGAGGTCAGCCACCGCGACAAGAAATCCACCTTGTTTGCCCACCTCAGCCGCATCGATGTGAAAAAGGGACAGCGGGTAGAACAGGGTGACTTCATCGGTGCTGTGGGGTCCACTGGCCTTTCCACCGGTCCGCATCTGCATTTTGAGTTCCGCGACAACGGCGTGCACCAGGACCCGCTGGAAATCGCCCGCAAGAGCGAGAACATCCCGATCAGCCGCGCGTTACGCGGCGAGTTTGATACCGTGGCGCAGGAGCAGCGAGCAAAGCTGAGTGCCGCGGCCACCTTGCAACAGGCCAGCGCCGAGTGATCATTGGTCGGGCATATAGACAACCACCCACCAGAAAGGGAGCCAATGACTCCCTTTCTTGTGGGTGGTAGCGAGGCCTCAGATCAGGTACTGAAACTTGAACCGCAACCGCAGGTGCTGGTCGCGTTGGGGTTCTTGATCACGAACTGGGCCCCTTCAAGGTCTTCCTTGTAGTCGATCTCGGCGCCCACCAAGTACTGGTAGCTCATGGCGTCGATCAGCAGCGAAACGCCGTTCTTGGCCATTTCGGTGTCGTCTTCGTTCACCACTTCATCAAAGGTGAACCCGTACTGGAAACCCGAACAGCCGCCACCCTGCACAAATACGCGCAGCTTCAGGTCCGGGTTGCCTTCTTCGGCCACCAGTTCAGCCACCTTAGCCGCAGCGCTGTCGGTGAAGATCAGCGGAGCAGGCATCTCGGTGGGGATGTTTTCAGCCACAGCACTCATATTTGTCCTCGTCATCAAATGGATAAGCCACGGTCACAGGGCCGTAGCGTGCGGGATTTCTAACCCCCTGACGACCATGCTAGCTCAATTCCGGCGCCAGCGCACTCAGAGGTTGTTTGCCGCCAGCTTCAGTGTGGGTTTGTCCTCGAGAGCGCCAATCATGGGCTTGAGCTGCCCGGAAATCGTGGCGCCTTGGTGCATTTCCAGCGCCTTGTAGGACACATCGCCTTCGATCCGCGCCTTCGGTTGCAGCTCCAGCAGTTCGAATGCATGCACAGGGCCCTTTACGCGGCCATTGATGATGACGTGGTCCGCATGAATCTGTCCCGACACACTGGCCTCTTCGCTGACCACCAGAATGCTGGGCTGCTCATCGCTGGCACGGATATCGCCGACCACTTCCCCATCCACGCGCAAGCCATCGTGAAAGATCACGTTGCCCTCGATTCGCGTGCCTAGTGCAATCAGGCTCTTGATGGGGGGCTGTTTCTTCTTGCCGAACATGGGCGATTCTCCAGACAACGATGGAATCTACAGCTTGACGGTTTGAACCGACTTCACCACGCTGCCCTGCAGGATACGGGCAGTCACGGTTTTTACCACGGTCATGGGCGGCAGGTCGATCAGGCCTTCACGCCGAAGGTAACTCTTGATGACAACCGGTTGCGATCTTCCCGCACCTGCACTGGACCAGGGCTTGCCTTCCAGCGTGCCGGTGAGCGAGATCTCCAGCGTGCCCTTGAACTCGGGCGCATTCTTCTTGGCTTGGATCATCAGCGCCTGCCAACGCAATTGGCCTTCGGAGACCCGTTCCACCTGCAGGCCACGGATGTTGAGTTCATCGCTGCCCGTGCCAGGCATGAGGCGCTCAAAGAAACCCAGATCGCTGCGCAGCGCCTGGTTCTCCACTTCCAGCTGCCGCATCTGCAGCAAAAGCTGCTCCTGCGCCACCCTCTCCGCCGTCAACAGGCTCTCAGACGTGTTGGAGATCGACTGAGACTTGCCCAGCTCCTCTCGAAGCACCGCGACTTCGCTGCGCAGACTCGCCAGCTCCTGCTTGGCGTTGCGATCCAGACCGGCAATGTCTTTGCCAAACTCAAATGCCCACAATGCCAGCGCCCCCGAGAAGCCCAGCACCACCGCACCCAGCAACCAGCGGAACGGCCACGGCAGGGCACTGCGCACCGACACGCGCGGCGTGTTTTGCGCCAGACGCCTTCGGAGCAAGCGAAATCGCATTCAAAAGCCTTTCAATTTGCAAGCCAACGTAACCAAGGTCCTGAAAGCAAAAAACCGCCCCAAGCTGACTTGAGGGCGGCTTTTGCAGCAGGCAAACAGGCGGCTAGCGCTTGCTGAACTGCTTGGCGCGGCGTGCAGAACGCAGACCGACCTTCTTGCGCTCGACCTCGCGCGCATCGCGCGTCACGAAACCGGCTTGCGACAGCTCAGGCTTGAGCGTGGCGTCGTAGTCGATCAGGGCGCGGGTGATGCCATGGCGCACAGCGCCGGCCTGGCCGGATTCGCCACCACCGTGCACATTGACCATCACGTCGAAGGTATCGGCGTGGTTGGTCAGCAGCAGGGGCTGCTTGGCGATCATGATGGATGTCTCACGGCCGAAGTAGGCCTGGATGTCCTTGCCATTGACCACGATCTGGCCGGAGCCTTTTTTCAGAAACACCCGCGCGACGCTGGATTTGCGACGGCCGGTGCCATTGTTCCATTCACCAATCATTGCTGGCTCCTTCAGATGTCCAGCACTTTAGGCTGTTGGGCGGTGTGGGGATGCTCGGCACCGCCGTACACCTTGAGCTTCTTGATCATGGCGTAGCCGAGCGGGCCCTTGGGCAGCATGCCCTTGACGGCCTTCTCGATCGCGCGGCCCGGGTGCTTGGCCTGCATGTCGCGGAAGTTGGTGGCGTAGATACCGCCCGGGTAGCCGGAGTGGCGGTAGTAAATCTTGTCCAGGGCTTTGTTGCCCGTGACGCGGATCTTGGCCGCGTTGATGATGACGATGAAGTCACCGGTATCGACGTGAGGCGTGTAAATGGCCTTGTGCTTGCCGCGCAGTCGGAGAGCCACTTCACTGGCAACTCGTCCGAGGACCTTGTCGGTCGCGTCAATCACAAACCACTCGTGCGTCACGTCAGCGGGTTTGGCGCTGAACGTTTTGGTCATGAGTTTCTCTGAAGAGAGGGTTTGGCGGCTCTTTTCCACGGTCGGTGTTTCTCTGCTGGAAACCTCTTAGGTGGGGATTGATCCGCCGCATGGCGCCAGATCGACTTCGTCGCGGAGCCTATTTCGCTGCGAAGCCTTCCATTGTACGAAATTTCCCGGGGTCGAGGCAAGCGGCATGTGGTGAAGCAGCCATAACCGCTACCATGGCGGCCTATGTTCAGCTATCGCCATGCCTTTCATGCCGGCAACCACGGGGATGTGATCAAGCACACCACGCTGATTGCCACCCTGCGTCACCTCATGCAGAAAGAACCGGCAATCACCCTGGTAGACACCCATGCCGGGGCAGGCCTGTACCGGCTGGATGGCGACTATGCGGAAACCGGCGGCGAAGCCAAAGACGGTGTGGTCAAACTCATGGCGGCCTGCCGCCCGGCCCAGGGCACGCCGGTAACGGCCAGCCCTGCCCTGGATGACTACCTGGACCTGATCGCCAGCTTCAACCCTTCGGGCAGCCTGCGCGTCTACCCAGGATCGCCCTTTGTGTTGCACTCGCTGATGCGTACCGTCTCGCGCGACAGGCTGAAGCTGTTCGAGCTGCACCCGACCGACGGCAAGACGCTGGACGCCAACATCGCCCAGCTGGGAGCCGGCCGGAACATCACGGTGTTGCGTCAGGATGGCTTCGAAGGCCTCAAGCCACTTTTGCCGCCACCGCCTTCGGCCACCGGCTCCCGGCGTGCGCTCGTGCTGATCGATCCCAGCTACGAGATCAAGAGCGATTACGCGAAAGTGAGCGCCTGCATACAGGACTCACTCAAGCGCTTCCCGACCGGTACCTACCTGGTCTGGTATCCCGTCATCCCGCGTACCGAGGCCCATGACCTGCCCAAGCGCCTCAAGACCCTGAGCAACCAGGCCCAGCGCCCGTGGCTGAACGCCACCCTGGCGATTGGTCAGGACCCTACCCATGGTCCGGACGACCGACCTGGCCTCACCGCCAGCGGCATGTTTGTGATCAACCCGCCCCATACGCTCAAGCCGGCACTGCAGCAGGCGTTGACCATCCTGCTGGATGTGTTGGGCCGGGGGCGCGGCAAGGGGCAAAGCGTGGAGTCCGGCGGCTGATCGCTCGCCTCCAGCGAATCAGGGTCGGGCCAGCACCATGGTCCAGTAGCGCCCGTAGGTGGTACCCGATTGCTGCACACAGGCGACGGCCACGTCCTGGTAGCTGGGATTCATGATGTTGCGGCAATGGCCTTCGCTGGCCAGCCAGCCGTTCATCACGGTGGTCACGTCTCGTTGACCGGCGGCGATGTTCTCACCGGTGGCCCGCCAGACATAGCCCGCGGTGGTGACCCGGCTCGAAGCCGAGCGCCCATCCAGGCTGGTGTGGGAAAAATAGTTGTTGCTCGCCATGTCGCGCGAATGACCTTCTGCAGCAGCGAACAGGCGGGCGTTCCACGCCAGAGAGCTTGTTGGGGAAAAGGCAGTTGCACCGCAGCTGCGCCCGGCCGCACGGGCAGCGTTGATCTGGCGCAACAGGTCAGCCTGGAAGTTGGGCAGGTTGCAGGTGCTGTCAGGCGCCAGAACCGCCGAGGCGACGGGACTGGACGCCGCCGGCGTGGGTGAGGTGGTGGTGGCACTGACCGGCGCACTGCCCACGGTGCCGCCTGCGGCAAGGAGGGCCGCACTGCCAGCATCTCCGCCGCCACCGCATGCGGTCAGCCACCCCGCGGTCATGGCGAGAGCCACCAGAGTCAGGCGTTGCTGGCTGCGGGGTTGTGAAGGCGGTGTGGGCGGAGTGAGTTGGGTCAGGTGTGTCATGGCCGCCAATTTAAGGCCTGGCCAAGCCAGCAAGGTAAGCGATTGTGCTGGCCCGCTGCGCACCGTAAAAACCCTGAGCAATCGCCTGACAATTAGCCGACCGATCGGTCGGCTAATTGTCTATACTGCTTTTTCCGTCGCATTCCAGACGCAGGAGACCGCCCATGTACACGCAATCGTTCAGCACGGCCGATGCCGACAACAAGCCGGGGCCGCAGGCCGTGGTCGCGCCCATCAACGCCGAAACCGCCGCTTTGATGGCACATTTTGATGCAGTGATCGACGCCGACGGCAAGATCGAGCCGCGCGACTGGATGCCCGAGGCCTACCGCAAGACCCTGGTGCGGCAGATCAGCCAGCACGCCCACAGCGAAGTCGTCGGCATGCTGCCCGAAGGCAACTGGATTTCTCGTGCCCCCAGCCTCAAGCGAAAAGCCATCCTGATCGCCAAGGTGCAGGACGAAGGCGGTCACGGTCTTTATCTGTACAGCGCGGCCGAAACCCTGGGCACCAGCCGCGACCAGATGCTCGACGGGCTACACACGGGCAAGGCGAAGTACAGCTCCATCTTCAACTACCCCACGCTGAACTGGGCCGACATGGGCGTGATCGGCTGGCTGGTCGACGGCGCGGCCATCATGAACCAGATCCCGCTGTGCCGATGCAGCTACGGCCCCTACGCCCGCGCCATGATCCGCGTCTGCAAAGAAGAGAGCTTTCACCAGCGACAGGGCTACGAGGCCTTGCTGGTGATGATGCAAGGCACGGCCGAGCAAAAGGCTATGGTCCAGGATGCGGTGAACCGCTACTGGTGGAAATGCCTGGCCATGTTTGGACCACCCGACAGCGACAGCCCCAACAGCGCACAAGGCATGCGCTGGGGCATCAAGCGCATTTCGAACGACGATTTGCGGCAGAAATTCATCGACGCCACCGTGCCGCAGGCCGAGGTGCTGGGCGTGACCCTTCCCGACCCCGACCTGAAGTGGAACGAGGCCCGCGGCCACCACGATCACGGCGCCATCGACTGGGACGAGTTCTGGGCCACGGTCAATGGCCACGGCCCCTGCAACAAGGAACGCCTAGCCACGCGCGTGAAAGCTCACGAGCAAGGCCAGTGGGTGCGCGACGCCGCCCTGGCCCACGCGCGCAAGCAACAACAACGTCAACAAAAGGAGGCCGCATGACTGAACAACCCGCCCTCAAGGAGTGGCCGCTCTGGGAGGTCTTTGTGCGCAGCAAACAAGGCCTGGAGCACAAACACTGCGGCAGCCTGCACGCGAGTGATGCGACACACGCGCTGCAGATGGCGCGCGATGTATATACCCGGCGCCAGGAAGGCGTGAGCATCTGGGTGGTGCCCTCGAACACCATCACCGCCAGCGAACCCGACAGCAAGGACAGCTTCTTTGACCCGGCCGCCGACAAGATCTATCGGCATCCGACCTTCTACGAGATTCCGGACAAAGTGGGGCACATGTGATGGATGCACCCGCCAACGCGCCCGTGGACTATCTCTTGCACCTGGCCGACAACGCCCTGGTGCTGGGTCAGCGCAACGCCGAGTGGTGCGGTCACGGTCCCGTGCTTGAAGAAGACCTGGCGCTGGCCAACAACAGCCTGGATCTGATCGGCCAGGCTCGCCTGCTCTACCAGCACGCCGCCACGCTGATCAACGCCGACCCGGCCGAGGTGCAGCGCTTTGCCCACCTGCAAGGCGCGCGCCAGAATGGCCAGATCACCGAGGACACCCTGGCCTACTTCCGCGACACCGCTGAATTCCGCAACCACACGCTGCTCGAGCTGCCGCACCACGGCGCTCTGGTGGGTTATGCGGTCGCCGAACGCGACTACGCCACTACCATCGCCCGCAACTTTCTCTACAGCGCATTCATGGTCCTGGTCTGGCAACAGCTGCAGGCCTCCAGCGACGCGCAGCTGGCCGGCGTTGCGGCCAAGTCGCTCAAGGAGGTGCGTTACCACCTGAGCCACGCCAGCGACTGGCTGGTGCGTTTCGGCGACGGCACCGACGAGTCCCATGCGCGCGCCCAGGCCGCGCTGGATCACCTGCTGCCCTACTGCGAAGCCTTCTGGTCAGCGAACCCCGCCGAAGATGCCGCCGTGGCCAAGGGCGCCGGCGTGCGCGTGGCTGAGCTGCGCGACGACTGGAATGCCATCGTCCATGAAACCCTGAGCGAGGCGACGCTGCAACGCAGCGACACACAGCCGCACGTGGGCTACGTGGCCCAGGGCCATGTGGGACTGCATTCGGAACACCTGGGCTTTTTGCTGGCAGAAATGCAGAGCTTGGCACGCGCCCATCCACAAGCCGTGTGGTGAGTCCAGCCCCCGCCCTGACATGAACGCTGCTGCCACCTCCAGCACCGACCTGCAAGCCATCGAGGCGGCGCTGGAGCACCTGACTGACCCGGAGATCCCGGTGGTCTCCCTCGCCGAACTCGGCATCCTGCGCGGCGTGCGGCGAGGTGCAGACGGTGTGGCCGAGGTCGTGATCACGCCCACCTACAGCGGCTGCCCCGCCATGGGCCAGATCGAGGACGATGTGCGCGCCGCGATCAAGGCCATGGGACAGGAGGCGCGCGTGATCACCCAGCTCACACCCGCCTGGACCACCGACTGGATGAGCGACGCCGCGCGCGAGAAGCTGCGCGCCTACGGCATCGCCCCTCCCCAGTGCGGCAGCGCGGGCGATACCGCCGTGGGCACTGTGAAGTTCAGTCGGCACGCAGCCCGACGCGAAGCCGTGCCCTGCCCGCAATGCCGCTCGTGCAACACCACCGAAGTCTCACCCTTCGGTTCCACCGCCTGCAAGGCGCAGTATCGCTGCCTCGATTGCTTAGAGCCGTTCGACTACTTCAAACCCTATTGACGCCATGAGCACAGCATCCCCTCGCTTCCAAGACCTGGCCATCGCCCGCATCAGCCCCGAGGCCGCGGGCGCGGTGGCCATCACGCTGGCCGTGCCACCCGATCAGCGAGACACCTTCACCTTCAAGCCTGGCCAGTTCCTCACGGTGCGCGCCACCATCAAGGGCGCAGACGTGCGCCGCAGCTACTCGATCAGCAGCCCGGCCAGTCTGTTGACGCGCCGGGGTGAACTCACGCTGGGTATTCGGCCGGTGGAAAACGGTGTGTTCTCGAACTGGGCTGCGACCACACTGAAGGCCGGCGACACGCTCAGCGTCATGCCGCCCGACGGCCGTTTCACCGTGCACAAGCCCCGCGCGCTGCACCGCGTGGGCTTTGCCGCCGGCTCGGGCATTACACCCATCCTCTCCATCCTGGCCAGCACGCTGGAAGACTCGCCCGACGCCAAGTTCACCCTGGTCTATGGCAACCGCCGCATGGCCAGCGTGATGTTCAACGAAGCGCTGCAAGACCTGAAAGATCGCTACCCTGGTCGCCTCACGCTGATCCACGTGCTGTCGCGCCAGGCCCAGGAAGTGCCTTTGCTGCAAGGCCGTATCGATGGCGACAAAGTGCGCGAGATCATCGCCGCGCTGCTACCGGTGGGCAGCATGGACGAGGTCTTCATCTGCGGCCCTGAGGCCATGATCGAAGCCACGGAGCAGGCGCTGCTCGAGGCCGGCGTGCGCCCGGACCGGGTGCACACCGAGCGCTTCACATCGCCCACGCTGGAAGCGCTGCCCGCTGCTCAGCGCAAAGCAGCGGTGCTGGGTCACCCCGCGGTGCGCACCGACGGCGAGGTGGCCCTCACCGTGTTGCTCGACGGCAAGCCACACAGCCTGCGCATGAACAAGGACGAGCATGTGCTCGACGTGGCGCTCAATGCCGGGCTCGACCTGCCGTGGTCCTGCCGCGGTGGCGTGTGCTGCACTTGCCGCGCCAAGGTCATGGAGGGCAGCGTGCACATGGACAAGAACTTCACGCTTGAGCCTTGGGAGACCGACAAAGGCTTCGTGCTCAGCTGCCAGGCCCGCCCCACCAGCGACACCCTGGTCGTCAGCTACGACGAGCGCTGAACGTCAGCGCTGAACGTCAGCGCTGGCCCGCCAGCGCCGCCTCGTAATCGGGGCGACCGTCCAGCGTGTTGTGGCCGGCGCCGGCAATCACCACCACCTGCGCCACGCCCGGCGCAAAGCGACTCACCAGCGCATCGGAGCGCGCCCGGCGGATCACTTCGTCGCGCTCGGCGATGATCACCGTGGTGGGCACGCGCACCTGCGGCGCGCGGGCAGCGGCGTTGAACCGGTCTTGGATCAGCCAACGCACCGGAAACATCGCATACTGCTGCGCCGCCACCGCCTCGATGCTGTCGTAAGGCGTCACCAGCACCAGCCGCGTCAGGGGCCGCGCGGCCGCCAGCGACACCGCCAGACCACTGCCCAGGCTGCGCCCCACCACGGTGATGTCTGTCCGTTGACGCGCGACATGGTCGTACAGCGCCAGCGCATCCGCCTGCAAGGCCGCCTCGCTCGGGCTGCCGGTGCTGCGGCCATAGCCGCGATAGTGCAAGGCGTACACCGCATGTTCGGGAAAGCTGGCGGCCAGCTCTGCCAGGCTGGCCGACACGTCCTCGGCGTTGCCGCCGAAATAGAGCACGGCACGGGGTCCCTCGCGCTCGAGCACCGACACCTGCAACTCCGCGCCGGGCACGCTCAGGAGCAGGCTGGGCGTATCGACATGGGCTGGCTGCGGGAAATAGAGCAGCGAGCGCTGAAACACATAGAGTGCTGCGCACAACGCGACATA
This sequence comes from Hydrogenophaga sp., assembly GCF_011390835.1. Taxonomy (GTDB): domain Bacteria; phylum Pseudomonadota; class Gammaproteobacteria; order Burkholderiales; family Burkholderiaceae_C; genus Hydrogenophaga. The sequence goes on along the minus strand of NZ_JAABRQ010000017.1, from coordinate 55,599 downwards.
CACCAGCGCTGCGCCGCCCAGCCAGGTCAACACGCTGCGCCACACGATGCTCTCCCATCTTCAGCGCTCGCGGCGCGCCCGATCACACCTTAGCCAGCGCCTGGTCCAGATCGGCCATCAGGTCGTCGATGTGTTCGATGCCGACCGAGAGGCGGACCATGTCAGCGCTCACCCCGGCCTTGGCCAGCTCGGTCTCATTCAGCTGGCGGTGCGTGGTCGAGGCCGGGTGGCAGGCCAGCGATTTCGCATCGCCAATGTTCACCAGGCGGGTGAACAGCTGCAGCGCATCCTGGAATCGTGCGCCGGCTTCGACCGGCTGGGAGGACTTAAGCCCGAAGCTGATGATGCCCGAGGCCTTGCCACCCATGTACCTCTTCACCAGCGCATGGTCTTTGTGGTCGGGCAGGCCGGCGTAATTGACCCAGCCCACCTTGGGGTGGTTCTTCAGGTGAGTGGCGATCTTCACCGCGTTCTCGCAGATCCGGTCCATGCGCAGTGCCAGGGTTTCGATGCCTTGCAGGATCTGGAATGCGTTCATGGGTGACAGCGCTGCGCCCATGTTGCGCAGGGGCACCACGCGTGCACGGCCGATGTAGGCCGCCGGACCGAGGGCTTCGGTATAGACCACACCGTGGTAGCTCACATCGGGCTCGTTCAGGCGCTTGAAGCGCGCCTTGTGCTCGGCCCAGGGGAACTTGCCACTGTCCACAATGGCGCCGCCAATGGTGGTGCCGTGGCCACCGAGGTACTTGGTGAGCGAGTGCACCACGATATCCGCACCGTGTTCGAACGGGCGGCACAAGTAAGGGCTGGGCACGGTGTTGTCCACCATCAACGGTACGCCGGCCGCGCGCGCCACTTTGGCCAGCGCACCAATGTCGGTCACATTGCCCAGCGGATTGCCCACCGATTCGCAGTAGATGGCTTTGGTGCGCTCGTCGATCAGCTTGGCGAACGATGCCGGGTCGCTGGCGTCGGCAAAACGCACTTCGATACCCTGCTGCGGAAAGGTGTGCGCGAACAGGTTGTAGGTGCCGCCATACAGCGTGGCGGCCGAAATGATGTTGTCGCCCGCCTCGGCGATGGTCTGGATTGCCGCCGTGATGGCCGCCATGCCCGAGGCCATGGCCAGCGCACCGATGCCGCCTTCGAGCGCCGCCACGCGGGCTTCTAGCACGCCGTTGGTCGGGTTCATGATGCGGCTGTAGATGTTGCCCGCCACCTTGAGGTCGAACAGGTCGGCGCCGTGCTGTGTGTTGTCGAACGCGTAGGCCACGGTCTGGTAAATCGGCACCGCCACCGCCTTGGTGGTGGGATCTGGCGTGTAGCCGCCGTGCACGGCCAGGGTTTCGAGTTTCATGGTGGGGTCTCCTAAAAATGGGGTTTGTCTGGGAGGATTGTGAGGGGTGGCAGGTTTCAAGGTCGCAACAAGACCACCGGCCCCACGCCCGCCTGCACCAGGTCGATAGCCTGCGCGGCTGCGCGGCTCAGGTCAATGATGCGCTTGCCGGTGAACGGCCCGCGGTCGTTGATGCGCACCTCGACTTCGCGTCCGTTGCGCGCGTTGCGAACCCGAACCCGGGTGCCGAACGGCAGACTGGGGTGGGCAGCGGTGAGTGCGTTCATGTCGAATCGCTCACCGCTGGCGGTGCGCCGGCCTTGAAATTTTTCGCCGTACCAGGACGCCAGACCGCGGGCGATCTCGCTCTCGCCATCGATTTCCCGCTCGGCAGGGGTGGACCCACTTGGCACGCGGCTGGGACTGGACGCACAGCCGGCCAGCACCAGGCTGGCCAGCCCGAGCGTGGCGAGCCGGCGCGACGGGCTCACGATGCCAGGCCCAGTCGGCGCACGATTTCCAGCGTGGCCGCGCTCTGGTTCATGCTGTAAAAGTGCAACCCGGGCACGCCGGCATTGCGCAGCTGGTCACACAGATCGGTCACCACGTCCAGGCCAAACGCCTTGATCGACGCGGTGTCGTCACCATAAGCCTGCAGGCGCAGCCGGATCCAGCGCGGAATCTCGGCCCCGCAGGCATCCGAGAAACGAAGCAGTTGCGACGAGCTGCTGATGGGCATGATGCCCGGTACCACGGGCACATCGGCACCCAGGTGGTAGGCGTCGTCCACGAAGCGGAAGTAAGCATCGCTGTTGTAGAAATACTGGGTGATGGCCGCGTCGGCGCCGGCCTTGACCTTGGCCACATAGGCCTGCACATCCGCCTCGGGCGACCGTGCCTGCGGATGCACCTCGGGGTAGGCCGCCACCTCGATGTGAAAGTCACGCCCGCTGTCTTCGCGGATGAATGCCACCAGATCGCTGGCGTGGTGGAACTCACCGCCCAGGCCATAGCCGCTGGGCAGGTCGCCACGCAAGGCCACCAGCCGCTTCACGCCCATGGCCTTGAGCGCGGCCAGCTGCTCGCGCACGCTGGCTTTGGTGGCGCCCACGCAGGAAAAATGCGACGCCGCATCCACACCTTCGGCCAGAATCTCGCCCACGGTGTCAAACGTGCCCTGCTGGGTGGAGCCGCCCGCGCCGTAGGTCACCGAGCAGAACTCGGGCTTGAGCGCGTAGAGCTGCTGGCGCACCGCCCGCAACTTGACGGTGCCTTCAGGCGTTTTGGGCGGAAAAAACTCGATGCTCAAAGGCAGGGCCATGGTGTTTCCTTGCTGCCCGGGGCGCCACGCCTCAGGCGCTGCGACTGGCCCAGACAAAAAACTCTCGGTTGCCATCACCACCGGTGATGGCGCTTTCAGAATAGTCTCGCAACACGAGCCCATGATCGGCGCAGGCCTGCTCGATTCGCTGGCGCACCAGCGCATAGCTCGCCGCGTCGCGCACCAGACCGCCTTTGCCGATGTGCTCGGGCTGCAATTCGAACTGCGGCTTGACCAGCATCAGCATGGCACCCTGGGCATTCAGCAGGGGCACAATCGCCGGCCACACCAGGGTCTGGGAAATGAACGACAGGTCCCCTACGATGAGGGGAAAGCTGGGATCCTGTACCCCCAGGTCCAGCAGCGTCTGCGCTGACAAATCACGCGCGTTGTGCTGCTCGATGCAGGTCACACGCGCATCGGCGCGCAGCTTCGGATGCAACTGCCCCTGGCCCACGTCCACGCCCACCACCGCCTCGGCACCGTGCTGCAGCAAGCAGTCGGTGAAACCACCGCTGCTTTGCCCCACGTCCAGACAGCGCAGTCCGGTCACGTCGATCCCGGTGAGCACCAGCGCGGCATCCAGCTTCAAACCACCGCGCGACACAAAGCGCGTTTCGGCCGAGTCGAGCAACTCCAGCGCAACGCCTCCGCGCAGATCCTCGCCATTCTTGGACACCACTTTCCAAGCGCCGTCGCCCTCGCGCCAGCGCACGCCGGACGCGATCAGCCGCTGCGCCTGAGAGCGCGTGGCGGCAAGACCGCGTTCGACAAGCAACTGATCAGCACGCATGCAGCGCACACCCTCACTTCACAGACGCGAAACGAGCGGCCCGAAGGCCGCTCGAACCCAGGGCGCCGCCGACCCGGCTTGGCCGGTCGGCCAGCGCCGCCCCCTGGGGGGTGACGCGAAGCGGCGCGGGGGGCTCAATCAATACCGATACGTATCGGCCTTGTAAGGGCCTTGCTTCGGCACGCCAATGTAGGCCGCCTGCTCGTCGGTGAGCTCGGTCAGCATGGCGCCCACCTTTTTCAGGTGCAGGCGCGCGACCTTTTCGTCCAGGTGCTTGGGCAGGGTGTAGACCTTGCCCACGTCGTAGCTGTCAGCGTGGCAGAACAGTTCGATCTGCGCAATGGTCTGGTTGGCGAAGCTAGACGACATCACGAAACTGGGGTGGCCGGTGGCACAGCCCAGGTTCACCAGGCGACCCTGGGCCAGCAGAATGATCTTCTTGCCGTCGGGGAACTTGATGTGATCGACCTGTGGCTTGATCTCGTCCCACTCGCACTTTTCCAGCGCAGCAACGTCGATCTCATTGTCGAAATGACCGATGTTGCAGACGATGGCCTGGTCTTTCATCGCGGCCATGTGCTCGTAGCGAATCACGTTCTTGTTGCCGGTGGCGGACACGAAGATATCGGCCTTGTCGGCGGCGTACTCCATGGTCACGACCTTGAAGCCCTCCATGGCGGCCTGCAGCGCGTTGATCGGGTCAATCTCGGTCACCCACACCTGGGCGCTCAAGGCGCGCAGAGCCTGAGCAGAGCCCTTGCCCACGTCACCGTAGCCGGCGACCACGGCGACCTTGCCAGCGATCATCACATCGGTGGCGCGCTTGATGGAGTCCACCAGCGACTCGCGGCAGCCGTACAGGTTGTCGAACTTGCTCTTGGTCACCGAGTCGTTGACGTTGATGGCGCGGAACATGAGCGAACCCTTGACCGACATCTCGTTCAGACGCAGCACGCCAGTGGTGGTCTCTTCGGTCACGCCGATGATCTGCGCACTCTTGCGGCTGTACCAGGTGGCGTCTTCCTTGAGCTTGGCCTTGATGGCGTTGAACAAGCAGGTCTCTTCTTCGCTGCCGGGGTTGGCCAGCAAGGAAGCATCTTTCTCGGCGCGCTTGCCCAAGTGCATGAGCAAGGTGGCGTCGCCGCCGTCGTCCAGGATCATGTTCGGGCCTTCACCGTCGGTGTTGGCGGCGCCGAATTCGAAGATGCGGTGGGTGTAGTCCCAGTAGTCGGCCAGGGTCTCGCCCTTGATCGCGAACACCGGCGTGCCTTTGGCGGCGATCGCGGCGGCGGCGTGGTCTTGCGTAGAGAAAATGTTGCAAGAGGCCCAGCGCACGTTGGCGCCCAGGGCTTGCAGGGTTTCGATCAGCACCGCGGTCTGGATCGTCATGTGCAGCGAGCCAGTGATGCGGGCGCCTTTGAGGGGCTGCTTGGTCGCGAACTCTTCGCGGATGGCCATCAGGCCAGGCATCTCGGTTTCGGCAATCTGGATCTCTTTGCGGCCCCAGGCGGCCAGGCCGATGTCGGCGATGATGCAGTCGGCGTTGACGGCTGAGGGAATGCGTGCGTTCATGGTGGTGCGCTCCATTGAAGGTTGAAAAACCCCAACTGGTGCAATCCACAGGCAAAAAAAAGCCCATCACACCAGAAGTGGATGAGCGTCGTTGCAAGATGAATCCGAGCCTCACGCTCCTCGCCTGACCGTGGTCAGGGGTGCGCTGCAACGCTCCTCGGAAGCGATGATTCTAACGCAGGAGGGAAATCCCCGTGTGCGAAACTGCCCGGCTTTCATGCCTCAGTTGCTGTCCACATGACCCCGCTCGCCCAGTGGCCTGCCTCCGCCCGCGCCCGCGTGCGAGGCGTGCTCACCGACATCGACGACACCCTCACCACCGAAGGTGCGATCACGCCTGACGCCCTGGCCGCGTTGTATCGGCTGCAAGGTGCGGGTCTGCCGGTGTTTGCCATCACCGGCCGACCGGCCGGCTGGAGCGAGGCCTTTGCCCTGAGCTGGCCGGTGAATGCCATCGTTGCCGAAAACGGCGCCGTGGCGTTGTCACGCGGTGCTGGCGGCGAGCTGCAGCGGGCCTACCTGCAGGATGCCCCCACGCGCCAGGCCAATTTCCAGCGACTGCAAGCAGTCGCCCAGCACATCCTGCAGACCCTGCCAGAGGCGCGCCTGGCGACCGACAGCCCAGGTCGCGAAACCGACATCGCCATCGATCACAGCGAATTCGCGCACCTGAGTGCGGACGACATCGCCCAGGTGGTGGCGCTGATGCGCGGCGGTGGCCTGAACGCCACCGTCAGCTCCATCCACATCAATGGCTGGATCGGTGGACACGACAAGCTCGAAGGCGCGCGCTGGATCGTGCGCGAACACCTGGGCCGCGCGCTGGACGACGAGCTCGATCACTGGGTCTACGTGGGCGACTCGACCAACGACGCGCGCATGTTCGGCCACTTCCCCAACAGCGTGGGCGTAGCCAATGTGGCGCGCTTCGTGCCCCAGCTCAGTCACCTGCCGCGCTACCTCGCGTGCGGTGAACGCGGCGCCGGGTTCGCTGAGGTGGTCGACGCGCTGCTGGCGGCGAAGGAAGCCGCATGAGCGAACACCCGCTGCCACCCGGAACCAGTGGCGTGGGCGCAAGCGGCCTAGCGCCCGCGCCCCGGCAAGCCCGGCTGGGCCTTTACGCCATTTTCGGTTCTACCTTCTTTGAGCTGGTGGGCTATTTCATGCTCACGCCCTTTCTGATCCTGCGGCTCAATGCCGAGGGCGTGCCGACCGCCGTGGTGGGACTGTTTGCCGCCACCGGCTGGCTGGGCGTGTTCCTGATGACGCCATTCGCCTCGGCCATCACGCAGCGCCTGGGGCGGCGGCCCACGCTGTGGATCGCCGCGCTGGTGCCGGTGCTGACCACAGCGGGCTTTCTGGCCACCACCTCGCTGCTCGGCTGGTTCGCGTTCAACCTGGTCGGCGGCATGGCCTCGGGACTGCGCTGGGTGCTGGCCGAAGCGGTGGTGGCGGAGTTTGCGCCGCCAGGTCAGCGTGGGCGCGCCATCGGGGTGTTCGAAACCATGGTCGGAACCACCTTCGTGATTGGCCCTGCGCTGCTGGTCTGGACCGGCGCGCAGAACGATACCGCGCTCTGGCTTGCGCTGGGGCTGCTGGTGGTGGGCCTGTGCTGGAGCCTGGTGATCCCGCGTCTGCCAGTGGCGGCCGACGAGCACAGCGCTCGGGTCGGGCTGTCCGGCGTGTGGCACGCCTTTTTGGCGCACCCGCTCACCATGGCCATCGGCTTCATTGGCGGCTTTTTCGAAAGCGGCATCACGGCCATCCTGCCGTTGTACGGACTGTCGCTGGGCCTGGGTGCGGCGGCCGCGGCGCTGCTGGTGTCGAGCAGCGGCCTGGGCAGCGCGCTCACCATGCTGCCGGCTGGCCTGCTGGCCGACCGGCTGGCCCACCACCCGCTCCAGCGCTTCGGCGACGAATTCGCAGCCCGGCGCCTGATCATGCGCGGCTGTGCGGCGACCACGCTGATCGCCACCCTGGTGATTCCCTTTGTGGCCGGCGTGCCCTGGCTTGCGGCGCCGGTGGCATTCGTCTGGGGCGGCGCGGGCGGCTGCCTCTACACCATGGTGATGATCGACATTGGCTCGCGTGAAGCCGGCATCACCCTGGTCAACAGCACGGCCGTGCTGGTGCTCTCGTACACCCTGGGCGGTGTGCTGGCGCCGGCGCTGGGGGCCGCGGCGCTACAGTGGGCGCCCACACTGGGTTTTCCGGGCCTGCTGATCGGGGTGGCCAGCTTGGGGTGCTGGCTGCTGTGGCGGCGCTGAAGCGGCGCTACGGCGCCGCGGCAGAAGCGGCGGCCACAGGAGCCGTGGGTGCGTCGGCCCGCTGCTCGCGCGGCCGGTCCAGCAGGTAGTCGGCGACACCGCCGCCCACCCACATGCCGCCCAGCGTGAGCCAGGCGGTCACCGCGAAGATGGCGCCGCCGGTCATGCCAGCGCCGACCGCGCAGCCTCCGGCCAGCATGGAGCCAAAGCCCATGAAAATGGCGCCTACGATGTAGCGCGGCATGGTGTAGCCGCCGCCAAACCCTTCGAGCTTCCAGTCGCCACCGACCAGTGCACCCACCAGCGAACCCAGGAACACCCCTGGCATCAGGCCCAGGCCGAAGCCCCAGGGCCCGTCGGGTTCGGCCAGCACCCGCATCAGCCAGTCGGACGACGGGCCGCTGAATGTCAGACCCTGGATCTGAACCGGCTCGAACGAGTTCGACATCACCGCGTAGGTGAACCACCAGGCCAGCGCCACCATGAGCCCGGTGCCGATACCACCCGCCCATTTCCAGAACGCCCAGCCGCTGTGGTACGCGAAGAACAGTGCGGTGATCAACCAGACGGTGGCGAACACCAGACCGTCCCAGGGACCCACACCCAGTTGCGCCAGTAGGCTGCGCGAAGGCCCGCCGTCGACCACCCACCAGCTGGAAATCGCCAGCCGTAGCGGCGCCAGCACACCAGCCAAGGAGGCTTGGGCCGCCACCGCAAACACCAGCCCCGACAGCAGGGCCCGCAGGTTGCCGTTGGCCGAGAGCACCAGCAGCCGGCTGGCGCAGCCGCGCGTCATGACCATGCCCACACCAAAGATGAGACCGCCCACAATGGCGCCCGAGAGGCTGCCGCGGGCTGAGAGCTGGCGCGCCGTGCTCACGTCCAGCCCGCCGGTGACGATGAGCAGTTGCACGCCCACCACCGCCGCGCCGAAGGCCAGCAGCCAGACGGTGAGCTTGTCGCCGAACTTCCCGTGCCAGAACTCGATGACCGCGGCACGCAGGCAAAAGCGCGAGCGCTGGGCAAAAAAGCCGAAGCCCAGTCCAGCCGCCAGGCCACACAGCGCGAGTACCGCGGGCTCCCCCATCCGTTCGATCCAGCCAGCCCAGTCCATGGATGCCCCAAACATAGAAATATGCGCAAATATTCATGCTATGACCGGAACCGGCGTGCGGACTTGATCCTGCGCAAACTTGGGTGAACCCGCGCAGCCGTTTAAGCTCTTTCGCAGAGGGGCTTTCGACCCCTGACCACCTAGCAAAGGAAAACCATGGCGATTCCCTGGCTGGTTGCCCTCAAAGTCATTCCCTGGGGTGACGTGATTGAACACGCCCCCAAGGTGCTGGACGCCGCGCGCAAACTGCTTGATCAGAAACGCACGCAGTCCCCAGCCGAGCCTTCAGTGACGGGCAATGTGATCGACGTCAACAGCCCCACCCCGCCCAGCCTGGGCGAGCTGCGCAACCGCCTGATCGCCGCGCAACAGCAGATCGATCAACACGCCGTTGCGCAAGAACAGCTGGCCCAGACCCTGGCCGAGCTGGCCGAACAAAACGCGCGGTTGGTGGCTGCTGTCGCGGTGCTGCGCACGCGAACGCGGATGCTGCTCTGGGGCGGCGCGATTGGCTTGCTGGGGCTGCTCGCGCTGGCGCTCAGCCGCTGAAGCGCGGGGCTCTGGGAAACGCCCACACCCATGGAGGCGCTTTTGCGCGTGTGGCGCGGCTTGCAGAGGCTGCGCTGCGTGCTGCGATTCAAGGCAGCGACCCTCCCCCAGTGGGAGAGAGGCGCCAGGATCTTTTTTGCGGGTGGCGGGTGCCTTCGCGATCCCCTAGCGGCCTTCCCTCAACAGGGGAACCGCCATTCAGGCTCAGGCCTTGGCGGGCGAATGCCCCAGCACCGCCTTGGTTTCCAGGAACTCGCCAAAGGCCACGTCGCCCCACTCGCGCCCGTTACCCGACTGTTTGAAGCCGCCAAACGGCGCCATCATGTCGGTCGGCGCGCTGTTGAGGATGACTTGTCCGGCGCGCAGGCGGTTCGCCACGCTGTGCAGGGTGGCGGTGTCGGTGCCTTGCAGGTAGGCCGCCAGGCCATAGGGCGTGTCGTTGGCGATGGCCACGGCTTCGTCCAGCGTTCCGTATTCGATGATGACCAGCACTGGGCCAAAAATTTCTTCGCGTGCCACCGTCATCTGGTTGGTCACATCAGCCAGCACAGTGGGCTTGACAAAATAGCCCTTGCCCAGACCGTCGGGCCGCCCCAGGCCGCCAGCCACCAGCGTGGCACCTTCGTCCAGGCCAGTCTGGATCAGGCCCTGAATCTTGTTCCACTGGGCTTTGGACACCACGGGCCCGATCACGGCACCGCTGTCCGGCGCGCCCACCGTGGTTTTCTCTGCCGCCGCTTTGGCCGCGGCCAAGGCCTCGGCCTTCGCCGCCTTGGGCACCAGCATGCGGGTGGGCGCGTTGCACGACTGGCCTGAGTTGTTCATGACCGTGCGCACGCCGGCGGTGACCGCTTTCGCGATGTCGGCATCGGGCAGGATGATGTTGGGCGACTTGCCGCCGAGCTCCTGGTGCACCCGTTTGACGGTGGGCGCGGCGGCCTGCGCAACCGCAATACCGGCGCGGGTGGAGCCAGTGAAGGACACCAGCTCGATATCGGGGTGGCTGGCAATGGCCGAGCCCACACCCGGGCCATCGCCGTGGATCATGTTGAACACACCCGCCGGCACGCCCGCCACGTGCAACACCTCGGCCAGAATTTGGGCCGACAGCGGCGCCATCTCCGAGGGCTTGAGCACCATGGTGCAGCCGGTGGCCAGCGCCGGCGCCACCTTACACATGACCTGGTTGGTCGGCCAGTTCCAAGGCGTGATGAAGCCGCAGACGCCAATGGGCTCCTTGCGCAGCAATGTGGTGCCGCGCAACTCCTCAAACGCGTAGGTCTTCAACACGGCCAAAGCCGTTTTCAGGTGTGCCACACCAATGCCTGCCTGCGCCGTTTTGGCCAGACCGGCAGGTGCGCCCATCTCGGTCGAAATCGCTGCCGCGATATCGGCAAAGCGCTTCATGTATTCCTCGATCACGCGCTCGATCAGCGCGCTGCGCTCGGCCACGGTGGTCTGCGAAAACGCAGGAAAGGCCGCCCGAGCCGCCTTCACTGCACTGTCCACGTCGGCCGCCGAACCCAGCGCAATGCGAGCCACCACCGCCTCGGTGGAGGGGTCGATCACATCATGCGGACGCAGGGTGTCTTGCGGCGCCACCCAGGCGCCGTTGATATAAAACTTGAAGAGCTCTTGCATGGTGGATATATCCTGGAAAAAACAGAAAGGCTACGATGGCATTCGCGAGGCGGCGGCCTCACCAATGTCGCTTGCCGAAACCTACCATCCTACCTACACGGGAGCCGAGGCTGGGTCGCTTGCGTTCAGAACGCCAAGGTTGACCGCCGTCAAGGCCTCGAGCGGGCATCGACCTGCAAGCTCGCATCGCACCCCGCCCCCGCAGCGATCCAGCGCCGGGCCAGGCGGCGCAACAGGGGTGCCGCCCAGCGCCAACGATTGCCCAGCACGCCCTCGGTGTCGCTGAGCACACCACACCGATAAAGCCTTTGCGCTGAATCCCATCGCAGGGCGCTGCAAGCGCCAGCGCGCTTGCGTGAGATCACCTGGCCCAGCGGACAGGGCTCAGCCAGACAGCAGACTCCGCAGCCGTTACACGGCGCGCCGAGCGCGGGCTTGAGCGGTGCCTCGGGGTGGATGTGGATGACCTGATCGCGGGGCATGCTGGGGTGCTGGCATCACGCTCGCATGATCAGGCCCGCGCCAGAACCGGCCCCAGCACCTTGCCGGTATGCGTGCCGAGCCGCACCACCTCGTCGGGTGGCGCCGCCGCTACGATCTGGCCGCCACCGAAACCGCCCTCGGGGCCGAGGTCAATGATCCAGTCGGCTTCGGCCATCACATCGAGATCGTGCTCGATCACCACCACGCTGTGGCCGCCGTCCACCAGCCGATGCAGCACGCGGATAAGCTTTTCCACATCGGCCATGTGCAGACCCACCGTGGGCTCGTCGAGCACGTACAGCGTGTGCGGCGCCTTCTGGCCACGCCGGGTCACATCGTCACGCACCTTGCTGAGTTCGGTCACAAGCTTGATGCGCTGTGCCTCGCCGCCGCTGAGCGTGGGGCTGGGCTGGCCCAGCGTGAGGTACCCCAGGCCGACGTCTTTCAGCAGCTGCAGCGGATGCGCGATGTTGGGCATGGAGGCGAAGAACTCCACCGCCTCGTCCACCTCCATCTGCAACACATCGCCAATGCTCTTGCCCTTCCAGCTGACGGCCAGGGTTTCGGGATTGAAGCGGGCGCCGTGACACACCTCGCACGGCACTTTCACATCCGGCAGGAAGCTCATTTCGATGGTGCGCATGCCCTGGCCTTCACAACCGGGGCAGCGGCCTTCACCGGTGTTGAAGCTGAAGCGGCCGGGGCCGTAGCCGCGCGCCTTGGCCTCCAGCGTGTCGGCAAACAGTTTGCGCACCGTGTCCCAGAAGCCGATGTAGGTGGCGGGGCAGCTGCGCGGCGTCTTGCCGATGGGTGTCTGGTCGACTTCGAGCACGCGGTCCACCACCTCGGTGCCCAGCACCTTCTCGCAGCCAACCCAGACCGGGCGCTCGCCCTGGTCCCAGGCCTGGCGGCCGGCGAAGGTGCTGCGGCGACTGACCGCCTCCGCGACGTTGGTGAGCAGCACGTCGCGCGCCACGGTGGATTTACCGGAACCGGAGACACCGGTGACCACGACCAGGCGCCGCAGGGGGATGGCGACGTTGAGATTTTTCAGGTTGTGCAGGTTCGCGCCCCTGACTTCGATCCAGGTGGTTTCTTCTGTTGGCGTTGAGGTTGGCGTTGGCTCCGCTGAAACGGGGTCAGCGCCCGATTTCGATTTGCGTTTCGCGCTCCGTGGCGGGGGTTGTCCTGAATCGGGATCTGACCCCATCTCAGCCGCTCTCCCGCTCGCCGCCCCCATTTCCGCTACCGGCCGTCTCGCCTGCAGTGGGTGCTTCATCGCGTGCAGCAGGTAGCGGCCGGTGACCGATTCGGGGTTGGCCGAGAGGTCGGCCACTGTGCCTTGCGCCACCACGCGACCACCGCGTTTGCCGGCACTGGGGCCGATGTCGATGATGTGGTCAGCCCGCCGGATGGTGTCTTCGTCGTGCTCGACCACCACCAGCGTGTTGCCCATCTCGCCCAGCTTGTGCAAGGCATTGAGCAGGATGGCATTGTCACGCGCGTGAAGGCCAATGGTCGGCTCGTCGAGCACATAGCACACGCCCTGAAGGTTGCTGCCGAGCTGGGCAGCGAGACGGATGCGCTGGGCTTCTCCGCCACTGAGCGTGGGCGCGCCACGGTCCAGCGTGAGGTAGTTCAGACCCACTTCTTCCAGGAAGGCCAGGCGGCTCTCGATTTCGGGCAAGAGGTCACGCGCAATGTCGGCTTCGCGCTGGGTCAATGACCCCCACGCTCCGCCGCTGACGCGGGTCGCTGCCCCCCGAGGGGGCTGATCCGGCTTGGGGCGGCCCGGCGCCTGATCGACGGACGCGCCGCCATCGCCCATCAAACTCCGCACCCAGGCGCGCACGTCGTTCACCGCCAGCCTTGCCACCGCCGTGATGCCCACGCCACCGAACGTCACCGCTCGAGCCTGCGCATTCAGCCGGGTGCCCTCGCAGGCGGGGCACGCCGCATCGTCGGTCACCTCCACATCGGGCTCGGCGAAGCTCTGCTCCCGGCCTTTTTCCTGGTCGTCGCGCACCGAGTCGTCCAGCGCCTTGCGCTGCTCGCGCGAGAGCGCCAGGCCAGTGCCCACGCAGTCGGGGCACCAGCCGTGTTTGCTGTTGTAAGAGAACAGGCGCGGGTCCAGTTCGGGGTAGCTGGTGGCGCAGACCGGGCAGGCGCGGGTAGTGGAAAACACCTCGAGCTTGCCGATGCCGCGCGTGGAATCGCCAGCGGCCATGGCTTCGTCCAAACCTTGCAGTTCGCTCAGCACATGGACCTGCCCCTTGCCGATTTCCAGCGCCTTGGTCAGTTGCGAGCGCAACCAGGCCTCGTTGGCCGGGTCAACCACGCCGTCGGCCACCGGGAGCTCGATGGTGTGTTCCTTGAAGCGGTCGATGCGCGGAAAGCCGGTGGTGGGCAGGAACTCACCATCGACCCGCAGGTGCGTATGGCCACGCGGGCGCGCCCAGTCGGCCAGCTCGGTGTAGACGCCCTTGCGGTTGACCACCAGCGGCGCGAGCAGGCCGATGTGTCGGCCCTTGTAGCGGTGCAGGATGGCCGCAGCAATGCTTTCCGGGCTTTGCGGCATCACCGCAGCACCGTCGTGCACGCAATGCTGCGTGCCCAGCTTCACATAGAGGAGGCGCAGAAAATGCCAAACCTCGGTGGTCGTGCCCACCGTGCTCTTGCGACCACCCCGGCTGAGGCGCTGCTCGATCGCCACCGTAGGCGGAATGCCGTAGACCGCGTCCACCTCGGGCCTGCCCGCTGGCTGAACGATGCTGCGCGCGTACGCGTTGAGCGATTCGAGGTAGCGGCGCTGGCCTTCGTTGAACAGGATGTCAAACGCCAGCGTGGACTTGCCCGAACCGCTCACGCCCGAAATCACATTGAATCGCCCGCGCGGAATGTCCACGCTCAGGTTCTTCAGGTTGTGCTCCTTGGCGTTGACGATGCGGATCGCGTCGGGCGCGGTCGACCTCGGGCGCGTGATGGGCTTGACCGCCGGCACCAGGTAGTCGGCCGCGCGGCCTTCACCGGCCTCAAACACCTCACCCATGGACAGCGCGTACTCACGCAGAGATTGGCCGGTTTGACTGCTCGGGTGCTTTCTGACCTCCTCGGGTGGCCCTTCGGCCACCACCAGCCCCCCGGCGTCGCCGCCCTCGGGCCCAAGGTCGATCACCCAGTCGGCCGATCGGATCACATCCAGGTTGTGCTCGATGATCACCAGTGAGTGGCCCGCTTCCAGCAGCCGACGCAGGCTGCGCATGAGCTTGGCGATATCGTCAAAGTGCAGGCCGGTGGTGGGTTCATCGAACAGGAACAGCGTGCCCTTTTTGGCCAAACTCTGGCGACTCGCGCTGGCGCTCTTGGCGGCATCGGCCAGGAAGCCAGCAAGCTTGAGGCGCTGCGCTTCGCCGCCCGAGAGCGTGGGAACCGGCTGGCCGAGCTTCACGTATTCGAGACCGACATCGACGATGGGTTGCAGGGCGCGGATTGCCTCGCGGTCGGTCTTGAACAGGTCGGCCGCTTCGCTGACCGTCAAATCCAGCACATCGGCCACGTTCAGGTAGCGCCCGCCGCGCTCGATCTTCACCTCCAGCACCTCGGGCCGGTAGCGTTTGCCGTCGCAGTCCGGGCAACGCAGGTACACGTCGCTCAGGAACTGCATCTCGACATGTTCAAAGCCCGAGCCGCCGCAGGTGGGGCAACGGCCGTCGCCACCGTTGAAGCTGAACTTGCTGGCGGTGTAGCTTCGTTGGCGGGCCAGCGGTGCATCGGCGAACAAGGCGCGAATGCTGTCCCAGGCACCCACATAGCTCACCGGGTTGGAGCGCGCCGTCTTGCCGATGGGCGACTGGTCGACGAACACGACCTCGCTCAAATGGTCAGCGCCGAGCAGGCGATCGTGGGCGCCTGGCGCGTCGGTGGACTTGCCAAAGTGGCGCAGCAGCGCGGGCGCGAGCACATCCTGGATCAGGCTGGACTTGCCCGAGCCCGACACACCAGTGACCACCACCAGGCGTTGCAGCGGGAAATCGACGGTGACGTTTTTCAGGTTGTGCTCGCGCGCACCTTCCAGGATGAGGCGCGGCGTGCTGTCGGTCACCATGCGCTTGAAGCCCATGCCCACCTGCTTGCGCGCGCCGAGGTAGGCGCCGGTCAGCGTATCGGCCTGCCGAACGTCTTCGGGCGAGCCGTCGAAGACGATCTGCCCACCGCGCTCGCCCGGGCCAGGGCCCATGTCGATCAGGCGGTCAGCCGCCAGCATCACCGCCGGGTCATGCTCCACCACCACCAGCGTGTTGCCCGCATCTCGCAGGCGCAACATGGCGCTGTTGATGCGCGCCATGTCGCGAGGGTGCAGGCCGATGCTGGGCTCGTCCAGCACAAACAGCGTGTTCACCAGCGACGTGCCCAGCGCGGTGGTGAGGTTGATGCGCTGCACCTCGCCGCCACTGAGCGTGCGGCTCTGGCGATCCAGCGTGAGGTAGCCGATGCCCACATCACACAGGTAGCGCAGCCGCGTGTTGATTTCCTCGAACAGCAGCTTGAGCGCCTGCGCCTGGCCAGTCGCGTCTTCCCCGGTGGGCATCAGGGTGTCCGCCAGCGAACCAAAGAAGGTGCGCAGCCGGTCCAGCGGCAGCAGCATCAGATCGTGCAGGCACAGACCGGGCAAGGCTTCGAGTTGTGG
Source organism: Hydrogenophaga sp. (assembly GCF_011390835.1). GTDB lineage: Bacteria > Pseudomonadota > Gammaproteobacteria > Burkholderiales > Burkholderiaceae_C > Hydrogenophaga. The sequence continues at coordinate 39,833 of NZ_JAABRQ010000017.1, read as the reverse complement.
ACGGGACCACTTCACACCGACCGGCAGGTGTCGCCGCGCCGGCGGCATGACCGCATCGGCCTGCGCCTGGTTGCCGATGCGCCAGAGCAGGCTTTCGCGCTTGAGCCGCGCTCCATGGCAGCTCGGGCACTCGGTGTAGCTACGGTACTTGGAGAGCAGCACCCGGATGTGCATCTTGTAGGCCTTGCTCTCCAGGTACTCAAAGAAGCGTGCCACGCCAAACCACTGCTGGTTCCACTTGCCGTTCCAGTTCGGCGAGCCTGCCTTCACCCAGTGCTGCTGTTCGGGTGTGAGTTTGTTCCAGGGCGTGTCGCGCGGAATACCGGCTGCCTCGGCGTGGCGCATCAGATCGTCCTGGGCCTCTTTCCAGGCTGGCGTCTGGAACACCTTGATTGCGCCACCGCGCAGCGTGAGCTTGTCGTTCGGGATCACCAGACCATAGTCAACCCCGATGACGCGGCCAAAGCCCCGACAGGCTTCGCAGGCGCCCACTGCCGAATTGAACGAAAACATCGACGGCGTGGGTTCGCCGTACCGAACATCGCTCTCGGGGCAATGCAAGCCGGTCGAAAAACGCCACACAACGGGCTCGGTGCCCTCTTCACCCAGCACATAGACCATGAGCTTGCCGCTGCCGCGCTTCAGCCCCGCCTCAATCGCCTCCATGACGCGCGCCTGCTCCGCGGTGCCAATGCGAAAGCGGTCCGCCACCACGTCGAGCACCTTCACGGATTCGATCACCGCTTTCGCAGCCTTGGCCTTGCTCGTGCTCTTGCTTTTTTTCTCAGGCTCTGCCGACACCGCTTTCTGCACCACGCGCTCCGCCTGCACCCGCGTGTAGCCGCTGGCGGAAAGCCACTGCTCGATTTCCTCTGGCGTGGTGCTGGCAGGCAGCTCGACCGGAAAAGTCACGACGAGCCGAGGATCGCTCCGTTCAAGGCACCGCTTTTGCAGTTCAAGGTAAATCGACTCCGGCGAGTCGTGCCGAACGGGCTGTGCCGTCTCACGGTCGAACAGGTCGGCACCGCGCGCAAACAGGAGCTTCAGGTGATCGTTCAGCTCGGTCATGGTGCCCACGGTGGAGCGCGAGGAACGCACCGGATTCGTCTGGTCGATGGCAATCGCGGGCGGCACGCCGTCAACCCGGTCCACCGCAGGCTTGTCCATGCGATCTAGGAACTGGCGTGCGTAGGCACTGAAGGTTTCGACGTAGCGCCGCTGCCCCTCGGCGAACAAGGTGTCGAACACCAGGCTGGACTTGCCCGAGCCGCTGGGCCCGGTGACCACCGTGAGCTCGCCGGTGCGGATATCGAGGTCGAGGTTCTTGAGATTGTGCTGACGCGCGCCGCGAATGCGGATCAGCCCCACCGGTCGATCTGCCGCCTGGCTCGCTCGTTCGCCGTCGGCGTCGGGCGACAAGGGGCTGGGCACGGGGGTTTCATCAGACATGAGCGGGCTTCTCGGTGGGGAGCCCAACATTCTAGGAGGGGTGCTCACCCAGCGCAGCGCCGCTACGTCATTTCCACAATGCCGCCATTTCTCATGTCGGCATACTTTGCGTTCGACCCAAGGAGCCCAGATGACGAATACCCGATCCCGAATCCTGACCACCCTGGGCCTGACGGCCGCTTTGCTCTTGTGCGCACCGGCATCGGCTCAGGTGCGAATCGGACAGCCCTCAGGCTTCACCGGGTCGGTGGCCGCCGGCGTGAAGGAGAACACCGACGGCGCCAAACTCTACTTCGATGCGGTGAACGCCCGTGGCGGGGTCAACGGCCAGAAGATCGAGCTGCTGTCAGTGGACGACCGGTTTGACCCCAAGGTGACGGTGGAAGTGGCGCGTGAGCTGATCACGCAGCAGAAGGTGATCGCCCTGTTTCTCAACCGCGGCACACCCCACGCGCAAGCGCTGCTGCCCTTGCTGGCGGAGTACCAGGTGCCCCTGGTGGGCCCCAGCACTGGCGCCATGGTCTTGCATGAGCCGGTCAATCCCTGGGTGTTCAACGTGCGCGCCACCTACCAGCGCGAGGCGGCCAAGGCCATCGAGCATCTGGCCAGTATCGGCATCACCCGCATTGCGGTGCTGCAGACCGACGACTCGTTCGGCGCCGACTCGGCCGCCGGTGCGCAAAAAGGATTCGACCAGGTGGGTCAGAAACCCCTCTTGCTGATCAAGTTTCCGCGCGAGAAACCCGACTTCGCGCCCCTGGCTAAAGAGATCGCCGCCGCCCAGGCCCAGGCCGTGATGGTGATCGGCTCGGCCGGCAACACGGCCAACGCGGTCAAGGCCTTGCGGGCGGCCGGCTCGCGAGCCCAGGTGGTGACGCTTTCGAACAACGCGTCGGCCGGTTTCATCCAGCTGCTGGGTGAGCATGCGCGTGGCGTGATCGTGACCCAGGTGTTTCCCAACGAGCGGCGCATCGCCTCGCCGCTCATCAAGGAAGCGCGGGAGCTGGCCAAGGCCAAGGGACTGGATAGCGTGTCGCCGGCCATGATGGAGGGCTATGCTGCCGCCAAGGTGCTGGTGGAAGGGCTCAGGCGCGCGGGACCCAGTCCAACGCCGAGAACCTTGCGCGACGCGCTGGAGAACATCAGCAATTTCGACATCGGAGGCCTCACGGTGAGCTACAGCTCGACCAACCACACCGGCCTGGATTTCGCCGACCTGTCCATCATCGACGGATCGGGGCGCTTCCGGCGCTAGCGGCGGCGTGAAGTCGCCAAGAAGAGCCGTTCGCGAACCCACCGGAACGCCGCACGGCTTCCCAGCCGCCCTTCATCAGCGTGTGGTGGCTCCAAGTGCTGTCAGCGTCAGCAGTGACGGCACAAAGACCACCAGCGGCCAGCATCGCTGGCTGTGCGTGTGCATCGAGAGTCTGGTCAGACCTTGACAATGAGCACCGGTTGCGTCGCATGGGCGAGCACCTTCTGCGCCACGCTGCCCAGGATCAGCGACTTGATGCCGCGGTGGCCGTGCGAACCCATGACGATCAGGTCGCAGTTTTCAGCGTTGGCCGTTTCCAGAATGCCTTCGTGCACCACGTTGCGCTCGATGGTGTCGCCTGCAAACGGCACGTCATGCTCCTTGCAAGCTTTGGCCAGCATGTCCAAAGCCTGACCTGCGGCACTCTTGGCTTCGGCCAGGTAGGCCTGCAAGCCCACCGCCGACGCATCGCCGATACCGATGTAGGGAAAAGGATCGATCACATACACGCCCACAACCTCAGCGCCCTCGCTTTTGGCTAACTCGGCAGCCGTCTTGGCTGCCAGCGCGGCCTGGGCCGAACCGTCGGTGGGGACAAGAATTTTTTTGAACATGGCGGTCTCCTGGTTGACCGGTTCGGGTGGGGCGCTGCGCGCGCCGTGACCACCACCTCCGGCCCTCCATGCTAGCGGAGCCACGAGCCGGATGGCTTGCGCTGCATCAATCAGCGGCGGCGGGCCGCCCTCAGCGCGGTCGCTGAACCCCAGCAGGCAGCTGGCCCGCAGCATCCCAGTCCGGCCCTTTGAACCAGGGTTCACCGTCCAGGCAGGCGCGCAGCATGGGCAAGGCATCCTGACCCCAGAACAGGCGGCCGTTCATCACCAGGGAAGGCACCCCGAAAAGCCCCAGCGCCAACGCCTGCTCGGTGTTGACGCGCAGGCGCTGCTTCACGGCATCGCTGTCGGGCTCGAGCCACGGGCGGCCGCACTGCGCCATGTGGTCCTGCAGGCGCGCTTGCAAATCGGCCAGGCGCTCGGGGCCGGTCGCGCTGTGGCCACCGCGCCAGATGTGGCGAAACAGCTGTTCGGTGACCCAGCGGCTGGTTTCGCCGGGCGCCTCATCGGTGGCGCAGCACAGACCCAGGCGCAGCAGGGGCAGCGGATTGAACGGGTGCTCGGCTGGCAGATCCAGTGCTACGCCGTGCTGATGCGCCAGCCAGCTCACCTGGCGGTAGGTCCAGTCGCGCTTGCCCGGAATTTCGGCCGGGCCGAGCTGGCCATGCGCCTTGAGCAGGGCCGCGAACAACACCGGCTGGTAACGCACTCGAACACTGTGACCCATGAGCGCTTCGGGCAGGCGCTCGAATGCGAGGTGGGCGTAGGGCGAAATGGGATCGTAGAAAAACCGGATGTCGTGCAGCGTGGGCTCGGCCATTGTGTTCATGCCGACCTTACCCGGCTGAAGCGAGCTGGCGCGCTTCGATGCGGCGCCAGACGGCGACTTTTTCGTCATCGCCCAACTGACCCCAGACCGCGATCTCCTGCAGCGAGCGGTAACAGCCTTTGCACTGACCTTGCCGCGCATCGAGCTCGCAGATCGACACGCAGGGCGAAGGCACGCCAGGGCCACTGTGGCGGTCCATCGCATCGCGCAGGTTGATGAGGGGTTCGTGGCTCATGAGGTGGTCAGGGGTTCGGTCACGTCGTGCACCAGTGCGCCGGTCAGGCTTTGCAGCTCGGCAGGGCTGAGGCGGAAAACACCATGGGGATGGCCAGCCGCGGCCCAGATGTCGGCAAAGCGAAAGAGCTGGGCGTCGATCAGCGTCACTGGCGCCGTGACGTGAGCCAGTGGCGAGACGCCGCCGATGGAGAAGCCGGTCTTCGCCTTGACGAACTCGGCGTCTGCACGACCCAGTTGGCCACCTTCGGCGCAGACTATGGCCTGCACTTTCTTCTCGTCCACCCGCAAGTCACCCGAGGTGATGACGAGCACCGCCACGTCATCGGCCTTGCGGCGAAAGACGATGCTCTTGGCGATCTGGCCCAGGGCCACACCCAGCGCACCGGCCGCCTGCTGCGCAGTGCGCGCGGCGTCACTGAGCATCACCGGCGCATGCGGGTGGCCAGCAGCGGCCAACGCGTCGGCCACGCGCTGCAGGCCGGCGGGGCGCTCAGCGGCGTTCAAGTCAGGGATTGGGGCCATGGTCCCTGATGTTAGCGGCGAAGCAACCGCCTCGCCCGGCACCAGGTCAAGACGCCGAGCGCTTGACCAACAGCAAACCCGCGCCCATGGCCAGCAGCACACCACCAAACACGCGGTTCTGATTGCGCTGCGCGCGTGCCGTCGCCATCCAGCGCTTGGCACGCGACGCCAAGAAGGCATAGCCGTGCATCACCACCGTGTCCACCGCCATGGCGGTGCTCGCCAGGATCAACAGCTGCAACCAGACCGAATGGGCCGGATTCATGAACTGCGGCAACACCGCCACCATGAACACAATGCTCTTGGGGTTTGTGAGGTTGGTCATCAGCCCAATGACGAAGCGCTCGCGTGTCGAGGGAACGCGCCTGCTCAAGGCCATGGATGCGTTGGTGGCCTGAACAGCTTCGTTGATGACGGGCCCAGCCTCGTGCACCGGCGCACGCCACTGCCTCCAGCCCAACCACATCAGGTAGGCCGCGCCAAGCACCTTGACCACGGTGAAGGCTGTGGCGGATGCCAGCAGCACGGCCCCCACACCCACGCCCGCAATCACCAGCACCACAGCCAGCCCAAGCTGCAAGCCGGCGATGGTAGCGCTGGTGTGGCGCACCCCATAGGCCAAACCATGGCTCATGGACAGCACAGCGCCCGATCCGGGCGAAATGGCAATCACCCAGCAGGCCAGAAAGTAGGCGATCCAGACCTGCCACTCCATGTCAGCCTGTCCGCTTGGCCAGCAGCGCCCGCGCCACGCGCGACCCTGTTGGGCGACCGAGCTCTGCGCTGATCCAGGCGCCGGCATCCACCAGCGCATCCAGGTCGATGCCGGTCTCCACGCCCATGCCGTGCAGCAGATAGACCACGTCTTCGGTGGCCACGTTGCCGGTCGCACCCTTGGCGTAGGGGCAGCCGCCCAGGCCAGCGACCGAAGACTGGAAGTTCCACACGCCCATCTGCAGCGCGGCCAGGGTGTTGGACAAGGCTTGTCCGTAGGTGTCGTGAAAATGGCCGGACACAGCATCGAGCGCAAAGTGTTGCAGCGTGGCCTCGATGGCGGCCTGCACCGCGCGTGGCGTGCCGACGCCAATGGTGTCGGCCACATCCACCCGCTGCACACCAATGCCCTTCATCAGCCCCGCCAGGTAGGCCACGCGCTCGGGCGCGATCTCGCCCTCGTACGGACAGCCCACGGTGCAGCTCATGGCGCCACGCACCGCGATACCGGCGGCCAGCGCCGCCTCGACCACCGGCGCAAAGCGCTCGATGCTCTCGGCGATCGAGCAGTTGATGTTCTTCTGGCTGAAGGCCTCGCTGGCGGCGCCGAACACCACGATCTCGTCGGGTTTGTCCTGCAACGCAGCCTCGAATCCCTTGAGGTTGGGCGTGAGCACCGAGTAGTGCACGCCAGGCTGGCGCGTCATGCCTTGCATCACTTCGTGGTTGTCCGCCATCTGCGGCACCCACTTGGGGCTCACGTAGCTCGTGACCTCGATCTCTTTCAGGCCGGCGGCCTGCAGGCGGTGAACCAGTTCGATCTTGATCGCCGCTGGCACTGGCTGTTTTTCGTTTTGCAGGCCGTCGCGCGGGCCGACGTCAATCAGTTGGACTCGGGAAGGCAGCGTCATCGTGTTGTTCTCAAGGTATTCAATAACCACGTGCGGGGTCGACCACCCCGGCCACCGGCTCGCCGCGCTCCAGCGCCGCGATCTTGCCGACGATCTGGGCAATGCTCTCGGTGCGCAAAGTGCGCGCCGAGGTATGCGGCGTGATGCGGATCCCGGGGTGTTGCCAGAACGGATGACTGGCGGGCAGCGGCTCGGTGCGGAACACGTCCAGCGTGGCGCCCGCGAGGTGGCCCCGGTCCAGCAGCTCAATCAAGTCGGCCTCGACCAGGTGGGCGCCGCGCGCCACGTTGATGAGGTAACCGCCCGGTTTGAGCAGAGACAGCGTGCGCCGGTTCAGGATGTCGCTGGTTTCGGGCGTGAGCGGCAGCAGGTTGACCAGCACGCGGCACTGGCCGAGGAAGCTGTCGAGCCGGTCTGGCCCGTTGTGGCAGACCACGCCTTCCAGCGTCTTGGGGCTGCGGCTCCAGCCGTGTACCGGAAACTCGAACACGCGCAGCGCCTGCGCCACCCGCTCGCCCAGCACGCCCAGGCCCAGCACCCCCACCGGAAAATCGATGCGGCTGCGCGGTTTGCGGAACGACCACTTGCCTTGCGACACATCGGCCTCGTAACCATCGAATTCTCGGAAATGGCGGATCACCGCATGGCACACATACTCTGCCATCTGCACCGACATACCCGCGTCGTCCAGCCGCACGACGCGGGTGGCGGGTGGCAACTTGAGTTGCAGCAGCGCGTCCACGCCGGCGCCGATGTTGAACAGCGCCTTGAGTCGCGGCTGTTCGTCGAGGAATTGCTGAGGCGGCGCCCAGACCACGGCGTAATCGGCCTGCGGCGAGCCCGGTTGCCAGACCTCGACGCTCGCGTCTGGCAAAGCGGCATGCAAGCCGGCCAGCCAGGGCTCGGCCTTGGTGTCGGTGCAGCAAAAAGTGATGTTCATGCCCAGGACTCTAAGCCGAATCGGCACCGCAAGCTGTCATGCGGAGGCCACTGCGATCTTCAACAGCTCCGCACCCTCGGCCACCTGGTCACCAGGCGCGTACAGCAGCTCAGCCACCGTGCCATCGGCGGGCGCGGCGATCGTGTGCTCCATCTTCATGGCCTCCATCACCGCCAGCGGCTGGCCCTTCTTGACCGTGTCGCCGGCCTTGACCGAGAACGACACCACCTTGCCCGGCATGGGTGCGGTGAGTCGGCCACCCTCGGCAGCGGCTTCGCCCGCGTGGGCCAGCGCATCGATCTCGGTGATCACGGTGGCGCCCAGGTCGCAGAACACATGCACCAGTTCGTCGCGCTGCCAGGTTTGCACGGTCTGGCGTTGACCGTGGAAGCTCAGGTCCATCCGCGTGCCGCTGTCGCTCTCCAGCGCGTTGAAAACCAAAGGCCCGGCCACTTCCCCCACGTTGAGCAACAGCGCGCCATCGTGCAGGTAGCTCAGCTGAGCCTGCAGCGACTCGCCTCGGTATTCAAAGTCGAATCGGCGCACGGTGAGGCCGAACGGGCGCCAGCCGTCGCGGCGCGAAAACGGGTCTGCCCCTTCGGCGGCGCGCTCGGCGATCAGCGTCTGCGCCACGGCAGCGGCCACGGCGAGCGGGCGGCCCACGCGGTCTTGCTGGAACAGCACATCGGCCTCGCGCGAAATCAGCGCCGTGTCGAGCTGGGCGCTGGCAAACGAGGCGCTGGACGCCACATGGCGCAGAAACTGCACGTTGGTCGACAGACCGACGATGCGCGTCTGCGCCAGCGCGGCGTCCAGCTTGGCCAGGGCCTCGGCGCGGGTAGCGCCGTGCACGATGAGCTTGGCCACCATGGAGTCGTAAAACGGGCTGATGGCATCGCCCTCGCGCACGCCGTCGTCGAAGCGCACCGCACCGCGCTCGAAACTCACCGCCGCAGGTTTGCGGTAGACATCGAGCCGGCCGGTGGCGGGCAGGAACTGGTTGTCCGGTGTCTCGGCGCAAATGCGCGCCTCGATCGCGTGGCCGTGCATGCGCAGCTCCTCCTGCTTCAGCGGCAGCGGCTCGCCCGAGGCCACGCGCAGCTGCCACTCCACCAGATCGAGCCCGGTGATGGCTTCGGTCACCGGGTGCTCCACCTGCAGCCGTGTGTTCATTTCCATGAAGAAAAATCGCATGTCCTGCGGCTTGTCGTAGCCACCAGGTTGCTCCACGATGAACTCCACCGTGCCCGCGCCCACGTAGTTCACCGCCTTGGCAGCGGCCACTGCGGCCAAACCCATTTGCTGGCGCAGCTCGGGCGTCATGCCCGGCGCGGGCGCCTCTTCCAGCACCTTCTGGTGGCGGCGCTGCACCGAGCAATCCCGCTCGAACAGATACACGCAGTTGCCGTGGGTGTCGCCGAACACCTGGATCTCGATGTGGCGCGGGCGCTGCACGTATTTCTCGACCAGCACCGCGTCACTGCCGAAGCTGTTGCGCGCCTCGCGCTGGCAGCTGGCCAACGCGGCGGCGAAGTCTTCCGCCTTGTCCACCGCGCGCATGCCTTTGCCACCGCCGCCTGCACTGGCCTTGATGAGCACCGGGTAGCCGATGCGATCGGCCTCGTGTTTCAGCATGGCAGGGTCCTGGTCGGCGCCGTGGTAACCCGGCACCAGCGGTACGCCGGCCTTTTCCATCAGGCGCTTGGACTCCGCCTTCAGGCCCATAGCGAGAATGGCCGACGAAGGCGGACCGATGAATACCAGGCCTTCTTTTGCGCAGGCGTTGGCAAAGGCTTCGTTTTCGCTCAGAAAGCCATAGCCAGGGTGGATGGCCTGCGCGCCCGTGGCCTTGGCGGCCGCGATGATGCGCTCCCACTGCAGGTAGCTGTCCCTGGGTGCGCTGCCACCCACGTGCACCGATTCATCACAGGCGGCGACATGCTTGGCGTGGGCGTCGGCATCGGAATAGACGGCCACGGTGCGAACACCCATGCGGCGGGCGGTGGCGGCGACTCGGCAGGCGATCTCACCTCGATTCGCAATCAGTATTTTCGAAAACATCAGGCTTCCTTTGGGGCAGCAGACAACAGGGCGATCAGGCGGCGAATCACCGCGCGCAAGAACTTGAACAATATCCAGGTGACAATCCACATCAGTACCACTACGATGACCAGCAGGATGCCGAAGGCCAGCGGATGGTTGGTGGCCAGCCAGAGCGCGCCGACCACCAGGCCGTCCTCCACCAGGCTCATGGCGAGGTTGGAAAACGGCTCGGGCGAGGTGTTGATGGCGGCGCGGGTGGTGGTCTTCGCCGCCTGCGAGGTGGCGGCCAGACCGCCGCCGAGCAGCGCACCCACCAGACCCATGGTGGCGCCGTCAGCGCCCAGCGCGCCGGCGGCCAGGGCGGCGCCGGCGGGGATGCGGATCACGCTGTTGAGCATGTCCCAGACCGAATCGACGCCAGGAATCTTGTCGGCAAAAAATTCCATGAACAGCATGAAACCGCTGGCCAGCAACAGCGCCGGGTGTTGCAACACCATCAGCCCCGGCGGCAGCGCAATCCAGCCCGCCGCGCCCGCCACCCCGACCAGAAACACCACAGCATAGAGCCGGAAACCGCTGGCCCAGCCAAGCGCCGCGGCCAGCGCGAGCAGGCTGGGCATGTCCATCCTGCTCGCAGCGTCGGCCACGCCAGCGCCCACTTGCTCGCCCACAGCGGCCACCGGTCCGCTGCCCAGGTGAAGGCCCAGGCCGTGCAGCCAGGCCAGCAGCTGTTGCCACAGGTTGGGGTCGGTCGTTTCCATGGGGTGAGATGGTCCGGCGGAGGATGCGATCGTCAGCCGACCAGCCAGGACGGCGGGCGCTTGTTCAGGAATGAAGACACGCCTTCGCGGCCCTCATCGCTGGCGCGAATGTCGGCAATTCGGCGCGCGGTCTCGGCGCGCAGGGCCTTGGTGATGGGCACGCCGCTCACGTCTTGCACCAGGCGCTTGCAGGCACGCGCGGCTTGCGGGCCATTGGCGACCAGGGTGCGCACGAAGTCATCGACTTTTTCGTCCAGCGTCTCGACCGTGGCGAGTTCGTGCACCATGCCCAGCGCGTGGGCGCGCTCGGCGCTGAAACGCTCAGCCGTGACCATATAGCGGCGGGAGGCGGGCTGGCCCAGCGCACGTACCACGTACGGGCTGATGGTGGCAGGCAACAGGCCCAGCCGCGCTTCGGACAAACAGAAGGTCGCGCCGGCCACCGCCACCAGCACATCACACACCGCCGCCAGCCCCATGCCACCGGCATAACAGTCACCCTGGATGCGACCCACGATGGGCACCGGACACTGGTCAAGCGTCCAGAGCATGTCGGCCAGCTTCTGCGCGTCGGCCCGGTTCTCTTCCCAGCTGTAGCCCGCCATGGCTTTCATCCAGTTGAGGTCGGCGCCAGCGCAAAAGGCCCTGCCATGCGCACCGAGCACGATCACACGCAGCTGCTCGTCCTGCGCCAGCTCGGCGAAGCTGGTGGTCAGCGCGGCGATCACCTCGTCGTTGAAGGCGTTGCGCACCTCGGGGCGGTTGAGCCACACGCGCGCGACCTGAGGCGTGGGGCGGGAAATGTCCAACACTTGATTCATCTTCAATACCCATCTCAATAGCGTTTGGCGACCTCTTCGAGCATCACCTCAGTGGCGCCACCGCCGATGGCCAGCACGCGCGCATCACGCCACAGCCGCTCGATCGCGGTTTCGCGGATGAAGCCCATGCCACCGTGAAACTGCTGGCAGGTCTGCACCACCTCGTTGACCAGCTCGCCCGTGAGTGCCTTCAGCATCGACACCTCCTGCACGATGTCTTTGCCCTGTGTCACGCACCACGCGCAGTGGTACATGAACTGCCGCGCCGCGCGGGTCTTCGCGTCCAGCATGGACAGGCGCTGGCGAATCGTCTGCTGGTCCCACAGCGTGCCGCCGAAGGCCTGGCGCTGGCGCACGTGGTCCAGCGTGATCTGGAGCGCCTGCGTGCAGTGCCCCACTGCCATCGCGCCCAGGGCGATGCGCTCGGTCTGGAAGTTCTTCATCACCGAGTAAAAGCCCTTGCCCTCCTCGCCCAGCAGGTTCTCGGCCGGAATGCGCACGTTGTCGAACACCAGCTCGGCCGTGTCGCTGGAGAGCCAGCCGGTTTTCTTGAGCGCGCGGCCCACGGTGAAACCGGGCGTGCCTTTCTCGACGATGAACATGCTCATGTCGTGCCGGGCCGTGCCGGTCTTGGCCGCCACGAAATACAGATCGGCGTGCACGCCATTGGTGATGAACATCTTGGTGCCGTTGAGCACCCATTCATCGCCGTCACGCCGCGCGCTGGTGCGGATGCCCGCCACGTCCGAGCCTGCGCCCGGTTCGCTGATGCCCACCGCCGTGATCATCTCGCCCGCTGTCACCTTGGGCAGGTATTTCGCCTTCTGGGCCGGGCTGCCGGCGTGGTGCAGGTGGGGACCTGCCATGTCGGTGTGCACCAGCACGGTGATGATGAAACCGGCAAACGTGGACTGCGACAGCGCTTCGGCAAACACCAGGTTGGTCATGGCATCGGCGTCGGCGCCGCCGTGATCCGAATCAAACGCAATGCCCAGCAACCCGGCCTGCCCCATGCGGCGCAACACGTCGCGCGGCACCATGCCGGTTTCCTCCCAGGCGGCAGCAAACGGCTCCACCTCGCGTGCCAGAAATCGCGCCACCTGATCACGCAGCAACTCGTGGTCCGGGGTGTCGTAGATGGTGGGGGTCATGCGGGCGTCTCGGTTTGTTGCAGGCAATACACCAGATCCAGCTCAGGCGCGGCTTGCCCGAGTGCGGTCAGGGCGGCGCTGATCTGGCCGCGGTGGTGCGTGCCGTGGTTGAACACATGGGCCAGCGTGGCGGCGAACGGCAGCGACTGCGGTACACCCTTCATAGTCTTGTAATCCAGGCAGCCGTCGAAGCGCTCCACCGGCCAGCCGCGGATCAGCGGCTCCCAGTTGGCCGCACCACCTTTGAGGGCCTGCCCGAGGCGTTCGCGGTCGGGCTCGATTTCCGTGTCCAAGCCCAGCAGCGGCGATGCCCCTTTGGCGAAACGCGCGTACCAGAGCAAGTGTTCTCCCACCAGCAGGTGGTTCAGGGTGCCGTGGATGCTCTTGAAGAACAGCCCCACGTCGCGCCGGTAGTCAGCGTCAGGCAGCGGCTCAATCGCGGCCAGCAGCTTCTGCGTGGCCCAGACGTTGTAGCGGGCCAGGGTGATGAAGTGAGCGTGGGCGTCCATGCGCGCTCACATGCGGAACACGCCAAACTTCGGCTCGCCGATCGGTGCGTTCAACGCCACGGACAGCGCCAGCCCCAGCACGCGGCGCGTGTCAGCCGGGTCGATCACGCCGTCGTCCCACACCCGGGCGCTGGCGTAGTAAGGGTGGGACTGATGGCCGAACTGATCGAGCACGGGTTGTTTGAACGCCGCTTCCTCCTCGGCGCTCCAGCTGCCGCCTTTGGCCTCGATGGCATCGCGCTTGACCGTGGCCAGCACACCAGCGGCCTGCTCGCCGCCCATGACGCAGATGCGAGCGTTGGGCCACATCCATAGAAAGCGCGGTGAATAGGCGCGGCCGCACATGCCGTAGTTGCCGGCACCGTAACTGCCACCGATGATCACGGTGAACTTGGGCACCTGGGCCGTGGCCACAGCGGTGACCATCTTGGCACCGTGGCGCGCAATGCCTTCGCTCTCGTACTTCCGGCCCACCATGAAGCCGGTGATGTTCTGCAGAAAGATCAGCGGCACCTTGCGCTGACAGCACAGCTCGATGAAGTGAGCGCCTTTTTGCGCGCTCTCGGAAAACAGGATGCCGTTGTTGGCCACGATGCCCACCGGCATGCCTTCGATGTGGGCGAAGCCGCAGACCAGGGTGGCGCCGTAGCGTGCCTTGAATTCGTGGAACTCGGAGGCGTCGACGATGCGGGCGATGATCTCGCGCACGTCGTAGGGCTTGCGGGTGTCAGCGGGGATCACTCCGTACAGCTCCTGCGGGTCGTATTTGGGTGGCAATGGCTCGCGCAGCGCCTGCGCCACTTCCTTGCGGTGGTTCAGCGTGGCCACGGCCTGGCGGGCCAGGGCGATGGCGTGCGCATCGTTCTGCGCCAGGTGGTCGGCCACGCCGGAGAGCCGCGTGTGCACATCACCGCCGCCCAGGTCTTCGGCGCTCACGATTTCGCCAATGGCGGCCTTCACCAGCGGCGGGCCGCCCAGAAAAATGGTGCCCTGGTTCTTGACGATGATGGTCTCGTCGCTCATGGCCGGCACGTAGGCGCCGCCCGCCGTGCACGAGCCCATGACCACCGCGATCTGCGCGATGCCCTGCGCGCTCATGTTGGCCTGGTTGAAGAAAATGCGGCCAAAGTGGTCGCGGTCGGGAAACACCTCGTCCTGGTTCGGCAGGTTGGCGCCGCCCGAGTCCACCAGGTAGATGCAGGGCAGGTGATTTTGCGCCGCCACCTCCTGCGCCCGCAGGTGTTTCTTCACCGTCATGGGGTAGTAGGTACCGCCCTTCACCGTGGCGTCGTTGCAGACGATCATGCAGTCCACGCCGCTCACGCGGCCGATGCCCACGATGACGCCGGCACAGGGCGCGCTGTCACTGCCGTCGCGGTCCGGGTACATGTTCAGGGCTGCCAGCGGGCTCATTTCCAGAAACGGAGTGCCCGGATCCAGCAGCATCTGCACCCGGTCGCGGGGCAGCAGTTTTCCGCGCTTCACGTGTTTGGCGCGCGCCGCCTCGCCGCCGCCCAGCGTGGCCTTTTCGATCTGCGCCTTCAGGTCATCCACGACCGCCCGCATGGCGGCGGCGTTGGCTTGAAACTCGGCTGAGCGGGCGTTGAGTTGAGTCTCCAGTGTCTGCATGGGTCCATCCGTGAGGTGTATCGGTCCATTGTGGAGGATAGGCCGCTGCCTGCCATCCGGGTCGCCACCAAGGTTGCAAATGCTGCCAGCTTTAGGCAGACTTGGCCGATGTCTGACCCAAGGCGCCGTCCACCTGCGGCGCGGCCCTCTTCCGCTCCTGGCAAAGCCTCGGTCGCTGCCACGCCCATGTTCTTTGTGCAGGCCATGGTGGCGGCCTACGCTGCGCGAGGCCTGGATCCCACCCCCGCTTTGCATCTGGCACAAATCGCGCCAGATTCCGTGATCAGTTCCGGTGCGCGCATCACCGCCGCGCAGATGGAGGCCATGTCCGAAGCGGCCATGCGCGAGCTGGACGACGAAGCCCTGGGCTGTTTTCGCCGCGCCCTGCCCTGGGGCAGCTACGGCATGCTGGCGCGCGCCTCGCTCTCGGCCCCCAGCCTGGGCGTGGCGCTCAAGCGCTGGTGCCGTCACCACGCCCTGCTGACCGACGACGTAGCGCTGGCGCTGCACACCGAGGGCGACGCCGCCCGGCTGGTGCTCACGGCCGACCGCCAGCCCGGCGCGCTCACCGAGTTCTGCGTGGTCTCGGTGCTGCGCAATGTACTGGGCCTGGCCTGCTGGCTGGTGGACTCGCGCATTCCGCTGCAGGGCGCCCGCTTCCCCTACCCCGAGCCCGCACACGGCGATGCCTACCGCCTGCTGTTCGACGGCCCGGCCGAGTTCGACCAGCCCCATGCCGCGTTGCATCTGGATACCCGCTACCTCGCGCTGCCGATCCGGCGCGACGAACCCGCGATGAGCCAGATGCTGCAGCGCGCCCTGCCCCTCACGGTGCTGCCCTACCGGCGCGATCGCCTGCTGGTCCAGCGCGTGCGCCAGGCACTCGCCAGCCAGCCACTGAACAGCCACAACGCCGACGACCTGGCCGCGCAGCTCAACCTGTCGGCCCGCACGCTGCACCGGCAACTAAAGGAAGAAGGCGCTTCACTGCAAGCGCTCAAAGACATGGTGCGCCGCGACCGCGCCACCGAGCTGCTGCAGCGCACGAGCCGGCCAGTGAAGCAGGTGGCGCTGGCGGCCGGGTTCCGAAACGAGAAGAGCTTTATCCGGGCCTTCAAAGGGTGGACGGGCGTGAGCCCGGGGGAATGGCGAGAGCAGGGGTGAAGCGCTAGGCTGCTGCTTTCGACCCACCTGCGACAAAGCCCCTAACGGACTCGCCGTCCCAAAGCTGCCGGTCGGACCCGCCCGCAGGCAACCGTCGGAGGCCTCGTAGCGGAGGGCACCTATCGGCCGGCAGCCCCAACGGGTGCCGGATGGCGCCCCCGCTGCATTACGATGAGGGGGCCGGCACTGTCCATCTCGCATTGATTCCGGGCGACGTCAGTCTGCCGGGCCCTGCGGTCGGATATGATTTTTTGTCGGTGAGCCCCGCGTTCGCGGTGCAGCGCACGGCCACGCATTCACAAAGGGAACGCATCATGGGTCTCGTTCAGGCTGCGGTAGGATCGATCGGCGGAACGCTTGCCGACCAGTGGAAGGACTTCTACACCGTGCCCGATGGCCTGGCGGCGACAGCCGCGTTGTTCGCGGCGGTGCCGCGCGGCACCAACGCGGGGCGCGGCTCCAACACCCGTGGGTCTTCGAACATCATCACGAATGGCTCGCGCATCGTCGTGCCCGAAGGCTACGGCTTGCTGCTGATGCAGGACGGTGCAGTCACAGCCTTCGTGGCCGAGGCAGGCGGCTACGAATGGAACTCGAACGATCTGCAGTCGCAATCGATCTTCAGCGGCGGCGGGCTGTTCGATTCGCTTGTCCGCCAGAGCTGGGAGCGCTTCAAGTTCGGGGGCCAGCCGGGGTCGCAGCAGGCCGCGTTCTTCGTGTCGCTGAAGGAGCTGCCGAACAACCGCTTCGGCACCCAGTCCGAAATCTACTGGGACGACGGCTTCCTGAACACGCAGGTCGGTGCCATCACCCGAGGCAGCTACACCCTGCAGATCGTGGATCCGATCCGCTTCGTCAAGGGCTTCGTCCCCGCCACCTACCTGCAGCCCGGCCAGGTGTTCGACTTCACCGACCTGGACAACGCGGCGGCCGGCCAGCTGTTCAACGAGGTCGTCGGCTCGCTGGCGCCGGCCTTCAGCCACTACACCAACGACCCGGCCAAAGGCAACCGCATCACCCGCATCCAGCAGGACGCCATCGGTTTTGCTGCCAGCCTGTCCGACGCCGTCGAAAGTGCTTACCACTGGAAGTCCGACCGCGGCCTGGTCATCGTCAAGACGGCCATCGTCTCTATCGAATACGACGCCCAGACCCGCGAGATCCTCAAGACGGTGCAGCGCGCCGACGCACTGGCCGGTGCGCGCGGCAATTCCAACCTGCAGGCCTCGGTGGCAGCGGGCATGCAGTCGGCGGGTGAAAACGCCGGCGTGGGCGGCATCATGGGCATGGGCATTGCCGCGGGCAGCATGGGTGGCTTGGCTGGCCTGCAGCAGCCGGTGGCCCCGGCGCCTGCTGCTGTGCCTGCGCCGCAGGCGGCACCGACTCCTGCGGCCGACGACCCCATCGTCCGCCTGACCAGGGCCAAGCAGATGCTCGACTCTGGCCTCATCACCCAGGCCGACTACGACGCGGCGAAGGCCAAGGCGCTGGGCTTGTAGGGCCGGCGCAGCGCATGGCGCCCCACACGCCGACCAGCCCGCCCGGGCCCACCGGACCGGGCTCGCCCCAGGACATGCCGCCTGCGACGGGGCAGCATCCGCTCGACCCGGACACGCTGCCGCAGCCGATCCGGGACGAACTGCTGGCGCCCGACCCGGCTGCCATCGACACTGCCGCCAAAGAGTTGCGTGACGGCGTGAACCGCTGCCCGAAGTGCGGCTCCACCGAGGTTCGGCATCGGCCGGGGTCCGACCAGCTGATCTGCCTTTACTGTCGCCACGAATGGGCGGCCACCCGGGTGGAGGAGGCCTTCGGGCTGGGCGAGGGCATCGCCGATCTGCTGGGCACGCAGATCGCGTCTGGCGCGCGCGACATCGCCGCCGACGCCGCGAGCCTGCGCAGCTTCAAGTGCGGCGGGTGCGGCGCCGAGGTGGTGGTCAATACCGAATTCGCCATGACCGCACGCTGCCACTGGTGCCGGCATGTGCTGGGCGTGAACGAACAAATCGACAACGGCGCGGTTCCCGACGCGGTGCTGCCCTTTCACATCCGGAAGGACGACGCGGTGGCGCGCATCCGTCAGTTCGTGAACAAGCGCCGGCTGTTTGCGCTCAAGGCATTCAAGGACGAGTTCACTCCCGACAACGTCGTCGGCGTGTATCTACCCTACATGGTGGTGGACGCGCGCGGCAGCGCCGACGCGGCGGGCGTCGGCGAGATCGAAACGCGCCGCTATACGCGGGGCGAGGGCAAGAACAAGGTGACCTACTACGATGCCGACGTGTGGCAGATTCAACGCCATGTGGACTTCACCGTGGACGACCTCCCGCTCGAATCCAGCGCCGCCCGGGGCAACCTCGACACCCGCACCAACACCCTCAACGTCATCAACACCATCCTGCCCTTCGACACCAAGAACGCGGTGCAATGGAACGCCTCCTACCTGATGGGCTACACCTCTGAAAAGCGCGACCGCGACGTGCAGCACCTGATGCCAAAGGTGCACGACCAGATGCTCTCGATCGCCCGCTCCCGGATGCTGCCTTCGGTGCGGGGCTACGACCGCGGCGTGCGCTGGGAGCGCGAGCGCATCGACGTCAAGGGCACGCGCTGGGTGTCGATGTACCTGCCGGTGTGGCTGTACGCCTACCACCAGCCCGGGCCGGGCGGCGGCCTGCTGCACTACATCGCGGTCAACGGCCGCACCGGCGAAACCATGGGCAGCGTGCCGGTGCAGCAGTGGAAGCTCCTTCTGGCGGCCCTGACCATCGGGACGGTGCTCGAGGCGCTGGCGCTGTGGTTCATCGCGAGCTGACATGGACAGCGACGGCGTCCTTTTCCTACTGGCCCTGGGCCCTGTCGGCGCGGTCGGCTTCTATTGGGCCATGTATCGCCACTATCGCAACACCGACAAGTCACACGCCTTTGAACACGAGACCGCGGTCGAGGTGCTGGCCCTGACCGGCAACGAGGCCGATCGCAAGGTCGATGAACTCCGCGGGGTCCGATCGGCCCGCATTCAGGGGGAAAACCTGGGAAACCATCGGCAGCGCTTGCGGCCGATGTAGGCTGTCGACCTCTCTGCAGCGACCACGCTCCTTCGGCGGATCGGCGACCCGACGTTGGACAAGACTTTGGTGACGTCCGTTGTTTCAGGTCCCTGAACGACAGATGTCCGGAGTTCGGCCTCGCTCGCGAACCCTGAGCAAGGTCCCCTGTATCCCAAGAGACCGGTCACTAGCGGCGCAATTCTCTCGACGGTTGAACGTCCAGATCTGGTCGGCAGCCGTCCAAACTTCTTTGTACAGATCTCAAACTGGATGTCGCAGCGCACTTGCAATCGCGCCATGAATGGAGCGGCCGGCCGGAGACTCTTTCTTGGCTGGCACCCCGCAGGCACGCAAGCTCAAGGACATAAGAGAATGCCTTAATCAGGGCCAGTTTCATCAGGCTCGTTTGAACCGCTGAGCCAGGGCGGCAATGTGCTCAGGCCCCAGCCCACAGCAACCACCCAATGCGGTCACGCCCTGGCGCTGCCAGCCTTGTGACCGGTCCACCAGATCGTCGGGCGAAATGAGGTCGACAAAGCTCCACTCCGGCATCTTGAAATAGCCGCTCTCCGGATACGCGCCGAGCGGCCCTTGCCAGTGGCGCTTGACGATGTCGATGGCGTCAGCCGTGTCGCTGGACGAGGAATGCATGATGCTGATGTGCGCCGGCCCTGTCGCGACGAGCTCGCGCACCACCTCGTCCAGCAACTGGTCGTGATGCCCGAAGCCGACCAGCTCGCCGTCGGCGCGGCGCTCGGTGGCGATGCCCACCCATACCGGCAGGCCGGTCGCCAGCGCGGCCTGCGTGGCCCACAGCGAATAGTGAACGTCTCGCATCATCTCCATCAGCAGGAAATCGACGCCCAGCACAGCAAGGTGGTTGGCCTTGCGGGCAAACAGCTCCCGAGCCGTGTCCTCAGACCAGTCCTGGTGCAGATCGGTGCGGTCGGTGCCCACGGCCAGCGGGCGCATGGTCGAGATCGAGCCCGCCACCGCCACCGGTCTGCCCTCGGCTGCTTCCCGCGCAATGGCCACCGCCGCACGGTCGATGTCCAGCAGCTCGTCGTCGCGTCCCAGCGCGTTGAACAGCAAGGCGCTGGTGGCAAAGGTATTGGCGGTGATCACGTCTGCCCCCACAGCAATGTAGTCCTCGTGTACCGCTCGCACGATGGCCGGATGCGTCAGGTTCACCTCGGCGCACCAGGTGTCGCCACTCATGGGCGCGCCACGGCGCTGGATGTCGGTGCCGGTGCCGCCGTCGAGGATGATGGTCTCGCCGCGCTGCAGTTTCTGGGCAATGTGTTGGTACATGGGTGCGCGGTCTTTCGGCAAACCAAATGGCAGGCTGGAGAGTGGTGGATTGTGCCGAACCCCGCAGATCGGTCGACCCTTTAAGAA
This sequence comes from Hydrogenophaga sp., assembly GCF_011390835.1. Taxonomy (GTDB): domain Bacteria; phylum Pseudomonadota; class Gammaproteobacteria; order Burkholderiales; family Burkholderiaceae_C; genus Hydrogenophaga. The sequence goes on along the minus strand of NZ_JAABRQ010000017.1, from coordinate 19,836 downwards.
CCCGAGCCCACATCCCTTGAACAAAAAAAGGGGGTGTTGCGTTGATTCCGTATGACCCTAACGGCTCGGACATCCGCCCCACCGTCAGCAAGGATGCCAGGATCCGCTTTGGGCCAGCGGCGATGGGCCTGCCATCATGTCGACTTTGAACGGCCCTTACCCCACCAGGAGACCCGCGTGAAGATCGTCGAGATTCGTGAGAAGACCCTTCCCATCAGCAGCCCCATCCGCAACGCCTACATCGACTTCAGCAAGATGACGCTGAGCCTGGTGGCGGTGATCACCGATGTGATCCGCGACGGCCAGCCGGTGGTGGGCTACGGCTTCAACTCCAACGGTCGCTATGGCCAGGGCACGCTGATGCGCGAACGTTTCATTCCGCGTGTGACCGAGGCCGATCCGGATTCGCTGCTGGACGCCAGCGGCAGCAACCTCGACCCGCACAAAGTCTGGCATGCGATGTTCACCAACGAAAAGCCTGGCGGACATGGCGAGCGCTCGGTGGCCATCGGCACCATCGACATGGCGGTCTGGGACGCTGTGGCCAAGATCGAAGGCAAGCCGCTGTTCCAGCTACTGGCTGATCGCTATGGCAACGGCCAGCCCAACCGCAAGGTCTTCGTCTACGCCGCTGGCGGCTACTACTACCCAGGCCAGGACCACAGCAAGCTCAAAGACGAAATGCGCAGCTACATCGACCGCGGCTACACCGTGGTCAAGAAAAAGATCGGTGGCGCCTCGCTCGACGAAGACCTGCGCCGCATCGATTCCATCCTGAGCGTGCTGGGTGACGGTCAGAAACTCTGTGTCGACGCCAACGGCCGTTTCGACCTCGACACCGCCATCCTCTACGCCAAGGCGCTCTCGCAATACGACCTCTTCTGGTACGAAGAAGCCGGCGACCCGCTCGACTTCGAGCTGCAGGCCACGCTGCGCAACTACTACAAGAACCCCATGGCCACCGGCGAAAACCTATTCTCCATGCAGGACGCGCGCAACCTCATCCGCCACGGAGGCATGCGACCCGACCGCGACTGGCTGCAGTTCGACTGCGCATTGAGCTACGGCCTGGTGGAGTACCTGCGCACGCTGGACATGCTCAAGGAACACGGCTGGTCGGCCAGCCGCTGCATCCCGCACGGCGGGCACCAGATGTCACTCAACATCGCCGCCGGCCTGGGTCTGGGGGGCAACGAGTCCTACCCCGACCTGTTCCAGCCCTTCGGCGGCTTCCCCGACGGTGTGAAAGTGGAAAACAGCTTCGTCACCCTGCCCGACAACTTGCCGGGTATCGGGTTTGAGGGCAAGGCCGATTTATATCGGGTGATGAAGGCGCTGTCGGACTGAATCGCTGAGGGAGCAAGATCGGCCGGCTTGCACCCTCAGGCACCCCTGAGGGCAGAGTCGACGGCTTCTTTGGCGGTGTCCAGCGTCGCGCCTGGCTCAGGCGCCCGGCGTGCGCTTCAGTCCTGAACCGTCGACCACTTCTTCTGCCAGTTGGGCAGCGCGAAAGCGGCCTGATGCACATCCGCGTTGTAGTGCCGCCCTTCAAACGCTTTGACCGGCTTGCGCAACGACACGCCATCCCGGCTGTAAAGGAAAAATCCAAAATCAGCGCCTGGGTACAGCGGAATGTTGGTGTGATACACCTCAATGTGCGGCAGCAGCTTGGTGCGCTGCATCACGGTCACCAGGTTGTCGCCATCGCCGCTCACCTCTTGCAGGAAATCGCCACCGCTTTGCGACAGGTAAATGCTGTCGGAATCGAGAATGACGCCTGTCTCTGATACCAGGGACACCACTTCGGTCAGAAATTTCTCTGTGAACAGGCAAGACGAAGGCCCCACCGGCTCTGTGAGGTCGAGCACGATCAGGTCGTAGCGCTGGCCGCTTTGCAGCGCCTGGCTGACAAAGTTGGCCGCATTGTCGATGACCAGCGTCACGCGGGGATCGTCGTAGTCGCCGTTGACGGCCAGATATTCCTTTGCCAGCGCAATCACGCGCTGGTCGATCTCGACCATGGTGACGCTGGTCACAAAATCGTGTTTGAGGCTTTCGCGCAAGATGCCGCCGTCACCACCACCGATGATGAGCACAGAAGCGTCCTTGCGCTCACGGCCCAGCAGCGGCACATGCACCGCCATCTCGTGGTAGATGAACTCGTCTGCCTGGCTGGCCTGGATGTAGCCATCGAGCACCAGCAGGCGACCAAAGGACTGGTGGTCGTAAATCTCAATGCGCTGATACGGGCTTTTCTCCGAGTGCAGCAGCTTCACCTCCACCGATGTGGTGATGCCGTGTCCATCCGACCGCTCGTGCCACCATTTGAATTCACTCATGGACTTCGCCTCTCAAAATTTCTTGTACATCGGCGCGCTCGGCCTCAAAGGCCTCGCGCATGATCTCGACGCACACCTCTGGCTGGGTGTTGCCGCACATGAAAACATCAAAGGCGGCAAAGCGGCTTTCGGGCCAGGTGTGCACCGAGATGTGACTTTCGGCGAGCACAGCGACTCCACTGACACCGTCAGGGTCGAAGCGATGAAGGTGGATGTGCAGCAGCGTGGCTTTGGATGCCTCCACGCAGCGGCGCATGGTCTTTTCGATGTGGGCCAGGTCGCTGAGGTGCGACGCGCCATGCAGGTCGATCAGCAGGTGAACGCCCGCATAGCGTTTGCCGTCGCGGGTGATGAGATAGTCTTTTTCCTGTGACAACAAGGCGCTGTCATGGCCCTGATCCGTGATTTCCATCTTCATCCGGTCCTTTCATGTTGGTGACGGGTTCCGTTGGAGAGCCCATGCCTTGAGGATAGGGCAGGCGGCTCCGCTGGTCGAGGCACTGCGTGTGACGCTGGTGGTGAAGGAGTTCGCCAGGCGTTGACTTCAGCCCAAAGCCGCTGCCAACTCGTCCATGTGGCGAAACACCCGTGCCAGGGTCATGCCGTCAAACGCCCGTCCATGCCCCGCCGGGCAATAGCCCCACACCGTGGCACCGGCGGCGAGGCCCGCCTGTGCGCCGGTGGCAGTGTCTTCGATCACCAGGCAGCGCGCAGGGTCAGCGCCCAGGTGCGCTGCAGCGGCCAGGTACACGTCGGGATGCGGCTTGGAGCGCGGCAGGTCGTGGCCGCTGAAGATGCGGTCTTCGAAGTACGGCGACATACCGGCCATGTGAATCTGCATCACAACCTTGGGCCGGTCAGCGCCGGAGGCGCAGGCGATGCGGCCCGCCGTGTGGCGGTGGGCGGCTGCCACGGCATGCAATGCACCGTCCATGGCACGCAGCTCGGCGCGCAAGCGCTGGTCGCGCCGGGCATAAAAAGCGCGCATCCAGTCGTCGGTGAGCGGCTGGCCCGTCTCTGCTTCGATGCGCGCACGCTCGTCGCGCACCGCCTTGCCGATGAAGATCTGCATGCACTCCGTCTGACTGAGGGCCCAGCCCGATTCGTTCAGCACCTCGCGCAGCACGCCGTTGGTGATGGGCTCGCTGTCGACCAGCACGCCATCACAATCGAACAGCACCGCATCAAACACCATGCTCACAGCAGGTCTCCATCCACATACAGCCACTGTCCGGCCTCGCGCACAAAGCGGCTGCACTCATGCAGCCGCTGCCCGCGCCCGGCGAGGCGCGAGCGGGCCACAAACTCGACTTCGGCGCGGTCGGTATCCAGCGCGCGGTGATCGCGCACCTCCAGACCCAGCCATTTCACGCCGGCGTCCAGCGACAGCTCGGCCGGTCGCGTGCTGGGGTGCCAGCTGGACAACAGGTAGGGCACGTGGCCCAGGGTGTAGGCGCTGTATCGCGAGCGCATGAGCCGTTCCGCGTCGGGCGCCAGCGCTTCGCCGCCCAGGTAGCGGCCACAGCAGGCTGCGAACACCTGCGCGCGGCCGCGCTCATCACGCTGGCCACAAGGGCAATCGACCGAAACAGGCGCGCGCACGAAGACGTCAGGCTTTGCGGGCGGCGTGGGCGGCTTTGTGTGCTTCCAGTGTTTCGGTGGGTGCGCCAGCTTTTTGCCAGGCGCCAAACCCGCCGTCCACATGGGCGACGTTGCTCATGCCCATGTCTTGCAGCGCCTGCGTGGCCAGCGCACTGCGCCAGCCCGCGCCGCAGAACAGCACGAACTCTTTGCTCTCGTCGCCAAACACCGGCTTGAAATAAGGCGAGGCGGGATCCACCCAGAACTCCAGCATGCCGCGCGGCGCCAGCACTGCCCCAGGCACCGTGCCTTCGCGCTCCAACTCGCGCACATCACGAATGTCCACCAGCTGCAAGCGCGGGTCTTTTCCAAGGCGCTCGCGCACCTGCTCCACTGTGTAGGTGGTGATCTGGGTATTGGCTTCGTCCACCAGCTGGCGGAATCCTTTGGTGATGGGCATGATCGTCTCCGGTGATTGAATTGAAAGGTCGCCGTCGTCAGCCAACGCCACTGAGAGCCAAGGGGCGTTCGGCCGGGAATGCCGTAGAACCGGCTTTGCCGGACCACAGGCATTGCCCCTTGAGGGGGTGACGCCAAAGGCGGCGCGGGAGGGGCTCTCTACTTCCTCCAGAATTGCGAAGTCAGCAGCACCAGCACCGACAACAGCTCCAGCCGGCCGAGCAGCATGGCGAAGCTGAGCACCCAGAGCTGGAATTCGGAGAGCACACCGTAGTTGCTGGATGGACCGACCAGGCCCAGGCCAGGGCCGATGTTGTTCACGGTGGCCACCACAGCCGAAAACGCGGTCACCAGGTCCAGACCTGTCAGCAGCATGATGAAGGTCAACCCCATGGTGGCCGCGCCGTAGATGAGCATGAAGCCGAAGGTGGCAGTCATGACCGAGATCGGCACTACCGCACCACCCAGCGTGACCGGGTTGACCACGCGCGGGTGCACGATGCGCACCAGCTCGCGCCGCGCCTGCTTGATGAGCAAGATCATGCGGATCATCTTGATGCCGCCACCGGTGGATCCCGCGCAGGACACGAAGCTACCGAGAAAAAGCAGCAGGATGGGCACGAATACCGGCCAGGCGGCGTAGTCGGTGGAGGCATAGCCGGTCGTCGTGGCCAGCGAGACCACATGGAAGGCGCTGATGCGCAGGGCGTCTCCCACATTGGGATGAACCTCGTGCACCACCAGCAAGACCACCACCAGCACCACCGAGCCGACCAGCACGCCCACGTAGTTGCTGATTTCGCGGTCGTGCAGGAGCGGTCGAAGCGAGCGGCTGCGCAAGACGATGAAATAGCGCAGGAAGTTGATGCCGGCCAGCGCCATGAACACGATGGCGACCCACTCGACAGCGGGCGAGTTGAAGTAGCCGATGCTGGCGTCGTGCGACGAAAAGCCGCCCAGGCCCATGGTGGAGCACATGTGCATGAAGGCATCGGCCCAGCTCATGCCAGCCCAGCGGTAGGCCAGAAAACAGGCGAGCGAAAAAGCGAAGTACACGCCCCACAGACCGCGCGCGGTTTCCGCAATGCGCGGGGTGAACTTGGCGTCCTTCATGGGCCCGGGGGTCTCGGCCTTGTAGACCTGAAAACCACCCAGCCCGAGCATGGGCAGCACCGCCACCACCAACAGCATGATGCCCAGACCACCCAGGTACTGCAGGAAACAGCGCCAGATATTGATCGACACCGGCAGCGCATCCAACCCGCTGAGCGCGGTCGCACCGGTGGCGGTGAGCGCGCTCATGGCTTCGAAGTAAGCCTTGATCCAGGTGATGTCTGGCACCGTGTACATCAGCGGCAGCGCGGCGTAAGCCGGCAGTACCAGCCACACCAGGTTGACCAGCAGGAAGCCATCGCGGGGCTGCAGCTCCCGGCGATGTTTGCGGGTCAGCGCCCAGAGCAGGAGCCCGCTGCCCAGCGCGAGGCCGAAGCAGACCTCCCACAAGAGTGCGTGTTCACTGGCGTCGAGCGCCAGCGCCCAGCCCAGCGGGACAAAAAACGCCGGCGAAAATGCCACCAGAATGCGGGCAAAGACCGCGAGGACAGGCAAGAGGCTGTACATGCGCGGGGCCGGCTCAGCCGAAGAAGGTCGCGCTGACCTGGAACAGCTTCTCCACCTCACGCACCTGGCGCTTGTTGGGGATGAAGATGATGATGTGGTCGTCCGCCTCGATCAGCGTGTCGTGGTGGGGCATCAGCACCTGTCCGTCGCGGCCCTTGCCGCGCACGATAGCGCCGATGGCCGCGCCCTTGGGCAGCTTGATCTCCTCGACGCGCCGGCCGACCAGCTTGGAGGTCTTCACGTCGCCACGGGCCACGCCCTCCAGCGCCTCGGCGGTGCCGCGGCGCAGGCTGTGCACTGCGGCCACATCGCCCCGCCGCAGATGGGCCAGCAGCTCGCCAATCACGGTCTGCGCCGGCGAGATCGCGATGTCGATGGTGCTGCCCTGCATCATGTCGGCGTAGGCGCGGCGGTTGATGAGCGAAAGCACCCGGCCCGCACCCAGCCGCTTGGCCAGCATGGCCGACATGATGTTGTCTTCGTCGTCGCTGGTGAGTGCGAGGAACATGTCCATCATGCCGACGTTTTCATCCTGCAGCAGGTCTTCGTCGGCGCCATCGCCCTGCAGCACCAGGACGGATGAGGGCAGCTGGCTGGCCAGGTATTCGCAGCGCTTGGGGTCGCGCTCGATGATCTTGACCTCGCAGTGGTCGATCAGGCTGCGCGCCAGCCGCAAGCCCACCCGGCCGCCGCCAGCAATCATCACGCGCTGCACCGGCTTGTCGATGTTGTGGATCGCGCCCAGCACCTGGCGGATCTTGCGCGAATCGGCGAGCAGAAACACCTCGTCGCCCGGCAGGATGCGGGTGCTGGGCTTGGGGTCCATCTCGGTGTCGAGCCGGTACAGCGCCACCACGCGCATCTCGGCGTGGGGAATGCGCTCGCGCAGCTCGGCGATCGTGTGGCCCACGCCAGCCCCGCCCGAGGCCGCCCGCACCACGGTGAGGCAGGCGCGGGCCTGAGAAAACTCCACCACCTGCAAGGCTTCGGGATAACTGATGAGCTGGCGGATGTAGCGGGTGACCGACTCCTCAGGACAGATCACGTGGTCCACCGCGAAGCCGGTCTTGCCCAGCAGCTCGTCGCCTTCAACAAACTCGGACGAACGCAAGCGGGCGATGGTGTTGGGCACGTTGAACACGTCGTGCGCCACCTTGCAGACCACCAGATTCGACTCGTCGCTGGCGGCACAGGCGATCACCATGTCGGCATCCTTCGCACCGGCCTCTTTCAGGACAGAGGGCTGGATACCGTTGCCGACCACACCGCGCAAATCAAAACGCTCCTCCAGCTTGCGCAGACGCGCCGCATTGGTGTCGATGACGGTGATGTCGTTCTGCTCTGAGGCCAGGCTCTCGGCCACGCTTTCACCGACGCGACCAGCGCCGAGGATGATGATGTTCATATATGAATGTTACCCCCCGCGCCGGCTTCGCCGTCACCCCCCCAGGGGGCGGCTCTGGCGGCCCGGCAAAGCTGGTTCCGCGGTGCTCTGGAATGGCTCCCTTCACGCTTCTCATATTTCTTCCGGCGAGCGGGTATGGAATCAGGGATCCTGTGGAACCGGCCATGCCGGGCCACAGCGGCGCAGGGGATGGCGCTTACAGCGCCCTCTGAATGATGATCTTTTGCACGTCGCTCGTGCCTTCGTAGATCTGGCACACACGCACATCTCGGTAAATGCGCTCGACTGGAAAGTCGCTCACATAGCCGTAGCCGCCGTGGATCTGGATCGCTTGCGAGCAGACCTTTTCGGCCATTTCGCTGGCCAGCAGCTTGGCCATGGCGGCCTCTTTCAGGCAGGGCTGGCCGGCGTCGCGCAGGGCGGCGGCGTGGTGGGTGAGTGCCCGGGCCGCCTCGATTTGCGTGGCCATCTCGGCCAGCTTGAAGCCCACGGCCTGATGCTGGAAGATCGGCTGGCCAAAACTTTCGCGCTGCTTGGCGTAGGTCACGGCGCAGTCAAAGGCTGCGCGCGCCATGCCGATCGCCTGCGACGCGATGCCGATGCGCCCGCCCTCCAGTGCGGACAAGGCGATCTTGTAGCCCTCGCCCTCGCTGCCAATCAGGTTCTCAGCCGAAATGCGGCAGTTCTCGAAGCGGATCTGGGCGGTGTCGCTGCTGTGCTGGCCGAGCTTGTCTTCCAGGCGGTCGACGATGTAGCCCGGGGTGTCGGTGGGCACCACGAAAGCGCTCATGCCTTTTTTGCCGGCGCCCTTGTCGGTGACCGCGATCACGATGGCCAGCTGCCCGTTTTTCCCGCTGGTGATGAACTGCTTCACTCCATTGATCACGTAGTCACCACCCTGCCGCACGGCGGTGGTGCGCAGTGACGACGCATCCGACCCCGCCTGGGGCTCGGTCAGGCAAAAGGCGCCGAGCATGCGGCCAGCGGCCAGAGGACGCAGCCAGGTCTCTTGATGCTGGGCGCTGCCGTAGCGCAGCAGGATGGCGTTGACCGGGCAGTTGGTCACGCTGATAGCGGTGCTGGTGCCGCCGTCGCCCGCCGCGATCTCTTCCAGCACCACGGCCAGCGTCAGGTAGTCTAGCCCGGCGCCGCCCAGTGCCTCGGGCACGCAAATGCCATAGGCGCCCAGCTCGGCCAGTCCCTGGTGCACGGCCTTCGGAAAGTGGTGTTCCTTGTCCCACTTCGCAGCGTGAGGCCACAGTTGTTCCTGGGCAAAGGCGCGCACCGCGTCGCGGATCATAAGTTGGTCTTGGTTCAGCAGCATGGGATGTCCTCAGCAAATTCGGGAAGGGGGTCTCACCAGGTCGCCGCGCGGCGGCCGTCGTGGTGGATCAGGCGCCCGTTGTCGTCGGGTGTCAGGGTGTTAATCACGTGGCGCAGACCGCGCACGCTGTCCTCAACCGTGAGCGCAGCCGCCGCACCGCCCATGTCGGTCTGTACCCAGCCCGGGTCCAGTGCCACCAGGCGTGCGCCGGGGTAGTCGAAGCGAGCGCTGGCCAGCGCCATGTTGAGCGCGGCCTTGCTTACCCGGTACAGCCATGCGTTGCTGGCTGGCACCAGGCCAATCTGGCTCATACTGCTGGAGAGCACGCCGAACACTCCGCCCGCGGCCTGCACGCCAGGCAGCACCTGCGGCATGGACTGCATGGCGCCGAGCAGGTTGGCGTGCATCACCCGGTCGAACGCGGCCTGGGTCGGCGGCGTAGTGGCCGACGCGCGGTCCATCACGCCCGCCACGTAAAGCGCCACGTCCAGCTTCTCGCCGTCCAGGTGCCAGGCCAGACCACTCACACTGGCGCTGTCGGCCACGTCCAGGCGCAGCGGTTCGGCACCCAGCGTCTGCAAGCGGGTCAGGTCGGCGTCGCTGCGTGCGGTGGCGATCACGCGATCACCCGCCGCCCGGTACTGGTTGACCAGCTCCAGGCCGATACCGCGCGATGCGCCGATGATAAGTATGGTGCTCATAGATGAAGGGGGCGTTCGGTCAGGGCCGCCGCGGGTCCGGCTCTGCCGCTCCGCCGGCGGCGCCCCTTGAGGGGGCCGCGCGCAGCGCGGCAGGGGTGAGCCTCATCCTGCAGCGCGGGGGCGTTAGATCATCTCCACCGCCATGGCCGTGGCCTCGCCACCGCCAATGCACAGCGTGGCCACGCCCTTTCTACCGCCGCTCGCCTTCAGCGCGTGCAGTAGCGTTACGAGGATGCGCGCGCCGGAAGCGCCGATGGGGTGGCCCAGCGCGCAGGCGCCACCGTTCACGTTCACCTTCTCATGCGGGATCGACAGCTCGGTCATCAGCGCCATGGGCACGACGGCGAAGGCTTCGTTGATTTCCCACAGGTCGACATCGGCCACCGCCCAGCCGGTCTTGGCCAGCAGCTTCTGCGTGGCCCCCACCGGGGCGGTGGCGAACCAGTTGGGTTCCTGAGCATGGGTGGTGTGGGCCACGATGCGCGCCAGCGGCTTCAGGCCCTGGGCCTTGGCGGTGGATTCGCGCATGAGCACCAGCGCGGCCGCGCCGTCGTTGATGCTGGAGCTGGACGCGGCGGTGATCGTGCCGCCGTCTTTTTTGAAGGCGGGCTTGAGGCTGGAAATCTTGTCGAGCTTGACCTTGCCCGGGCCTTCGTCGATGCCGATCACGCGCTCGCCGCTGCGGTCCTTGACCGTCACGGCCGCGATCTCGGTGGCGAAGGCACCACTTTCAGTGGCGGCCTTGGCGCGGGTCACCGAGCGAATAGCAAACGCGTCCTGCTGTTCGCGCGTGAATCCGTATTTGGCAGCGCAGTCTTCGCCAAAGGTCCCCATGGAGCGGCCGGGTTCGTAGGCGTCTTCCAGGCCGTCGAGCATCATGTGATCAAAGATGCGGTCGTGACCCATGCGGTAACCCGCGCGGCCTTTGAGCATCAGGTAGGGCGCGTTGGTCATGCTTTCCATGCCGCCGGCCACCATCACGGTGGCGCTGCCGGCCAGCAGCATGTCGTGCGCCAGCATGGTGGCCTTCATGCCCGAGCCGCACATCTTGGACAGCGTGACGGCCCCCGCAGACAGCGGCAAGCCACCCTTGATCGCGGCCTGGCGCGCAGGCGCCTGGCCCTGGCCGGCCATGAGGCAGTTGCCGAAGAGGACTTCGTCAACCAGTTCAGGCTTGACGCCGGCGCGCTCGACCGCGGCCCGGATGGCGACACCACCCAGGTCGTGCGCCGACTGGGACGCGAAATCGCTCTGGAACGAACCCATGGGGGTGCGGGCAGCGCCGACGATGACAACGGGATCGGATGGCAGGGTGCTCATGAGGGGTCTCCTTGGAAATTCGGGGGTTTGAGACAGGGATTCAAATCAGGCGGGCAGGTCGTGCTGGCTGTCGACATGCAGGCGACGCTCTCGCTCGTAGGGAAACACGTCGTGCACATGACCGGCCGCGATTCGGTCTTTGTGCAATTGCCAGAACTCGGCGTCGAGCAGATCGGCATGGTGTTTCATGAACTCCTGACGTACCAGCGGATTGCCCAGCAGGAAGGGGCCAAAGGTTTCGGGGAACACATCATTCTTGGCCACGCTGTACCAGATCTCGCCCGACATCTCGTCTTCCTCGTTGCGCGGCTCGGGCACGCGGCGGAAGTTGCAGTCGGTGATGTACTCGATCTCGTCGTAGTCGTAGAACACGACCTTGCCGTGGCGGGTGATGCCGAAGTTTTTCCACAGCATGTCGCCGGGGAAGATGTTGGCGGCGACCAGGTCTTTGATGGCGTTGCCGTACTCCACCACCGCGCGGGTCAACTGTTCGCGAGCGCGTTGCAGCGACAGGTCGTCGGCGCCCGGGGTCTGCAGCACATCAAAGGCTTCCTGCAAGTAGATGTTCAGCGGGATCATGCGGCGTTCGATGTACACGTGCTTGATGATGACTTCGATGGTGCCGTCGCCGTCGCGGTCGCTGATTTCGAGCTGGCTGGGCGCAAATTTCTGGATCTCGGCGATCAGGTCATCAGTGAAACGGTCGCGCGGGAAGCCCACTTCGGAGAACTCCAGCGTATCGGCCATGCGGCCCACCCGGTCGTGGTTCTTGACCAGCTGGTATTTGCCACGAATCTGTTCGCGGGAGGTGTCTTTCTGCGGTGGGTAAAAGTCCTTGATGACCTTGAACACGAACGGGTAGCTCGGCAGGTCAAACACCAGCATCACCATGCCTTTGATGCCAGGTGCGATGCGGAACTTGTCGGTGCTGTGCCGCATGTGGAACAAAAAGTCGCGGTAGAACAGCGTCTTGCCCTGCTTGGCCAGGCCCAGCGCGTTGTAGAACTCGGCGCGCGGCTTGCGCGGCATCATGCTGCGCAAGAACTGCACATAGGCGCTGGGAATCTCCATGTCGACCATGAAGTAGGCGCGCGCAAACGAGAACACCAGCAACAAGTCGTCCTCACCGAACAGCGCAGCGTCGATCTCCAGCTTGCCCGCCGGGTTATGCAGGATGGGCAGCGCAAACGGCACGTCCTGAAAGCCGTTGATGATCTTGCCGACCACGTAGGCGCCCTTGTTGCGGAAGAACAGGCCGGAGAGCACCTGAAACTGGAAGTTGGCGCGCAGCTTGACGTAGTCAAACTGCAGCTTCATCGCCGCCAGCACCAGCGCGGCATCGCGCTCCAGGTTTTCAAATGGCACGCGCAGGTCGAAGTCCTCGATCATGCGCAGCACCTCGGTCTGCATGGTGTCGGCCGTGGGGTAGTAGCAGCGGTAGGTCGGCCTGGCGTCGGGCTCTTCGTTTTCGATGTATTCGGTGGAGACGGCCGGGCGCACGAAGATGAAATCGTTCTGGAAATAGGCGCGGCGCAGGATCTTGGTGGTGACCGAGTTGAAAAAGGTCTCTGCCGTTTCCGGCTGGTGGTGGTTCACCAGCAGGCCGATGTAATGCAGCTTGACCTGCTCCCAGACCTCCATGGGACGCTCTCCGGCGCCGAACTCCTTGATCAGCCGCTTGACACATTCGTTGACCCGCAGGTCGTAAAACTCGATGCGCTCGCGCTGCGCGCGCTGCTGACCGCGCCAGTCGCGGGTTTCGAAGCGATGTTTGGCGCGCGCCGATTCGGTTCGGAACAGCTTGTAGTGGCGGTTGAAGCCGTCCAGCATCGCCTTGGCGATGTCGTAGGCCACGGAGGAGTCGAGTCGTTGAGGTGCCATGTTCGACAGTTACCAGGGGCGTCTGAGGACCTTCAAGCGCGAACGCGCTGCGCCACCGCATCTATTGCGCGGGCGTGGGTTTCGGCCAGCACGTCTTCGCCGCGGATCACCATATGAAGGTCTTGCAACAGGCCATCGCTGAGGCCGTAGACCCAGCCATGCAGCGTTAAGGCCTGGCCGCGAGCCCAGGCGTCTTGCACCACGGTGGTCTGGGCCACGTTCATCACCTGCTCGATCACATTGAGCTCACACATGGCATCCAGCCGGTGCGACTCGTGCAGCCCCTCGAGCAGACCCGCGTGCTGGTCGCGGACATCCTTGATGTGGCGCAGCCAGTTGTCGGCCAGGCCCACGCGTGTGTTGTAGAGCGCTGCCTTCACGCCGCCACAACCGAAATGGCCCACCACCATGAGGTGCTCCACGTGCAACTGGTCGACCGCAAACTGGATCGTGGACAGGCAGTTCAGGTCGGTCGGTACTACCACGTTGGCGATGTTGCGGTGCACGAACACCTCGCCTGGCTCCAGGCCGGTGATCTGGTTGGCGGGCACGCGGCTGTCGGAGCAACCGATCCACATGTAGCGGGGCGTCTGCTGCTCAGACAGGCGCGTGAAAAAGCCTGGCCGCTCGGCCTCCATCTGGGCCGCCCAAGTACGGTTGTGGGCGAGCAGGTTGCGCAGCGGCATTACATGGTTTCCGAAAACAGCTCACGGCCGATCAGCATGCGGCGGATCTCGCTGGTGCCAGCGCCGATCTCGTACAGCTTGGCGTCGCGCCAGAGGCGGCCCAACGGGTATTCGTTGATGTAGCCATTGCCACCGAAGATCTGGATGCCCTCGCCCGCCATCCAGGTGGCTTTCTCGGCCGTCCAGAGGATGACGGAGGCGCAGTCCTTGCGCACCTGGCGCACGTGTTCGGAGCCAAGCAGGTCGAGGTTCTTTGCCACCGTGTAGGCAAACGAACGCGCCGCCTGCTGAACGGTGTACATGTCGGCGACCTTGCCCTGTATCAGCTGGAACTCGCCGATGCTCTGGCCAAACTGTTTGCGGTCGTGGATGTAGGGCACGATGTTGTCCATCACCGACTGCATGATGCCCAGCGGGCCGCCGGAGAGCACTGCGCGCTCGTAGTCCAGCCCACTCATGAGCACCTTGGCACCTAGGTTGAGTCCGCCGAGGATGTTCTCGGCCGGCACTTCGACGTTTTCGAACACCAGCTCACCGGTGTGGCTCCCGCGCATGCCGAGCTTATCCAGCTTTTGCGCGATGGAGAAGCCCTTCATGCCTTTCTCGATCAGGAAGGCGGTCACGCCACGCGCGCCGAGCTCGGGCTCGCTCTTGGCGTAAACCACCAGGGTGTCGGCGTCGGGTCCGTTGGTGATCCACATCTTGCTGCCGTTGAGCAGGTAGTAGCCGCCCTTGTCTTCGGCTTTCAGCTTCATGGAAATCACGTCCGACCCAGCGCCCGGCTCGCTCATGGCCAGCGCGCCCACGTGTTCGCCGCTGATCAACTTGGGCAGGTACTTCGTCTTCTGAGCGGCGTTGCCATTGCGGTTGATCTGGTTCACACAGAGGTTGCTGTGCGCGCCGTAGGACAGGCCCACCGAGGCGCTGGCGCGACTGATCTCCTCCATGGCGACCATGTGGGCGAGATAGCCCATGCCGGCGCCACCATCGGTCTCGGGCACAGTAATGCCGAGCACGCCGAGGTCGCCCATCTTGCGCCAGAGGTCCATGGGGAACTGGTCACTGCGGTCGACCTCCTCAGCGCGAGGAGCGATTTCGGCCTGGGCAAAGTCGCGCACCGCATCACGCAGGGCATCGATGTCTTCACCGAGCTGGAAGTTGAGGCCGGGCAAGTTGTTCATGTGAATATCTCCTGAAATAAAAAGGCCTCAGCCTTGGATGTTGTCTCGGCCGATCACCGCCATGAGCGTACAGGCCATGGTGGCGATCAGCTTCTCGTGACCATCTTCGATGGCGTAGGCCTGACCCTCGCACACCGTCACCGTGCGGCCAGGCTTGATCACGTTGCCCACCATGCGGAAGGTCTCTCCCTTGGCTGGGGCTAGCAGGTTGATCTTGAACTCGATGGTGAGAACCGCCGCGTTGGCAGGCATCAGCGAAAACCCGGCGTAGCCGCAGGCCGAGTCCAGGGCAGTGGACACCATGCCCGCATGCAGGAAGCCGTGTTGCTGGGTCAGCGGCTCGGACCAGGGCAGCGCGATCTCGACCTGGCCCGGGCGCACAGCGACGAGCGAGGCGCCCAGGGTGCGCATGGCGGCCTGGCGCTCGAAGCTGACGCGCACACGCTGGACGTAATCGGGATCTCGGGGTTCAAAAACAGGGAGGTGCAAGGCGTTTCCTGAGCTGGTCGCGGGTACGCGATACCGTGGGTTCGGACATTGACGTTTACGTAAACGTCAATTATGGCTGAAGCGGGCTAGCGCGACCAGTACCCACTGCAGACGATACTGCAGCACATGCCCCACGCGCTGGCCCACCCGGTCCACAGCGACCTCACGATCAAGAAGAGCCGCTTCATCGGCTGCGTCGAGCCCTGCACCGGGCGCGCAGCCGCAATCGCGCGGGTGGCCGCGCTGCGGGCCGAGCACCCGGGCGCTGCCCATGTGTGCTGGGCGCTGATGGCGGGCGGTCAATCGGCAGCGAACGACGATGGCGAGCCCAGTGGCACCGCCGGGCGCCCGATGCTGGAGGTGCTGCGGCACCACGGTCTGGAGGGGGTGCTGGCCACCGTCGTGCGCCACTATGGCGGCATTCAGCTCGGCGCCGGAGGTCTGGCGCGCGCGTACACCGACGCGGTGGCGCAGTCGCTGCTGAAGGCCGAGAAGATGCCCATCGTCCGCCACACCACCCTGCGATGCGTGATGCCCTATGCGCTGGAGGGCTGGCTGCGCCGCGAACTGCCCAGCCACGCCGCGCAGCTGCAAGCGGTGCAGCACGGCCAGGGTGTGCATGTGGCGCTGAACGTACCCGAATCCAGGGCCGCAGGGCTGGTGGCGCGCATCAACGATGCGGGCCAAGGCCAGGTGAACTGGGTCGACAACGACGCGGGTGCGCCAAGCGAGTGAGCGCCCGTGGTGGGCGCATCAGGTGCTCTTGCGCGGCATGGCAGCCTTGTCCACCTTGTCCACCTTGTCCACCTTGGCCAACAGCGCACGCGCTTCTTTCTCATGCACCTTGACCTCATCGAGGTTGGCCACCAGATCGGCCAGCTGTTCTTCGAGCTGGCGCCGGTGGTCGGCCAGCACGGCGAGAAACTTGCGCAGCTGCGGCCCGGTGTCGCGCGGGCTGTCGTAGGTATCGATGATGGCCTTGGCTTCGGACAAGGACAGCCCTAGCCGCTTGGCGCGCAGCGTGAGCTTGAGCCGCGTGCGGTCGCGCGCGCTGTAGACCCGGTTGCGACCGCCCGGTCCTTCGCGCAGCGGCTGCAACAAGCCCATGTCTTCATAGAAGCGGATGGCGCGCGTGGTCAGGTCGAACTCGCGGGCCAGGTCGCTGATGGTGTGGGTCGCAGGTGTCGCCATGTCTGGGGGATGGGTACCGGGGGAAAAGGGCCTGTCTGGCATCGGACAGCGCGCAGGCACCGCGCTCCGTAGAATGCAACGCAGATTGACGTTTACGTCAACGTCATTCATCTTAACGGAATCCACCCGACATGACCGCACCCACCAAAGACGCGCTCGAGAGCCGACTGCACTACCCGCAGGGCGCCGCGCTGCCCAAGCCAGGCCACGCACTCGAGGTGGCGCCAGGCGTGAAGTGGATCCGCATGACGCTGCCGTTTGCGCTCGACCACATCAACCTCTGGCTGCTGCGCGACGAGATCGACGGTGTTGAAGGCTGGACGGTGGTGGATTGCTGCATTGCCCGCGACGAAGCCAAAGCGCAGTGGGAGCAGGTGTTCGCCAACGAGCTCGACGGCCTGCCAGTGCTGCGCGTGCTGGTCACCCACATGCACCCGGACCACATCGGCCTGGCCGACTGGTTGTGCGAAAAATGGGGTGTGACGCTGTGGGCCAGTGCCACCGACTACAACGCCGCTCGCATCGCCTCACAGAGCACCACCGGCTTTGGTGGTGAAAGTGCGATGCTCTTCTTCGGTACCCATGGCATGACCGATCCGGACGATCTGGAGAAGATCCGCCAGCGCACCGGCTACTACCCCAATCTGGTGCCCAGCGTGCCGCGCCACTACCGCCGGATCATGGACGGGCAACTGGTTCGCATCGGCGGGCGCGACTGGCGTTGCATCAGCGGCTACGGCCACGCGCCCGAGCACATCGCGCTGTACTGCGCGGACATCCAGACCCTGATCAGCGGCGACATGGTGCTGCCGCGCATTTCCACCAACGTGAGCGTGTACGACGTGGAACCCGAAGGGGACCCGCTGGCCTTGTTCCTTGAATCGCTCGATCGCTATCTGCCCTTGCCCGCCGATACCCTGGTGCTGCCCTCGCATGGCAAGCCCTTCACCGGGCTGCATGAGCGCATCCAGCAGCTCAAGGACCACCACCGCGACCGCTTGGCCGAGGTGCACGAGGCCTGCCAGCAGGCGCCTTGCAGCGCGATGGACATGATCCCCGTGCTGTTCACCCGCGCACTCGATCTACACCAGACCACATTTGCGATGGGCGAAGCGGTCGCGCATTTGCACCGGCTTTGGTTCGACGGCCAACTGAAACGCGAGCGCGGCGCCGACGGCATCTACCGATTCAGTACCGTCTGATCCACTGAGCTTGAGGAGGGCTGCGACACACGCAGCGGGGCAGCGTGCGGGCCCTTCTACTCGCCCAGCGGTACCGCCGCTTGCCGCAATGCGCGCCGCCGTTGCTGATGATCCGGCATGACGCTGGCCACCACCTCCCAGAACTGCGGGCTGTGGTCCATGTGACGCAGGTGGCTGAGTTCGTGCACCACCACATAGTCCACCATGTCCAGCTTCAGGTGAATCAGCCGCCAATTCAGGCGGATGCAACCGTCGGCACTGGCGCTGCCCCAGCGGGTGCCGGCGCTGGACAGGCGCAGCTTCTGATAGCGCACACCCAATTGGGGTGCGAAGTGGTCGAGCCGCTCAGCAAACACGCGCTTGGCCTGGCGCATGAGCCAGGCTTGCGCGGCGTCGCGGATCTGGACCTCGACAGCGTTGTGCGCCAGCCCCAGCCGCAGGCGAGCGGGCACATCGCCAATACCGGGTTCCAGCACCGCACCGACCTGTGCAAAGCCATGTGCAGGGTCCAGCACCAGTTGCACGCGCTGACCCAGAAAATCGAACAGGGCGCCATCGGTCCAGACGGTGCGTGCCTGCGCCAGTTCATCGGCCCGGGCGCGGGCTTGCTGCAACTTGTCCAGCACCCATTGCGCTCGCTCATGCAGCATGGCCTCGACTTCGCCCAGCGGCGTCCAGCGAGGCGCACGCACGCTCAGGCCCTCGGGGCCGACCGTGAGGCCGATGGTGCGGCGCTTGCCGCGTTTGAACTCGTAGGCCACCTCGCACGATGGCAGCCGCAGCAAGCGGTTGGCGCGCGGGTGGTGCCAGGTGCCGGGCTGAAACACCTGGCTCAAAGGCAAGGCGGGCACCGACGGAAGCGCGCCCGCCGACGGCTGCTGAGCGGGCGGCGCCACAGGCACTTCGAACAACAACGGCGCAGCCTGCGCGTTGCCTGCCGTGTCCACGCCCGACGGACGGCGAACTCGGCGCGGTCGCTGGGGACTTGGCACCAGTGCCGGCGAGGGCTCCATGCCCAGCAAGTCCAGCGCCAGTTGCACGAAGCGCTGCATGGCGATCAGCTGGCCACCGGCGAGGGATAAGCCGTGGGGTCGAGCCTGCGCATCTCGGCTTCGATCCAGGCCTCCACTTCCCGCATCAGCTCATCGGGCTCGCGCCCCGCGCTGGGAATGGGCTTGCCAATCGAGAACTCCACCGTGCCAGGCCTCTTGATGAAGGCCTTGCGCGGCCAGCACTTAGCCGAGGTGACCGCGATCGGAATCACCGGCGCGCCGGTGGCGATCGCCAGGCGGGTGCCACCGCTCTTGTAGACCCCTTGCTGGCCGCGCGGAATGCGTGTGCCCTCGGGAAACATGATGACCCAGGTGCCCTGGTCGAGCAGGCGCTGGCCTTGCTCGACCACCTTGTTGAAGGCCTGGGCGCGCTTGCTGCGGTCGATGTGAATCATGTCCATGCGGCCCATGGCCCAGCCAAAGAAAGGCACGTAGAGCAGCTCTTTCTTGAACACATAGGCCAGCGGGTGCGGCATCAGTGTAGGCATGCAGAAGGTTTCCCAGGTCGACTGGTGCTTGAGCAGCAGGATGGCCGGCGCCTTGGTGGCTACTGGCAGGTTCTCGAAACCGATGATGTGGTTGCGGATGCCCAGCAGGATCTCGCCGCTGCGCACCGCCACACGCAACCAGCCCACGCACATCCAGTAGACCCGGGTGCTACTCAGAAAGGGCGCAGCGATCACCACTGCGAGCCCCCAGGGGATCACGGTCACCATCATGAACAGCATGTGAAGCAGGGAGCGCAGCAGGTTCATGGAGTGGCGCCTTGTGCTACGGGAAGCGTGGGTGTCTCGGCGGCTTCCTGGGCCAGCAACCAGTCGGCGAAAGCGTCCAGATCGTCGTGCACCTGGGTGCCGGGCGGCAGCTCGGGCGCGAGCACGGCCAGATCGGCCTCAGCGCCCTGGCCAAGGCGGCCACGCAGGTGCTCGGACTTGCCGGTGAGCAGCAGGTGGGCCGGGCAGCCAGCGGCGGCTGCAGCCTGCACATGGCGCACCGCATTGCCCGCCGCAGGCAGGTTGGCCAGCGGGATGCCAAAGCGCGCCGCGATCTGGTGAAACAGCCCCGGTGCCGGCTTGCGGCAATCGCAGCCGTCTTCCGGTGCATGCGGGCAGAAAAACACCGCATCGACGCGCCCACCCACGGCCGCCAGCTGGCGGTGCATCTTGGCGTGGATCGCATTGAGCGAGGCCATGTCGAAAAGGCCGCGGCCAATGCCGCTCTGGTTGGTCGCCAGCACCACATGCCAGCCGCCCTGGTTGAGCCGGGCCACCGCTTCCAGCGCCCCTGGCAAGGCCTCCCACTCGTCCGGCGACGCCACGTAATCATCTCGGCTGCGGTTGAGCGTGCCGTCGCGATCGAGGATCAGGAGTTTCTGCAGGCGTTCGGGCATGGGTCTAGCGTAACC
>NZ_JAABRQ010000016.1 GCF_011390835.1 Hydrogenophaga sp. | reverse complement strand
AAGCAGGTGGGCTACATCTCCACCGGCGGCGGCGCGTTTCTGGAGGTGCTGGAAGGCAAGACCTTGCCAGCGTTTGAGGTGCTGGCGCGGCGGGCGGCCAACAGCTAACCCAGCTCGGCCACCATGCACGCTCGAAAGGTGGTGCTGGTAACTGGGGCTGCTTATTCGAAGGATCTGGGCGAATCACTGCTGCGACAAATGATTGACCGCAAGATCGAGCTGTGTTGCGTGGTCGGCGTCGATGCCGAAGCCTGGGAAGACGCTCTGGATTGGCTATGCATTGGCAGCGATGGCGAGGCCTCGCACCACATCACGACGACCGCACACCCTCACGAATCCGTCGAAGAGGTCATCTCTTTTGCAGAGAGTTTCCGCTGCCAGGGTGGCCCTGCTGTTGAAGTGATGTACTTCTAGGCAGAACCACTCAGTGCGGCACTTGCAAGCGTTCTTTGACCCTGCGGACTGTGCAAGCCGGTTCACTCCTTGCTTCAGACATTCTTGGTCGCCCATGGGCGCCGTGGGACAGTCACCCGGCCAGCGCAGGGTAGTCCGTGTACCCCTTTTCACCCCCACCGTAAAACGTGGTCTTGTCGGGCTCGTTGAACGGCCCGCCCGCTTTCAGGCGCGCCACCAGGTCGGGGTTGGCGATAAAGGGCTTGCCGAAGGCCACCAAATCGGCGTCGGCGCTCAGGGCCTGGTTGGCCAGCGCGAGGTCGTAGCCGTTGTTGACCATCCAGGCGCCCTGGCCGCCGGCAGCGCGGTAGGCCGCTTTGGCGGCGGTGTAGTCGAAGGGACGATCGGGCAGTTCGCGCGGGCCACCAGTGGCACCCTCGATCACGTGCACATAGGCCAGCTTGAGCGGCGCGAGCTCGCGCAACACATGCTCGAACAAGGCCTGCGGATCGGCGTCGATCACATCGTTGGCCGGCGTAACCGGCGATAGGCGGATGCCCGTACGGTCGCCACCGATGTCCTCGGCAATGGCGCGTGTCACCTCCAGCAGCAGGCGTGCGCGGTTGGCGATGCTGCCGCCGTAGTCGTCGGTTCGCTGGTTGCTGCCGGTCTTGAGGAACTGGTCGATCAGGTAGCCGTTGGCAGCATGAACTTCCACACCGTCAAAACCCGCGGAGATGGCGTTTTCTGCGGCGTGGCGGTAGTTCTGCACGATGCCGGGAATTTCCTCGGCCTTCAGCGCGCGCGGCTCAGAGGTGTCGACAAAGGTAGGGACGCCATCCTTGATCAGCACGGTCTTGGTGTTGGCGCGTATCGCGGAAGGCGCGACCGGCTTGCCGAAATCCGGCTGCAGGTCGGTGTGCGACACGCGACCCACGTGCCAGAGCTGCACCACTATGCGGCCGCCCGCATCGTGCACCGCTTTCGTCACGCGCTTCCAGCCGTCGAGCTGCTCGGTGCCGTAGAGGCCAGGGACGTCGGCATAGCCCTGGGCCTGGTGCGTGATGGCGGTGGCCTCGGTGATCAGCAGGCCGGCGGTGGCGCGCTGGGCATAGTAGGTGGCCATGAGCGGCGTGGGTATGGCGTCGGGAGCGCGGTTGCGCGTGAGCGGTGCCATGACGATGCGGTTGGGCAGGGCGAGCGCGCCCATTTGAAGCGGGTCAAAGAGTGTGGTCATGAGATCAGGGTGCACAAAGTACGAAAACATACAGCTTAGCGAAGTCCGACACGCGCGGCCATCGCCTGGCGCACAGACCTGTTGACCGAAAGCACCTCACCTGCGTGTCAGCAGTCCAGCACACAAAGGCCGACAATAGTCAGCATGAAAGCCCTGCACGACATCCGCCTGTCCATGCTCGACCTGGTCGCTGTGCGCCAAGGCGGCACTGTGGCCGATGCCCTGGCCATCGCCCTGCGCACCGCCCAGCACGCCGAACGCCTGTGCTTCGAGCGTTACTGGCTGGCCGAACACCACAACATGAGCGGCATCGCCAGCTCGGCCACCGCCGTGCTGGTGGGCCATATCGCGGGCGGCACACAGACCATCCGCGTCGGCTCAGGCGGCGTGATGCTGCCCAACCACGCGCCGCTGGTGGTAGCCGAGGCCTTCGGCACACTGGCCGAGCTGTACCCGAATCGCATCGACCTCGGCCTGGGTCGCGCGCCTGGCACCGACCCGCTGACCATGCGCGCGCTGCGCCGCGACCGGCCCGAGACCGAGCAAGACTTCCCGCGCGACGTGGCCGAGCTGCAGCGCCTGCTGGGTCCGATGCAGCCCGGCCAGAAGGTGGTGGCCATGCCGGGCGCTGGTACGCAGGTGCCGATCTGGCTGCTGGGCTCCAGCCTGTTTTCAGCCCAGCTGGCGGCCGAACGCGGCCTGCCCTACGCTTTTGCCGCCCACTTCGCGCCGCGCTACCTGCTGCAAGCGCTGGCCATGTACCGGCAAAACTTCCGCCCTTCGGCTGCGCTGGACAAGCCCTACGCCATCGTCGGCGTGCCCTTCATTGGCGCACCCACCGACGACGAGGCCCAGTACCTCGCCAGCAGCACTTACCAGCGCGTGCTGGGCATCCTTACCGGGCGGCGCGGCCAGCTGCCGGCGCCGGTCGAGGGTTTCATGGACCGGCTTGACCCGCAGGCCCAGGCCGCCATCGCCGATTTCCTCGCCTGTGCAGTCATCGGTGGCCCCGAGACGGTGAGCGCGGGCTTTGCCCAGCTCGCCGAGGTGACGCAAGCCGACGAATTCATGATCGTGAGCGACGTCTTCGATCCAGCCCTGCGCCTGCGTTCGCTGGACATCGCCGCAGCGGCGATGCGCGAACCGGCGCTGGTTTGATCGACCGCACGGCCTAGCTGACGCGCCCGCAGCACGTCCAACCATTTCAAGCGACTCCATGACCCGTCCCATCCTCGACGAAGCCCAGATTCACCCCGCCATTCGCGCCCGGGTGGCCGAGCACCACCGAGACATCGTCCAAGAGGTCATGGCGGCGGTGGCCAAGCACGACGTGGTGGTGGTGGGCATGGGCCAGAACCCGGTGTGCAAAAAGGCGCGCCAGCTGCTCGACGCGCATGGGGAGGCCCACCAGTACCTGGAATATGGCAACTACTTCAACACCTGGCGCCGTCGCAACGCGCTGAAGATGTGGAGCGGCTGGCCGACCTTTCCCATGGTGTTTGTCAAAGGCACGCTGGTGGGCGGTGCGCACGAGCTGCAAGCCTTGATCGATTCGGGTGAGTTCAAGCAGCTGCTCCGTCACCCCGCCTGAAGCGAGCTTGTCGGTCTGCGTTCAGCCCGGACTGGGTGGCGGGCGCATCTGTTCTGGCGTGGTGAAGTAGGTCGCCGAAGTGCCCATGCGCTCTGGCTAGCGCCGGTTCGTGTCTGGCCACGCTGCGCACGTTCACCCCGTCTGGCCCGTCCATCAGGTGCAGGGCATGGCCTCGGGTCCATAGGGTAGGCCAGGGGGTGTCGGGTGACAGGCCCATGGCGCCGAAAATCTGCATGGCGCGGTCCATCACGCGGGTCTGCAGGCCCGCTGCCACCACCTTGATGCCCGCACCTGCGCTCGAACTGCTGCCGTCTCGGCTCGATCCGGGTGGTCGAGCAGCCAGGCGCAGCGCAGCGTGTGGCCCTGCAGGCCTGCACTGCGCCGCTGGTGCAATAGGGCCACCAGCCATCGCACCTGGCGCGGGGGGTCTGGATGCAGGCCAACACCTGGTGTGGCCGCCTGGATGGCTCCGGCGACGAGCGGTCTGTGGCGTTGAACGCCGCGCCCCGCCTCGCGCGCACGAGACCCAGGCGCCGACGGATGGCCATGGTTTCAATGGGCGAAAAGACCATGATGTAGTCTGTTGAGTTCGGCCGCCGACTGTGCACGCCCGACCCCCGACACCGTTTCTCCCTCTTCCCGAAAGCCCCCCGATGAAACGCGATCCCAGCCCCCGCGCGCAAGACCTCACTCAGACCCAGCCGATCAGCCAGGATGTACTAGCCGAAAAGTACCTCAAGCCCGGCGAAACCGGCGTCGAAGACATCTACCGCCGCGTGGCGCGCGCCCTGGCCAGCGTGGAAACAGAAGGTCTGCGCGCCGAATGGGAACAGAAGTTCCTCGCCAACCTGCACGCTGGCGCCATCGGCGCCGGGCGCATCATGAGCGCCGCAGGCACCGACATCCAGGCCACGCTGATCAACTGCTTCGTGCAGCCGGTGGGCGACGCGATCCAGGGCGTAGATGGCGAAGGCTATCCCGGCATCTATGAAGCCTTGCGCGAAGCGGCCGAGACCATGCGCCGCGGCGGCGGCGTGGGCTACGACTTCTCGCGCATCCGCCCCAAGGGCGCCGAGGTCAAGGGCACGCACTCCATGGCCTCAGGGCCGTGTAGCTACATCAATGTGTTCGACCAGTCATGTTCCACCGTGGAGAGCGCGGGCGCGCGCCGTGGTGCTCAGATGGGCGTGCTGCGCATCGACCACCCGGATGTGATGGAGTTCATCACCGCCAAGCGCACGCCGGGGCGCTGGAACAATTTCAACGTATCGGTGGGCGTCACCGACGCCTTCATGGAAGCGCTGGGCGCCGACCAGCCCTGGGACCTTGTGCACACGGCGCGCCCTGGCGCCAAGCTCGTGGACAAGGGTGCCTACCAGCGTGCCGACGGCCTGTGGGTCTACCAGACCATCGCCGCCAGCGAGCTCTGGGACACCATCATGAAGTCGGCCTACGACTTCGCCGAACCTGGCATCCTATTCCTCGACCAGATCGGGCAGGACAACAACCTGCGCTACTGCGAGACGATTGCTGCCACCAACCCCTGCGTGACCGCCGACACCCGCCTCGCGACCCAGCATGGACTGGTCCGTATCGGGGACTTGCACCGCAGCGGCGCAACCTTGAACGTCACGGTGGATGGACGCGCGCTGGCCAACCCTGAAGTGGGTATGGCCACGCGCCCGGCGAAGCCGGCATTCATGACCTCCTTCGATGCCGAGGTCTACAAGGTGACCACCGAAGACGGGTACGAGGTGGAGGCCACGGCGTGGCACGACTTCTACACCTCGCGCGGCAAGATCAAGCTGTCGGACCTGCAGATTGGAGACGAGCTATGGGTGCAGTCGGGCAAAGGGCAGTTTGGGAGAGAAGGTGGCGAGGAGTTGGGCATTTTGCTGGGCTTGATCGCCGGGGATGGCCACTTCACGAACCGCGGCAAGGGACTGGAGGCTGTCTGTGTCAACCTTTGGAACGAAGAGCGCGCACTGGCTGAGCGTGTGACTGACATCGTCAACGGGTTGATTTCTGGGCTTTCGGCAACAGCCCGGCGCTATCGAGTGGCCCCTGTTGCGGTGGCTGAACGTAACCATGTGGTCATCCGCTCGGTGTTGCTGGCGCGCGCACTCGCCGTTCTGGGCTTTACGCGGGAAACGAAACTGCGGGTTCCCGAGATTGTGTGGCGCGGCAATGAAGCCTGCGTCAAAGGCTATCTGCGCGCGCTCTTTCAGACCGACGGTACGGTCAACGTTTCTGGTAACAGCCAAAGCTGCTCGGTTCGGCTGAGCTCCAGCTACCCGGCCCTGCTCAAGGACGTGCAGGTGGTACTGGCCAATCTGGGTGTCTTTGCGCGCCTTCGTCTGCGCAGGAAGGCAGGAAACAAGGCCATGCCCGATGGCAACGGCGGACAAGGCGACTACGCCTGCAGGGCGCAATACGAGCTGATCGTCGATGGTCAGTCGCGCGAACGCTTCATGGAAGAGGTGGGCTTTCTTCTGGAATACAAGACCGCCAAGTACCGCGCCTGGGTGGCCGACAAGGTGCTGCACAAGACTCAGCGCTTTGCGAGTCGAGTCGCCCAGATTGCGCACGTCGAACGGGCCGCTGTGTTTGACACTACGCAGGCCGATGGCAACTCCGTGATCTTCAATGGCCTGGTCACTGGGCAATGCGGTGAGCAACCCTTGCCGCCCTACGGTTGCTGCGACCTCGGCCCGGTGATCCTGACGCGCTTCGTGCGCCACCCGTTTGGCTTCGGTGGTGTGCCGGTGTTCGATTTCGATGCCTTCGAGCAGGTGGTGGCCACCCAGGTGCGCGCGCTGGACAACGTGCTTGACGTGACCTTCTGGCCGCTGCCGCAGCAGCGCGAAGAGTCGGCGGCCAAGCGCCGCATCGGTGTCGGCTTCACCGGCATGGGCAATGCCCTGGCCATGCTGTGTCTGCGCTACGACCGAGAGGAAGGGCGCGAGATGGCTGCGAAGATCGCCGAGCGCATGCGCGATGCGGCTTACACGGCTTCGGTGGCACTGGCGCAGGAAAAAGGCGCGTTCCCCAAATTTGACGCCAACGGCTACCTCGCGCCCGGCACTTTTGCCAGCCGCCTGCCCGCGCCAATCCAGGCGTTGATCCGCCAGCACGGCATCCGCAACAGCCACCTGCTCTCGATCGCGCCCACCGGCACGGTGAGCCTGGCCTTTGCCGACAACGCGTCCAACGGCATCGAGCCGCCGTTCTCCTGGATGTACCGCCGCAAGAAGCGCGAAGCCGATGGCAGCACCGCCGAGTACGCGGTGGAAGACCACGCCTGGCGTCTGTACCGCGAGCTCGGTGGTAATGTGGATGCCTTGCCCGAGTACTTTGTCAACGCCCTTGCCATGACGGCGGGCGAACACATTGCCATGATGCAGGCGGTGCAGCCGTTCGTGGACACTGCCATCTCCAAGACGGTGAACGTGGCGGCTGACTACCCGTTCAGTGACTTCAAGAATCTGTACCACCAGGCTTGGCGCGCCCACTTGAAGGGCATGGCCACCTATCGGCCCAACAGCATTCTCGGTTCGGTGCTCGACACCGGCAGCGCAGCGGCCGATGCTGCCGCCGCAGCGGTGGTCGCCGCAGCGGTGGTCGCCGCGCCGGTGGACCCGATGCGCACCGTGATCGAGAGTCGGCCCAAGGGCGCACTCTCGGCCGTGGCCGACAAGATCGAGTACTGGACACAGGAAGGCCACAAGACGCTGTACATCGTGGTCTCGTTCCTGCCGGTGCCGACCGGCCTGGGTGACGCCACGGTGGAGCGCGCGATCGAGTTTTTCATGCCGGTGGGCCAGAGCGGCGAGTCGCAGCAGTGGATCACTTCCACCATGCGCATCTTGTCGCTGGCCGCGCGCGGCGGCTTCCTGGAGCGTGCGCTGGGTGACATGCGCAAAGTGGCCTGGGACCGGGGTCCGGTGCGCCTGGGCACCTACCAGAAGCCCGACGGCACCCATGTGCCGATGTGGCACGACTCTGAGGTGGCCGCGATCGCCTTTGCGCTGCAAGGCATCTTGGCGAAGCGCGCGCAAACCGTGTCGGCAGCGCTGGCCCCCGCGCCCACCACGCCCGACCTGCCTGGCATGCAGATGCCGCTGATGGCCGGCAAGAAGTGCCCCGAGTGCGGTGCACACGCCATGATCAAGAAAGACGGCTGTGACCTCTGCACCCAGTGCGGCCACATGGGTAGCTGCGGATGAACCTGCCCACCGCGCGCGCCGCGACGCAGGGGGCTGCTCTGGTGACCGCAGTTTGCGGTGCTGGTGCGCAGGATCGGCTCGTTGCCGCTCGCATCTGCCTGGGTGTTGAGCGCGTCTGCCGCGCTGGGGGCCGGGCTGATGGGGGTCTGGGGCGACCGCCTGGCAGGCTGCTTGGGTCGGTCTCGCAAGGGCGGCCGTCCTGATCTTTGCGATTCATGTTGCCGATGTCAACGAACCCCATGCCCCATGCGCCGCGCACCGACTGGCCCCAGGTGGTGGGGGAACTGATCCAGGCGCGGCAGACCATCCTGCCCAGGCGCCTGGTGGCGCCCGGCCCCGACCAAGAGCAGTTCCACGCCATGCTGGAAGCCGCCAGCGCAGCGCCCGACCACGGCCAGTTGCTGCCTTGGCGATTCGTGCTGGTGCCCGAGGCGCAGCGCGCCGCCTTGGCCGAAGTTTTTGCTCAGGCGCTGACCGAACGCGATGCGCTGGCCACCGACGAGCAGCGCGAGCAGGCGCGGGAGAAGGCGTTTCGCGCGCCCCGGCTGCTGCTGCTCGTGGTCGATGCCGCGTGTGGCGACTCCGAGGTCGACCTGTCGGAGCGACTGCTGTCGGCGGGTGCGGCGGTGCAAAACGTGATGCTGGTGGCCACGGCGCTCGGGTTTGGCTCGGCGCTCACCAGCGGCAAGGCCTTGAAGTCCGACACCTTACGGCGCGCTTTGGCGTTGCGCGAGCCCGAGCAGGCCGTGTGTTTCCTCAGCATCGGCACGGTCGCCTCGCGCCAGCCTGTGCCGCCCCGGCCGGCCGTAGCCGACTACCTGTCCACCTGGGGCAGCCACCCCTGAATGCACCATGACCCTCTGCACCGTCGACCAACTCCTGCAGGCTGTCCGGGTCGAGCCCCGGCCACAGCGCCCATCGTTCGTGTTCGCCGCCGTCGAACTGCGGTCTTTCGCCGGTCTGGCGCAAGAGGCTGCGCAGTTCGGCAAGCCCTGGGGCATGGTGTTTGCTGCCGCGATGTCCGGGCTCGCCGGCCAGGCGCCCACCAGTGCCGATGCAGACCAGCCGCTTCAGCGCATGGTCGAATCCATCCGCGAAGGGCGCTTGCAGGCCTACATCCCGTTTGACCCGCAGGGCCAGGCGGTGCAACTCGGGTCAGCGCCATGACCAGCGCCATTCCTGTGTCTGCCATCGGCCTGCCGGGTCACCACGCGCCCGCGGCCGGTTACGAGGCGCCGTTCGAGATGCTGGACGCCTGCCACGAGCGCGTCGAGCGCATGCTCGGCCTGATCCAGCGCCTGCAGCAACACCTGGTGGAACAGGGCTGTGACGCCAGCGCGCGCCAGGCCGCGCAGGATGTGATGCGCTACTTCGACCTCGCCGCGCCGCTGCACCACGAAGACGAGGAGCGCCATGTGTTTCCCCCGCTCATGGCCGGCCCCGATGCCGCGGTCAAGGCCCTGGTGCTGCGCCTGATCCAGGACCACCGCCAGATGGAGCTGGCCTGGGTCGACGCGCGCTCCGTCTTGCAGACCGTGGCCGATCACGCCAGCCAGCCTGGCGCTAGACCATGGACCGGACTCACGGTTTGGCACCAGGTCAAGCTCAACGATTTCGCCCGTCTCTACCGGCAGCATCTGGACGACGAAGACCAGGTGGCCTACCCCGCTGCACGGGGCCTGCTGAGCGAGGCTACCCTGTTGACGATGAGCGAGGACATGATGAGCCGCCGCGGGATCTCACCCAAGTCTGAGCAGGGCTGAGTGCCACGTGCATGGGGTTGGCAGCAGGACTTGGCTACCGGATTTCGTACACACCCAGTTTCTGGTGCAAGGGCGTTTCGTCGGCCATGAACAGGAACGCCGGCTGGTCGGGCGATCGGTTCTTCAGTGTGATGGCGGTGTAGCCGGGCGCGCAGCAAGTGTCGGCTTCGGCCAGTGTGAAGGTCTGCGCCTCGACCTGAACCTCGGTGTCGCCTTCGATCTGGTGCAACACGGTGGCAGGCGATCGCGCAGGCAGCGGCAGGGTCTGACCCGGGCGCAGCATCAGAGCGTAGAACCCGAGGATGTTTTCGCAGTGTGCGCCGGTTTCGGGGTTGGTGTAAGTGACCTGCACCGCGTCGAGTGCTGGCTGATCGGCTGCCAGCGATTCCAGCGCAGCGCGCGCGTCGGCCCAGGGGTAACGCAGCATCGGGTAGGCCTTGTGCGCGCGTTGAAACACCGGACTGGGCACGACGCCGCCGCGCGCATAGGCCCTTTCGCCGCGCTGCGGCTTCACAGTCTGGCGTCCGCCATTGACGTGGTAGCTGGCCTCCATGTAGTGCACCAGCGGCAGGTCGAGCACATCGAGCCACACCACCGGCTCGGTGCCGTCGTGACCATGCTCGTGCCACAGGCCAGTGGGCGTGAGAATGAGGTCACCGCGCACCATCTCGCACTTTTCGCCGTCCACCGTCGACCAGGCCCCGGTGCCCTCCACCACCATGCGCACCGCGTTGGGCGTGTGGCGGTGGCTGGGCGCCCACTCGCCGGGCAGCAGCAGCTGCATGCCGAGGTAGATGGCCGCGCTGGCTTGCATCCTCTCCAGCCCGTGGCCGGGGTTGGCCAGCACCAGCACGCGGCGCTCCGCTTTTTCAATCGGCGTCAGCTCGCCGGCCTTCAGCAGCAGCGGGCGGATGGTCTGGTAGGGCCAGTGCGTGGCGCGGGTCTGGCGCGTGGGCACGTCGGGTGGCAACACGCCGCGCAGGCTGGGCCACAGCGGCACCAGGTTGTGCGACGCGAGTTCGTCGCGGTAGTCCTGCGGCAGGTCTTCGAGTCGGCCGAGTTCGTGGCTCATGGGAGTCTCCTGAAATGTCGGCGAGCAGTGCCTGGATCCGGTGAATGCCGAGGAACCCGCTTCGCCGGGCCGCAGGCCTTGCTCCTCGCCAATCTTGCCGCTGTCCTTCATCACCATGCCCGCGCCATGGGTCAGCGGTTGCAGTGTGGCACGGACGGTATTAGCGGTATTGCCCTGAACACGACGCCGTCAAACCCGGTCATGACCCGCGCACGCTGGCGTCCGACAAAATGGTGGCTACTGCTGCACCCTCGACGAGGCCCCGGTTTCGTGGTTTGCAGGGCCTCTGGATGTCCCCGGAACCCGGTGCTACTCGCGTGCGTCACACTCTCATCATGAAGCAACTGTTGACCTGTCTCGCCCTTTGCGGGGCCATTTTCTCTACTTCGGCCCAGACCTTGTGGCGCGGTGCACCGATGAACGCCAGTCCGGCCGAGATACAGGCCCTGATCGCCGAAGCGCAGGCCACCACGCCCGAGCGCCGCAGCCGGGAGACCGGCGCGCTGCTGGAAATTCCCAGCTACCCCATCGCGGGCGAAAGTTTCGCGGTGACGTTTCTTTTCGAGGCAGAACGCTTGCAGCACATCCACCTCGTGGCTCGGCCGGGTTCCCGCGAGCGCACCCGCGCGCTGGCGCAGGAGCTCAGCACCTCGCTGCGCGCTCGCTACGGGTTGCCCATCAGCACCAAGGCCCGACAGGACGCGCTGCCCGGCGCGATCGATCTCAGGTGGGCCTTTCGCCGCATGACGGTGCAGCTTCAGGTGCCCGATGGCGAGACGGTGGACCTGCTTTACAGCACGGCTATCCCGAGCCGACCTCTGACGGGTAGTGGCTTGTAACCTGGTGGTAACTGGTTTCACCGATAATTGAAATCAAATTACAACCCGGGTGATTCCCCACCTTTCGGAGACCGTTTTCATGCCCCAGCGCGCCACCAAGATCGTTGCCACCCTCGGCCCTGCATCCAGTTCGCCCGAGATGCTCGAAGCCATGATCCGCGCCGGCGTGAACATGGTCAGGCTCAACTTCTCGCACGGCACGGCGCAGGACCACATCGACCGCGCGACGCTGGTCCGCGAGGCCGCGCAGCGCGCTGGGCGCGAGGTCGGCATCATGGCTGACCTGCAGGGGCCGAAAATCCGAGTCGGTAAGTTTGCCGACGGCAAGGTGATGCTGGAGCCGGGCGAAAAGTTTGTGCTCGATGCCTCGCGCACCGAGCCCGGTGACCTGGGCGGCGTGGGTCTGGACTACAAGGAGCTGCCGCGCGATGTGAAAGCTGGCGACACCCTGTTGCTCAACGACGGCCTGATCGTGCTCACGGTGGACAAGGTGGCAGGACCGGCGGTGTACACCACCGTGAAGTTGGGCGGTGAGTTGTCCAACAACAAAGGCATCAACAAGCAGGGCGGCGGCCTGACGGCGCCGGCGCTCACCGCCAAGGACATGGACGACATCCGGACCGCCATGGGGTTGAAGGCCGACTACGTGGCGGTCAGCTTTCCCAAAAACGCCACCGACATGGAGCTGGCGCGCCAGCTGTGCAACGTGGCGGGGGCCGCAACCGGCCACAAGCCGGGCCTGATCGCCAAGATCGAGCGCGCCGAGGCAATTCCCGAACTGGCCAACATCCTCCAGGTGTCCGACGGCATCATGGTCGCGCGTGGTGACCTGGCGGTCGAGGTGGGCAATGCGGCCGTGCCCGGCCTTCAGAAACACATGATCCGGCTCGCGCGCGAGATGGACAAGCTGGCCATCACCGCCACCCAGATGATGGAAAGCATGATCCTGGCCCCGGTGCCCACGCGTGCCGAGGTGAGCGACGTGGCCAACGCCGTGCTCGATGGCACCGACGCGGTGATGCTCAGCGCCGAAACTGCCGCCGGCAAGTACCCGCTTGAGACGGTGGTGGAGATGGCCAACATCTGCCAGGAAGCCGAAAAGGCCGAGTACGCCGAGCTGGGCGCCGACTTCAAGGGCAAGACCTTCAAGCGCATCGACCAGACCATCGCCATGGGCGCCCTGTTCACCGCCCACCACCTGGGCGCCAAGGCCATCGTGGCGCTGACCGAGTCGGGCTCGACCGCGCTCTGGATGAGCCGGCACAACGTGCGCATGCCGATTTACGCCGTGACCTCCAACCAGGCCGCCCAGCGCCGCATGACGCTGTACCGCAACGTGCGCCCGCTGCTCATGGACACCAGCGCCGACCGCGACACCGCGCTGGCCGATGCCGAGGCCCACCTCAAGGCGCGCGGGATCGTGCAGACGGGCGATATCTACGCCATCACGGTGGGCGAGCCCATGGGCTCACCGGGCGGCACCAACACGCTCAAGCTCTGCAGAGCTTCGTAACCCCCTGCGCTGCTGCGCGGCCTCCACCCAGGGGGGGCGCTGCCTCTGGCCCGGCCAAGCTGGTTCCGCGGCCGCCCCGAGTGAGGCTCCCGTTCGCACCGCTGATTTCGCTGATGGTGCCGCCCTTGGCCGGGTTCGGTTCTGCTCGCCTTAAAATTCGCTGAGTTACCACCCGGTTACCAACCGTTTTCTAAGGGGATATTCATGGCGCTCGTTTCCATGCGCGAACTGCTCGACCACGCTGCGGCCAACGGCTACGGCATTCCAGCGTTCAACGTCAACAACCTGGAACAGGTGCAGGCGGTGATGGCCGCGGCGGACGAGGTGGGTGCGCCGGTGATCCTTCAGGCCAGTGCTGGCGCGCGCAAGTACGCGGGCGAGCCTTTCATCAAGCACCTGATCTTGGCAGCTTGCGAAGCGTTTCCGCACATCCCGCTGGTCATGCACCAGGACCACGGCACCAGCGTCAAGGTCTGCGAAGGCGCGATCGCACTGGGCTTCGGTTCGGTCATGATGGACGGCTCGCTGATGGAAGACGGCAAGACGCCAGCCTCCTTTGATTACAACGTGGACGTCACGCGCAAGGTCGTCGACATGGCGCACAAATCGGGTGTCACGGTCGAAGGCGAGCTCGGCTGCCTGGGCAACCTGGAAACGGGTGAAGCTGGCGAAGAAGACGGGATCGGCGCCGAAGGCAAGCTGGACCATAGCCAGATGCTGACCGACCCTGAGGAGGCCGCCACGTTTGTGAAAGCCACCCAGCTTGATGCCTTGGCGATTGCCATCGGCACCAGCCACGGCGCCTACAAGTTCAGCCGCAAGCCCACTGGCGACATCCTGGCCATCAGCCGCGTGAAGGAAATCCACGCCCGCATCCCCAACACCCACCTGGTGATGCACGGCTCCAGCAGCGTGCCCCAAGACTTGCTGGATATCATCAACCAGTACGGCGGCAAGATGAAGCAGACCTACGGCGTGCCGGTGGAAGAAATCCAGGAAGCCATCAAGCACGGCGTGCGCAAGATCAACATCGACACCGACGTGCGCCTGGCGATGACGGGCGCGGTGCGCAAGTTCCTGGCAGAGAACCCCGACAAGTTCGACGCCCGCGAGTGGCTCAAGCCCGCGCGCGAGGCCGCCAAGCAGGTCGCCAAACAGCGCTACCTGCAGTTCGGTTGCGAAGGCCAGGGTGCCAAGATCAAGGGTGACAGCCTGAGCGTGATGGCCTCGCGCTACGTCAAGGGTGAGCTCGCGCAGCAGGTGGTTTGAGCGGTCGCCGCTGCCAGC
Organism: Hydrogenophaga sp.; assembly: GCF_011390835.1. Taxonomy (GTDB): domain Bacteria; phylum Pseudomonadota; class Gammaproteobacteria; order Burkholderiales; family Burkholderiaceae_C; genus Hydrogenophaga. The sequence goes on along the minus strand of NZ_JAABRQ010000016.1, from coordinate 78,478 downwards.
GAATGGGGGCCGCGCGAAGTTGCGATAATCGGCTTGAATAGCCGCCAGCCCGTTGACTGTTCGACGGGCTTTTTTCTTGGCCGTCTCTTTTCCGGCGATCGATCATGACTTCCGCTCTCCACACCTCCGCCCTGAACTCCTTGCCGCTGCTGGCGCGCGGCAAGGTGCGCGACAACTACGCCGTGGGGGATGACCGCATCCTGATGGTGGCCAGCGACCGCATCAGCGCCTTCGACGTCATCATGGGCGAGCCGATTCCAGGCAAGGGCGCGCTGCTCACGCGCCTGTCGCTGTTCTGGTTCGAACGACTCGGCCCTCAAGGGCTGAACATCTGCCCGATTCACCTCACCGGTGATGCGGCCGAGAGTGTGGTCAGCGTGGCGGAAGCGCCGCAGGTGAAAGACCGGTCTATGCTGGTGCAGCGCCTCAAACCGATTCCGGTGGAAGCGGTGGTGCGGGGTTACCTGGCCGGTAGCGGCTGGAAGGAGTACCAGGACAGCCGCTCGGTGTGCGGCGTGGCGCTGCCTGATGGGTTGCAAAACGCATCCAAGCTGCCCGAGCCCATTTACACGCCAGCCGCCAAGGCCGAGATGGGTGAGCACGACGAAAACATCACCTTCGAGGAGACGGTGGCCATGGTCGGCGCCGATGTGGCGGGGCAGATTCGCGATTACGCGCTCCGGCTCTACCAGGCAGCCGCCGCGATCGCGCTGGACAAGGGCATCATCATTGCCGACACCAAGTTTGAATTTGGTCTGGACCGCGAAGGCCGGGTGGTGCTGATGGACGAGGTGCTCACACCCGACAGCTCGCGCTACTGGCCGCTGGAGAGCTATGTGGTGGGGCAGAACCCGCCCAGCTACGACAAGCAGTTCCTGCGCGACTGGCTAGAGGCCGTGCGCATCAACGGCAAGCCCTGGGACAAGTCCCCGCCGGCGCCGCGTCTGCCCAAGGACGTGATCGAAAAGACCGCGGCCAAATACCAGGAAGCGCTGACGCGGCTGGTGGGCTGAGGCTGGAGGCTCTGCGCGAGCCGATCAGCTGAGCACGACGCTGGAGAGGCGGCGCCGGTAGGTCGCCACCGTCGGGTCTTCCGGTGGCACCTGACCCTCAGCCACCTTGGGTTTGGGTGGATCGATGACGTCGAGGATGGCGATGTAGGTCTTGCGCGCCAGGTCTTCGTTCCACGATTTGTCTCGCATCAGGATGTCGAGCAGCTCGTCCATGGCGTCGGTCCAGTGGCCCTGCGCCATGTGTTGCTGGGCGAGCGCGAAGCGGGCTTCAAAGTCGCGCTTGTTGGCGGTGATCCTGGCCTGCAGCGCGGCTGTGTGGGCAGCAGCATCGGTCACATCGATTTGCGCGTCGCGTGCTGCCATCCAGCGCTGCAGCGAATCGAGCCGGCGCACCGCGAGCGCCTTGGCGATCACCGGTGCAAACGCCACCTTGGCATCGTCATCTCGATCCAGTTGCAGCAGCAGCTTGACGAGGTCGAAGCGGGCGTCGTCGTTGTTGGGGTCCGTGTTCACCGCGAGCTGCAGCTTCTCCAGGGCACCCTCGGTGTCGCCTGCGGCAAGTGCGTCCAGTGCTTCGGCTTCTTCTTCGATCGCGGCCAGCTCTTCGACGGCAGGCAGGTGCTTGTCCAGAAAGGCTTTGACCTGGCCCTCGGGCAGCGCACCCATGAAGCCGTCAACCGGCTGGCCGTTCATGAGCAGCACGCAGGTCGGGATGCTGCGCACGCCAAAGGCCTGGGCCAGCTGCTGCTCCTGGTCGGAATCGATCTTGACCAGCTTGAAACGGCCAGCGTACTCGGTCTCGACTTTTTCCAGAATCGGACCGATCACTTTGCATGGGCCGCACCAGGGGGCCCAAAAGTCGACCAGCACGGGGGTCTGCATCGAGGCTTCGATGACCTCGGTTTCAAAGTTGGCAATGGTGACGTTGTTCATGGGTACTTGGCTTGAGGTGGCGGTTCGCAGGTCGATGCGGGCGCAAACGTAAAATCGGTACTTTACCGGAGGCAGGCCAGCGGGTCGGTCTCTGTTCCCCAGCCCCGCCCGCCGGCGGCGTGCACAAGGCAACCCGATGAACCCCATTCACGTCGGCGTGGTCATGGGCTCCAGCAGTGACTGGGACACCATGCAGCACGCAGTGCAAATCCTCAAGGACTTCGACATCCCGCACGAGGCGCGTGTCGTCTCTGCTCACCGCATGCCGGACGATATGTTTGCCTACGCTGAGGCAGCAGCGGGCCGAGGCTTGCAGGCCATCATCGCCGGTGCCGGTGGCGCTGCCCATTTGCCGGGCATGCTGGCGGCCAAGACGGTGGTGCCGGTGCTGGGCGTACCCGTGGCCAGCAAACACCTGAGCGGCGTGGATTCCCTGCACAGCATTGTGCAAATGCCCAAGGGTGTGCCAGTGGCCACGTTTGCGATCGGCCAGGCGGGTGCTGCCAACGCAGCGCTCTTTGCGATCGCCTTGCTTGCCAACCACGATGCGGCGCTGCGTGAAAGACTGGTCGCTTACCGCGCCGAACAAACCGCCGCTGCGCGCGCCATGACACTGCCATGAGCCTCAAACCCATTCTTCCCGGCAGTACTTCGGCCACCGGCCAGCAGATGACGCTGGGTGTGATGGGGGGCGGACAGCTCGGCCGCATGTTTGTGCAGGCGGCGCAGGCCATGGGCTATTTCACGGCGGTGCTCGATCCGGACCCCGCCAGCCCGGCTGGTCTGATCAGCCACTTCCACATCCAGACGGCTTTTGACGACGAGCAGGGCCTGGCCCAGCTGATGCAGCGCTGTGAGGCCATCACCACCGAATTCGAAAACGTGCCGGCGCCTGCGCTGGTCACGCTGGGCGCACACCGCCCGGTCGCGCCGTCGGCCGTGTGTGTGGCGCTGGCGCAAGACCGGGTGCTGGAGAAGGCGCGTTTTGTGAAATGCGCGCCGGTGAGCGGCGTGTTGCCAGCTCCCCACGCCGTGGTCGACAGTGCCCAGGCGCTGGCCGCGGTGCCAGACGATGTGTTGCCTGGCATCCTCAAGACCGCGCGCCTGGGCTACGACGGCAAAGGCCAGGTGCGCGTGGCCACGCGCGAGGCGCTGGCCCAGGCCTGGTCCGACCTGGGGCAGGTGACCTGTGTGATCGAGAAGCTGCTGCCGCTGCAGGCCGAGTGTTCGGTCATCGTGGCGCGCGGCGCCAACGGCCAGCGGGTGAGCTTCCCGGTGCAGGCCAACACCCACCGCGACGGCATCTTGGCGTTGACCGAAGTCTATGAAGGCGTGGTGCCGATGGGGCTGGCCGAACGCGCCACAGCCAGTACGCTCGCGATTGCCGACGAACTGAACTACGTGGGCGTATTGTGTGTCGAGTACTTCATCGTGCCTGATGCGGCGGGTGAGCCCGACCTGATCGTCAACGAAATGGCGCCGCGCCCGCACAACAGCGGCCACTACACCCAAAACGCCTGCGACCTGTCGCAGTTCGAGGCCCAGGTGCGCACGCTAGCCGGGCTGCCCCTGCCCACGCCGCGCCAGCACAGCCCGGCCATCATGATCAACCTGCTCGGGGATCTCTGGTTCGAGCCCAACGGCGTGCGCAGCCAGCGCAGCGAGCGGCCGGTATCGCCGCCCTGGGACCAGGTGCTGGCCCTGCCGGGCACGCACTTGCACCAATACGGCAAGCTGAGCCCGCGCCCAGGCCGCAAGATGGGCCACCTCAACATCACCGCATCCAGCGTGGAGCAGGTGCGCGCCACTGCGGCGCAGGTGCTGGCACTGCTGGGTTTGCCCGCGCTCTGACCATGCCGCTGCGCCTGCAGTCTGGCGAAGCTGGCGCCATCGAGGCCGCGGCACAGCGCCTGGCCGCCGGTGGGCTGGTCGGTATGCCCACCGAAACCGTCTACGGCCTGGCCGCGCGGGCGGACGACCCTGAGGCCGTTCGGCGCATTTTTGCGGCCAAGGGCCGACCCGCCGACCATCCGCTCATCGTGCACCTCGCGCCTGCGCCCACCGCAGACGCGCCCGGCTGGCGCGACGCAGTGTCGCCGTTTGCCTCCGAGGTGCCCGAGTTTGCCGTCGCGCTCATGCAGGCCTGCTGGCCAGGGCCGTTGACCCTGATCCTGCCGCGGCGGCCGGAGGTGGCCGAGGTCGCGGCCGGCGGGCAGAACTCGATCGGCTTGCGCTGCCCGGCGCACCCGGTGGCGCAATCGCTGCTGATCGCCGCGCAGGCCGCGGGCATGGCCGGCGTGGCGGCGCCCAGCGCCAACCGTTTTGGGCGCGTGAGCCCGACCACGGCGGAGCATGTGAGGGAAGAGTTTGCCGATCTGGGCGACGACGAGCTGCTCATCCTTGACGGCGGCGCCTGCCCGGTCGGCATCGAGTCCACCATCGTCGATGCCACGCGGGGCGTACCGGTGCTGCTGCGCCCGGGGGCCATCACCGCTGCGCAGATCGAGGCCATCACCGGCCTGGGTCTGCGGCCGCGCGATGAAGCCTCGCCCCGCGCCTCCGGTACGCTGGTTTCGCATTACGCACCCCGGGCCAAGGTGCGGCTCATGCCGGCCCAGCAACTGCAGGCCGCGCTTGATGTGCTGGGTGCCGACGCCAAAAACATCGCGGTCTATGCCCGCACAACCTTGCGGGCCGGGCGAGGCGTGGCGGTGCGGCGCATGCCCGACGACGCGCCGCGCGCCGCCCACGAGCTGTTTGCAGTGCTGCGCGAGCTCGACGCCACCGGCGTGCCGCTGATCTGGGTCGAAACGCCGCCTGTTGATCCGGCCTGGGCCGGGGTGAGCGATCGCCTGCAACGGGCCGCGGCCTGAAGCTGAATGATCGCCATTTGCCAGCCAGCGGCGGCAAGTCGATAAACTAGCTGCTTACCCTCAACGCCCCGGGTCGTCCCGATCCGGAGTGTCAAGAGAAAGCCTCCATGAAATCCCATCCCCTCCGTACCTTCCCGGCGCAGAATTCGCGCCGCCGCTTCCTGCAAGGCGGCCTGCTCACGGGCGCCGCCGCGTTGGCTGGCCCTGCGCTGCTCAGCGCCTGCGGAGATGGCGACATCGTCTCAGCACTGAACCCGTCGCGCATCCGTGTGCTGGGGGACGGCCTGAGCTTCCTGGGCAGCCCGCGCTTCACCGTCAACGACGGCTCGGCCCGACTGTGGGTGGACCAGATCGCAACCCGCTACGGGCTCACGCTCACCGCTGCCGACGGATTCGCTGCGGGCAACGCGACGGCAGCAGACATCGCCGGTCAGATCGCCGCAGCGGGCGCACCCGGCGCGAACGACCTGTTCCTGATCAATGCGCCCATGGAGGACATCTTTGTTTCCAGCGGCTCCACCGCAGCGGCGACAGCGGCCGGCAAGACCCTGGCCGACTCGGTGCGTAGCCTGATTGCCTCAGGCGCCAAGTTCGTCGCCGTGGCGGGCGTGTACGACCTGGGCAAGGCGCCTGAGGTGGTCACGCTCGGACAGACGGCGGCATTTTCCGCAGCGGCGCTGGCGTTGAACAACAGCTTCAAGGTCAACGCCGAGGACCTGGGTGCCAACCTGTTGTTCATGGACCTGGCCTTCTATGTCAACGAGCTGATCCGCATCCCGGGCACCTATGGGTTGACGAACGTGACCACCGCCGTCTGCACCACGCCCACAGCTGAGACTTGCACCACCGGCACGCTGGTGGACCCCAACTACGTCGACTACCTGTTTGCCGACGGTCGCCATTTCACACCCGAAGCCCATCGGTTGTTCGGCGATAACGCCTTCGATCAGATCATCCGACGCTGGTGAGCCAACGATCACCCATGAAGAAAGCCGACCCAAGGGTCGGCTTTCTTGTTGGTCTGGCCGAGCGCTCAGGAAGCTATCACTTCCAGCCTCTGGCTTCCAGCGCCGTGGTCACCAATTCACCCATGAGCTGGTTGGTCCTTGGGGTGCCGTGGAAGTTGTCGGAAAACACATAGGTCTGCCACCAGTTGATAGCGGTTTCCCCGGCCGGAAAAGGTGCGGTATTGAGCAGAATATCGGTGCAAGCGCCGATGTTGTAGGTGGGCAATCCCTGAACATCGGTTCCAACCTGCGGGCAGGCCGGTGTGGTGACGTTGGTTAGTCCATAAGCCGGATCGGTCGGGTTGCTGACCCACTTGTTGAGTTCTGCATAAAAGTCCACCACGGCCACTTTGCTGCTGCTGATGAAGCGGCTCTTAAGCTGGGTGTTGAAAGCCACAACCCAGCTATTGGCCGCACTCTTGACTGCTGCGGCTGTCGCTGGGTCAGTGGTGGCGCTGATTCCAGCCAGCAAGGCAAGGAATCGGGGCGTCACGGTCACATCAGGTGCCGTGATGACCACCACGCGTTGCGCACCTTTGGCCAGCGCCTCTGTATCGATGGCGTCGGCCAGCCGATTGGCCAGCGCGGTCATGTAGGTCACGCCGACCGGAACCAGATCGGCGCTGGGAACCGTAACGCCCAGTTCACCGACGAGTGCGCCGAATGAAATGCCACCATCGGTCTGCGCGTTCAAATAGGCGCCTACCAAATCTGCGGCGTCGTTGCCGCCTCCATCGACCAGCAGCAATTCTTCGGGACCGTAGTTGCCCGATGCCGCAATGTCTTTGAGCTGCTGCACCACCGAGAACGGTGTTGTGTCGCCTGGCAAACCCGTCGGGTTGATGCGTCCACCGCCGACGCCGTAGCTGGTGCAAGAGGTCGCGGTGGGATTGAGTGCCACGGTGGTGGCACTCGTGGCGGCATACCGGGGGCAGAGGGCTGGCGCGTTGACGGCAGCGGCCACACGATCTGTCCAGATCATGGCGGTGGGCGTGGTTTGCACCGTGAATTTGAAGCCAAAGGTCCCGCTGTCGTTCAGGCTGTCGCCAGCCACCTTGACTGCGGTGGTCTTGACAGGAGCAGGGTCACCCCCGCCACAGGCGGCAAGCAACAAGGCCGCGGCGAGGGCGGCCAACTGGTGTCGGATCAGCATGGGAAAACTCCGGGAAGGTGACGGGATGGCGCAGGATAGCGACGAAAAAGAACGCTCGTTCTTTTGTGAATGCTAGTGGGTGGCGTGTATTTGCTGCAGAGGGTAAACACGAGGAGATGCAGTTTGCAAGTTGGCCTGCAGATGGCCACCTTTCGCGCTGGGCTGGGCTGACGTCCGAACCGAAGCTTCATGGTCAGAATGGCGAACGCTAGGGCCAGCGTGATGGCGTTGGCGAACACCACGGGCCAAGCTTCCAGCATCAGCCCATAGATCAGCCACAGAAAGATCCCGAGGGTGAAGCAGGCGTACATGCCGAGCGAGATGCCGCTCACGTCGCGCGAGCGAAGCGTGTGGCAAACCTGCGGCACAAAACTCACGGTGGTCAGAAAAGCAGCGGTATAGCCGACAAGCTCACCGAGCGGCATGATTTGCAAAAAGGAGGTTGCGAGGGCAGCAGTGTCTGCGATCCCTTGCAGGCGGTCTCAGTCCGGCAGCCCCGCCGCCCATTCCACCAGGGCTTCCAGTGCCGGACGAGCAGCCGGGGCGTTGGGGTGGTTGACGAAGCCAACGACCACGTAGCGCGTGCCGTTGCGGGCGTTGACGTAGCCGGCGATGCCGGTCACGTCGCGCAGCGTGCCGGTCTTGAGCCAGGCGTTGCCGCGGGCTGTGCTGTCGCTGCTGCGCGCCATGCGCGCGGCCGTGCCGCTGACGCCCGCCACCGAGAGGCTTTGCACGAACTGCGCGCCTTCGGGGTGGCGAGCCGCGCGTTTGAGCAGCTCGGCCAGGGCCTCGGGCGTGATGCGTTCGGTGCGCGAGAGGCCGGCGCCATTGTCCATGGTGGGCGGAGCCGAGCGGATGCCGAAAGTGGTGGTCCACCAGTGGCTGATCACTTCTCGGGAGCGCTCGAAGCGACCGGTGCGCATCGGCTGCAGTCGCCCGCGCGGCTCGGTCATGGTGTCGACTCGCGTCGGCGACAGGCGGCCCAGCGTGAGGAAGACCTGCTGCGCCATCACGTTGTTGCTCCACTGGTTGACGTCGCCAATGATCGCGGACAGCGGCAGGGATTCGGCGCTGTGCAGCAGGCGCGCGCCCGGTGGGGTGAGGCCGGCGCGCACCTGACCGGTGAGCAAGCCGCCGCTGGCACGCCACAGCCCTTCCATGGAGCGAACGGCGTAGCTGGCCGGGTCCTGATAGGCCACGGGCCAGACGCGCTCCCCGCAGCTGGCGGGGTAGCTGCCCAAGAAGCGGATCGCATCGGCGGTGTCGAACCGGGCCTGCAACGATTCGCGCCAGTCGCCACAACCGCGTCTCACCAGGGGCACGGTGGCATCGATCGCCAGCCCGGCCAGCGGCGGTTCGCTCAGCACATGGGCCACGCCAAATGCGGGATCGGGGCGGAAGGTGAGCACCACCGATTTGAAATTGACCAGCAAGGCGTCGGGGCTGGCGTTGTAGGGCCGCAGGGATTCGCCATCGAATGCGCCGGGGTCGTGGTCGGGCAGCTCGAAAGCGCTCTGGTCCAGCACCATGTCGCCCAGAATCACGCGCACGCCTTTGTCCTGCAAGGCGATGAAGGCGGCCGTCAGCCGCTCCAGCACCAGCTTCGGGTCACCGCCGCCGCGCACATAGAGGTTGCCGCGCAGTGCGCCCTGGTCCACCGTGCCGTCGGTGAGGAACTGGGTATCCCAGGTGAAGTCCCCGCCCAGCAGGTCGAGCGCCGCGTAAGTGGTCACCAGCTTCATCACCGACGCGGGATTCACTGGGATATCGGCCCGGTGCCGCAAGCGCTCAGCCAGCGGTGGATCGACCGGCACCACCAAGGCCGAGACCGCGCTCTGTGGCACCTGCGCGCGCTGAAGTGCAGCGCTCATCGCAGGCGGCAACTGGGCGCAGGCCGGAAGGGCCAGGCCTGCCAGCGCCGCCGCCAGCAGCCTGCCAGCCCAGGGGCGCGTCAGGCGAGTCGCGAGCGGGTGCAGGGTGATAGCGGATGTGACCATGTGAAATCCATTATGCGGGGGGCACCAGCAGCGGCAAGCTGCCATCGACCCCAGCAGTCGGGTTTGTGGCCAGAAACCATTCATAGGTCACGCCCACTTTGTTGCATGGGGGCTGGCCGATAATCGGTTCATGCCTGCGCCGACCTTGAAACTGCTCGCCATCGAGACCAGCACCGACACTCTGTCGGTCGCGCTGGGCAGCGGCGCGCCGGGCCAGCCGATGTGGCAGCACACCGGACCTGGTGCCGCTCAGGCCTCGCTGACCTTGCTGCCGGTGATCCAGGCGCTGCTGGCAGAGGCCGGCTGGTCACTGCAGGTACTGGACGCACTGGTGTTTGGTCGTGGCCCCGGTTCTTTCACCGGCTTGCGCACGGCATGCGCCGTGGTGCAGGGGCTGGCCTATGGCGCGCGCACCCCACAGAGGCCCGACGGTCTGCCGGTGCTGCCGGTCGACACGCTGAAGGCACTGGCGGGTGAGGCGCTCGCCAGCCAGTCCGAAGCCGGTGGCCCCGCGCCGCGGCGGATCGCTGCGCTGCTCGATGCGCGCATGGGCGAGCTGTACGTGGCGGCTTATAGCCTGGGCGATGACGGTCTGGTGGAGCATTCGCCACCCCGGCTGTGTGCCCCGGCCGACTTCGCGGACTGGTGGCGCGATGCCTGGCCCGCCGACGCAGGGCATGACGTCCGCAACGATCTGCTCGCGGGCAATGTTTTCGATGGTCATGGAGCCGAATTCAGCCAGGTGCCAGGCAGACGCCAGCCTGCTCTGCCCACCGCGCGTGCGCTGTTGCAACTGGCCCCGGCAGCGCTGGCGGCGGGCGAGGCCGTGCCGCCGCACCAGGCGCTCCCCCTGTATGTGCGGGACAAGGTGGCCCAGACCAGTGTCGAACGTGAGCAGTTGCGCCGCGAACAACTTGCTCGACTGGTAGCGCCCGCGCCAGTGGCGCCGCTCGATGTCTGAGGCGCGGCTGATGCAGGCTCCAGGTGACCCATCTGCTGCGCTGGTGCCGCCGGGGCTGCCCTGGCCGACGGCAGCCCAGCCGTCCGGCGAGCGGCGCGCCTGCTTTGCCCCGATGACCGAACACGATCTGGACGCGGTGCGCGCAGTGGAGGTGGCGGCCTATGCCCACCCCTGGTCCCGCAAGCACTTTGCCGACTCCCTGGCCGCAGGCTATGCCGCGATCTTGTTGCTGGGCGAGGCACTGCCCGGTGAGGTGGTGCATCCGGTGCGTGCCGATGGCCGGGTGCTACTGGGTTACTTGGTGGCCATGCCCGGCGTGGACGAAATGCACTTGCTGAACATCACGGTCGCGCCCGCGCAGCAGCGTCAGGGCTGGGCGCGTTGCCTGCTGGACGCGCTGGTACTGTGGTCGCGGGCAGGTGGTGCGCAGTGCCTGTGGCTGGAGGTGAGGATCGGCAACACCGTGGCGCGCCGGGTCTATGAGCGCTACGGCTTCACCCAGGTTGGCTTGCGCCGGGGCTACTACCCGGCCAGTCAGTTTCAGCGCGAAGATGCGGTGGTGATGAGCCTGCCGCTGGTACCCGCGTCAGACAAGGGCGCCGCCGCGTGAACGAGAACCCGCCCGATTCTCGCGACGAGTCGCCCGACACCTCGTTCGTGCCCAGGCTCGACGTTCGCCAGCGCGCCATGCTGGCCGAGATGGGGGTGCGAGTGTGGGCGCCGCGTGAAGACGCATCTGCGCGCCAGGCCACCGAACCTGTGCAGACGGATCGCGCAGCGGCGGCGGCACCGACTGTGGCCGTGCGCCAGCGCGCAGATGCGTCACCGCAGGTTGTGGTGCAGGCATCCCCGCCGCCAGCCGACCTTCCTCAAGTTCCCCTGCCCGACGGCGTGGACCAGATGGACTGGGCCACTCTGCAAGTCACGGTGGCCAGCTGCCGTGCCTGTGGACTTTGCGAGAGCCGGCAAAACACCGTGTTTGGCGCTGGTGACACCCAGGCCGACTGGATGGTGGTCGGCGAAGCGCCGGGCGAAAACGAGGACCGCCAAGGCGAGCCTTTCGTCGGCGCCGCGGGTCAGCTGCTCGACAACATGCTGCGCGCCGTGGGCCGCAGCCGCAGCGGCGTGGGCACTCAGGGCGCGTACATCGCCAACGTACTCAAGTGTCGCCCGCCGGCCAACCGCAACCCCCTGCCCGCCGAAGTGGCGCAGTGTGAGCCCTACCTGGCGCGTCAGGTCGCGCTGCTTCAGCCGCGCCTCATCCTAGCCATGGGCCGCTTCGCGGTGCAGGCCCTGCTGAAGACCAACGAGCCGATCGGCAAGCTGCGTGGCCAGGTGCATCAGTACCGGGGCGTGCCGGTGATCGTGACCTACCACCCGGCCTACCTGCTACGAACACCGACCGACAAGGCCAAGGCCTGGGCCGATCTGTGCCTCGCGTTGGAGACCGTGGGCGCGCCGCCTGGGCCGGTGTCAACCAAGGACTGACCTGCACCCTCAAGCGCGCACTGCCCGGCTCGGCCACAACACCGTCGCGATCGCCAGCACCACCAGTGCCACCGCCGCCCAGTCCTGCCAGTGCAGGGTCTCGCCCAGCCACCAGGCGCCGCTGAACACGCCCAGCACCGGAATGAACATCACCGAGAGGGTGGAGGCGATGGGTGGCAGGTCGCGCGCCAGCATCAGCCAGGCCACTTGAGCAAAAGCAAAAATGGCCAGCGCGTTGTAGATCACGGCGCCCCAGACCGGTGGCGCGGGCCAGCTCCAGGCGCTGCGCTCGAACAGCACGGCCAGCAGCGACATCCAGATCGCGGTAAACAGCGTCATCCAGAACGCGAGCGCCAGTGTGGGGGCGGGAATGATCGTGCGCCGCATCAGCTGCGTGCCCACGGCCCAGCCTGCGGCGGCCATCAGCATCATGGCTACGCCCTCCGGCCGACCTGAAAACTGGGTGATCTCGTGCCAGAGCAACAACACCACCCCCAGCGCGGCAGCGGCCACACCCCCCCAGGCGCGCGGAATCAGGCGCTGGCCGAACCAGAGCGCCCCGAAGACGGCGGAGAACACCGGCATGGTGTAGCCCAGGATCGCTGCGCGCCCGCTGGAGAGCGACTGCACCGCGAGGATGGCCAGCGTGTGCCAGAAAAACATGTTGAACACGGTGAGCAAGGCAAGCTCGCGCCAGTGGGCCCGAGCCACGGTGAACGGCACCCGGCGCCAGATCAGTACCACGGCCAGCACCGGCAGGCCCATCCAGATGCTCAGGCTGCGAAAGCTCAGCGGCGGGAAGCTGGAGACACCGAGCTTGAGGATGGGCCAGTTGACGCCCCACACCAGCGTGATCAGAACGAGCAGCGTGACTTGCCGGCGAGTGGGGGATTGCATGCGGCGATGGTAGCGGCGCCCGCGGGCTCGCGTGGTCGCGGCGCTGTCGCTCAGGGCGCAACCGTAAAATCCAGCTCCATGACATTTATCGAGATGCTCGGCGCGGCCGAGGTGCGCAACCGGTCGATGCTGTGTGTCGGCCTCGATCCCGACCCCGCCCGTTTCCCTGGCTCTCTGAAAGGTGACGCCAGCCGCATCTACGATTTTTGCGCCGCTATCGTCGAGGCCACGGCCGACCTGGCGATTGCTTTCAAACCGCAGATTGCCTATTTCGCGGCACACCGAGCCGAAGCCCAGCTTGAGCGGCTGATGGCGCATATGAAGCGCGAGGCGCCGCAGGTGCCGGTGATCCTGGATGCCAAGCGTGGCGACATCGGCAGCACCGCCGAGCAGTACGCTATTGAAGCGTTTGAGCGCTATGGCGCCGACGCTGTCACCCTCTCCCCTTTCATGGGCTTCGATTCGGTACAGCCCTACCTGAAGCACCACGGCAAGGGCGCCTTCTTGCTGTGCCGCACCTCGAATCCCGGCGGCGACGATCTGCAAAACCAGCGCCTGGCGTCGGTGGAAGGCCAGCCGCTGCTGTACGAACACGTGGCCCGTCTGGCCCAGGGGCCCTGGAATCTCAACGGGCAACTCGGTCTGGTGGTGGGTGCGACTTACCCCAACGAAATTGCCCGGGTGCGCGAGCTGGCACCCACTTTGCCGCTGCTCATTCCCGGTGTGGGTGCGCAGGGGGGTGACGCGCTGGCCACGGTTCGCGCCGGCCTTCGATCGGATGCCGCAGGAATGACGACTGGTGCCGTCATCGTTAACTCGTCTCGCGCCATCCTGTATGCGTCCAGCGGCGAAGATTTTGCCGCCGCGGCGCGTCGAGAAGCCGTACGAACACGAGATGTTCTGGCCGCGGCGCGCAACGCCTGAGCGACGGGAGGCGGACGTTTCAGCCTCAGCGGTGGGGTACTGGTGCGCTTGAGTTGCAGCCCGCCGCCAGGCTGGTAACAGCGTGAAACGGTCGCTCGCGAAAGCGATCGGACGTCCTACATTCGGCCTCTTCCAATCAGGAGAAGTGCGATGCGGGAATCCGAAATGCTTGATACGCCGGTCCAAGCGGCGCCCATGCCGACGGCAGTTGTCCCCTCGGCAGATGCCGATCGTGGCGGGGCCAGTGCCACGGCACTGGCGGCTGGTGCATCGGCTGCCGCCTTGCTGGCGGCCTGCGGTGGTGGAAGCGGAAGTGGCGGAGGCGAAGCGACCCCGCTGGTGATTGTCCCCTTGCCCAGCGAGCAAACGGCTTCGTTTCGCTTCGCACAAGCCAGCACGGATGAAGACGCCGCACGCTTCACGCAGCAAGCACAGTTCTCCTCGACCCGTGACGAGATCACCGCGGTGCGGAGCGACAGTTACGCGATGTGGCTGGCGCGGCAATACCAGACACCCCAGGGTCCTACGGGCTGGAACTGGCTGGAGTCGCAGGGTTACGGCGTCGTGGACAGCAACGAGTGGTATTTCAGCACCCGACCCGCGGGCTACATGCTGTGGAACCAGTTGCTCAGCGGCCCGGATCCCATGCGAAAACGCATGGCGCTGGCGCTGTCCGAATTTTTTGTGAGTTCGATGAGCTCGGCCGAGTTCACCTGGCGCAGCCATGCGTATGCGTCGTGGTGGGACATGCTGGTGCGCAATGCGTTCGGCAACTACCGTCAGTTGCTGGAAGACGTGACCCTGCACCCGGCCATGGGCTACTTCCTCAACACCAAGGGCAACCGCAAGGAAGACCCGCGCACCGGACGGGTGCCCGACGAAAACTACTCGCGCGAGGTGATGCAGCTGTTCACCATCGGCTTGGTGAATCTCAACATCGACGGCACCAGCCAGGGCACCGACAGCTACACCGGCGACGATGTGATGAACCTGGCGCGGGTCTTCACCGGCTACGATTTTGACCGCTCCGACGGTGTGCGCCTCAATCGGCCCAACGGCGGCACCATCGAGACCAAGGACTTTGCCCGCAAGCCCATGTCGCTCAAGGCCAGCGACCACTCTACGCTGGAAGCGCGCTTTCTGGGGGCAGTGGTGCCGGCCAACACGCCAGCCCCTGAGGCCTTGCGCATCGCGCTGGACACGCTGTTCAACCATCCCAATGTGGGCCCATTCTTTGCCCGGCAGATGATCCAGCGCCTGGTGACCAGCAACCCCAGCCCGGCCTATGTGGCTCGGGTGGCCAGGCGCTTCAACGACAACGGAGCCGGCATCCGGGGGGATTTGCAAGCGGTCTGGACCGCGATCTTGCTCGATGACGAGGCTCGCGGCCCAGCCAGCCTGAGCGCCCCTGCAGCTGGCAAGTTGCGTGAGCCCATGGTGCGCTTCATTCAGTGGGCGCGCACGTTCAACGCGCGTTCAGCGAACGGGCGCTGGCTTCTGGATGATCTCAGCGGGTCGATCGGGCAGAGTCCGTTGCGCTCGCCCTCGGTGTTCAATTTCTTCCGCCCGGGTTATGTGCCGCCTTCCACCTCGCTCGCCCAGGCGGGCGCCACGGCACCGGAGTTCCAGATCGTCAACGAAACCACGGTGGGGGCTTATCTGAACTTCATGCAGCGCACGATCGAGTTTGGCACGGGGACGTCCAACAACGTGACCGCGGACTATAGCCGCGAGCTGGCCCTAGTGGGTGACGCGACAGCGCTGGTGAACCATCTGTGCCTGACGCTCGCTGCGGGTCAGGTTTCAGCCGACAGCCGAACCATCATGGTGAATGCCCTCAATGCCAGGGCCATCACAGCCAACAGTTCGGCCACCGACAGAAACCGGCGCGTGTGGGCGGCCGTTCTCATGGTCATGGGTTGCCCAGAGTACCTGGTTCAGAAATAAGCGGAGCTCCATCATGCATTTCATCCAGCCTGACAAGCACAGCCGCCGCGCATTTCTGCGTCGCGCCGGTCAACTCGCCTTCACCGGCGCCGCCCTGCCCACCGCGCTCAACCTGGTGGCCATGGGCGAGGCCGCAGCTTTCAACGCCACCGACTACAAGGCGCTGGTCTGCGTCTTCCTGTTTGGTGGTAACGATTACGCCAACACGGTGGTCAATTACGACAGCGCCAGCTACGCTCAGTACAACACCATCCGTGGCGGTCGCGTCGACTTCAGCGGTGGTGGCATCGCGATCCCGCGCGCCGACATGGCTGCGACGCTGCTCAACCCGACCACGGCACTTCCCGGTGGCGTTCAATACGCGCTGCACCCAGCCATGTCCGGTCTGGCGGGCCTGTTCAACAGCGGCTCAGCTGCGGTGCAGCTCAATGTCGGTCCCCTGATCGAGCCGATGACGCGAACCCAATACAACAACGGCACCAGGCGGCGCCCGCCCAAGCTGTTTTCGCACAACGATCAACAATCGGTGTGGCAAAGCTCCCAGGCAGAGGGGGCGCGCACCGGTTGGGGCGGCCAGATGGGTGACCTTGCACTGTCGTCCAACGCCAACCCCTCCAACCCCGTCCTCAGTTGCATATCGGTGGCAGGCAACACGGTGTTTCTCTCGGGTGATCAGGCCTTGTCTTACCAGGTCGGTACCGGTGGTGCGGTCAAGATCAACAGCCTCAACAGCAACGTGTACAGCTCAGCGGAGGTGCGCGCCGCCATGACAACGCTCGCCTTGCAGGAGCGCAGCCAGTTGCTCGAGAAGGAGTACAACCTGATCACAGCACGCTCCTTTTCAACGGAAGGGGCGGTCACCAATGCCTTGGCCGCTTTCCCTGCGAGCGGCACCGAATTTGCCGGTTTCCCAGCCCAGAACCGCCTGGCCGATCAGCTCAAGCTGGTGGCTCGCATGATCGCCGCACGCGGCACGTTGGGCACCAAACGCCAGGTGTTCTTTGTCTCCATGGGCGGGTTCGACTTGCACGACAACCTGATCAACAACCAGGCCAATCTGATGGGCCAGTTGAGCGCTGGTCTCACCGCCTTTTATGAGTCCACAGTGGCCCTGGGTGTGGCCGACAAGGTCACGGCCTTTACCGCTTCTGACTTTGGGCGCACTTTGCAAAGCAACGGCGACGGTTCTGACCATGGCTGGGGCTCGCACCACCTGATGGTGGGTGGCGCGGTGCGCGGCAAGGCGTTTTACGGCAGCGCGCCGCCGGTGAGCGTGACCAACAGCAGCGACTCCAACGACCAATGGCACGTGGGCCAGGGGCGTTTGCTGCCGAGCACCTCGGTCGACCAGTACGCTGCCACCTTGGCTACCTGGTTTGGTGTGCAAGGCAACGAAATGTCCGCGATTGCACCGAACCTGGGCAATTTCGGCGGCGCTTACCCGACCAACCTCGACTTCATGCTCTGACGGCTGGCCGCCCGCCAGACCTCATGGATTCGCATCCGGGACTGGTCATGCGCGACAAGCGTGGGTGTGGTCGCTACCATGGGACGCTAGCCCCAGTCGAGGGCTCAGCCGCGAGGCTGTCCAGCGCGGTCCCAGCATGCACAACGCTTGGGCAACACTGGCTGGCGTTTGAAAGGCCCCCCAGAGATGAAGCTTTACCTGTCGCAGCGCGCACCCAACCCGCGCCGGGTGCAGATGTTTATTGCCGAAAAAGGCATGACCGGTATCGAGCCCGTGCTGGTGGACATCAATGCCCAGGAACACCGCAGCGCAGCGTTTCGCGAGCGCAACCCGCTGGCGCGCATTCCGGTGCTGGAACTGGATGACGGCCGCATGCTCAGCGAAACGCGCGCCATCTGCACCTACCTTGAGGGCCTGCAACCTGAGCCCAACCTCATGGGCGAGACCTCAGAGGAGCGTGCCTTCATCGAAATGGCCGACCGCCGCGTCGAGTGGTACTTGATGCTGCCCCTTGCCAATGCCATTCGCCATCAGCACCCGGGGCTGGCAGTGCTGGAGCAGCCGCAGTTCGCCGACTACGGTGCGTCGCAGCAGGCCAAGAGCCTGGAGACTGCCGCCTGGCTGGACCGCCTGCTGCAAGATCAGCCTTGGGTGGCTGGTGAGCGCTTCACCATTGCCGACATCACCGCTTTTTGTACGCTGGAGTTTGCGCGGCTGCTCAAGCTCAAGCCAGCGGATGCGGGCTGGCACGCTCTGCAGGCCTGGCGCGACCTTGTGGCGCAGCGCCCCAGCGCTGCGAGCTGACGCGCGCTATTCGAGCGGTGCGGCGGCGGTGTTCTCGAAGTGCGCCCGCGCCGAACTTGCCAGGGCCATCTCGCCGGGTGTTTCGGGCGACCAGGTGGTCACCGGAAGGGGGCGCCCGTCCTCGCCGAGTGCGATGTAGACCGCGAGGCATTCGGCCACCGGGTCCATGCGACCGCCAGCGACGTCACCGCTGCGCAACTCCACCGCGATGTTCATGTTGGTGTCACCCGTGAACGCCAGCCGGGCCTGCACTTCGACCAGGGCATGGGCCCGCACAGAGCGCCGAAAGCGCACGCTGCTGATGTAGACCAGCTGGCACGGCCGCTCCGCCCAGCGGGTGGCACAGGCATAGCCCGCTTCTCCGATCCACTGCAGCACCGTACCGCCGTGCACCCGCTCACCGTGCCCCAGGTGGTTGGGCTCGACCAAAAAACGCAAGGTGACCGATGACATGACAGCTTCCCTAGGGTGACCGGATAGCAGCCATTGTGGCTCCCCTTCCCCGACTTGGCAAAGGACTGTCGCAAAGGTGCGATGCGGCCCGCTCAGGCGCCTGGCGCGCGAGACCGAAGCAACGCACGCTCCAGTGACCGCAGGCGGTGCAGACGGGTCTTCAGGCGCGCGTCGATCACGGTCGACACCGTGGCCGCGGCGTCCAGCGGGCAGTCAGCCAGCAGCGCCTGTGCGGTGCTCAGGTCGTTGAGCTCACCCAGCAGCGACTGCGCTTTCACCAAGCGGGCGGTGTCGCGCTGAGAGCGCTCAGGCAGCAGGTCACCGAGGAGCTCTTGCGCGTAGCGCAGCTTCTTGAGCGCGATGCGCAGGGCGTGGCGGCCTTTTGGCCCCTTGCCCAAGGCCTTCCGGGTCTGAATCAGCAATTGGCGATGGTGGCCTTGCAGTCGGCGCAAGGCCCAGCGGGACAAGGGCTTTGAGTGGGGAGGGCGTGCCGCAGTGGGCAATGCCAGCACCGCCTGGCTGAAGGCGAGCAGGTCCAGTGCATGGGCGGGCTCGTGCAGGCAGGATCGAGCCCGCTGGTTGGCCTGCTGTCGTTGCGTTTGAATCCAGTCGTGCACCGGCTGCAGCGATGGGTTGTCTGCCATCGGTCCCAGCCAGCCGGCCCAGCCCTCGGTGGCCAACACATCCCAGTTGCGTACCTCGCCGAGCGCCCGGGCAGTCAGCTGCCAGCGAGCGTTCCAGTGGTTGAAAAACCGGGGTGGCAAGGCCGGCTTGAAAAGGCGCAAGCCGGTGCGAAGGCGGCGCAGCGCCACACGGGCCTGGTGCACAAACTCAGGGTCAACAGGCTGATCTGCCGCGCCTTCCAGCCAGGGCCCGACATTCGCCTGCCAATGCGCCAGACAGGCCAGTGCAGTGGTGCGGAAAGCCTCCACTGGCGGAAGCCGATCGGTGAGCTGCACCGGCCCTGCCTTCACCGGTTCCGGCTGCTGGCCCAGAAACAGGGCCAGTCCTCGTTCGGCCTTGCTGCGCGCACTCGGGTACAGCCACAGGCCGCGCTTCATCTCGCCCTGGGGTCCCAGAGCCAAGGTGTGAGCCAGATCCAGCAGCGCGTCTACCGGCCCGGATTTGAGCTCTAGCTCCAGCTCCAGCAGCTTCTGCTGCAGGCCATCGGTGGGCATGTCCGGGCCATGTCCGACAGCAATGTGCCCCCGGTCCAGCGCGACCTCGATGTGAGCGCCTGCATACTCCAGTTGCCAGCTCAAACGTAAGAAGTCGGTTCGAAAGAGAGGCGTCAGCTGCCGGGCCACGCCCGACAGTGTCTGGGCCAGGTGGGTATCGTCTACCAGCGTGACAAAGTCCATCTCACCCGGTCGGGTCGGGCCTTCCCATTCGCCGCGGCGCGACAGGCCGCCCTGGGTGCTGCCGGCGGTTTTCACCGTGAGCCAAGTGCGGCGCCCGATGCGGCGCTCGCGGACCGCGATGCGCTGACCCATCAGCGTGAGCTGGGGGGTGTCGAAATAGGTGTTGAACAGGCGCTGACGCTCCGGCGTCTGCTGGCGCAACAGCGGGTGGCTCAGCAGCCGACGGACGTCCTGCGGACGCAGGCTGAGCTTGAGTTCGGTTTCCTGTGACATGGTGGAGCGATGCGGGGCCTTGTCAAGAGTCTGTCGTCGAGTCCGTGAGCGGTCAACCATGCACGATACCCGCCGGAGTCTCGAGCCGCGGCAACGGCTGTGTGCTTACAAGCGGTAACGAGCGACGACGGGGCCGCGTGCACACTCAAGCTTCTTCTTTCAGGTGACAGCACGCCCTTTCGCCCTTTCTTCGCACCGATTTTCCGGATCATCCATGCCTTCTTCTTCATCCCGCGCCCGTTCTCCCGCCCTGCTCCTGGCCGCCTGCCTGGCGCTGGTGAGCCTGCCCAGCCTGGGGGAGAAGCCAGATTGGGTGGACGGTGGCAAGTCGGGCAAGCCGAACAAGCAACAGAAGTACGACCGCGACGACCATCGGGATCGAGACCGTTCGGAGCACCGCGAGGTGTCAGGCCGACAGGCCTCAAGCGGCCCGTCGGTCAATATCCAGATCGGTGGCTACTTTCAAGAGCCACAGCGGGTGCTGGTGCGCGACTACTATGTTCCGCGAATGAAGGCGGGCAAGTGCCCACCCGGGCTGAAGAAAAAGAACAATGGCTGTCAGCCGCCCGGTCAGGCCAAGGGATGGCGCCGCGGCGAGCCTTTGCCGGCCGCAGTCGTCTACTACCCGGTGCCGGCCGCGGTGCAGGTCCGTCTGGGCGTGCCACCGGTTGGGTACAAGTTCGTGCGCGTGGCGTCCGACATTCTGTTGATCGCCATCGGCACCAGCCTGGTGGTGGATGCGATCGAGGACCTCGGTCGGCTCTGAATCCCGGCCTCAGCGCTGCAGCAGGCGCGCCAGATACTGCCCGGTGTGGCTGGCCGGGTTCGTGGCCAGTGTTTCAGGTGTGCCGACGCCCACCACCGTGCCGCCGCCCGAGCCGCCTTCGGGCCCCATGTCGATCAGCCAGTCGGCGGTCTTGATCACGTCCAGGTTGTGCTCGATGACGACGATGGTGTTGCCGGCGTCGCGCAGCTGGTGCAGCACTTGGAGCAGCAGCTCGATGTCGGCGAAGTGCAGGCCGGTGGTGGGCTCGTCCAGGATGTACAGCGTGCGGCCGGTGTCGCGCTTGCTGAGCTCCAGCGCGAGTTTCACGCGCTGCGCTTCGCCGCCGGACAAGGTGGTCGCGCTCTGGCCAAGCTGGATGTATGTCAAACCCACATCCATCAGGGTTTGCAGCTTGCGGTGCAGCGTCGGCACGGCGCCGAAGAAGCCATGGGCTTGCTCCACCGTCATGTCCAGGATCTGAGCGATGTTCTTGCCTTTGTACTGAACGTCCAGAGTTTCGCGGTTGTAGCGTTGGCCCTGACAGACCTCGCAGGGCACGTAGACGTCAGGCAGAAAGTGCATCTCCACCTTGACCACGCCATCGCCCTGGCAGGCCTCACAGCGACCACCGGCGACGTTGAAAGAAAATCGTCCCGGCCCGTAGCCGCGTTCGCGCGCGGTGGGCACCTCGGCCATGAGTTCGCGGATGCCGGTGAACAGGCCGGTGTAGGTGGCGGGGTTGCTGCGCGGCGTGCGGCCAATGGGCGACTGGTCGACGTTGATGACTTTGTCGAAGTGCTCGATGCCTTCAATGGCTTCGTGCTCGGCGGGCTCGTCGTGCGAGCGGTACAGCGTGCGCGCCACGGCGGCGTACAGCGTGTCGTTCACCAGGGTCGATTTGCCCGAGCCCGAGACGCCGGTGACGCAGGTCAGCAGGCCGACTGGAAACGCCACGCTGACGTTTTGCAGGTTGTGGCCGCTGGCACCGACCACGCGAATCTCCTGCAGCTCGCCTAGCGTGGCGATGTGGGCGGCCTCGCGCGCTGCCCGTCGCTCAGCGGCCGGGCTGGGCGCGTGGCGCGCCTTGGTCGAGGGTGTGAAGGCCTTGGGCTGGACTGCGGGTAGCCAGGGCGTGCGCCGCGCAGGCAGCTGAATCGCACGCGCCCCGCTCAGGTACTGCCCGGTAAGAGAAGCCGCCGTGGCCATCACCTCGGCGCAGGTGCCCTGGGCCATCACATGGCCGCCGTGCACACCGGCGCCTGGTCCCATGTCGATCACGTGGTCGGCGTGGCGGATCATGTCTTCGTCGTGCTCGACCACCATAACCGTGTTGCCCAGGTCGCGCAGGTGTTGCAGCGTGGCGATCAGGCGATCGTTGTCGCGCTGGTGCAGGCCGATGCTGGGCTCGTCCAGCACGTACATCACACCCGTCAGGCCGCTGCCGATCTGGCTCGCCAGGCGGATGCGCTGGGCCTCACCACCGGAGAGCGTGTCGGCGCTGCGGTCCAGGCTCAGGTAGTTCAGACCCACGTCGTTGAGAAACTTCAGTCGCTGGCGGATTTCGTTGATCACCCGCGCGGCGATGTCGCCCTTGGCGCCCGGCAGTTGCAGCGTCTGGAAATAGGCCAGCGATTCACCCAGGGTGACGTGACTGACCTTGTAGATGGGGCGGCGTTGCACGCCTTCGCCCACGAAGACATGGCGTGCGTCTCTGCGCAGTCGAGTGCCATGGCATTCGGGGCATGGTTGGGTGGCGCGGTAGCGCGCCAGTTCTTCGCGCACATGGGCGCTGTCGGTTTCTCGATAGCGGCGCTCGAAGTTGCGGATGATGCCTTCAAACGGGTGCTTCTTGGTGATCTTCTTGCCCGCGCGCTCACCCGATTCCAGGGCGTAGCTGAACTTGATCTCGTCTTCGCCCGAGCCGTAGAGAAGCGCCTGCTGCACCGCGTCGGGCAGTGACTCCCAGGGCGCTTCGGCGTCGAACTGGTAGTGAGCGGCCAGGCTCTCGATCATGGCGAAGTAATAGCCGTTGCGCCGGTCCCAGCCCTTGATGGCGCCACTGGCCAGGCTGAGCGTGGGGAAGGCGACCACGCGCGCCGCGTCGAATACCTCGGTGTGGCCCAGGCCATCGCAGCTCGGGCAGGCGCCCATGGGCGAGTTGAATGAAAACAGCCGTGGCTCCAGCTCGCCCACGCTGTGGCTGCACACGGGGCAAGCGAACTTGGCGGAGAAACCTTGTTCGGCGCCGGTGTCCATGTCGACCGCCAGGGCGCGGCCCTCGGCCAGGCGCAGGGCGGCTTCGAAACTTTCAGCGAGCCTTTGACGCAAGGGATTCGCCTTGTCTTCTTCAGTCTCCTCGTGACCACGCACCTTGATGCGGTCGACCACCACGTCGATGTTGTGCTTCTCGGTCTTCTTCAGCGCCGGCAGATCCTCGGCCTCCACCACCTGACCATTGAGCCGAAAACGCACGTAGCCTTGCGCCTGCATGTCGGCGAACAGGTCGTGGAACTCGCCCTTCTTTTCGCGCGCCACGGGCGCCACGATCAGCAGCTTGGTACCTTCGGGCATGGCCAGCACCGTGTCCACCATTTGTGCCACGCTCTGCGAGGCCAGCGGCAGATCGTGCTCCGGGCAGTACGGCGTGCCGGCGCGGGCGTAGAGCAAGCGCAGGTAGTCGTGGATCTCGGTCACGGTACCCACGGTGGACCGTGGGTTGTGGCTGGTGGCTTTTTGTTCGATGGCGATCGCGGGCGACAGGCCTTCGATCAGGTCCACGTCGGGCTTGTCCATGAGCTGCAGGAACTGGCGTGCGTAGGCGGACAGGCTCTCCACGTAGCGGCGCTGGCCTTCGGCGTACAGCGTGTCGAATGCCAGGCTGGACTTGCCCGAACCCGACAGGCCGGTGATCACCACCAGCGCGTGCTTGGGAATATCGAGGTCGATGTTCTTGAGGTTGTGGGTACGGGCGCCGCGCACCGAGAGGGTGGCTGCACCGCGCAACCGTGCCTCCAGGGCGTGGTCCCGGCGCTGTCCGGCGTCATCGGGGTCAACAGAGAGAGCGTGAGCTGGCAGGGGGGTGTTCAAGGCGCGAAGCCGGTGCAACCGGCGAAAGAAAGGCAACCGATCATGATAAGCCGATCAGGCTGGCGCTGCAGGCTCGGCTCCGCGGTGCCGCGCGGGGTTCGCGCACAATACTGGCTTTGCCCCCTGTCGACGTGTCCGCCCTCAACCCAGCTCCTTCTGCACGCGCTGCAGACACCACCGGCTCGCGCATGACGGCTGGCGAGCGGCGCGCCAGCGCGTCGCTGGCGTCGATCTACGCACTGCGCATGCTGGGCCTGTTTCTGGTGCTGCCGGTGTTTGTGCTCGAGGCCCACCGCTACCCCGGCGGTGACGACCCCGCGCTGGTGGGACTGGCCATGGGCATCTACGGCCTCACCCAGGCGCTGCTGCAAATGCCCATGGGCATCGCGTCTGACCGCTTCGGCCGCAAGCCGGTGATCCTGGCCGGGCTGGTGGTGTTTGTGCTGGGCAGCTTCATCGCCGCCTGGGCACCCAATCTGGTGTGGCTGGTCGTGGGCCGGGCCTTGCAGGGTGCTGGCGCCATCTCGGCCGCAGTCACAGCGTTGCTGGCCGACCTCACGCGCGACCAGGTGCGCACCAAATCGATGGCCTTGATCGGCATCAGCATCGCGCTGATGTTTGCGCTCTCGCTGGTGATGGCGCCCGCCCTGGTGCCCCACATCGGACTGGCGGGCCTGTTTGCCCTCACGGGTGTGCTGGCGCTGGTGGGCATGGCGGTGGTGGCCTGGGTGGTGCCGCCCGAGCCAGCCCAGCACCAGGCGGTCGAGCGCGGCGGCTTGCGCGAGGTGCTGCGGGACGCGGAACTGCTGCGCGTCGACCTGGGCGTGTTTGTGCTGCACGCGGTGCAGATCGCGATGTGGATGTCGGTGCCCGCGCTGCTGCGGGAAGCGGGCGTGGCGACCGCCGAGCAATGGCACGTCTACCTGCCCGCCGTGCTGGGTTCGCTGCTGGTCATGGGGGGGCTGTTGTTCCGCCTGGAGCGTCAGGGACACTTCCGCGCGGTCTACCTCGGCGCCATTGCGCTGATCGCGCTGGTGCAAATCGCGTTCCTGTTCAGCTTGCAGGCCCCGTCGGCCTGGAGCCTCGGCCTTTTGCTGAGTCTGTATTTCCTCGGCTTCAACACCCAGGAAGCGAGCCAGCCAAGCCTGGTGTCGCGACTGGCCAAGCCGCACCAGCGCGGCGCTGCACTTGGTATCTACAACACGCTGATGTCGCTGGGCATCTTCGCTGGCGGCACCCTAGGCGGCCTCGTGCTCAAGAGCTGGGGCAGCAGTGGCATCTTTGGGGTCAGCGCCGCGCTGATGTTGCTGTGGCTGCTGCTGGCTTGGCCCATGAAGGCCTCGGGCAAGACCTCCTGATTTTTGCGCCCGGGTTCAGCGCGGCGAGTCCGGCGCTGAGGGTGTTTCAGGTGCCGAGGGCGTCGTGGGATCTAAAGCAGCCTGGCGTGGCTCGGCCTCGGGAGTGGCTTCGGGTGCGGTCTCCACCCGCTGCGCGGGCTCGCCGGTCTTGATGGCGGCCTGAATCATCAGCGAGGAGAGGGTGTGATACAGCGGGCGGCTGATCAGACGCGCAATCAGGCTGGCGAGCATGGCGGACGCCATCAGGCTGAGCACCATGGCTCGGCCATCGATCATTTCCATCACGATGATGAAAGACGTCAGCGGTGCCTGGGTGGTGGCGGCCAGAAAGCCCGCCATGCCCAGCGCAATCAAGATGGGCGCCAGCGCGCGAGCCTCTGGGCCGAGAAAGATTTGCGCCACATCGTTGCCCACCCCGGCACCGATGGACAGTGAGGGCGCAAAAATGCCGCCAGGCACGCCAGCCCAGGCGGTCAGCCAGGTGGCCACCAGCTTGAGCAGCATGTACAGCTTGGTGACGTCGCTCTCGCCCGCCAGCATGAGACGCACTTCCTCGGCGCCAGCGCCAAAGGTGGCGCCACCGGTGACCAGGCCAATCACCGCAATGACCAAGCCACAGGCCGCCGCAAAGCGCACGGGCTTGGCGCGCCGCAGCGCGCTCACCCGGTCGGGCAGACCTTCGATGGACGCCACCAGCAGGCGCGAAAACAAGCCGCCCATCACGCCGCACAACAGCACCACAACCACACCAGGCAAAAACACGCCCCAGCTCAGCCCCGGCACCGTGATGGAGCCGAAGTAGGTCAGGTTGCCGAAGAAGGAAATGCTGACCAGACCCGCCAGCACGATGGCCGAGATGATGACGCCGTTGGTGCGCGAATCCATGCGTTTGGAGAGCTCCTCGATGGCGAACACGACTCCGGCCAGCGGGGCATTGAACGCGGCGGCGATGCCGGCTGCGCCGCCGGCCACCAGCAGCGCCTGGTCGTTCATCGCCGAGCCGGGCCGCAGCCAGCGTCGGGCGTCATGCAGTACGCCGGCAGCGACCTGCACCGAAGGACCTTCTCTCCCGGCCGACAGCCCGGCCAGCAGGCCGGCTGCGCCCAGCACCATCTTGGCCAGCGTCAGGCGCAGCGAGACAAAATGGCGCCGGGCTTTGGGATCCACCTTCGGATCCAGTGCCGCGATCACCTGCGGAATGCCCGATCCCGAGGCACCCGGGAAATAGCGCCGGGTGCACCAGACGATCCCGGCCGTGAGCGCCGGCGTCCAGATCAGCACCACCCAGGGCGCGGTGGCGTGCAGGTGTTTGAACCACTCGAAAGCGGTTTCGCTCATGTAGGTGAATGCCACCACGAACAAGCCTGCCAGCACTGCGTAGCCGAGTACGATGCTGCGGTCCAGCCACGCCCGACCGTCGGACAGTTCATCCTGCAGGTTCTGGAAAAAATCGGGTTCGCGATTCATAAGGCAGAGATCCATTGTGGCATCCCGCGCCCTTGACCTCCGGCCGCAGGCATGCGGCACAATGCCATGTCAGGCGCTCGCGGCGCCGCTGCCTTCCATTCAGTCCCTCCAAGGAACCCCCCCATGGCCTCCGTCAACAAAGTCATCCTCGTCGGCAACTGCGGCCGCGATCCCGAAATCCGCTACCTGCCCTCGGGCCAGGCGGTGGCCAATGTCAGCGTGGCCACCTCGAGCCGCCGCAAGGACAAGAACAGCGGCGAAATGATCGAAGATACGCAGTGGCACCGCGTCACCTTTTACGACCGCCTGGCCGAGATCGCCGGCGAGTACGTGAAGAAGGGCCGTCCGATCTATGTGGAAGGCCGATTGAAATACGGTACCTATGTGGACAAGACCACCGGCGTGGAAAAGAACACCGTGGACATCATCGCTACCGAAATGCAGCTGCTCGGTGGCCGTGAAGGCACGGGCGGCGGCGAAGAGGGTGGCGGTGGCGGCTACTCGCGGCCCGCTGCGGCCCCCCGCGCTGCAGCCCCAACGCCGCGCCAGGCCCCGGCCCCCGCGCCGGCCCGCCAGTCCAGCGGTTTCGACGATATGGACGACGACATTCCGTTCTAAATAGCACCTTGCCCTCATGCTGGCCGCAGTCGTCTTCCCTGGACGCGGCTACTGACCCGCCCGGCCTCGGCCCGGCGGGTCTTTTGTTGTGGTGCGATGCACTGAGCCAGCAGCCCCATCTTGACCTGCCATTTTTGGCAGACATGTCTGCCAATCCGACGGATTCGGCGCGAGCGAAATAGGCTGCTCTGCGGTGATTCGTACGCAAGTATTTGATTTTTAAACACTTTTTCTCCGCCTGAGCGCTGGCACGCTTCTTGTGATTTCCTCCTGACATGCTGGTGGGCATTCCCCCGCAGCAGTTTCGTTGAGGAAGACAAGTTCATGGACATGCTCGGTCTGTATCCCACCTGGTTTGAGCCAGGCGTGGGTAGTGGCTGGATCGTCGGTTTCATCGCCACGATCCACGTGCTGTTTTCGCACACCTCGGTTGGCGCGGCGATTTTCTTTGCCTGGCTGACCAACCACGCGCATCGCCACAACAAGCCCGAGTTGCTTGAATTCATCAAGCGCTACGGGCTGTTCCTGCTGGTGTTCAGCTACGTGCTGGGCTCCATCACCGGCCCGGGCATCTGGTACTCCACCACGGTGGCCAGCCCGCGCGGCATTTCGGCGCTGATCCACAGCTTCGTCTGGATGTGGGCCACCGAATGGGTGTTTTTCGTGATCGAGGTGGTCGGCGTCTACATGCTGATCTACCTGGTCGGCAAGGTGGATGTGAAAACCCACACCCGCATCTCGCTGATCTTCGGCCTGACCTCATACACGACCATGCTGGTCATTGTGGGCATTCTCAGCTTCATGATGTGGCCGGGCAAAGCGGCATGGAGCGAGACCGGCGGTGTGCTCAACGCCTTTTACGGCCCCAACACCTTCGCCCAGCTGGGCATGCGGACCGCGTTCATGTTTACCATGACGGCGGTGGTGGGCGGCATCGTGGCCGGCCAGTTCAAGGACGCCGCGCTGAAGAAAAGCATCGCGACCAAGTTGGCCTGGCTGGGTATCGTCGCTACGCTGGCCGGGGCAGGCATGCTGCAGTGGTACCTCGCCACGCTGCCCGAGACGGCCGACGTGGTGCTGCAGAACCGCTTGCCAGCGCACTTCCCCATGGCGCTGCTGAGCGTGGTGGCGGGCACGCTGGCCTATTTCATCCTGACGCTGGTGCAGCCACGTGCGCTGGTGTCCAGCCTGGCGGCGGTCATGACGGTGGCGGTGCTGGTTTTTGGTCTCTGGCCCGAAGAGGTGGCACGCGAATCCATCCGCAAGCCCTGGGTGGCTGGCCAGTATGTGTATTCCAATCAGGTGATCGGTCGCGACGTACCGGGCATGGGCGTGAAGTCCGAGATTCCGACCATTGAGGCGCACGGTTTCATGAAGACGCTGGTGTTCGTGCCCGAGGCGCTGCGCGCCATAGACGACGGCAACCGCGTTGAAGCTGGTCGGCTGCTGGCGCTCAACACTTGCTCCAACTGTCATTCGCTGAGCAGCACCGGCATCCGCCCGCTGCGCAACTACTTCACCGGCACCCACACCGAGGCCGAGGTGGCCGAGTACCTGCAGGCGGCGCTGTCGGGTGGCAACACCCTGTACATGCCGCAAATCCCCTTCAACGATGACGAGGCCCGCGCGCTCGCGAGCTTCATCGTCACGCTGTCGCCCACCCCGACGGTGAGCACGGTCCAGGCGCCCGCCGTCACGACCGCGGCCAAGGAGTAAGACCATGACCCCCGAAATGCTCTATGCGCTGCGCGATCAGGCCGGTGTACCGTCCCATCCGCTGGTGTTCCTGGTGCTGGGTGTTCTCACCTTCGCGCTGCACATGGCGGCGGTGCACGTGATGCTGGGTGCTGCCTCGCTCACGCTGCGCGGCGCCTTCAGCGCCAGCACCCATTGGCGCCGCCTGGCCGCCGCCATGCTGATCACCGCCAAGATCGCGGTGTCGGTGGCCATCGTGATCGGTGTGGCGCCACTGCTGTTCGTGCAGGTGGTCTACGACCCGTTCTGGTACACGTCCAACGTGCTCTCGGCCTGGTGGGTGATCGGCTTCATCGCCTTGTTGATCGCCGGCTACATCGCGATGTACATCTTCTACTGGAAAAACCACGACATCGTGGCCGATGGCGGGCGCGGTGGCATCTGGATGCTGCTGTCGCTGGCCCTGCTTCTGGCCGTGGGCTTCATCGTGCACAGCCTGACCAACCAGATGCTGTTCCCCGAGCAGTGGATGGCATGGTATGCCCCCAAAGGTGTGGTCAACCCCAATGGCCATTCGCTGCACTACTGGAACCTGCCGCGCTTTCTGTTCTTCATTGCCTTGTCGGCCCCGGTCACGGGCGCTTGGTTGTACGGCTACCGCCGCTACTTGCAAGGTGCCAACGAAGCCGATTCGGCCTACCTGGGCTGGGTGCGCAGCCTGGCCCAGCGGCTGATGCTGGTCGGTGGCGTGGTCTCGGTGCTGATCGGTGCGGTCTGGATGCTGACCCTGCCCGAGAAGATGGCCTGGTTCGCGACCTCGGTCTGGATGCTGGTGGCGCTCGTGGCCCTGCTTGCCGTGGTGGCCTTGCCGCTGGTGCTGCGGGACCGCATCGACAGCGGCGTCTGGGGGTACGGCATCTTCGGTGCCGGCGCAGTGGGCTTGATCGTCGTAGGCGCTGCGCGCGAGATGCTGCGCTTTGTGACCCTGCTGGGCAGCCACGGCTATGACGCCATGGACTACCGAATCAACATGGACTGGTACAGCACTTCGCTGTTTTTCGTCACCTTCGGCGTCGTCGGCGGCGTCACGCTGGCCTACCTGCTCACCGTTGCGTGGCAGGCCGGCCAGAGCAAGGGCCTGTACACCCCCAGCCCCGCCGTGACCCGCATCGGGCAGTGGTCGGTCGGCCTGCTGGTGGCCTGGACCGTGCTGTATTTCGCCGTTGGCTTTTACGTCTGGGCCCGCTGATATGAAACAACCACTCGACATGTCGACCTTGCCACCGGTGCGCCCGTCGCTGCCGTGGCGCCAGGTCTTGGTCTGGACTCTTCTGGTGGCACTCGGTGCCACTTCGGTGGCCACGTTGGCGGTGCGGGCCATCGCGCAGACCTCGTCCATCCCGGTGACCGTTGCAGCCGCAACCGCACCCCCGGCCAGCGAGCCGCTGATTTCGGGCGAAATGATGGCCCACGGCTGCGCCGCCTGCCACGGCACGCTGGGCCGACTAGGCGACGAGTCCTTCATGCCCTTGGCCGGCATGCCGGTGCGCCAGTTCGTGACCACCATGACCGACTTTCGTGAAGGTCGACGTCCGGCCACGCTCATGAGCCACGTGGCCCAGGGCTTCAGCGACACCGAGATTCGCGCCATGGGCGACTTTTTCGTTGCCGTCCCGCCCCAGGCGGCACCCGCATCCAAAGGAGGTCAGTGATGGCCCACGCTGATCTTTCCAAGTCATCCCTGTCGCGTCGCGACTGGCTGACGCAGGCCCTCGGCCTGCTTTCGGTGGCTGCGGCGCCCAGTCTGTCGTTTGCCGCCGGGACCGCCCGCATCGTCATCGTTGGTGGCGGGGTGGGGGGTGCCACCACGGCAAAATACCTCAAGCTGTTCAACCCGTCGCTCAAGGTCACGGTGATCGAGAAGAACCCGGTCTATGTGCGGCCGTATGGCTCCAGCGAGGTGCTGAACCAGCACGCCACCATGGACGAACTCCAGGTGAGCTACGACGCGCTGCGAAGCACCTACGGCATCAACTTCGTGTTCGACACCGTAACCGGCTTCGACCCGGTCGCGCGCACCGTGAACACCGCTGGCCGGCAGAAGATCGCCTACGACCGACTGGTCGTCTCCCCTGGCATCCAGTTGCTCTACGAAAACTACGCCGGTTACAGCGAGTCAGTGGCGCGCACCGCCGTGCCTTCGGGCTGGATTCCTGGCGAGCAAACCGCCTTGCTGGCCAAGCAGCTGCAAGGCATGCGCCAGGGCGGCACCTTCGTCATCGCGGCGCCACCCAACCCCTACCGTTGTCCGCCCGGCCCCTACGAGCGCGCCGCGCTCATGACCGAGTGGTTCGCGAAGCACAACCCGACGGCCAAGGTCATCATCGTCGACCCGAAAGACAGCTTCGTGACCGACCAGACCATGATGCTGGGCTGGAACCGGCTCTACAAGTTCAACCTTCCCACCGACTACGTGCAGAAGATGCAGGATCAGGTGGAGGTGAAGCAGCACAGCGGCACCAGCATGCTGAGCTGGGTGCGTGGCAAGGACGGAGGCCGCACGCTCAAGATCGATTCGAAGAACATGCGCATCGAGACCGAGGCCGAGACCATCAAGGCCGATGTGATCAACGTCATTCCGCCCATGAGGGCCGGGCAGGTCGCCATGACCTTGGGACTGGCCGATGGCAGCGGCTTCTGCCCGGTGGATCGGCGCACGTTTGCTTCCACGCTGCAGCCCAACGTGCATGTGATTGGCGACGCCTGTATTGCGGACGCCATGCCCAAGAGCGGTTTCTCCGCCAACAACCAGGCCAAGGTGGTGGCGCGCGCCATCGTCGAGGAACTGGCTGGGCGCAGCGCGCCTGAGCCCCTGTGGGAGAACACCTGCTACGCGCTGGCCGGCAAGGACTATGGCCTGTTTGTTGCCGACGTCTTCAAGATCGTTGACGGCAAGATCACACGCATCAACACGAAGCAGCGCTACCTGCCGCTGAGCGCCACGCCAGCCCAGATCAAACTCGGCGCCCGCTACCAGCAGGCCTGGTTGCGCACCTTCACCGCCGACTGTTTCACCTGAACGGAATCCGTCCCATGACCCACGATCCTTACCTGGAAGAACTGGCGGCAGCCACCGATGGCCTGCTTCGTCGATCGCTCGGCGCGATCGCTTTCGCCGCCGTCGCTTTTTCAGCCGTCGCTTTTTTGATCGGTCTGTCGGCTGGCAGTGCGCTGGCCACCGAATCGACCGACAGCGCCGCTGCGAAAGGCTGGACGCCCGCCACCTTGCGCCACGCCCTGGCGGCGTTGCCGGCCGGTGACGCGGTGCGCGGGCGGGAAGTGAACCAGCAGCTGTTCTGCGCCTCCTGCCATGGCGACAACGGCGTGGCGCCCACCCAGAACTGGCCGCACCTGGCCGGTCAGAAATCGGCCTATACGGCCAAGATGCTGCTCGACTACCAGAGCCGGCTGCGACTGGAGGGCAAGCGGGCAGAACTTATGCACGACATTGCCGTCATGATGACGCCGCAGCAGATCGCCGATGTCTCGGCGTTTTACGCCGGCTTGCCGGCACCGGGCGACGACGGTACGCCGCGCCCCTCACCCCGAGGTGAGGGCATGAGCGCAGCGCAGCTGGTGCGCAAGGGCGACCCCTCACGCCTTCTCACACCATGCGCCAGTTGCCATGGTGTGAAAGGTCAGGGCGGCAAGCTGGAAGCGTCGGCCTTGGCCGGGCAGAACCCGCTGTACTTCACCCGCACCCTGCTCGACTACCAGAGCGGCGTGCGTTCGAACGACGCGGCCAAGGGCATGAGCACCTTTGCGAAAAAGCTCACGCGCGTTGAAATTGAGGCACTGGCGACCTATTACGCCGATCTGCCCGAGCGCAATCGGTAGACTGCTGGCGATGAACTTCTGGGATCAGAGCTTTTCCATCAGCGGCTACAAGTACGGCGTCGCACCCAACGCTTTTTTGGTGGAGCAGCAGGTGCGCTTCAGGCCGGGTGGCGATGTGCTGGTCCCAGGGGACGGTGAAGGCCGAAACGGTGTCTGGTTGGCCGAGCAGGGTCACCGGGTCACGGCCATGGACGGCTCTGCCGTGGGCCTGACCAAGGCGCAGTCGCTCGCCAGCGAGCGCGGGGTCGAGCTGCGCACCGTGCTCGGCGACCTCGCGGACTGGGAGCCGGAACCTGCCTGTTTCGACGCGGTGGTGCTGGTGTTCGTGCATTTGCCGGCCGCCATCCGGGTCGGGGCGCACAAGCGCCTGGCTGCTGCCCTGCGTCCGGGCGGCTGGTTGCTGCTGGAAGGTTTTCATCCACAGCAACTGCAGCATCGCAGCGGGGGTCCAAAGGACCCAGCCATGCTGTTCACCCCCGAGTTGCTGCGGGACGACTTTGCGGGTTTGCTTGAGGAGGCGCTGGCCTGGCAGGGCGAGGTGGTGCTGGACGAGGGACCGGGTCACCAGGGGCTGGCGCACACCACCCGCTGGTTGGGCCAGGCTCCTGGCTGAAGGACCGCTTCTGCCTGCACAATGCCAACCATGCAATCCCAGCCCACTTCTTACCGACCCCTGCCAGCCGACGATGCCTTGCGCATCGAGCTGCACAACGAGGTGCACGCCCGCCCGCCAGCGCGCATCCGCCTGCCGGCGCTGGTGGTGTTTGTGGCGGTTTTCAATGACGGCATCAGCCGCGAGCAGGAGTGCGAGCACCTGCGCAGCCTGCCCGGCCAGGAAAGCCTGACGCCGGCCGACCTGCAAGGCCACTTCCTGCGCTTGCGGCTGCCGGGCTACACGCTCAAGTGGGAGCGCCACACCGAGTTCAGCCGCTACTCGCTGGTGCAGCCGCTGCCCGAGGAGGCCCGGTTGGGCACGCGCGACCCCGAGCTGCTGTCGCACTTGGTGTTGCCGGCCGACTGGCTGGCTTCGATCCCGGGTCGCACCTTCGTCGCGATCAAGCTCATCATGCTGCACGGCGACCTGAGCGAGCCGCAGCAGACCCTGGCGCTGGCGCGCACCTGGCTCGGCGAGCACACGGTGGTGGCCTCGCAGATGGGCAACAACGGCCACTCCATCGTGGCCACCGACTTCATGCTGCGTGACAGCGGTTTTGAGCGCATGCTGGTGGTCGCGCCGCCTGAGACCACCGAAACCCGGGCCGGCCGCATCTCCCAGCGCCTGCTGGAGATCGAGACCTACCGGCTGATGGCCTTGCGCGGCCTGCCGGTGGCCAAGCAGCTGGGGCCGCTGCTCGCGGAGAGTGAGCGGCAGCTGGCCGACATCACCGCCCAGCTGGAGAACAAGGGCGCGACCGACCAGGCCCTGCTGGACACGCTGGTGTCGCTGGCCGCCGGCGTGGAGCGGGCCACCGCGGAGCACGCCTACCGTTTCGCCGCCACCCGGGCCTACGACGCGTTGGTGGTCCAGCGCATCGCCGAACTGCGCGAGCAGCCGATCCCGGGCACGCAGACCATTGGCGAGTTCATGCAGCGCCGGCTCTCGCCTGCCATGGGCACGGTGGCCGCCACCGCGCAACGGCTGGCCTCGCTGTCCGAGCGCATCAGCCGGGCAAGTGCCTTGCTGCGCACACGGGTCGACATCGCGACCGAAGTGCAGAATCAGCAGCTGCTGGAGAAGCTCACCAGGGGCCAGGAAATGCAGCTGCGCCTGCAGGCCACGGTGGAAGGCCTGTCGATCGCGGCCATTTCGTATTACGTGGTCAGTCTGCTGCTGTATCTGGGCAAGGCGGGCAAGGCTGCTGGCCTGCCCATCAACCCGGAAATCCTGGCTGGCGCTTTCATCCCGCTGGTGCTGTGGGGTGCCTGGCGCACCACCCGCCGCATCCACGAAAAGCTGCGCAGCCCGGATTGACGGTCCAGCCCCAGGCAGCCTTGTGCGCTCGCAGGTCGGACGATGGCGTGCTGGTCAGTTGCAGTGGTTGTGCTGCTTCCACTGCGCTTCGTGACCCAGCCAGCGGGCGAAAGCCGGCACCTCGCAGCGCCCGGCCTCTGCGGAGCCGGCCGCGCCGGCCGAAGCGCTGAGCCCCATTTCCTCAACGGTGGCCATGTCGTCGAAGCCGCCCAGTGAGCCACCGGTCTGGTCGACCCAGCGCGAGGCCAGCACCATGCTGCCCGCAAAAGCCACCAGCACCGCCATCTGCGCGACACTCAGGCCAAGACCAAAGCGCGGCTTCGCCGGCACCTCGCACACGCCGCCCGGGCACAGCTGAGCCTGGTCGCGGCTGAACAGGTTGTAGAGCTTGCAGCCCAGGCAGATGCCAAACGCCGATTCAAAGAACATCAGGGTCAGGCAACTGCCGCAGACCAGCATGTTCAACGGCCCCATCATCTGGTGCAGCACCATCAGGTACAACATGGTCAGGCCCAGCAGCAAGCCCAGACCCCAGGCAAAGCGCTTCTGCGGTGCACCCACCCACTCCGGGTTCTGATTGCGCACGATCCACTGCCCCACGATCATGCTGGGTGCCCAGCGCGGGTTGACCATGCGCAGGCTCATGTCGGTCAGAAACACGATCACGAACAGCCGCGTGGGCTGGTAGTTGCCCAGCAGGTAGGCGTTCATGAACGAGGCCATGGCGGCCACGAAAAGAAGACCCGCCGCGGCGCGCACCGCCCGCTCGTTGACCACCCGCACCGGGTAACCGTCTACCTGCTCACCAAACGCGAAGAATGTCTTCATGATATTTGATCCGAATATGCGCACATGGTAATTTGAATAGGGCGGAAGCGCTATGGGGTAGACGCAGGGCCAGAGACGCAGAGCGCTCCCGTTCAGGAAGCAGCGGGCGCGTCCTTGGCGCCCAGAGACTTGATTTTTCTGTAAAGCGAGCGCTCACTGACTCCCATCCTCGCCGCCAGTTCGGCCCGACTGCCGGTGTGTGTTGCCAGCGCTGCGCGAAGCGCGGCTCGCTCTAGGGCCTTGAAGTCGGTAACCGATCCCACGGAAACGTCGGGGGTGGGGGCCTCCGGCGGCCGTGGGTCAGGCCGGCCGGTGCCGCCTGCCGGGCGGCGGCCGGTGTCGATGGCCTGCTGCACATGCTCGGCCTCGATCAGATCGCCGTCGCACAGCAGCGCCGCGCGCTCCAGCAGGTTGCGCAGCTCGCGCACATTGCCAGGAAACGCCTGCGCATCGAGCAGTCTCAGCGCGGAAGCCGTCAAGCGCAGGTGGCGCGGCGCTGCGACCCGTTGCAGCAGCGAGGGCGCCAGGAGTGCCACATCGCCGGTACGATCGCGCAGGCTGGGCAGCCGGATCGGGAAGATCGACAGCCGGTAAAAAAGGTCTTCGCGGAAGCGGCCGTCGGCCACCATCTGGTCCAGGTCTCGGTGGGTGGCCGAGACAACGCGGATGTCGGCATGGCGCAATTCGGTGCTGCCCACGCGGCGGTAGGTGCCGGTCTCCAGCAGCCGCAGCAGCTTGACCTGCATCGGAAGCGGGATGTCACCCACCTCATCCAAAAACAGCGTGCCACCGCTGGCCGCCTCCACCAGGCCGCCCTTGGCGGCGTTGGCGCCGGTGAACGCGCCGCGCTCGTGGCCGAAGAGCTCGGATTCGAACAGCGTCTCGGGCAGGCTGGAGCAATCCACCGCCACCAGTGGCTTGCCCGCGCGCGGACTGGCTTCGTGCAAGGCCCGCGCAACCAGCTCCTTGCCGGTGCCTGATTCACCGAGCAGCAGGACGGTGGCGCGCGACGGTGCCGCTCGCGCCACCAGCCCCAGCATCCGCTGGAACGCATCCGAGCGCCCGATCAGTCCCTGTGCCGCCGGCTGACCCTGGGCCACGCGCAGCGGCTCCATCTTCTCCACAAAAAACGCCGGCTCACCGTCTGGCCCGGGCAGCGGCGAGAGCTCGATGTTCACGTACTCTTCGCCCTGGGTGGTGTGGTGCAGGTGCAGCACACGTTCTCGCTGGCCCGAGACCAGCGACTGCGCCAGCGGGCAGGATTCCCCGGCCTGATCACAAGGCACCGAAAAGTTGTGCGAGACCTCGTGGCAGGTGCGCCCGACCACGTCGCGCTGGCCGCCGTAGGTGCGCCGGTACGCCGCGTTGGCCGCGAGGATACGGTACCGCGCATCGAACAGGATGTGAGGCTCGGGCAGACCTTCAAGAAAGGCGGTGAGTTCGGGCAGGGGTTTCAAGGCGTGTTCCGGGGTATGGTCAAAAATGGCGAGCCACTGGCATTCTCTGCCAAAAATGGCAGTGCTGGCGGCAGTGGCAGAGAAACCCCCTGGCGGGCTCTGTCGAAAGACCATTGAATTCATTGCGCTTTTCCGTGCGCGGTCGCGAGGCACGGATCTTGATAAGCAATGGGTGATGAATATTTCCGTTGCCCGTCGCACAGACCCCGAATGCGGGCCGCTTCAGACTGCAGAGCAGATTCAGACAAGCCCCGAATGACGCAAGGACCCCAAGATGTTTGATGTAACCGACGCGCTGCTGCTGGCGCGAATCCAGTTCGCGTTCACGGTGAGTTTCCACTTCCTGTTTCCCGCCATCACGATTGGTCTGGCCAGTTACCTGGCGGTGCTCGAAGGCCTCTGGCTAAAGACCGGGCGCGCGGACTACATGAACCTATTCCGCTACTGGATCAAGATCTTCGCGCTGGTGTTCGCCATGGGGGTGGTCTCGGGCATCGTCATGTCGTATCAGTTCGGTACCAACTGGGCAGTGTTCTCCGACAAGGCTGGCCCGATCATTGGTCCGCTGATGGCTTATGAGGTGCTGACCGCCTTCTTCCTCGAAGCCGGTTTCCTGGGCGTGATGCTGTTCGGCATGAACCGGGTGGGCAAACGACTGCATTTCACCGCCACACTGATGGTGGCTTTGGGCACTTTTGTCTCCGCCTTCTGGATCCTGTCGGTGAACAGCTGGATGCAGACCCCAGCGGGCTACGCGATGAACGCCAATGGTCAGTTCATTTCCGCTGGCAGCTGGCTGGCCATCATCTTCAACCCCAGCTTTCCCTACCGGCTGGTGCACACCCTCTCGGCGGCCTACCTGACCACCGCGTTCCTGGTGGGCGCTGTGGGTGCCTGGCACCTGCTGAAGGACCGCACCAACCCGCGCGCGCGCCTCATGTTTTCCATGGCGATGTGGATGGCGGCCATCGTGGCGCCGCTGCAAATCGTGCTGGGCGACATGCATGGCCTGAATACGCTGGAACATCAGCCCGTGAAGGTGATGGCGATGGAAGGTCACTATCAGAGCCATCCCGAAGGTGCGCCGCTGATCCTGTTTGGCATTCCGAACAGCGCCGAAGGCCGTGTGGACTACGCGGTGGAAATCCCGAAGCTGTCCTCTTTGATCCTCAAGCACGATCTGAACGCTCCCATGACAGGACTGGACGCCGTGCCTGTGGCTGACCACCCACCGGTGGGCACGGTGTTCTGGGCGTTTCGTATCATGGTCGGGCTGGGCTTCCTGATGGCCGGGTTGGGCATGTTCAGCTTGTGGGCCCGCGCCAGGGGACGGCTGTACGAGTGGAAGTGGCTGCATCGCTTCGCCCTGGCGATGGGCCCGTCGGGTTTGATCGCGGTGCTTGCTGGATGGATCACCACCGAGGTGGGCCGCCAGCCCTGGACCATCCAGGGGCTGATGCGCACGGCGGAGTCAGCCTCACCACTTGCCGCTCCCGCTGTGGCGGTATCGCTGGTGGCCTTCGTGGTCGTGTATTTCGCGGTGTTCGGCGCCGGGGTGATCTACATCCTCAAGCTGATGGCCAAGCCACCCGTTGAGCATGAGTCTGCCCCTCCCAACATCCCCGCGCTCGCAGCCGGCACCACGCCCGCTGTGGCGCTGCGGCCCGGTGTGCTGGCCACCAAATAAGGGGATCACCATGAACATCGATCTGACCATCATCTGGGCCCTCATCATTGTGGTGGCCGTCTTCATCTATGTGGTGCTGGACGGTTTCGACCTGGGCATCGGCATCCTTTTCAACACCTTCCAGGTGGGACACGACCGGGACACCGCGATGAACAGCATCGCGCCCGTGTGGGACGGCAACGAAACCTGGCTGGTGATGGGCGGTGGCGGGCTGTTGGCGGCCTTTCCGCTGGCCTACGGCCTGATCTTCTCCGCCCTTTATGCACCCATCATCGCGATGTTGCTGGCCCTGGTGTTCCGGGGTGTGGCGTTCGAGTTCCGCTGGCGCGATCCTGCGCACCGGGGTTTCTGGGATTTCGCGTTCACAGGCGGATCGTTGCTCGCCGCGTTCTCGCAGGGCGTCATCCTGGGTGCGTTGCTGCAGGGGGTGGCCATCAGCGGACGGGCGTACGCCGGCGGCTGGTGGGACTGGCTGACACCTTTCTCGTTGCTCACCGGCGCGAGCGTGGTGGCAGCCTATGCCTTGCTGGGATCCACCTGGCTGGTGATGAAGGCCGAAGGCGCTCTGCAGCGCCAGGCCCGGGCCATGGCCTGGTGGCTGGGTGGCGCCAGCCTGGCCGCCATCGTCGCGGTCAGCATTGCGACCCTGTTTCTGAGCGCAGACTACTTCAGCAACTGGCTGAACTGGCCCAGCATCCTGTGGGTGGCACCGGTACCCATCCTGGTGGCGCTGGCCAGCGCGGCTTTCGTGCGCAGCCTCAGGGCAGGCCATGAGGTTGCCCCATTCCTGCTGACGCTGGGCATTTTCCTGCTGTGCTTCGTCGGCCTGGGCATCAGCGTGTTTCCCTACATCGTGCCGGGCGCCGTGACGATATGGGACGCGGCCACCGATCGAAGCGGGCAAATCTTCATGCTCTGGGGAACAGCCCTGGTTCTGCCCATGATCCTGGGCTACACCGCCTGGTCCTACTGGGTATTCCGCGGAAAGGTCAATGCGGACGGGTACCACGCATGAAGAACCGCTTTTTCCGCTGGCCGGACATCAGCATCACCCGCCCCGATGAGCCACTGCAACCTTTGTGGAAGCGACTGCTCTGGATGGCCGGTATCTGGGCCGCCAGCATCGGCTCGCTGCTGGTCGTGGCCATGCTGCTGCGCCTGGCGCTGAAGACGTAGCGCATTGCTCACGATGCACTGCGCGCTTCGTCGCCAACTCACCCGCCCGCCGGTCACAAGGCAAGGAGCCAGACATGCAAACCGTCCCGACTTTTCCTCAGCCCATCACACCCGGCGACCCGCAGCGCCGCACCTGGCTGCTGGCCTCCAGTGCCATGGGCGTGGCCGCCACAGCGGCTGTGGCGATGCCCTTCGTGTCCAGTTTTGCCCCCAGCGAGCGCGCCAAGGCACAGGGCGCCAGCGTGTCCATGGATCCCGCAGTGGTGGCACCCGGGCAAGTCAAAACCGTTGAATGGCGAGGCCAGCCCGTGTGGGTGATGCG
This sequence comes from Hydrogenophaga sp., assembly GCF_011390835.1. Classification (GTDB taxonomy): domain Bacteria; phylum Pseudomonadota; class Gammaproteobacteria; order Burkholderiales; family Burkholderiaceae_C; genus Hydrogenophaga. Next base: position 38,596 of record NZ_JAABRQ010000016.1, on the reverse strand, counting down.
CCGCACACCCGATATGTTGACCACCCTGGAGGACATGCAGGGACTGGCCGACCCCTATTCTGAAAAGCCACAGCAACCCGCTTATGCCACCAATGCGCATCGCTCGATCAAGCCCGAGTTGTTGGTGACCGTCGGAATCTGTACCCACCTGGGATGTTCCCCGGTGACCCTGCCCGAAGGCACGGCCAATGCCAGCGTACCACCCAACTGGAAGGGTGGCTTTTTTTGCCCCTGCCATGGATCGACCTTTGATTTCGCAGGCCGCGTGTTCAGGAACAAACCAGCGCCCACCAACCTGGTGGTGCCGCCACACCAGTACCTGGCCGACGGCACCTTGCTGATTGGTGAGGATGGCCCCGGCGCGGCCTGACTCTTGCCGGAGAACATCATGTGGTTTTTCATCTGGATGCGCGGTGCCGGGTTCGTGCCGAGCTTCGTCCTTTTGCGCTGGGAGCCCTGAAGTGCTGTTTCGCATCCTGCACGATGAGCGCCGCAGCGAGCTGAGCTACCTGCTGGCCGATGTCGAGGCGCGCGAGGCGGTGGTGGTGGACCCGCACGGCCCGGACCTGCCGGTCCTGCAGGCTCTGCTGGCTGAGCGTGGCCTGCGCCTGCGCTGGGTGTTGCGCACGCACCATCACGATGGCCTGCATCCGCTGGAGTTTTCCTCGCTTGGCCAGCTGGAGGCCCCGGTGATCCAGGGCGAGGCGCGGCCCGGCGCCCACACTGTGTCGCACGGCGAGCTGTTGCCGTTCGGCAACGAGTTCCTGCGGGTGCTGGCGACGCCTGGCCACACGCCCGATTGCATCAGCTTCATCTGGCGCGATCGCGTGTTCTGCGGCGGCCTGCTGTCGGTGGACGCCTGCCCGCACCAGCCCCAGCCCGCGCAACCTGAGGCATTGTGGGACAGCGTGACGCAACGCATCTTCACCCTGCCTGACGAGACGCTGCTGTTCGCTGGCCACGAACGCCACTCTCGCGCCGTGACCACGGTGCACGAGCAGCGGCGCTGGCACCCCTTTTTTGCCGCGACCTCGCGCGACACCTATCTGGCGCGCGTGACCGCATTGCAGGACAGCGCCTCAATCGCGCCAACACCACGAGCCTTCAACGCATGACATCCCCTTCCCGCATCACCATCATCGGCGCCGGCTTTGGCGCGCTTTCCAGCGTTCGAGAAATCCGTCGGCGCGACACCCAGGCCGAGATCACGCTGATCGCACCCCGTGCCGAGCTGCACTACCTGCCCGGCATCATCTGGATTCCGAGCGGTCTGCGCACACGCGAACAGCTGATCGTGCCACTGGACAATTTCTTCCAGCGCATGAACGTAAGCCACGTGACGGCCGAGGTGACCGGTCTGCGCAACGGCGGTCGTCTGGTGGACACCACCAGTGGTGAAATTCCCAACGACGCCCTGGTGATCGCCAGCGGCGGGCGTTTCATCAAGAAGCTGCCCGGTATCGAGCACGCCATCACGCCTTGCGAAGGCATTGCGGCTGCCGAAAAAATCCGAGATCGTTTGCAGGCCCTGCAGGGAGGCACCATCGCCGTGGGCTTTGCCGGCAACCCGAACGAACCCAGCGCGGTGCGCGGTGGCCCGATGTTCGAGTTTCTCTTCGGCATCGACGAGCAACTGCGGCGAGAACGCCGGCGCGACAAGTTCGAGCTGGTGTTCTTCAATCCGTCCAACGAACCCGGGAACCGGCTCGGCCCCAAGGCGGTGCAGCACCTGCTCGACGAGATGGAGCGTCGCGACATCCGCACGCGCCTGGGTCACAAGATGAAGGGGTTCGAATTCAATCGCGTGCTGACCGAAGGCGGATCGTTCCCGGCCGATCTCATCCTGTTCATGCCCGGTATGACCGGTAACGCCTGGTTCGATCAGACTGATCTGGCGAGATCACCGGGTGGCCTGCTCAAGGCCGATGCGCAGTGCCGTGTCGCCGGGACCGAGCACGTCTACGTCGTGGGTGACTCGGGCAGCTTCCCAGGTCCGGACTGGATGCCCAAGCAGGCCCACATGGCCGACCTGCAAGCGGCAGCCGCCGCGGAAAACCTGCTGGCGGGTTTGCGCGGCGACACGCCTCACGCCACCTTCAAGGTCGAGCTCATTTGCATCATCGACGCCATTGATCACGGAACACTGGTCTTTCGCAACGCGAAGCGCCAGATCATCCTGCCTTCGACCCGCCTGTTCCACTGGGCCAAGCGGTTCTTCGAAGGTGCTTACCTGAAGAAATACCGATGACCACCATTCAAACAACCGTTACGCCTTATGAGGCGCTCGGTGGAGCGCCAGCGCTGCATCGCCTGGTGAATCGCTTCTATGAGCTCATGGACACGCTGCCCGAGGCCTATGCAGTTCGGCAGCTCCACCCCGAGAGCCTGGCAGGCAGCGCAGAAAGTCTGTTCGAGTTCCTGTCGGGCTGGTTCGGCGGGCCTTCGCTCTACATCGCCAAAAAGGGCCATCCGCGGCTGCGCATGCGCCACGCGCCCTATGCCATCGACCAGCGCATGCGCGACGAGTGGATGCTCTGCATGACACAAGCGCTCAACGAGCAGGTCATCGACACCGATCTGCGTGACGGCCTGATCCACACCTTCGCCCAAATGGCCGACCACATGGTGAACACCGAAAGCCAAGGTGGATGCCCCGCCCAGATGGCCCGTTGAGGAACCCGGACGGGCTGGCCCATGCACCTGGGTGAACCTGTTCATGGCACCCATTGGTGTGTCTCAGTGCGCGGAAATGACAGCCGCCGGCGATCGTTTCCCTTTCTTTACGCTCCTTTTTAAATCATGAATATCCAGTCTCTGCTCGTCGCTTGCGCCATCGCGATGCCCGTCGCCTCATGGGCCGAGCCGCCCACGACGGGTCAGATCATGCCGTCCGTACTCGTTCAAGACCAGCACGGGCAAACCTGGCGCATCACTGCGAACACCCGTTTGTTGCTGTTCGCAGCCGGACGCAAGGCTTCCAATCTCGCAATGGAAGTCCTGGGGCAGCAACCCAAGGGTTTCTTGGCCGCGCGCCATGCGCTCTACCTGGCCGACATGAGCAAGATGCCCGGGTTCATCACGCGTACGTTTGCGCTGCCCTCGCTCCGTGAACAGCCGTTTGAGGTGGGTGTGGTGCTCGATGAAAAACGGTTGACAGACTGGCCGCGCCAGGAAGACGCGGTGACGCTGATCCGACTGGAGGCTGGTCGGGTCGTCGCGGTGGAATACGCCGCCAGCGCCGAGAGCCTGCGAGGCGCCCTGGGGCTCACGCCATAGGATTTCCATCAACCACCACTCTTTAGGAGCCCCTCCATGGACGCATTCCAAGACCACTATCCCGAAAACGTATCGCACTGCTACGGCTGCGGCAGCCACAACACGCACGGCCACCAGATCAAGACGGTCTGGGAAGGCGATGAAACCGTAACCCGGTTTCAACCCGAACCGTTCCACACCTCGGTGCCGGGCTTCGCATATGGCGGGCTCATCGCCTCGTTGATCGACTGCCACAGCACCGGGACTGCGGCGGCGGCCATGTACCGACAAGCGGGGCGCGACCTCGATTCTCTGCCCCCGTTCCGTTTCGTCACCGGTTCATTGCACGTGGACTTCCTCAAGCCCACACCGCTGGTTGAACTGGAAATTCGCGGCAAGGTGAAAGAGATCAAAGGCCGCAAAGTGGTGGTGGACACCACGGTGTTCGCCGGTGGCGTGGCCACCGCGCGGGGTGAAGTGGTGGCGGTGCAGATGCCCGAGAGCTTCGGTCAGTCCTGAATGCACAACGGCGCCCGGAAGGCGCCGTTGTGTGCGGGATTGGCGGCGCCCAGAAACCCAGCGTGTGCATGCCCGGCGTGAGCAAGTGGGCCGCCACATCAGCGGGCTTGGCCGCGCCCACGCCGGAAATCAGGTCGCTGGCCTTGAGCCCCGTGTCGGGCAGGTAGAGTGCGCACACCTCCACCGCAGCACCACCCTTGATCAGGCCTTCTAGCATGTGCTGTGGCGTGACATCGCGAGGCTTGAGTCTAGGCAGCTCTTTGCCCAACACGGCAGTATCCGCCGCCGCGTCGCACAGCAGCACACGCATTTTGGCTTTCTGTTCCAGCGCCTGGCCGGCCAGCACCAGACCGGCGCCCTGGGCCATGGCGTTGCCGCTGTGGATGTTCACAAACAGGCTTTCGGCCTGCGCCGCGCCCGCCACCAGCAGCGCTGCGGCGCCCAATGTGATCAGCTTCTTCATGTCAAGAATTCATTGGGTGAATGGCAAGGAACTGATGTTCATTGATACTCTGACGGGCATCCATGAAAACACACAAAGTGGTACTTTTTCCCGAGCAGAGTCTCCCAATGAATTCAAGCTGTTTGAACCCTGATCAGTTGCCGATCCAGAACAACGAGCTTGATGTGCTCAACGAGCTGGTGCCGCTGCAGGCCCAGGCCATCATCGAGCTGGGTTGCGGCGCTGCGCGGCTTGCACGCGACTTGTTGCAGCGCTGGCCGCTGTGCCACGTGACCGGTCTGGAGGTCGACGCCCTGCAGCACGCCAAGAACCTGGCGGCGCCACAAGACCGCCTGGTGTTTTTGGCCGCGGGCGCTCAGGCGGTACCGCTTCCCGGTGTGTCGTTTGATCTCGCCCTCATGCTGAAGTCCTTGCACCATGTGCCCATGGCGGCGATGGATCAGGCGCTCGACGAGGTGGCGCGGGTGGTGCGACCGGGTGGCCATTTGTATGTGTCCGAGCCGATCTACGGCGGTGCCTTGAACGAGCTGGTGCGCCTGTACAACGATGAGGGCGTCGTTCGATCTGCTGCTCAGGCCGCGCTCGATCGTGCGCTGTCACAAGGCCAGCATTGGGAAGCCGTGGCCGAAAAACGCTTTGCGCAAGCGCTGCGCTTCGCCAGTTTCGACGACTTTGCCCAACGCATGATGTACCCCAGCTTTGCCGATCACCGCATCGACGAAGCGATGCTGGCGCGGGTGCGCGCCGCTTTCGAGCCGCATAGTGGTGAGCAGGGTGCCGCATTCGTGCGGCCCATGCACGTGCGGCTGCTGCGACGAAAAGCCTGAGTATCCTCAGGTTGACGGCGCGGTCAGCGCGGTGACGGCCTGATGATGGGTGAGAAAAACCTGGCCCGTCAGGTGGTCGAGAAAATCGCTTCGCCGCAATCTGTCCATTACCGGGCCTTTGACCTCGCTCAGGTGCAGCTTCACGCCCGCGTCCTTGAGCCGCAGCGTGATCGCTTCCAGGCTTTCTAGGGCGCTGGCGTCGATCGCGTTGATCGCGTTGCATTGCAGCACCACGTGTTCGATGAGCGGATGCGCGGCCACTTGGGCGGCGACGTGGTCTTCGAGCGGACGCGCGTTGGCGAAGTACAGGCTTTCGTCGACCCGCAGACCGAGCACTTTGGCGTGGGTTTCCACCGCGTGGCGCAGGACATTGCGGTAGTGCTCGGTACCGGGCACGAGGCCGACCGTGGCAATATGCGGCCGACTGGTGCGCCAAAGGTGCAGCAGCAGCGAAGCACCCACACCTGCGATCAGACCGGCTTCAACGCCAACCAGCAAGGTCAGCACAAAGGTCAGTGCCAGCGCGGTGAAGTCGCTTCGCGCATAGCGCCAGGTGCGTGCAAACGTACCGAAATTCACCAGCGTGAGCACGGCCACCACAATGGTGGCGGCCAGTGTGGCCTGAGGCAGGTAGTGCAGCGCTGGGGTGAGCAGCAAGGCCGCCAGCAGCAGGCCGACCGCGGTGAAGACGCCAGCCGCCGGGGTGCGCGCGCCGGCATCGAAGTTCACTACTGAGCGCGAGAAACCGCCCGTGACGGGGAACCCGCCAGTGAGCCCGGCAGCGATGTTGCTCGCGCCGAGCGCGCGAAGTTCAGCGTCTGGCTCGATGCGTTCGCGCCGTTTGGCTGCGAGCGATTGGCCGACCGACACCGACTCGACAAAGCCCACCAGGCTGATCAGCAGCGCCGCGGTGGCGAGCTGTTGCAGCTGTGGCCAGAGCGTGGCATCCATCACCGGCAGCGTGAGCGGTGGCAGGCCGCCAGACACCGTGCCCACCACGCGCAGCCCGCCTTCGTCCAGCCGCAGGGTCCAGGCCAGCAGGGTGGTCACGGCCAGCGCCAGCACCGGAGCCGCCTTGGTGAGCACGTCTGCCGCCAGAGGGGCGAAGCCCAGTGCGCGCAGCCGAGTCTTGAGCGAGCGCCGCACCCACACCAGAAAACCCAGCGCACCGAATCCGATGGCTACCGTGGGACCGTGCCATTGACCGATGTGTTGCCACAGGCTGAGCAGGATCTGCGGCAACGTCTGGCCTTGCAGGGGGATGTTCAGCAGGTGCTTGAGCTGGCTCCCTGCGATCAGCAGGCCGGAAGCCGACACAAAGCCCGAGATCACCGGGTGGCTCAGAAAGTTGGCCACCACACCCAGGCGCAGTGCGCCCATGACGAACAGCATGGCACCACTCATGAGCGCCAACAGCGCCGCAGCGGTGGTGTAACCCACGCTGCCTGACGCGGCCACGCTACCCAGCGCGGCGGCTGTCATCAGCGAGGTGACTGCCGCCGGGCCCACGGCCAGCGTGTTGCTGGTGCCGAACAGCGCATACACCACCAGCGGCGCCATGCTGGCGTACAAACCGGCTTCCGGCGGCATGCCTGCCAGCAGGGCATAGGCCAGGCTTTGCGGGATCAGCATCAGCGTGACCACCGAGGCGGCCACGGCGTCAGCGGTGAAGAGCTCGGCGCGGTAGTGGGGTGCCCAGCGCAGGATGGGCAGCCATTGGGCCAACGGATTTTTCATGGGCGGGGCGGCATCGCAACGCTGCTGGTCTGGTCTGGTGCTCCTGGTGGATCAGACGGCGTTGATCGGAATCTTCAGGTAGGTCATTCCATTGTCCTCCGGGGGAGGCATATGGCCGGCGCGCATGTTGACTTGAACCGAGGGCAGGATCAGCACCGGCATGGCCAGGGTGGCGTCGCGCCGTTGGCGCATCTCGACGAAAGCAGTCTCACTCGTGCCGTCCTGGAGGTGCACGTTGCTCGCTTTCTGTTCTGCCACGGTGGTGATGCTCTGGGGCTCGCGCCCGCTCGGCGGGTAGTCGTGGCAGAGGTGGAGCTCGGTGTTGTCGGGTAAAGCCAGAACGCGTTGTATCGAGCGGTAGAGCGTGGCGGCGTCGCCGCCGGGAAAGTCGCAGCGGGCAGTGCCGTAATCGGGCATGAACAGGGTATCGCCGATGAAGGCGACGGTACGCAACGGGTCCACGCTGTGGTCGCGCACCACATAGGTCATGCAGGCTGGCGTGTGCCCTGGTGTGTGCATGGCCACAGCTTGCAAGCCACCAATGGTGAAATGATCGCCGTCATGGAAGAGGCGGTCGAACTGGCTGCCGTCGCGCGCAAACTCGCTGCCCGCATTGAACAGTTTGCCGAAGGTGTTCTGCACGGTGGTGATGTGCGAGCCGATGGCCAGTTGACCGCCAAGCTGCTCTTGCAGGTAGGGCGCGGCGGACAGGTGATCGGCGTGCACATGGGTCTCCAGCAGCCACTGCACGCTCAGGCCCAGTTCCCTGACGCGAGCGATCAGGCCGTCAGCGCTGCGCGTGTCGGTACGGCCGGATTTGGGGTCGTAGTCGAGCACGCTGTCGATCAGCGCGCACTGGGCGCTTGCCTGATCCCAGACGATGTGGCTGAAGGTGAAGGTGGCGGGGTCGAAGAAGGATTCAACGTGCAGTCGCGATGAGGCGGTCATGGTGGGCAACTCCAGGCAGTCAAGGAAAGAAGGGCCCAACCTCCTGAGGTGGGCCCTAGCTGAGGTCACGGGTCTCTTACAGCGACTTGGTCGAGTAGTACCAGTCCACCGTCTTGTAGCCTTCGCTGGCGCGTTTGGCCAAGGCTTCGGCGGTCTTGGGTGGCGGCACGATCACGTCGCAACCGGGCGTCCAGCCTTCGGGAGTGGCAATGGCGTTCTTGTCGCTGGTCTGCATGGCTTGCAGCAGGCGCACGAACTCTTCAATGCTGCGGCCATTGCTCATCGGGTAATAGACCATGGCGCGCAAGATGCCGTTGGGGTCGATGAAGAAGGTGGCACGCACGGCCTGTGTGTCGGCAGCACCGGGGTGCACCATGCCGTAGGCGCGGGCCACATCCATCTTGATGTCTTCAATGATCGGGAAGCTGATCTCGACCCCAAATTTTTCTTTGATGCTCTGCGTCCAGGCCAGGTGCGAATACAGGCTGTCGATGGACAGGCCGAGCAGCTCGCAATTCATGCCACGGAAAGTGTCGGCGTGTTTCTGGAAGCCGATGAATTCGGTGGTGCAGACGGGCGTGAAATCAGCCGGATGCGAAAACAGGATCAACCATTTGCCTTTGTAGTCGGCCAGTGTGCGGTCACCGTGGGTGGTCTTGGCATTGAAGGCCGGGGCAGGCTCGTTGAGGTGAGGGAAGGTGGTGACGGCGTTGTCCATGGTGAACTCCTTTGGGGTTGGCTATTGAAACGGTCGATCGAGAGAATTTCTTGATCAGTGGCCTCAGTATCCATACCCCTGGGAGTTCACCGCTTGCGATATGTCAAGGCAGCCGTTGGCATTCTCAATGGCTTCGATAGCCGCCTTCCGCGCAGGATGTCCGCTCAGAACCTCGTGGTGGCATCCGTGGTGATGACGCCGCCGCCCAGGCAGACCTCGCCGTTGTAGACCACCGCGCTCTGCCCGGGTGTGACGGCCCACTGGGGGGCGCTGAAGCGCAGGGTGAAATGTTGGTCGTCGGGTGCTTCCAGCGTGCAGGGTGCATCGGCCTGGCGGTAGCGCGTCTTGGCGGCCATGCCGCCGGCGGCCGGCGCGTGGCCCGCCACCCAGCTGGCATCCTGCGCGCTTAACGCGGGCGACATCAGCCAGGGGTGCTCGTGGCCTTGAACGACCCACAGTGTGTTCTTCTCGATGTCTTTGCGCGCGACAAACCAGGGCGCGTGTTCGTTGCCACCTTTTTGCGCGCCCTTGTCTTTGATCCCCCCAATGCCCAGCCCCTGGCGCTGTCCCAGGGTGTAAAAACTCAGGCCCACGTGTTGCCCGATGGTGCGTCCGCTGGGGTCCTTGATCGGGCCTGGTTCCTTGGCGATGTAGCGGTTGAGGAAGTCGCGAAACGGGCGCTCGCCGATGAAGCAGATACCGGTGCTGTCTTTTTTCCTGGCATTGGGCAGGCCGATTTCGGTGGCGATGCGGCGCACCTCGGTCTTGGGCAGCTCACCCACCGGGAACAGCGTCTTGCTCAGCTGTGTCTGGTTCAGCCGGTGCAGGAAATAGCTCTGATCCTTCAGCGGATCCAGACCCTTGAGCAGCTCAAAGCCGCCATTTCGTTCGCGAACCCGGGCGTAGTGTCCGGTGGCAATTTTCTCGGCGCCCAGGCGCATCGCGTGGTCGAGAAAGGCCTTGAACTTGATCTCGGCGTTGCACAGGATGTCGGGGTTGGGTGTGCGACCCGCCTGGTACTCGCGCAAGAACTCGGCAAACACCCGGTCTTTGTATTCGGCGGCGAAGTTCACGTGTTCGATCTCGATGCCGATCACATCGGCCACGGCCGCTGCGTCCACGAAGTCGACGTTGGACGAGCAGTATTCGCTGTTGTCGTCGTCCTCCCAGTTTTTCATGAAGATGCCGATGACCTCGAAGCCCTGCGCCTTCAGCAGGTGCGCACTCACCGCGGAGTCCACGCCACCGCTCAAGCCCACCACCACACGCTGTCTGTACGTCATGCTCGGATTATCCCGCTGGCCCAGAAAGTCCGCTCTGGCGCCCGGGACAACAACCAGCGATGCTTCAACGTTGTTGAACGCCGAGAGGGAATCGTCTGAACGCCGAACCAGCCCAGCGGGTCTACAGTGGGCAGCTTCATGCCACTCTCCGGAATCCGCAGTGTCCCGTCTCCCCACCCTGTTCATCTCCCACGGCGCGCCCAGCTTTGCGCTGGAGCCGGGCACCGCTGGCCCAGCGCTAACCGCGCTGGGCCAGCAGCTGCCGAGGCCCGCCGCCGTGCTGGTGGTCTCGCCGCACTGGATGACGCTCGAGCCGCGCGTGGCCACCACGGCGGCGGCGCAGACCTTGCATGATTTTGGTGGCTTTGATCCGGCGCTTTACGAGCTTGGCTATCCCGCGCCGGGTCAGCCAACGCTGGCCCGTCGGGCGCTGGCGCAACTGCGCGCAGCTGGCTGGCCCGCGAAGGCCGATCCGGATTGGGGATTGGACCACGGCGCCTGGGTGCCGCTGCACTTTCTCTATCCACAGGCGGATGTGCCGGTGTTCCAGGTGTCTATGCCAATGGAGCTTGACGGCCCCGGGGCCTACGCGTACGGACAGGCACTCGCTCCCTTGCGCCACGAGGGCGTGCTCATCGTCGGCTCCGGCAGCCTCACCCACAACCTGCGCGAGGTGCGCTTTCACGACCCCGACGCCGAACCTTACGTGGTCGAGTTCGCCCAATGGATCGCCGAGGCGGTGGTGGCGCAGGATCACGAGCGCCTGCAGGACGCGATGCACCAGGCACCCCATGCCCGTCGGGCCCACCCGACGCTCGAGCATTTCTGGCCCTTGCTCGTGGCAGCGGGCGCGGCAGGTGTTGACCCAAAACAGGGCGCTGCTCGGCGCCTGTCTGGTGGTGTGGTCCATGGCGCCTTGTCCATGGACAGTTTTGTTCTGGGCGAGGCCACGAGACAGGCCAGAGGCAGCGCAGGCGGTTGAGCGGGGCAATCCAACCTTTGTGCACCCGACGGGCATCACCGTCACGGGGTTTTCACACACTTGACTTAATCTGGCCTTTGCTCGATTCTGCGCGAGCAGCCCCAGCACCCGTGTCGTACCCGACCCGGGTGAATTCTTCGTCTCTCTGTCACACCAACCCACGAAAGCGAGTGTCCTCATGAAGAATGTCCTGACTCGAATCACCCTGGCCACCTTGATGCTGGCGGCGGGCGCCGCCCACGCCCAGGACAAGACCCTGCGACTGCTGACCTGGGGCGGTTACGCACCCAAAGAAGTCGTGGAGCAATTCACCAAAGAGACCGGCTACAAGGTCGAGGTGACCACCTCGAACAACGAAGAAATGATCTCCAAGCTGCGCGCCACCGCGGGCGCCGGCTTCGATCTCGCCCAGCCCAGCCAGGACCGTATCGCGGGCCCGCAGACCGAATTCAAGATCTACAAGGCAATGGACATGAGCAAGATCAAGACCGATCTGTTCATTCCGTCCATGCTGGAAGCCACGAAGAAAAACACGACAGTGGCCGGCGCGGTTTACGGCTTGCCGCACATCTGGGGAACCGATGGCTTGGTGGTCAACACCAAGACCTCCAAGGCCACTGACTACGCAGACCTGTGCGCACCCGAAAATGCCGGCAAAGTCAGCATGCGCCTGAAGCGGCCGACACTGATCGCCATGTCCTTCGCCTCGGGCAAGGACCCGTTTGCTCTCTACAACGACCCCAAGGCCTACGCTGCGCTCATGGATGAAATGGGCAACAAGCTCATGGCATGCAAGAAGAATGTCAAGTTCTACTGGGACGGCAAGGACCAGCTGCTGGCCGGCATCCGCTCGGGCGAACTGACCACGGCCATGATGTGGGACACCGGCGGCTGGGAGCTCAACAAAGCCAATCCGGATGTGAAGTTCGTGGCGCCCAAGTCCGGTGCACTGGGCTGGGTCGACACCTTCGCCATACCCGCCAAAGGCCGCAACGACGAAGCCGCGTACGCCTGGATCAACTTCAACATGCGGCCCGAGATCGCGGCCAAGGTGGCCGGCTCGGCAGGCAACTTCACCGCCAGCAAAGGCGCCGACCAGCTTATGGAAGCCAAGCTCAAGCAGCAGTTCGCCGAGAGCTTCCCTGAAGCCGCACTGAAGAACATCAAGTGGTACCCGGCCGTTCCCGCTGGCATCGAAGACATCGAAGGTCGCGTGCTCGACCGCGTCAAGGCCGCCAAGTAAGCCCCCGCGGTGCCGATGTCGGCCACCGCCGATCTCGCCGCTCCCGATCTCGAGGTCCGGTCGGTCAGCAAACGCTATGGGGCGTTTGTGGCGGTCGACGACCTGAGCTTCGAGGTGAAGCGTGGGTCCTTCTTCTCCATCCTCGGCCCGTCGGGCTGCGGCAAGACCACGCTGCTGCGCATGGTGGCGGGCTTCATCGAGCCCGATGCGGGCGACCTGCGCATCAAGGGCGCTTCGATGCGCGGCGTGCCGCCCAACCGGCGGCCGGTCAACATGGTGTTCCAGCACCTGGCGCTGTTTCCCATGATGAACGTCGGCCAGAACATCGCCTATGGGCTGGAGCGCCGTGGCATGAAGAGCGCCACCGCCAGGGACCGGGTGCGCGACATGCTGCGCCGCGTCGGCCTGCCGGGCAGCGAGGACAAGCGCATCGACCAGCTCTCGGGAGGCCAGAAGCAGCGGGTGGCCATTGCGCGCTCGCTGGTGCTGGAGCCGGCGCTGCTGCTGCTCGACGAGCCACTGGGCGCGCTGGACCTCAAGCTGCGCGAGCACATGAAGGTGGAGCTCAAGCAGTTGCAGGCCGAGGTGGGTACCGCCTTCGTTTACATCACGCACGACCAGTCCGAAGCATTGGTGATGTCGGATCAGGTCGCGGTGATGAACCACGGCCGCTTCGAGCAGGTGGGCAGCCCGCAGCAGTTGTATTACCAACCCCAGACCGCCTTCGTGGCGGGCTTCGTGGGCAACAACAACCGCTTCGAGGGCCGGATCGAGAAGCGCGAGGGCGAGCAGGTGCTGCTGCGCAGCGCAGGCGGTCTGGCCCTGTGGGCCCAGCGCGTGGGCAACGTGGACGCCGGGCAGTCGGCCACGCTGTTCATCCGCCCCGAAGCCATCGACATCGGGCGCAGCCCGATCGACCTGCCGGCAGGCGAGCCAGCCTGGAGCGCCAAGGTGCAGAGCGTGCTCTTCGATGGAGGCAATTCCACCGTGCAGGTGCTGGAAGACCGCAGTCAGGCACCGCTGCACATCGCCCTGCCGCTGACCGGTCGCCTGTCTGATCTGTGCGCCGGCGAGGCGGTGAACTTCGCCTACCAGCCCGCGCAAGCCTGGTGCTTTGCGGCCTGACGCCATGAACCTTGCCACCACCCGCCGCTGGATGCTGGCTTTGCTGCTGGCGCCGGCGCTGCTGTGGCTCGCCGGGCTGGTGATACTGCCGCACGTGGAGTTGCTGCTGCTGTCACTGCAGGCCCGCGTGGGACCAGGTGAGTACGCGGCCAGCCTGGACCAGTACCGCACGTTCTGGGAAGAGCCGCTGTACTGGAACACCTTTGTGCGCACGGCGGTCATCTCGGTGCTGGCGACGGCGCTCACCCTGCTGTTGGCGTTCCCTGCCGCTTGGTACATCGCCAAGGTCGCGCGCGGGCAGACCAAGATGCTGCTGCTGGTGCTGTGCCTGCTGCCTTTCTGGGTCAGCGAGATGGTGCGCACCCTGGGCTGGCTGATCCTGCTGCGCGAGACCGGCGTGGTCTCGGGCCTTCTGCAGGCGGTGGGGCTGGCGGACCACCCGGTGGAGCTGCTGTACCGCGACGCCACCATCCTGGTCGGTCTGGTTTACGCCTCGTTGCTGTTCATGGTCATCCCGCTGGTCAACAGCCTGGAGAGCCTGGATGACAGCCTGATCGAAGCCGCCTACGATCTCGGCGGCAGCACAGCCAACATCGTGCGCTGTATCGTGATTCCGCACGCCGCGCCCGGCATCGCGGCCGGCTGCATCGTGGTCTTCATGCTCTGCCTCGGCAACTACCTCACGCCCACGCTGCTGGGGGGCAAGAACTCACTCTGGTTCACCGAGCAGATATACACCCAGTTCATCACCCGCTTCAACTGGAACCAGGGCGCGGCCTTCGGCTTTCTGTTGCTGTTCCTGTCCAGTGCGCTGGTGTGGGCCGGACTGAAGATCACTGGGCAGCGCTTTGGCGCTGTGATGAAGACGTGATCCCCAGTCTGCCGCGACCCGCCATTCAGCGTTTTGGCCTGGGCATTTTCGTGCTCGGCTTCTTCGTTTTCCTGTTCGTGCCGCTGGTGGTGGTCGCGGTGTTTGCATTCAACGACGCGCCCTATCCGACGCCGCCCTGGATGGGGTTCACGCTGGACTGGTTCTCCGCACAAAGTGAGCAGCGGACCGGCCTGCTGCACGACCGCGAACTGCTCGGCAGCATCGCCACTAGTGCCTGGGTGGCGCTGTGGGTCACCGTCCTCTCGGTTGGCGTGGGTACCTGCAACGCATTCTTGCTGGAGCGCTTCGAGTTCCCGGGCAAGAACGCGGTGGCTTTGCTGGCGATGCTGCCGCTGGTGATTCCCGGCGTGATCCTGGGCATTTCCATCCTCGCCTTCGCTAGTCGCATCGCCAATTTCGCCGACGAAACCTGGGGCCTGGAGCTGGACTTCCTGCGGCCCGGCCTGCCGCTGGTGATCCTGGGCCAGTTCAGCTACATCGTGACCATCGCCACCCTCACCATCTCGGCCAGCCTGCGCCGCTTCGATCGCACGCTGGAAGAGGCCGCGCTCAACCTGGGTGCGGGCCGCCTGGCCGTTTTGTGGACCATCACGCTGCCTTACCTGCGACCGAGCATGATCGGCGCCGCAGCGATGGCATTTCTGATGTCGTTCGAAAACTTCAACACCACGCTGATGCTGGTCGGCTCCGATTCGCCGCTCACCGTGTTGATGTACGGGCGCATGCGCGAGGGCGCCACACCCGTGCTCAACGCGGTGAGTCTGTTCCTGATGGTGGCGTCGGCCCTGCTGGCGCTGCTGCTGCTCTGGCGCGCTGGGCCGCAGCGCGGCCAGCCAGCGGTCTGAGCGCAGGGGGCGACGTGGGCCACGCGCACAGCATCGGATCGCGCCGCTACCGGTTTGACGACCTGCGGACCCTGCTCGCGCGAGCCTCGCCGCTGCGTTCGGGAGACCAGCTGGCCGGCGTTGCCGCCGAGGACCGGACCGAGCGGGTGGCGGCACAAATGGCGCTGGCCGAGGTACCGCTCGCGCAGTTCCTGCAAGAGCCCGCGGTGCCGTACGAGGCCGACGAGGTCACGCGCCTGATCGTCGACCACCACGATGCGGAGGCCTTTTCGGTGGTGGCCCACCTCACGGTCGGCGACTTCCGCGACTGGCTCCTCGGCGATGCGGCGCAGGCAGTGAGCTTGCACGCGCTCGCGCCCGGCCTCACGCCCGAGATGGTGGCGGCGGTGAGCAAACTGTGCCGGGTGCAAGACCTGGCGTTGATCGCTGCCAAATGCTCGGTCGTGACCCGCTTTCGAGGCACCATCGGCCTGCGCGGGCGCCTGTCAACGCGGCTGCAGCCCAACCACCCGACCGATGACATGGCGGGCATCGCCGCCAGCCTGATCGACGGCCTGCTCATGGGCAGCGGCGATGCGGTGATCGGCATCAACCCGGCGACCGACAATGTGCCGCAGGTCGTGCGCCTGCTGACGATGCTCGACGAGGTGATCCAGCGCTACGACATGCCCACCCAGAGCTGCGTGCTCACCCACGTGACCAACACGCTGCAGGCGATCGAGCGGGGCGCGCCGGTCGACCTGGTGTTCCAGTCCATCGGCGGCACCGAGGCCACCAACCGCAGCTTCGGCATCGACCTCGCTTTGCTCGACGAGGCCCGCTGTGCGGCCCTGGCGCAGAAGCGCGGTGCGCTGTTCGACGATGGCGCCCGAGGTGCGCACGTGATGTATTTCGAGACCGGCCAGGGCAGCGCTCTATCCGCTGGCGCGCACCATGGTTGCGACCAGCAGACCATCGAAGCCCGCGCATACGCGGTGGCGCGCCACTTCAAGCCGCTGCTGGTCAACAGCGTGGTGGGATTCATCGGACCGGAGTACCTGTTCGACGGCAAACAAATCCTGCGCGCCGGGCTGGAAGACCATTTCTGCGGCAAGCTGATGGGCCTGCCCATGGGGTGCGACGTCTGTTACACCAACCATGCCGAAGCCGACTCGGACGACATGGACGTGTTGCTGACCCTGCTCAGTGTCGCGGGCGTCAATTTCGTCATGGGGGTACCGGGCGCCGACGACATCATGCTCAACTACCAGAGCACCTCGTTTCACGACGCACTGGCGATGCGCCAGCTGCTGGGCTTGCGCCCGGCGCCCGAGTTCGAGGCCTGGCTGCTGCGCGTGGGCATCGCCGAGCCAGGCGGTGAACGTGAGCCGCTGCGCCTGTCGGGCCGCGTTCCACCTGCGTTGAGTGCGGCCGTGCGCCGACTGGAGGCCGGGTGAAACCTGCAGTTGTCCCGCCGCTGGTGACGCCGGCCGACTGGGGTGGTCTGCGCCGCTTCACAGACGCCCGCATCGCCTTGGGGCGTTCTGGCCACAGCCAGCCCACCGCGGCCCATCTGGCGTTTCAGCTGGCGCATGCGCAGGCGCGCGACGCGGTCTACGCAACGCTTGACGAGGCGGCTGTGTCCTCAGCCGTGGAGGCGCTGGGCCTTGTGCCGGCGGTGCTGAGCAGCGCCGCGCCCAGCCGCGAGGCCTACTTGCAGCGGCCCGATTGGGGCCGCCGCCTGGATGCACCGTCACGCGATCGGTGGCAGGCCTTGCAGCCGCGACCTGCTTGCCCGCCTGCCGATCTGGTGTTCGTGATTGCCGATGGTCTTTCGTCCCGTGCTGTCAATCAGCACGCCGTGCCGCTGCTCGCGCACCTGTTGCCCTTGCTGCGGGGCGACCCTGCGCAGCGCTGGCTCCTGGCACCGGTGGCCCTGGTGCGGCAAGGTCGCGTGGCCGTGGGTGACGAGGTGGGCGAGCTGCTGTACGCGCGCTGCTCAGTGGTGCTGATCGGGGAACGCCCGGGACTGAGTTCGCCGGATAGCCTGGGTGTGTACTTCACCTGGGCGCCGCGTGTGGGTCGAACCGACGCACAACGCAACTGCATTTCCAATGTGCGCCAAGCGGGGCTATCACCTGAGCGCGCCGCGCACAAGCTGTATACCCTGCTGACCCGCGCGCGGGCACTGCAACTCAGCGGCTTGGCGTTGAAAGACGAGAGCGACGGAGCCAGCGAGACGCTCACCAATAGAAGCACTTTCACACGGGACAATTAAGTTCCGCTTCATCCAGCACCCCTCCAATGCACTCACCAGCACTTGCTGGGTTGCTATTGAAAAGGATGTTTCATGAAATCGATTGTTATCGCTGCCGCCCTCATCTCAGTTGCCGGTCTGGCCCTGGCCGAGCCCTCGTGCAGCGTACCGAAGGAAAAATGGATGCCCGAAGCCGCGTTCAAGAAGAGCGTCGAAGCACAGGGTTACACGATCAAGACCTTCAAGGTCAACAAAGGCCAGTGCTACGAAATCTACGGTATGAAGGATGGCAAGAAGGTCGAGCACTGGTTTGATCCCGCCACCGGCGCGCAAGTCACGCAATAAGACGGGGCGGACCGATGAGCCCCGCATCGTTCCACGAAGGCCAGCACCCAGTCTGGGACCGGTTCGTGCGGTTGTTCCACTGGTCCCTGGTGGCGTGTGTGCTGCTCAACTACTTCCTGCTGGAGGAGGGTGAACGCCCGCACCAGTGGGTGGGCTACTTCGCCGCCGCGCTGGTGTCGGCGCGCATCGTATGGGGGTTCGTCGGCTCGCACCATGCGCGCTTTGCGGACTTCTTTCCGACGCCGTCTCGCCTCAAGCATCATGTGCAGGCCCTGCTGGCCAGCCGACCCGACCCGCATGCGGGGCACAACCCGCTGGGTGCACTCATGATGCTGTCACTCATGTCGCTGGTGCTCGCGCTGGGGCTCACGGGCTGGCTGCAGGGGACCGACACCTACTTTGGCGAGGAATGGCTGCAGAACCTCCACAAAGGCTTGGCGAACGCCCTGATGCTATCGGCCGGACTGCACGCGGCGGCCGCGCTGGTGATGGGTCGCCTGGAGCGCACGCGCCTGGTCAAGGCCATGGTGACCGGTATCAAGGAACGCTACTGATTGCCCGTGCCTCGGTCCGGCGGCTGTGCCAGACTTGAACGCATGAAGACCCGTGCGCATCACATCACCGAAGCCGAGGTGGAGTTCACCGCCATACGTGCCCAGGGTGCGGGCGGGCAGAACGTGAACAAGGTGTCCAACGCAGTGCACCTGCGTTTTGCCATCCACGGCTCGTCGCTGCCCGAAGCGATTCAGCAACGGCTGCTGGCTCTGAGCGACCAGCGCATCACACTAGAAGGGGTGGTCGTGATCAAGGCACAGACCAGCCGCAGCCTGGAGCAGAACAAGGCCGACGCGCTGGCGCGGCTGCAGGCGCTGATCGACAGCGTGGCCCACGTGCCCAAGGCCCGCAAGGCCACCCGACCGACGCTGGGCTCACAACGCCGCCGCGTGGATGGTAAGGTGAACCGAGGCCAGATCAAGGCGCTGCGCGGGCGTGTCTCCGGCAGCGACTAATAAGGCTCTGTGCGGGATGTTGACTAGCCCAGCATCGCCTTCCACATGCCTTCACCCCAGCTCACTGCTGCGGCTCCTGAGCGAGCGTTGTGTTGCTCGTCCACCGTCAGTCTCAGCTTAGGCGCCTCGCCCGGCAGCACGCTGCCGCGCACGTTGATGTTGATGGCTTCCTTGTGCGTCACGCTGGCCCAGCAAATGCCCATGGGCAGTTCGGCGGCTTCCTGGGTGGTGGGCGCAGACTGCCCAAGTATGCGGGCAACAATGGCTTCAGCCACTTGCTGGCCACTACCGAATGCCACGTGACCGCTCTTTGGCAGCGGTGAACCTTGTGAATCACCAATCACAAAGATGCGCTCGTCGGCCCGGCTCTGAAAGCTGGGCAGCTTGACCGACGCCCAGCGCTCACCCAGGCCCGCCTGCCGTATCAGGTCAGGTGCGCGCATGGGCAGTATCATGTTGGCGTGTGTGAAAGGCACTTCGCCCGCCGTGGTGGCCAGCTTCCGCGTACCCATGTTGATGGATTGAATATCCACGCTGGGCATGTACTCGATCTGGTCGCGATAGAGCTGCTTCATGGCGTTCAGGATGGGCTTGGCGATCGGTGGCGGCATCGGGTTGGGGTTGGCGTCCACCAGAATGAGCTTGCCCTTGGTGCCGCGTTGCTGCATTTGTTCGGCAATCAAGAACGCGCGCTCGTAGGGGGCTGGCGGGCAGCGGTAGGGTGGCTTGGGCGTGCCGATGACGAAGTTGCCCCCATTGACAAGGAACTCGTCCACCTGCTTGCGCACCGCCATCTGCTCGAAGGCGCGGAATCCCACGGGCAGTTGGGCACGTGCCTCTGCGTAACCTGGGATGCTCTCTTCCATGTAGTCCACACCTGGAGACAGCACGAGATAGTCGTACGACAGCCGTTGCGTGGCCGTGATGACTTGTGCCTTGACGCGGTCGATCTCCAGCACCCGTTCCCGCACCCGCTTCACGCCGAGCTGGTCGACCTTCTGATAGCTGCGCTGAAAGTCCGAGGCTGGCTGAAAGCCTGCGATGTAGTGCGCACTCAGCGGACAGGACATGAACGCCTCGTTGGGCTCGACCATGGTCACTGCCACGTGCCCTCCTTCCAGCAGCCCGCGCACCGCACCGAGTCCACCCCAGCCGCCGCCGACCACCACCACCCTCGGTTTTGCCCCCGTGGGCACCGAAGCGCAGCCCGCCACAAAAACGGCCAGCCCGGCGGCACTGGCGTGGAGGATTTCGCGGCGACGGGGCATGGTGGGCATGGACATGGTTTGGCTCCTTGATCGATGAATACCCTACAGGGTAGGGATCAGTCTAGGCAAGGTGGCGCGCGCGTGCAGTCCAGATAAACCCTAGGTGACACGGGGTTTTGCGCAGCGTGAAGCAGCGCGATCCGGTTGTCACTGCCGGGTTGTCGCGGTGAAGCAGAGCTCACCGAACCGCGTGGAGATCGGGCCACCGCGCACGCAATCGCTGTGACTTCCAGGACTGGAGTCAGCGAAGTCCGGCAAACACGGAGGCATCGGTTTGCACCAGCGCCATCGGATAGCGCTGGCCGGCGAGGTGGTCTTCGATGCAGCGCAGCACCAGCGGGCTGCGGTGGCGCGGTGCGCAGGCACGCACCTCGTCCACCGTCATCCACAGCGTGCGCACGATGCCGTCGTCCAGTGCGCGGTCCGGCTCTTGCGAACCCAGCTCGCCGCAGTACGCAAACCGCAGGTACGTGATGTCTTCGCCGCTGGCCTCGCGCTGGAAGCGCGAAACATAGACGCCGACCAGGGCAGTGGGTGTGAAAGGATGGGCCGTTTCTTCGAGCGCCTCGCGCGCCACGCCCTGGGCCGGGCTCTCACCCGGATCCAGGTGGCCGGCCGGGTTGTTCAGGCGCAGGCCTTCGGGGGTGTGCTCCTCCACCAGCAGGTAACGGCCGTCTCGCTCGATGATCGCGGCCACGGTGACGCTGGGTTTCCATCGGGTTTCCATGCCGTGAATTATCCGGGCTTGAACGGGTGGCTGGTGCAGGTGCTGAATCTTCCTGCGTCTCCTCAGGGGCAGACCCTGATAAGCACCTGCGGCACAATCCCGCACAATCTGACGGTGTGTTGGCCGGTGAGGCAACGGTGGAACGAGCGTCCAGCGCTTGCTTGCGGTTGGCGCGGGGCTAAGTCCCCTGCACCGGCTTTCCTTTTTCCAATCATTGCATCGAGGACCTCTCCATGACATCTGGCGCATCGACCGAAACCGCCGCAGCCGGCGCGGCTGCTCCCACGCCGCAGCGCGTGGGTGTGCCGCGCGAGATATTCGCGGGTGAGAAGCGCGTCGCCACCGTGCCCGAGGCCGCAGCCAAGCTGATCAAGCTCGGGTTCCAGGTGGTGGTGGAGAGCGGCGCGGGCGAGCTGGCCAACTTCAGCGATGACGATTACCGCGCGGTCGGCGCCAGCATCGCCGGCTCGGCTGCCGAGCTTTGGAGTGGTTGCGACATCGTCTTCAAGGTACGCGGCCCGACGCCCGACGAGGTGGCGCTGATGCACGAAGGTCAGACGTTGATCGGCTTCATCTGGCCAGCCCAGAACCCTGAGCTGATGCAGCAGCTGGCTGAGAAAAAGGTGACGGCGCTGTCGATCGATGCGCTGCCGCGTACGCTCAGCCGCGCGCAGAAGATGGACGCGCTGACCTCGATGGCCGGCGTCAGCGGCTACCGCGCCGTGGTCGAGGCGGCCAACGCCTTCGGGCGCTTCTTCAACGGCCAGATCACGGCCGCGGGCAAGGTGCCACCAGCCAAGGTCTTCATCGCTGGAGCGGGGGTGGCCGGTCTGGCCGCCGTTGGCGCGGCCGCCAGCCTGGGCGCCATCGTGCGCGCCAACGACACGCGCGCCGAGGTGGCCGACCAGGTGGTGTCGCTGGGCGGTGAGTTCGTCAAGGTCGACTACGAGGAAGAAGGCTCGGGCGGTGGCGGCTACGCCAAGGTGATGAGCGAAGGCTTCCAGCAGGCCCAGCGCGAGATGTATGCCAAACAGGCGCGCGAGGTCGACATCATCATCACCACCGCGCTGATCCCCGGCAAGCCGGCACCGAGGCTGATCACGGCCGAGATGGTCAGGAGCATGAAACCCGGCAGCGTGATCGTCGACATGGCCGCCGAGCAAGGCGGCAACTGCGAACTGACCGAACCCGGCCAGGCGGTGGTGAAGCATGGCGTGACCATCGTCGGCTACACCGACCTGGCCTCGCGCATGGCGCAGCAGTCGTCCACGCTGTACGCGAACAACCTGTTTCGCCTGAGCGAGGAGCTGTGCAAGACCAAGGACGGCGTCATCAACGTCAACATGGAAGACGACGCCATCCGTGGCCTGACGGTGGTCAAGGACGGTGAAATCACCTGGCCCGCGCCGCCGCTGGCCGCCGCACCCAAACCGCCAGCCAAGCCAGTGGCTGCGCCCGCTGCCAAAAAGGGCCATGGTCATGGCGAGGCCTCAGGGCCGATGCCAGCCGGCAAGCTGGCCATCGTCGCCTGTGTCACCGCCGTGCTGTTCGTGCTCGTGGGGTCTTACGCTCCGGCCGAGTTCCTGTCGCACTTTACGGTGTTTGTGCTGGCCTGCTTCGTCGGCTACATGGTGGTGTGGAACGTGAAGCCCGCGCTGCACACGCCGCTGATGAGCGTCACCAACGCCATCAGCTCCATCATCGCCATTGGAGCGCTGGTGCAGATATCGCCCCTAGCCGATGCTGCCGACCGGCCCAACCTGCTGATCGGCATCCTGGCTGCGGTCGCACTGGTGCTCACCGCCATCAACATGTTCGGCGGCTTTGCCGTCACCCAGCGCATGCTGGCGATGTTCCGCAAATAAGAAGGAGACCCTGAATGTCTGCAAGTCTGGCCACGGTCTCCTACATCGGGGCGATCATTCTTTTCATTCTCAGCCTGGGTGGTTTGTCCAATCAGGAAACGTCGCGTCGCGGCAACCTATACGGCATGGTCGGCATGGCGCTCGCCGTGCTCGCCACGGTGTTTGGGCCCCAGGTATCTGGCGCCGGTATTCCCTGGATCATTGGCGCCATGCTGATCGGTGCGGTCATCGGCCTCTATGCTGCGCGCACGGTGCAGATGACGCAGATGCCCGAGCTGGTGGCGCTCATGCACAGCATGGTCGGCATGGCGGCGGTGCTGGTGGGTTATGCCACCTTCGTGGATCCGGAGGCCACCAAGGGCTTCGAGGGTGCGGCCCATGCCATTCACTCGATGGAAATATATGTCGGTATCTTCATCGGTGCGATCACTTTCTCGGGCTCGGTAATTGCCTTCGGCAAGCTGTCGGCCCGCATCGGTGGCAACCCGATGCTGCTCCCCGGTCGGCACTGGATGAACCTCGCTGGCCTGCTCGCAGTGATCTACTTCGGGCGCCTGTTCCTGCAGGCCGAGACGGTCGCTGACGGTATGTTCCCGCTGTTCGTGATGACGGCCATTGCGCTGCTGTTTGGCGTGCACATGGTGATGGCCATTGGTGGCGCCGACATGCCGGTGGTGGTGTCCATGCTCAACAGCTATTCGGGCTGGGCGGCTGCGGCCACTGGCTTCATGCTGTCCAACGACCTGCTGATCGTGGTCGGTGCGCTGGTGGGGTCCAGTGGCGCCATCCTGTCCTACATCATGTGCAACGCCATGAACCGCAGCTTCATCAGCGTGATTGCGGGCGGCTTCGGCACCACCAGCGCCGCGCCCAAGCCCGCGGGTGCTACCGCCGAGCCAGCTGGCGAAGTGACGCCCATCCTGGCTGCGGAGACGGCCGAGATGCTGCGCGACGCCAAGCAGGTGATCATCGTGCCCGGTTACGGCATGGCGGTGGCGCAAGCGCAGCACACGGTGTTCGAGATCACGCGCTACCTGCGCGAAAAGGGCGTGAAGGTGCGCTTTGGCATCCACCCGGTGGCGGGCCGCATGCCCGGCCACATGAATGTGCTGCTCGCCGAGGCCAAGGTACCTTACGACATCGTGTTCGAAATGGACGAGTTGAACGACGACTTCCCGGAAACAGATGTGGTCATGGTCATCGGCGCCAACGACATCGTGAACCCGGCAGCGCAGGACGACCCGACCAGCCCGATCGCCGGCATGCCGGTGCTGGAGGTCTGGAAAGCGCGCACTTCCATCGTGATGAAGCGCAGCATGGCCTCCGGCTACGCAGGCGTGGACAACCCGCTCTTCTACAAGGACAACAACCGCATGCTGTTCGGTGACGCCAAGAAGATGCTGGACGAGGTGCTGACGGCGTTGAAGGCCTGAATCGGCACCGCATGCGACATTGAGCCTGTTTGAAGGTTCTTGGCGCTCGGTTTGAGTGGCCAGTCGTGCGCGCAAGCTTTCGACCCGGCGGTCGAATGCGGACGTTCCCCCACCCCTTCTGGAGTCGCCTGACATGGACCAATGCCCCTGGCTCAGCGCTTACCCGCCGGGGGTGCCCACCGAGGTGGACATCAGCCTGTACCCCTCGTTGGTGCACCTGATGGAGGAAAGCTTCCAGCGCCATGCCCGCCAGGTAGCCTACAGCTTCATGGGCAAGGCGATGCGCTACGCCGAGGTCGACAGCCTGTCTCAGGCCCTGGCGGCCTACCTCCAAGGTCTGCGGCTGTCCCGCGGCGAGCGGGTGGCCCTGATGATGCCCAACGTGCCGCAGTACCCGGTGGCGGTGGCGGCCATCCTGCGCGCCGGGCTGGTGGTGGTGAACGTCAACCCGCTGTACACCGCCGGCGAACTGGAGCATCAGCTCCGGGACTCGGGCGCCAAGGCCATCGTCATCATCGAAAACTTTGCCAGCACGCTGGAGCGATGCTTGGCCAACACGCCGGTGCGCCATGTGATTCTCTGCGCCATGGGCGACCGGCTCGGCCTGCTCAAGGGTGGGCTGGTGAATCACGTGGTGCGCAACGTGAAGAAGCTGGTGCCGCCCTTCAAGCTGCCGCATGCGGTGCGGTTCAACGACGCCATCGCGCGCGGCACGCGCGCCACACTCCGACGCCCGACACTCGGCCCCGACGATGTGGCGGTGCTGCAGTACACCGGCGGCACCACCGGCGTGAGCAAGGGTGCGGTGCTGCTGCACCGCAACGTGATCGCCAACGTGCTGCAGTCCGAGGCTTGGAACGCGCCGGTGATGCAGCAGGTGCCGCCAAACGAGCAGCCCACCAGCGTGTGCGCGCTGCCGCTGTATCACATCTTCGCGTTCACGGTGAATATGATGCTGGGCCTTCGCACCGGCGGCCAGGTGATCCTGATCCCGAATCCGCGCGACATTCCCGCGGTGCTAAAAGCGCTCCGGCCACACCGCTTTCACAGCTTTCCGGCGGTCAACACGCTATTCAATGCACTGGCCAACCACCCCGATTTCCACACCGTGGACTGGAGCCACCTCAAGGTGTCGGTGGGCGGCGGCATGGCGGTGCAGAGTGCGGTGGCCGCCCTGTGGATGGAGAAAACGGGCTGCCCCATTTGCGAGGGCTACGGCCTGTCGGAGACCAGTCCCTCGGCCACCTGCAACCCGGTCACCAACCGCGCCTTCACCGGCACCATCGGCGTGCCCCTGCCCGGCACCTGGCTCAAGTGCCTGGACGATGACGGCGTGGAAGTGTCGCGCGGTCAGCCGGGCGAGATCGCCATCCGCGGGCCCCAGGTGATGGCGGGCTACTGGCAGCGACCCGACGAAACCGCCAAGGTCATGACGCCCGATGGTTACTTCAAGACCGGCGACATCGGCATCGAGAACGAACACGGTTACTTCCGCATCGTCGATCGCAAGAAAGACATGGTGCTGGTCAGCGGCTTCAACGTCTACCCCAACGAGGTCGAAGACGTGGTGACCCAGCTGCCTGGCGTGCTTGAGTGCGCTGTGGTCGGTGTGCCCGACAACAAGTCGGGCGAGGCGGTCAAGCTGGTGATCGTGAAAAAGGACGAGGCATTGTCGGAGAAACAAGTGCGCGAGCACTGCAAACGCCACCTCACCGGCTACAAGCAGCCTAAGCTGATCGAGTTCCGCGCCGAGCTGCCCAAGACGCCGGTGGGCAAGATATTGCGCAGAGAACTAAGGTAGCCCCACCCCCCCCAGCGGGCAGTCCCAGCAGCCCGGCATAGCCAGCTCCACGGGGCGCTGGCCGTTCACTCCCTCCTCGTTCAACATGACACCTTCTTCCGCTCCTACCGCCATCGTCGCCGCTCTGCACGACGAGCTGGCCAGCGTGCTGGCGCTCATGCCTGATGAGCACCGGAAAACCGTGGGAGGGCGCGATTTCTGGGTGGGTCATTTGCACGGTCAGGCGGTGGTGGCGGTGCTCAGCGGCATCGGCAAGGTGGCAGCGGCCACGACCGCCACCTTGCTGATCGAGCGCTTCGGGGTGAGCCGCATCGTGTTCACAGGCGTGGCCGGTGGTCTCGATCCGGAGGTGCGTGTCGGTGACGTGGTGGTGGCGAGTCACTTTCTGCAGCATGACATGGACGCTTCGCCGATTTTCCCCAGGCATGAGGTGCCAGGTTACGGCCTCAGCCGCTTTGCAGCCGATCCCGAGTTGTCAGGTCGCCTGGCAGGCGCGGTCGCTTCGGTTCTCGGCAACACCGGGCGTTTCCTGAGCAGTGAGGCGGTGGCGGCATTCAACTTGCAAGCGCCCCGGCTGCACCAGGGCCTGGTGGTCAGCGGAGACCGCTTCGTGGCCACATCCACGGAAAGCGCGGCGCTGCAGCGCGAGCTGCCCGATGCGCTGGCGGTGGAAATGGAAGGTGCCGCGTTTGCCCAGGTCTGTCACGATTTCGGTGTGCCGCTGGCCGTGGTGCGCACCATCTCCGACCGCGCCGACGACGCCGCGCACGTCGATTTCCCTCGTTTTCTGCGCGACGTAGCGAGCCGCTACAGCGGCGAAATCGTGAGGTCGTTTTTTGATCCCCCGCGCCGCAGGCGGCGCGAGGGGATCGATTCGCCGCCGGGCCGCCCCAAGGCGAATCAGCCCCCTTTGGGGGCAGCGACCCGCGCAGCGGCGCAGCGTGGGGGCGCTAACGCAACCACCCTCGCTTGCGGAAATACAGCACCGGGATCAGCGCCGAGAGCACCATCAGCGTGAGCGCAAACGGGTAGCCCCCTCGCCACTCCAGCTCGGGCATGAAGCGGAAGTTCATGCCATAGAGGCTGGCCACCAGGGTGGGAGGCAGCAGGGCGACGCTGGCCACCGAGAAGATCTTGATGATCTTGTTCTGGTTGATGTTGATGAAACCCACGGTCGCATCCATCAGAAAGTTGATCTTGTCGAACAGGAAGGCGGTGTGGCTGTCGAGCGAGTCGAGGTCGCGCAGGATCTGGCGTGCGTCTTCAAACTGCTCGGTGCTCAGCATGCGGCTGCGCATCATGAAGCTGACCGCGCGCCGGGTGTCCATCACGTTGCGCCGGATGCGGCCCGACATGTCCTCATGCCGAGCGATGGCCGAGAGCACTTCACCTGCCTTGTTGTCGGTCACGTCGCCTGCGAGCACCTGGCGGCTCACGGTTTCCAGATCGTCGTAAATGTCTTCGAGCGTGTCCGCGCAGTACTCTGCGTCGGCATCGAACAGCATCAGCAGCACGTCTTTCGCGTTTTCAATCAGGCCCGGCATACGGCGCGCGCGCATGCGCAGCAATCGGAACACCGGCACGTCTTCGTCGTGGATCGAGAACAGCACGCCCTGACTCTTGAGCTTGTCGTTGTGTTCGTTGAGGATGAAGGCCACGCGGATGGCGCGCGGGTCGTCCGGGTCATCGATCAGAAAGTCGCTACGAACATGCAGCTCGCCGTTGTCCTCCTCGAAGAAGCGAGCCGACTCTTCGATGTCGTCGTCCATTGCGTCTTCCGGGATCGAGAGGCCGAAGTGCTGTTTGACCCAGCGGCGCTCCTCCAGCGTGGGGGCTTCCAGGTCGACCCAGATCGGCTTGAAGCGCGCCAGCGCCTCCAGCGATTCGATCTCTTCCTGAAACAGCCGGCCATTGGCCAGGGTGAAAACGTTGAGCATGGCGACGCTCCCGAGGGCGATGGTCTGAAGGAGTCGGTGCCGCAGGCTGCGGCGTCGAACGGTTCGGTGCGCTTTCAGCCGGGCAAGGCAACAGGGCCGGTACCGCTGGGAAGGCGGCGTTCAGACCGATGGCGCGAGGGCTGAAAGCACGCAACTTGGTGGCGTGCTTTCCATGGGAACTCCGTGGGGGAATGGGAAAGATTATGTCACCGCTGGGTGGGCGGCCAAGCGGGTTGATGGCTCGAAAAACGCTATCAGTTCGTCCTTGCGGCGCCAGGCGTCGCCCTCGCCGAGATCGATCAGCGCCTGGATGAAATCGGCCTCGAACAGCAGGTAGCTGGCCAGCGATGCGGCGCTGCCGGCCGCACCGCGACTGGGATCGAGCGCACCCAGGCCAGTGAGGGTGTTGAGGGTGGCGGTGGGCAGGCTACCGATGTGCTTGTGCGCCAATTCATCGAGCGAAAAACTGGGCTGTATCGCCATCACGTCCACCGGATGGTAGGGCAGTGCTGCAGCCAGGGCCGGCGGCAGCTTGGCCAGGGTCTGACTCACGCGCTGCGCCTGTTCCACGTCCGACTGCAGCGTGTCGTGGAACACGCTGGCCATGGCATGGCCAGCGATGGTGCCGGCGGTGGGCTCATCGCTGGTGCGCACGCCCATGCCCGCACGCTGGGGCTGGGCCACGCCAATCACCAGCACTCGCCGCGCGCCGAAGTGGATGGCGGGCGACAGCGGTGAGAGCTGGCGCATCGAGCCGTCGCCAAAGTACTCCTTGTGGCCGTCGACCCAGAGGGGCACGGCAGGAAACAGAAACGGGATGGCGCTGGAGGCCATGAGGTGCTCGATGGTGATGGGCTGGTAGGCTGCCCGGCGCCCGGGCCGCTGCCAGGGCGTGACCGGGTGGTCGGCACGGGTCTGGCAAAAAGTCCAGTGTTCACCTGAGGTGTAGCTTGACGCCGTCACCCCCAGCACCTCGATGTGCTGCTGCGCCAATGCTTGCTCCACGCCCGGCAGGTTGATCGCGCGGTGCAGCGTGTCCACCAGCGGCAATGTATCGAGCAAGGCGCGATGGCGGCGCACCTGGCGCGCCAGTGTGAGGCCCGCGATCACCCGGTTGGCGCGCACCCAGCCAGGGGTGTCGAGCTCGTAGACGCGTTCAGAGCGCAGCGTGGCCCAGAACGCCGCGAGTTGCGGCAGGGCTTGCAGGCCCGCGGCGCTGCAGCCCGCGAGGTAACTCGCGTTGAGTGCGCCGGCCGAGGTGCCGAACAGCCAACGGAAGGGAAACGGCGGCGTGGTCTGCACGCTGGGGTTTCGGGTCGCCAGCATCGCGGCCAGCGCCTTGAGTACACCGGCCTGGTAGGCGGTGCGTGCCCCTCCGCCCATGAGCACCAGCGCGCAGGCGCCTTCCGGTGGGGCTGGCGCGCCTGAGTCCAGCAGGTTGCGCGAGATCAGGGTATCGAGGGACACGAGCGATGACCTTGTGACAAGAGCGCGGCGGGCGCGGGAGTACAGTGCTGGGCGGCTCAAAATCATGACACATCCCACCCTCTCTGCGCGGCGCGAGCGCTGGCTGCTGCTCACCATCGCCGGGATCCAGTTCACGCACATCCTGGATTTCATGATCATGATGCCGCTGGGACCGCAGTTCACACGCCTGTTTGACATCAGCGACGCGCAGTTTGGCCTGCTGGTCTCGGCCTACACCTTGTCGGCCGGTGTCTCCGGGCTGGCAGCGGCCACCTACGTCGACCGTTTCGACCGCAAGCGCCTACTGCTCACCTTGTACGCCTTTTTCGCCATGGCCACGCTGGCCTGTGGCCTGGCGACGGACTTCGGCTTCATGATGGCCGCTCGCGTGGCTGCCGGCATGTTCGGCGGGGTCCTGTCCGCACTCTCGCAGACCATCGTGGCCGACGTGGTGCCGTTTGAACGGCGAGGGCGCGCCATGGGCATCGTCATGTCGTCGTTTTCGTTCTCCACGGTGGCCGGCGTGCCCATGGGCCTGTACCTGGCGAACCACCTGGGCTGGCAGGCGGCCTTTTTTGCGATCGCCGCAGTGAGCGCGCTGCTGGCCGTGGGCGCAGCGCTGACCCTGCCGCGTCTCGACCACCATCTGCGTGTCGCCAATCGCCCATCGGCTTTTCGCGGCATCGCGATGGTGCTCACCGAGCGCAACCACCTGGAGGCATTCGCTTTTTCCGCGTTGCTCATGTTTGCGGGCTTTCTCGTGATCCCGTTCATCACCATCTTCATGCAGGCCAACGTGGGCATGACCGATGCGCAGATCCCCCTGATCTACCTGTGCGGTGGACTGGCCACGCTGGTCACCGCACGGCTGTTCGGCCGCATGTCGGACCGGCTGGGCAAGGTGCGCACCTTCAGTCTGCTGGCAGTCGCGGTCAACCTGCCGCTGCTGGCAACGACCCTGCTGCCAGCAGCGCCGCTGCCGGTGGTGCTGGTGGTGTCTACCCTGCTCTTCGTCTTTCTCAGCGGCCGCATGATTCCCGGCATGGCGCTCATCACCTCGGCGGCCAACCCGGCGCTGCGCGGCACCTTCATGGTGCTCAACGCGGCGGTGCAGTCGGCTGCCATGGGGCTGGCTGCGTTTCTGGGCGGACTCATCATCAGCCGCGATGCGGCGGGCCTGGTGCAGCACTATTGGGTCTCGGGCCTGGTGGGCACGGTGGCCAGCCTGGCTTCGATCTGGGTGGCGCGCCGGTTGGTGTTGCACGGGGCCCTTGTTGGCCGTCCGGCCTGAATCACCCTTTGTTGCAGTGCGGGCTTGCGCCGCCCCGGATTCGTGGGCATAGTGTTTTCAAGACTTCCCCGTGGCCGCCGGGAAGCCCCGAAGCCCGGCGGCTTGTGTCAACCCGGAGCAACAGGAGACTCATGTATGAACTTGACGATCAGCGGTCACCACCTTGAGGTCACACCCGCACTGCGCGGCTACGTCACCAGCAAGCTCGAACGCATATCCCGACACTTCGACCAAGTGGTTGACGTCAAGGTGCTGCTGACAGTGGACAACCTGAAAGAGAAGGACCTGCGCCAGCGAGCGGAGTGCAACATCCACGTCAAGGGCAAGGACTTGTTCGCCGAAAGCGCCCATGCCGACCTCTATGCCGCGGTGGATGAGCTGGCCGACAAGCTTGATCGACAGGTTTTGCGCCACAAGGACAAATCCCAGGATCATCACCACGAATCGGCCAAACGCCTGATGTGAGGGATGTCACGGGCCGCTGTCATTGGGCCTAAAGGTATGTTGCACTGCAACAAGCCGCTTGGCATGTCAAGCGGCTTTTTTGTCTCTTCTCTCTAGCCAAGCAGACTCAAGTCGTCATAATTTACGGTCCAAGAGGCCCTCATGAACCGACTATCTGCCATTCTGCCCTCAGCGCAAGTGCTCGTCAGCGTAGACGCCACGAGCAAAAAACGCGCTTTTGAAGAGGCGGGCCTGCTGTTTGAGACCTTGCACGGTCTCAATCGCGCCCTGATCACGGACAGCCTGTTTGCCCGCGAACGCCTGGGCTCTACCGGTCTGGGTCACGGCGTGGCCATTCCCCATGGCCGCATCAAAGGCCTGAAACAGCCGTTGGCCGCGGTGTTCCAGCTCGCTAGCCCGATCGGCTTTGACGCGCCGGACGAGCAACCGGTGCAACTCCTGATCTTCCTGCTGGTGCCTGAAGCCGCCACGCAGAAGCACCTCGAAATCCTGTCGGAAATCGCCGAGTTGCTGAGCGATAGCGCCTTGCGCGAACAAATGAAGCAGGCTCCGCAGGCGGCCAGCCTGCACGGCCTGATCAGTGGCTGGCAATCAGCCCACGCTGCCGCCTGACGACTGTTGGTCTCCACGCTCCACCGCTTGCGCGGGTCGCTGCCCCCCGAGCTGGCTGATCTGCCTTGGGGCTGCCCGGCGGCAGATTTTTGTGGCTTCCACGCTCTTCCGCCTCTCAAGCCACTGATCCAGACATGAAGCCCACTGTCGTCAGCGCCGACGTCCTGTTCGAGGACCACCGCGAAGCCCTGAAGTGGCAGTGGGTGGCTGGACTGGGCGCTTCAGAACGCCGCTTTGACGAAGTGGCGGTGCGCGAAGCGCGCTCCGGCGCCGATCTGGTCGGCTACCTCAACTACATCCACCCCTACCGGGTGCAGGTCTGCGGCGAGCGCGAGGTGAACTACCTCACCAGCGCAGATGGCGAAGACAACCGCCGGCGCGTTTCGCGCATCGTGACGCTGGAGCCGCCGGTGCTGGTGGTGGCCGACGGCCGTACCGCGCCCGACGACCTAGTGGCCCTGTGTGAGCGGGCGCAGATCCCGATGTTCGCCACGCCAGAACCGGCGGCCTTTGTGATCGATGTGCTGCGCGCCTATTTGTCGCGCCACTTTGCCGACCGCGCGTCCATGCACGGCGTGTTCATGGATATCCTGGGCATGGGCGTGATGATCACTGGCGAGTCGGGGCTGGGCAAGAGCGAGCTCGGCCTGGAACTGATTTCGCGCGGCCATGGCCTCGTTGCCGACGACGCCGTCGACCTCTTTCGCATCAATCAGACCAGCATTGAAGGCCGCTGCCCCGAACTGCTACAAAACCTGCTGGAAGTGCGGGGCATTGGCCTGCTTGACATCAAGGCCATCTTTGGCGAAACAGCAGTGCGGCGCAAGATGCGCCTAGCGTTGATCGTACACCTGGTGCGCAAGGAAACCATGGAGCGTGACTACGACCGCATGCCCCACGAGCCGCTTTACCAGGACGTGCTGGGCGTACCGGTCCGAAAGGCCGTGATTCAGGTGGTGGCCGGGCGCAACATCGCCGTGCTGGTCGAGGCCGCCGTGCGCAATACCATCCTGCAGCTGCGCGGCATCGACACCTACCAGGAGTTTGTGGCCCGGCACAGGGCAGCGATGTCGCGCGGGGAGTGATTTTGCCCCCCACGCTCCGCCCCTGTGCGGGGCGCTGTCACCCGAGGGGGCTGATCCGCCTCGGGGCGGCCCAGCGGCGGATCTATGGCCCCCCCGCACCGCCTGCGGCGTCACCCCCACGGGGCAACAACTGCGGCCCGGCAAAGCCGCTTCCGCAGACTGGCAGGAGGAATGCGGTCAGCCGTTCGATTTGTTGCGGTGCGGGCAGTCGGTCTTGCTGCAGTTTGCATAGAGCGAGAGCGCGTGCTCTTGCAGCACAAAACCCCGCGTCTGCGCGACCATTTGCTGGCGCTTTTCGATCTCGGCGTCAAAAAACTCTTCGACCCGCCCGCAATCCAGGCAGACCAGGTGATCGTGGTGCTGGCCTTCGTCGAGCTCGTAGACGGCCTTGCCCGATTCAAAGTTGCTGCGGGAGAGCAGGCCGGCCTGTTCGAATTGCATCAGCACGCGGTACACCGTCGCCAGGCCGATGTCCGAACGTTCGTCGAGCAGCACGCGGTAAACGTCCTCGGCGGTCATGTGGCGTTGCTTGGCGTTCTGGAAAACCTCGAGGATCTTCAGCCGCGGCAGCGTGGCCTTCAGGCCCGTGCTCTTGAGTTCTTCGATATTGGACATGTCTCGGGCGGCGATGGGGGGCGCGAGCACACAGGCCACACTGGCACCCCCGGGGCTACAATGTTTGCATCATATCGTCGGGCTGCGCCGGCGGGCTGATCTCCCTGTTGGCGCCGTGCGCCGCCCCTACGCGTCTGACCCCATGCAATCCTTCTCTGACTGCCGCGAATTCCTGCGCCGAGCGCAACCTGCGCGCCGCGTGGCGTGCGGCTTGACCGTGACCGTGGCGCTCGCCAGCTTGGCTGGCTGTGCCGGCCTGCGTGACAAGCTGCCCGATGTCCCCAGCTTCGCCAGCCTGGTCACGCCATACAAGATCGACATCCAGCAAGGCAACGTGGTCACGCGCGAGCAGGCGCAGGCGCTGCAGCCTGGCATGTCGCGGCTGCAGGTGCGCGATATCCTCGGCTCTCCGCTGCTCGCCAGCGTGTTCCACGCCGACCGCTGGGACTACGTCTTCACTTTCCGCCGCCAGGGTCAGCCGCTGCAGCAACGCAAGCTCGCCGTGTTTTTCAAGGGCGAGGTGATGGAGCGCATCGAATCAGACGAGCTGCCCAGCGAAGCCGAGTTTGTCGCCTCGCTCGATGCCCGCCGCCAGTTCGAGAAAGTGCCACCGCTCGTGGCCACCGAGGAGCAGCTCAAGGCATTTCAGGAACGCAACAAGGTCACCGCGCCAGCTGCGACGCCAGCGACGCCATCGACCACCAATTACCCGCCGCTGGAGCCCGCGCAATGAGCGTGGCGGCGACAGGTCCGCACCGCGTGTGTGTGGCCGGTGCCAGCGGGCGCATGGGCCGGATGCTGATCGATGCGGTGCGCCTCAGTGAGGACTGCGTCATGGCGGGCGCGCTGGACGTGGTCGGCAGCCCGGCCATCGGCCTGGATGCCGGCGCCTACGCGGGCCTGAACACCGGTGTGCACATCACCGCAGATGTGGCGGCCGGCCTGTTGCACAGCCAGTGCCTGATCGATTTCACCCGCCCCGAGGGCACCATGGATCACCTGCGCGCCTGCGAGGCGCAGGGCGTGAACCTGGTGATCGGCACCACCGGTTTTTCGGATGAGCAGAAGGCCGAGATTGCGCAGGCCGCCAAGCGCATTGCCATCGTGATGGCGCCCAACATGAGCGTGGGCGTGAACGTCACGCTCAAGCTGCTGGACATGGCGGCGCGCGCCCTGTCCACCGGCTACGACATTGAAATCATCGAGGCACACCACCGCCACAAGGTGGACGCGCCCAGCGGCACCGCGCTCAAGATGGGCGAGGTGGTAGCCAGCGCGCTCGGGCGCGATCTGAAGGACTGCGCCGTCTATGCCCGCGAAGGCGTGACTGGTGAGCGCGATCCGTCGAGCATCGGTTTTGCCACCATCCGCGGCGGCGACATCGTGGGCGACCACACGGTGCTGTTTGCCGGCACCGGCGAGCGCATCGAGATCTCGCACAAGGCCAGCAACCGCGCCGGTTATGCCCAGGGCAGCCTGCGCGCTGTGCGCTTCCTGGCCGGCAAGACGGGCGGCCTGCACGACATGTTTGACGTGCTCGGCCTGCGCTGAGCTACGGCTTGCAAGGACAGCGCCGTGGGGGTCTGGGAAACCGTCTGGAGTGGTGATGCGCTGAGCCGCAGCGTCGCCCTGCTGCTGCTGGCCATGTCGGTGGCGAGCTGGGTGGTCATTCTCTGGAAGGGTTGGATGCTCAGGCGGGCGCTTGCGGATGTGCAGCGCAGCGCCGCAGCGTTCTGGCAGGCGACCGACTTAGACGATGCGCAGCGCCGCCTGAGCGGCTTCGACAGCCAGTCCCTGTTGATGCCGCTGGTGCACGCCGCCCGGACACTAGAGCACGCTGCCCCCCGCACCCTGGCCGCCGCGGGTGACCGCTCGCAGCAACTCACGCGCGTGCTGCGCGATGCGCTGCATGGCGTGCTGAACCGGCTGCAGTTTGGTCAGGTTTTGCTGGCCACGGTGGGCTCCACCGCCCCCTTTGTGGGCCTGCTCGGCACGGTCTGGGGCATTTACCACGCGCTCACCGCCATTGGCATCGATGGCAATTTCCGCATCGAACAGGTGTCGGGCCCGGTGGGGGAAGCGCTGGTGATGACCGCCGCCGGCCTGGCGGTGGCCATTCCCGCCGTGCTGGCCTACAACGTCCTGGGTCGACAGATTGCGCGCATCGAGGTCGATCTGGAAGGCTTTGCGCGCGATCTGCGCGAACTGCTGGTGAATCCGGCAGGGCCCGAGCCGGCGAAAGACTGATCACATGGCTTTTGGCAGACTGGAGAAACCCACGGGCCACCGCCCCATGAGCGAGATCAACGTCACGCCGCTGGTCGACGTGATGCTGGTGTTGCTGGTGATCTTCATCATCGCTGCGCCGCTCATGGCCAGTCGTTTGGCGCTGGAACTGCCGCAGGGCGACCCGGCTGCCATGGCGCCCGATGTCGGGGCCACGGCCAAGGTGTCGATCGGGCTCGATGCTACGGGCCAAGCGTTCTGGGACGACCAGCCGGTGGATGCCAAGCAGCTGGGCCAGCGCCTGGCCGACGCTGCCCGACGCGACCCTGCCACCGAGGTTCAGCTGCGTGCAGACACCTCGGTGCCTTACGGTCGGGTGGTGCAACTGATCGCGCTGGCCCAGGCCGCAGGCCTGTCGCGCATCGGCTTTGTGGCCGATCCTGCCGCGCTCGCGCCGCCTGCCACTGGACGCTGAGAGGCCAGGGCAAAGCCCGGCCTAAAATCGTGACATTCGGCTGCCCAGCGCCTGCGCTGGGCGTGACCGGCCCGCCTCAACTTCCACCGGATGCCCGGACCCTCCCGCTTCATGCAAGAAAAATACGCCCACCAGGCTGTCGAGCGCGCTGCGCACGCCCACTGGAATGCCACCGACGCCTACCGCGTGACCGAAGACGCGAACAAGCCGAAGTATTACGCCTGCTCCATGCTGCCCTACCCCAGCGGCAAGCTGCACATGGGCCATGTGCGCAACTACACCATCAACGACATGCTCACGCGCCACCTGCGCATGAAGGGCTACAACGTGTTGATGCCCATGGGCTGGGATGCGTTTGGCCTGCCGGCGGAAAACGCAGCGCTGAAAAACGGCGTGCCACCGGCGAAGTGGACGCACGAGAACATCGCCTACATGAAGCAGCAGATGCAGGCCATGGGTCTGGCCATCGACTGGTCGCGTGAGGTGGCCACCTGCGATCCGAGCTACTACAAGTGGAACCAGTGGCTGTTCCTGAAGATGCTGGAAAAGGGCGTCGCCTACCGCAAGACCCAGGTGGTGAACTGGGACCCGGTGGACCAGACCGTGCTGGCCAACGAGCAGGTCATTGACGGCAAAGGCTGGCGCACCGGCGCGCCGGTTGAAAAGCGCGAGATCCCGGGCTACTACCTCAACATCACCGCCTACGCCAACGAGCTACTCGACCACGTGCAGCTTGGCAACGAGAGGGCCACGCTCAACGGCTGGCCCGACAAGGTGCGGCTGATGCAGGAAAACTGGATCGGCAAGTCCGAAGGCGTGCGGTTTGCCTTTCCGCATGAGATCAAGGACGCTTCGGGCGTGCTGATCGGTGAAGGCAAGATGCACGTGTTCACCACGCGCGCCGACACCATCATGGGCGTGACCTTTTGCGCCGTGGCGCCGGAGCATCCGCTGGCGCAACATGCCGCGTCGACCAACCCCGCTTTGGCGGCCTTCATCCTCGAATGCCAGAGTGGCGGCACGACGGAAGCAGAGCTCGCCACACAGGAAAAAAAGGGCATGGCCACCGGTCTGCAGGTAAAGCACCCGCTGACCGGCGATGCGGTCGATGTCTGGGTCGGCAACTACGTGCTCATGAGCTACGGCGACGGCGCGGTGATGGGCGTGCCGGCCCACGATGAGCGCGACTTTGCGTTTGCGCTGAAGTACGGCATGGCCATCCGGCAGGTGGTGGCGGTCGAGGGAGAAACCTTCAGCGACACGGTCTGGGCTGAGTGGTATGCAGACAAGCAGCGCGGCGTGTGTGTGAACTCTGGCGCGCTGGACGGACTGGGTCTCAAGGCCGCCGTCGACAAAGTCGCCGAGCTGCTGGCGGCCCAAGGCCTGGGCGAGAAAAAAACCACCTTCCGGCTGCGCGACTGGGGCGTGAGCCGGCAGCGCTACTGGGGCACGCCCATTCCCATCATCCATTGCGATGAGCATGGGGCGGTGCCGGTGCCTGAGACAGACCTGCCAGTGGTGCTGCCGCAGGACTGTATCCCCGACGGCTCGGGCAATCCGCTGCACAAACACGAGGGCTTTCACGCCGGTGTGGTCTGCCCGGTTTGCGGCCAGGCAGCGCGGCGCGAGACCGACACCATGGACACCTTCGTGGACTCGTCCTGGTACTTCATGCGCTATTGCGATCCGGCCAACAGCGAGCAGATGGTGGCCGAGGGCGCCGACTACTGGATGCCGATGGACCAGTACATCGGCGGCATCGAACACGCCATCCTGCACCTGCTGTACGCGCGCTTCTGGACCAAGGTCATGCGCGACCTGGGTCTGGTGACGATCGACGAGCCCTTCAGCAAGCTGCTCACCCAGGGCATGGTGCTCAACCACATCTACTCGCGCCGCACCGACAAGGGCGGCAAAGAGTACTTCTGGCCGGCTGATGTGGAGCACGTGCTCGACGACGGCGGCAAGATCGTGGGCGCGAAGCTGAACAAGGCCGTGGGTGCGCTGCCAGCGGGTACGGTGATCGACTACGAGGGCGTGGGCACCATGTCCAAGTCCAAAAACAACGGTGTCGATCCGCAGGACCTGATCGAGAAATACGGTGCCGACACCGCGCGCCTGTACACCATGTTCACCGCGCCACCAGAGGCCACGCTGGAGTGGAACGACGCCGCGGTGGAAGGCAGTTACCGCTTCCTCAAGCGCGTCTGGAGTTTTGGCGCCAAGCTGTCGGCGCAGGCCGGTCTGGTCGAGGCCACGCAAAGCCTGAACCAGCAAAAGCTCGGCAAGGGGGCCAAGGCATTGCGATTGGAGCTGCACACCGTGCTCAAGCAGGTGGACTACGACTACCAGCGCATGCAATACAACACCGTGGTGTCGGGTGCCATGAAGATGCTCAATGCGCTGGAAGACTTCAAGCCCGACGGCTCGGCCGGCGACACCGCGGCCCTGGGCGAGGGTTTCGGCATTTTGCTGCGTTGCCTCTATCCCGCGACGCCGCATGTGACCCATGCGCTTTGGACCGATCTGGGCTATGCCCAGCCCTGGGGCGAGTTGCTTGACGCGCCTTGGCCGCAGGTGGACGACGCCGCGCTGCAGCGCGACGAGATCGAGCTGGTGCTGCAGATCAACGGCAAGCTGCGCGGCAGTATCACCGTGCCCGCTGGTGCCGACAACTCGGCCATCGAGGCCGCGGCGCTCGCCAGCGAGGCCTTCATCAAACAGGCCGACGGTGCCACACCGAAAAAGGTGGTGGTGGTGCCGGGTCGTCTGGTCAACGTGGTGGTGTGAGCTTGACCTCCCAAACATCACCGGCCTCATTCAACCGCCGCGTGCTCCTGAGCGGTGGCAGTCTGCTGCTCGCCGTTGGCCTCAGCGGTTGTGGCTTTGCCCTGCGGGGGG
>NZ_JAABRQ010000015.1 GCF_011390835.1 Hydrogenophaga sp. | reverse complement strand
AGCGCCCGCATCAAGGGGGTGTCCTGCGCCATCTCGCGCACCTGCCGCTCACGGCGGGCCTCGTCCAGGAACTCCTGCGGCGCGTCCAGCGGCGTGATGACCTGCTTCTTCAGGCCCCGGCGCACCAGCGTCCAGGGCAGAAAGGTCTCCATCTGCACGCCGCCAGCGGGCAGCGGCGTCTGATACGTCACCGGGTCGCCCTTGGCGTGGCCGCGATGCTTCCTGCTCATACGTCCTCCTCGAAGGTGGCCATGAGCTTGCGCTGGGCGTGCCAGTCGACCATTAGGCGGTTTCGCTGAAACCACATCAGCGTCAGCCGCCGTGGCTGCTTGCCCGCCATGAACTGCTCGATGATGTCGGGGGCCAGCAGGGTCAGACGCAGCAGTTCGTTTACCACCGAGTGGTGCAGCTTCTCGGCGCGGGCGATGGCGGAACCGCTCTGCATCGCGCCGGTGTCCAGTAGGTGCTGCCAGTAGAAGGCGCGTGCCACACCGTCGAGCAGGGTCACGTCGTGGACGCTGCGCTCGTCGGTGGCCACGCGCTGGACGCCCCGGCGTCGGAACGTCAGGGGCACAAAGGTTTCCATCGACTCGTCCATCAGGCTTCAACCTCCAGCAGTTCGGCACCGATGCTGTCCGGGGCAAACTCCGCGATCAGCGCGTTCCAACCCACCTCACGCCACCTCACCTTGATCCCCTGCACCTCGCCTGCGTGGACGAGGTCGATGCGTTCGATCATCAGATTGGCGATGCGGTGGCGTTCGACCGGGAACAGTTGATCCCACACGTTGTTGAGCCGTCCCATAGCCATCACGGTGGTGGCCTCGTCGATCTGGGCCCCGTTGCGTTGGATGTGCCGCACCACTGACGCCACGGTCTCCGGGCTGGTCAGCACCGTTCGGATCTGGGCCACCACAGCCCCCTCGATCTCCGGCGCGGGCAGGCGCTCATACCCCTTGCCCGGCGCGCCGAACCGCGCTTCCGACTTGGACACGTAGTAGTGGTACTTGCGCCCGTTCTTGCGCGAGTAGGTCGGGTACATCCGCTCGCCTGAGGGTGCGTACAGCAGGCCGCGCAGCAAGGCGTCGGTGCGCGACCTGATCTTGGTTTCCACCGACCGGGTGTGACCGTCCTTGGCCAGCACCTCGTGAACCCGGCCCCACAGCCCTGGATCGATGATGGCTTGATGCACGCCCGGGTACCAACTGCCCTTGTGCGACAACTCCCCGAGATAGATGCGGTTGCGCAGCAGCTTGTGCAGGTACTTCTTGTCGATGCGCGTGCCCGCCCGTGTCTGACCGTCCTGTGTCGTCCACGCCTTGGTCGTGATGCCATCCATCGTCAGGTTGGCGGCAATCTGGGTGGGCGAGCCGATGGTCAACATCTCCTCAAAGATGCGCCGCACCACCGCCGCCTCGGTGTCGTTGATGACCAGCAGACGGTTCTCGACGTCGAAGCCGAGCGGCGGCACGCCCCCCATCCACATTCCTTTGCGCTTGCTGGCGGCGATCTTGTCGCGGATGCGCTCGCCGGTGACCTCGCGCTCGAACTGGGCGAAGGACAGCAGCACGTTGAGCATCAGCCGTCCCATCGAGGTGGTGGTGTTGAACTGCTGCGTGACCGACACGAACGACACGCCCTGGCGCTCGAACACCTCGACCATCTTGGAGAAGTCGGCAAGGCTGCGCGTCAGGCGGTCAATCTTGTAGACCACCACGATGTCGATCTGGCAGCGCTCGATGTCGGCCATCAGGCGTTTCAGCCCGGGACGATCCGTGTTGCCGCCGGAGAAGCCGGGGTCGTCGTAGTCGTCGGCCACCGGAATCCATCCTTCTGCGCGTTGGCTGGCGACGTAGGCGTGGCCAGCCTCCTTCTGCGCGTCGATGGAGTTGAACTCCTGGTCAAGGCGCTCGTCCGACGACACCCGGCAGTAGACGGCGCAGCGTTTGCGCGCCTTGGGAGAGGCGATTTGGGTGGCGTCGCTCATTGCGCACCTGCCTTGCCGGTCAGGCCGAAGAACAATGGCCCCGACCAGTGCGTGCCGGTGATCTGCCGGGCCACGGCTGTCAGGCTCTTGAAGGTGCTGCCCTCGTACTCGAACAGACCTTCGGCGGTGACCGCCACCTTGTGCTCGCGGTCGCCCCATTCGCGCAGCAGCACGGTGCCGGGCGCGAAGTTGGTGTCGCGCGGGCGAGCCCGTAGCTTGATCTTGGAATGCTTGGCACCGATGGCCTCCAAGCGCTGGCGCGTGTTGTGCGCCAGACCGCCGAAGGCTTCCTCCTGCATCTTGTAGGCGATGCGCGACTCAATGAATACGCGGTTCGGGTTGATGGGGCGGCTGCTGAAGTACCGATCCCACACTGGCCACAACTCGGCGATGGGCAGGCTCGACAGCTCCGCGATCCGCGCGGCGACGGATGCTTGTTTCTCGTTCATCACAACTTCTCCTGTTGATAGGGGGTTGTATGAACGCGCTGGTCGGGCAGGAAGCCAAGGCTGTTGATTTCCACGTAAATCTGACCCCGGGGTGAGGATTGCGCGGAAATCAACAGGCTGGAAAGACTGGCCACAGCAGGCGCAAATTTTGGTGCTCATCAAATTTCTCCATACGAAAATTCGTATGGGAACTGCTGGGCACCACAAGCCGCAGGGCGTGAACCAATGAAACATCCATTTACACCCATTCTTCCGTCGGGACTCCGCAGGGTTCACATCTTGAGAAATGGGTGTTATTGGGTGTATTATTGGTTCTATGCTTCGCTCTGACACCCTTCAGATCACCCCCGAGATCTTGAGCCTGATCGCTCGGATTGATGAGTTCAAAGGCGCTTGGCGTGCCTTGGGCACCCTTGCGCCTGATCGTCTGTCTGCCTTGCGCAGGGTGGCCACCATCGAGAGCATCGGGTCGTCAACCCGTATCGAGGGCAGCAAGCTGTCTGACAGGGAAGTGGAGAAGCTGCTTTCCAACCTGGCCATCCAGTCTTTCGAGACCCGTGATGAGCAGGAGGTGGCTGGCTACGCCGAACTGATGGACTTGGTGTTCAGCTCCTGGCGTGACATTCCGTTCAACGAGAACCACGTCAAGCAACTGCACCAGATCCTGCTGCGCCACAGTGAGAAGGACTCGCGGCACCGCGGACAGTACAAGACCAACTCAAACAGCGTGGCCGCTTTCGATGAAAACGGTGTGCAGATCGGGATCGTGTTCGAGACGGCAAGCCCGTTCGACACGCCGCGTCTGATGGCTGAATTGGTTGCCTGGGTGAATGGGGAGCGCGACAAGGCGCAGTTGCACCCGCTTTTGATCATTGCCATCTTCGTCGTGGTGTTCTTGGAGATCCACCCGTTCCAGGATGGCAATGGCCGCCTCAGTCGTGTCTTGACCACTTTGTTGCTCATTCAGGCAGGCTACGCTTACGTGCCGTACAGCTCACTGGAGAGCGTGATCGAGCTGAATAAAGAGGCGTACTACCTTGCCTTGCGGCAGACGCAGGGGTCCATCCGGACCGATGCTCCCAACTGGCAACCGTGGCTGGTGTTCTTCCTGCGGTCACTGGCCGAGCAGGTACGGCGGCTTGAAAAGAAGGTGGAGCGCGAGAAGATCGTACTGGCTGCCTTGCCCGAGCTGTCACTGCAGATCGTCGAATTTGCCCGCGAGCACGGGCGCGTCACGATTGGCGATGCGATCAAATTGGCGGGTGTCAGCCGAAACACGCTGAAGCAACATTTCCGCAACCTGGTCGAGCACGGTCATTTGAATCAGCAGGGCAGCGGGCGTGGTGTTTGGTACGAACTCAAGTGATGGGATTGATGGATGTTTAATTTGATCGTTTCGGGCGGAGGCTGGGAGCCCCATCGTGACTCGTTCGGCAGTGGCCGCGTACTGGAGTACACCGACGCCGCCATTGCTCAGCGCTTCATGCCGAATAAAGTTCTGGATATCAATGCGGTGGCAAAACTGCCTACGTTGTTTATGTCCGAAACTCAGGGCGCAGGAAACCAGGTTGCGTATGTCGGAACCATCACGCAGCTCAAACTTTCGGGCACAGATTTTCAAATCGAATATGCGGTTGATCCCGCCATCCGTCCGATTCCGAAT
Source organism: Hydrogenophaga sp. (assembly GCF_011390835.1). Lineage (GTDB taxonomy): Bacteria > Pseudomonadota > Gammaproteobacteria > Burkholderiales > Burkholderiaceae_C > Hydrogenophaga. The sequence goes on along the minus strand of NZ_JAABRQ010000015.1, from coordinate 97,202 downwards.
TCGTCACTGCTGCGACTGGGCGTGGCCTGAAATCGAATAAATCAGGGCTGACTCATTGATGAAGACATCCACGATCCGAACGGTGTTGTCTTCTGCAATGAAGTCATCCAGGCACTCCGGTAGCAACGTGACCTGCTGTCTGTCCTGACCTTCGATGTATCTCGACATATTGACCCCCGTGTTCAATATGTCTGCGAACTCTACCGAGTTCGATTTCGAGCGGGGAGAGGGTTTTCACACAGCCTCGCTGCGAACCGGCCGTTGATGCTGGGGCCTCATGCAATTGCAGAGGGTCGAGTTCGGCCCCTATGGATGTGATCTCTAGGTCGAGTTGTCAAGCTGCTTGACAGACAGATTGAATCACCGGGGACGTGTTTTTGGATCGTTCCCAAGCATGTATTTGCTGAGTTTGAACTGTTTCTTTTTTTTGCGGAACAAGGGGTCGGACGGTCCGACCCTGTTGTGTAGGAGTGAAGAGTGGTAGGGCAGGATAGGCTGCGCGCCAGCAAATGGATGCCACGTGGGCGGCGCTGCTCGTCTTGCGCCGGTTTCTCGCGTCCGCTGGCAACAGTCAGCACATTTAACCACCGCTCCCTCGGCTTTCCCCAAGCACACCGGAAACACAGGGGAGGTAGCATGTCAAGGCATCAACAGCCTGAGAGATCGATGACCAAGACAGATGTTTCCGGCGTGTTCGGCGAGGCTTCGGGTTACACGGGCATCCACGGCGACATCGTTGCTTTGCTGGAAGGCGCCCGGCATGCCGCCGCGCGCAGCGTCAATTCGGTGATGACGGCCAGCTACTGGGAAGTCGGCCGACGCATCGTCGAGTTCGAACAGGGCGGACAGGACCGCGCCGTTTACGGACATGCCCTACTGAAGCGGCTCTCGGTCGATTTGACGAGTCGTTTTAGCCGAGGGTTTTCCGAACGCAATCTCGAACAGATGCGCCTTTTCTATCTGACCTGGCCACCCGAGGCAATTTCGCAGACACCGTCTGCGAAATTGGAGGCCTCCCGGGTTGAGCAGGCGCCTGGTGAGTCGGCCTCCGCACCGATTTCCAAATCTCTGAATCAAAAATCAGGGGCGCTACACGCGTTGACCCAGGTCTTCCCGTTGCCCTGGTCGGCTTATGTGCGCCTGCTGTCCGTCAGGGCGCTGTCGGCCCGCAGCTTTTACGAAACCGAGGCACTGCGCTGCGGCTGGAGCGTGCGCCAGCTTGACCGCCAGATCAACAGGCAGTTCTATGGGCGAATCGCCCTGTCGCGCAACAAGGCAGCCATGCTGCAAAAAGCCGAAGTTGCAGAACCGCAAGACGCCATCACGCCTGAGCAAGCGTTGAAAGACCCTTTCGTACTGGAGTTTCTCAACCTCAAGGATGAATACTCCGAATCGGATCTGGAAGACGCGCTGATCCGGCACCTGGCCGACTTTCTGCTGGAACTGGGTGACGACTTCGCTTTTGTGGGGCGCCAGCGCCGCTTGCGACTGGACGACAGCTGGTTCCGCGTTGATCTGCTGTTCTTCCACCGCAGGCTCAAGTGTCTGCTGGTCATCGACCTCAAGATCGGCAAGTTCAGCCATGCCGATGCCGGCCAGATGCACATGTACCTGAACTACGCCCGCGAGCACTGGATGAAACCCGGCGAGAACCCGCCCGTGGGATTGGTGCTGTGCACCAGCAAGGGCAGCAACGAAGCCCACTATGCGCTTGAAGGATTGCCCAACAAGGTGATGGCCGTAGAGTACCAGACTGTATTGCCCGACGAGAAGCTGCTGGAGGCGGAGCTGGACAAGACGAGGAGGGAGCTGGAGTTGCGGCGTGTGGGGCGGTCAGATGAGGCAGGGGACGATGTATGACCGGTCACATCGTTGTCGAATGGCCAGAAGCGATCCGACCACCACTGAGCTGCCAGCGTGCAGCATCACGCTGGCCAGGCACCCACACGCATCACCATCGCAATGAAAAAATCGAGCCCATCCTGGATTGACGTCAAAGCCAAACTCGCTGACCACGACCGTGCAGGCATGCTCGGCCTGGTGCAAGAACTCTACGCCGCCAGCAAGGACAACCAGGCCTTTCTGCACGCCCGATTTCACCTGGGTGATGACGTGCTCAAGCCCTACAAGGCCACCATGGCCCGCTGGCTGTGGCCCGACATGTTCAAGAACCAGGACACCTCGGTTGCCAAGGCCAAGAAGGCCATCGCGGACTACAAAAAAGCGGTGGGCCGGGCCGATGAGCTGGCCGAGCTGATGGTGTTCTATTGCGAGCAGGCCTCGGGTTTCAGCTGCGAAGTTGGCCTGCAGGACGAAGTCTACTTTGATGCGCTGGTGCGGATGTTCGAGCAGGCGCTGAAAACCACGGACACCTTGCCGGCGGCGCAACGCCCGGCGCTCTGGGCACGCATGAACGCGGTTCGTCAGCAGTGCCACAACATCGGCTATGGCGTGGGTGACGACATGGATGCGCTGTTCGCTGCGCACGAGAGCGATGCCTGAACACCAAGCGTTCGCGGCGCTGCGGGCCGAGAACGCGCGACTGGTGGCGCTGTTGGAGTCGCATGGTATCGAGTGGCGCACGCCACCATTGCCAGATGCTCGACCTGTTTCGGTTGAGCCCGCTCCGGAAGAAGTGCCTGAACCACAGCGCTGGGGTCTGAGTACCGCCGACAAGGTGGCGCTGTTTCGGCGGCTCTTCCGAGGCCGCACCGATGTGTATCCGGTGCGCTGGGAGAGCCGGACTTCGGGCAAATCAGGCTATGCACCGGCCTGCGCCAACGAGTGGCGGGCGGGGGTGTGCGAGAAACCGCGCATCAAGTGCGGCGACTGCAGCCAGCGTCTGTTGATTCCCTTGTCGGACGCGGTGATCTATGACCACCTGGCCGGCAAACAGACCGTGGGCGTCTACCCACTGCTGGAGGACGACACCTGCCACTTTCTCGCGGTGGATTTTGACGAGGCCGAATGGCAGCAGGACGCCCTGGCATTCATGCAGTCTTGTAGCGAACTGGGTGTGCCGGCAGCGTTGGAAATCTCGCGCTCGGGGCAGGGTGCCCACGCCTGGGTGTTTTTCGCGGGGCGCGTGTTCGCGCGCGATGCGCGGCGCCTTGGCACCGCCATCATCAGCCACACCTGCGCGCGCACCCGGCAGCTCAAGCTGGCGTCCTACGACCGCTTGTTTCCCAACCAGGACACCATGCCCAAAGGCGGCTTTGGCAACCTGATCGCCTTGCCCCTGCAGAAGCACCCGCGAGAGAACGGCTGCAGCGTGTTTGTGGACGCCGCACTGCGACCGCACCACGACCAGTGGGCGTTTCTCGCGTCCGTTCAACCCATGGCACCGCGCGATATCGAGCCGACCGTTCTGCGCGCTACCGGCGGCATCCATCCCCTGGATGTGAACTTCATCGACGATGAGGACTTGGCGACGCCTTGGAAGCGTGAGGCCACCAAGACCAATCGGTTGGCGGGCACGTTGCCCCAGGCACTGACGGTGACGCTGGCCAACTTGATCTATTTCGAGAAAGGCGCGCTACCCCAGGCGCTGGCCAATCGGCTGATCCGCTTGGCGGCTTTCCAGAACCCCGAGTTCTACAAAGCCCAGGCCATGCGCATGTCGGTGTGGGACAAGCCGCGTGTCATCGGCAACGCCGAGAACTACCCGCAACACATCGCCTTGCCGCGCGGCTGTCTGGACGCCGCACGCGCTTTGTTGAAGGACAACGGCATTCGCTGCGACTCGCGGGACGAGAGGTTTGGTGGCGATCCTATCCAGGCCAGCTTCGTCGGCACTCTGCGGCCTGACCAGGAACAAGCTGTGTCGGCCATGCTGCAACACGATGACGGGGTGCTGTGCGCACCCACCGCGTTTGGCAAGACGGTGACGGCGGCTGCCATCATCGCCCGGCGCGGCGTGAACACTCTGGTGCTGGTGCACCGCACCGAACTCCTAAAGCAATGGCAGGAGCGCTTGCAGACCTTTCTCGGCCTGGACACCAAGGCTGCCAAGGGCGTGGTTGGCACCATCGGAGGCGGCAGGGCCAAACCCACCGGGCAGATCGACATCGCCGTGATGCAGTCGCTGTCGCGCCAAGGCGAGGTGAATGCGTTGGTCGAAAACTACGGGCAGGTGATCGTGGACGAGTGCCACCACGTGGGCGCCGCGTCGTTTGACGCCATCCTCAAGAAGACCAAGGCGAAATATGTGTTGGGCTTGACCGCGACACCCATTCGCCGCGATGGCCTGCAGCCGGTCATCTTCATGCAGTGCGGTCCGATCCGCCACACCGCGGCCAGACCGGCGAGCGCGCCGCACGATCTGGAGGTAGTGCCGCGATCCCGGTTTGCCCGTATCGACTTGCCTGCGGCGGCGGGCATCCAAGACGTGTTCCGTCACCTTGCCAACGACCTGGTTCGCACCGACGCTATCGCTACAGAGGTCGCAGCGGCGTATGAACAAGGCCGAAAGGTGCTGGTGCTGACCGAGCGTACCGAACACCTTGACGCCATCCTTGTGGCCTTGGAAACCAAGGTGCCAAAGCCTTTCGTTTTGCACGGGCGCATGTCCAAGAAGCAGCGGGCAGCGTTGATCACCGAGCTGGACGCACTGGCGCCCGAGGCGCCACGCATCTTGCTGGCCACCGGGAAACTGGTCGGCGAGGGCTTCGATCACCCGCCACTGGATACGTTGGTGCTGGCCATGCCGATTTCCTGGAAGGGCACGCTGCAGCAATACGCGGGCCGCCTGCATCGCGAGCATGCGAGCAAGACCGATGTCCGGATCATCGACTTCGTCGATACAGGGCACCCTGCGTTGCTGCGCATGTGGGACAAACGCCAGCGCGGCTACCGGGTCATGGGGTATCGATTGGGTGTGGATTCGAGCAGCGATGACGGTGTGTTGCCGTTCGATGGGGCGCCCGGGTAGCGTACAGATCGACCTTCTTTGGCGCCGGGAACTTTGCGGCCGTGGCGGTGCGACAACACGGATCGACCGCATGAAGCGTGTTCTAATTCTTTCCATGCTTTTTTCTTGGCATGAACGAGACGCGGCAGGGGGCACGGAACCGGGGAACAAACCGGGGAACAAATTTGTTCCGGTTTGACGCGGATTCAATTGTTTCTGCTGGCTCTGGGGCATCTTTCAATAGACCCCAGCCCATCTCATTGAAGAGCCGCCAGACCCACCAGCCTGGCGGCGTTTTCATGGCTCGGGCGTCTGGTCTGGGCCGCGGACCGTGGAGGGCGTTGCCGTTTTGGCGGCGCCCTGATGTCGGCCGGGACCGCGTTTGCGCAGGCGCTGTCGGCGGGCCCATCGGGTTTTCAGGGTCCACAAGCCGCTGGCCAGAAAGTACACGAGCAATCCACTGAACGTAGCCACGATCGCCAGGCCCACGACCAGTGGTTTGCCGATCTTGCCGAACTGCTTTAGCCACGCGCGCACGCGATCGGCCAGACTCAGGTCGGTATTCTGCGTGGCATGGGCCTTGTCGAGCGCTTTGAGCGCATCTTCTTCGGACAGCGAGGGCTCGTTGAGTATAAATTTGCCCAGCTGGTAGGCGCCGTAATAGACCGGCCCGAACGTGACTGGGTTAGTTACCAGCGTGCTGGCAACCGCCATAGGCAAATTGGCCCGTAGCAAGACAGCTGTGGCGGCAGCAAATGGAATTTGGGCCACCGGGATCAGCAGGCCGAAGAAGATGCCCAGCGCCAGCCCCATGGCGATGCCCTTGCGGCTGAAATGCCAGAGCCGCGGGTGCTTGAGGATCGGACCCATCCAGCGCAGCCAGCGATTGGTGCGCACGGTTTCGGGGTCAGGCAACCACTGTTTGAACTTCTGTTTCATCCGACGGAGTGAGTGGGACGGCGTGCAACCTTTGATTGTCGCCGATGGATCACCGGCCTCTGCGGTGCGGCGACAATGCACCTCACATGATGCAGCTTCAGGACATTCTTTTTTCGCAAGGTTTTGGCACCCGACGGGTCTGTTGTGGCTTGGTGCAGCAGGGCCTGGTGCAGGTGCAGGTTGGCGAGCAACTGGTGGCGATGGATGACCCCGCCCACGCCTTCGATCCCATCGGCCTGACCTTCACGGTGCAAGGCGAGACCTGGGTCTATCAGGCGCAGGCTTATTTGATGCTGAACAAACCAGCGGGCTTTGAATGCTCTCAAAAACCGAGCACCTATCCGAGTATCTACACTCTGTTGCCCGGCCCGCTGCGCATGCGGGGCGGCGGCGCGGCGGCGGGTGTGCAGGCGGTGGGGCGGCTGGATCAGGACACCACGGGCCTGCTGTTACTGTCGGACGACGGCAAGTTCATCCACCGCATGACCTCGCCGCGTCACCATGTGCCCAAGGTGTACCTGGCGCAGGTGAAGCACCCGCTGGATGCGACGCAGCTAGACCGGTTGCTGGCGGGCGTGGTGCTGGACGACGATCCGAAACCGGTGCGTGCGGCGGCTTGCCGAGCCGTGGATGAACACACTCTGGAACTCACGCTGACCGAGGGCAAGTACCACCAGGTCAAGCGGATGGTGGCTGCGGTGAGCAACCGGGTGGAGACTTTGCACCGGTTGAGCATTGGTGCATTGGCGCTGCCTGAGAGCTTGTTGCCGGGGCACTGGCGGTGGTTGAGCGAGGCAGAGGTGAGCGATTTGACCGGAAAGGTTGTCAAGCCGGTCTGACCTGCAAGCCCCGAACGGTCAGAGCAGGTCGCCGCGGCGGCTATCCAGCGGGACAAGGAAGGAATTGTCCTGCCATTCGCTACTGCCGTCGTTGGTGCGCAGGCTACCGCTGTTGCTGTTGGGCCAATTGGACATGGGGCCGAAGTCGCTCTGCCGGCTGCTGCGTTGGCGATTGAGCGCGGTGCGCAAGTTGGTCTGGGCAGCGATGATAGCGCGCTCCTCGAACTCGCGCTCCCGCATACCCTGCGCGGTGAGCGACTCACCCAGGAATTCGGCCCGGATCTCGGCAATCGTTGGCAGTGCTTCGGAGCGGATGATCCAGTAGGGCAGGCCACACTGGGTCAGCAGCGAATGCTTTAGCGCTCGGGTGCTGCGGGGCAGCCCGGCCGTGCCCGGTACGTCCAAGCAGCCGATCACGCGTCCGTCGGCCTTGCAAATGGTGAAGGTGCAGTACACGCTGCCCAGCAGCCGGTACCAGTGCATACCCTGTTCCTTGTCGCGCGGCAAGGTAAATCGGGTCACCGGCAGCTTGATCATCACGTGATGGTCGTAAAAGGCTCGAGACAACCAGTTCCAAACCCGGGCTTCTTCGCTGTTGGCCAGCGGGCGGGTACCCAGGGGCCAGTGTTTGGGAATGCGTCGCTGCTTGCGTGTGCGGCGGTCTACCCATTGCTGATGCGCCATAGCCCCCAGCACCAGCAGCACTGGAACAAGGGCCGCGAGCAGCCAAGGGTTGAAGGAATAGGTCACGAGCAGAGATGCAACAAATGTGTATCAAAGTGTACGGACTAATGGTCGCACGGGACGGGATGCGCGGCCTTTGTAAAAGCACTTGATGTGAAGTTCTTGGGGTTTGCCCCGGGTTTGAAGGGGCCAGAGCACCCATGCTGAGGGGATCGAAGCCTCGTAGTGCTGCAGTTTCGGGGGTGAGTGCGCATGGACTAGGTGTGCAAGTAGGCAAACTTGTCATTGTGCACAGCCTGATGCCGGTTGAACATCCTATGAACGGGTGAGGCGTGGGCGGCTTGCCAGGCTGGCTGGGCGGCTTCGGGCTGCGCGGGCGCGATGGAAGCTTTCCGCGCCCTAGGGTTCTCGGCTCTATCCAAGTCTCCATGGAAACCCGGTATTCTTGGTCGCCATGAGCTTGTTGTTCGATTCGTTCTGGCGCGCGGTGGCCTATTGCGTGCATCCGCGGGTGATCGCCCTGTCCTTTTTGCCGCTGATCATGATGGTGGCGCTGTCGTTTGGCCTGGGGTACTTCTTCTGGGAGGGCTCGGTCGCATCGGTCACGGCATGGCTGGAAAGCTATTCGCTGGTGCAGACCCTCCTGGCCTGGCTCGACAGCATTGGCCTGGGCGCTTTGCGATCGGTGTTTGGCCCTTTGTTGGTGCTGGTCCTGGCTACGCCAATGATCGTTTTGCTGTGTCTGCTGTTGGTGGCCATGTTCATGACGCCGGCCATGGTGGAGATGGTAGGCCAGCGCCGCTTCGCCGGGCTGGAGCGTAAACATGGGGGCTCGCTGCTGGTGAGCGTCTTTTGGTCGCTGGGCTCCACCCTGCTGGCCTTGGTGGCGCTCGTGGTGTCGATGCCGTTGTGGCTGGTGCCGCCCCTGGTGCTGATTCTGCCGCCGCTGATCTGGGGCTGGCTGACCTACCGGGTGTTTGCATTTGACGCGCTGGCGGTGCACGCGAGTGCTCAAGAGCGCAAGCAGATCCTGCGTGAACGGCGAGGTCAGCTGTTGCTCATGGGCGTTCTCAGTGGCTACCTAGGCGCAGCGCCCAGCCTGCTCTGGGCGTCCGGTGCCATGTTCATCGCCATGGCGCCGCTGCTGGTGCCAGTGGCCATCTGGGTGTACACGCTGGTGTTCGCATTCGCGTCGCTCTGGTTTGCTCACTATGCGCTCAGCTGCCTGCAAACCCTGCGCGCCTCGCCGCTGACCGCGCAGGTCGATGTGGTGACGGATCTCGAACCGCTACCAGCCCCTTCCCAAGGCGATCACCCCGAGAGCTTGCCGAACGCGCCTTCGACTGACTTAAACACCCAACCATGACCAACGCCACCGCCTCGCTTCTTACACGCAGCGCGCCTCCCGCATTTGGTCTGATCATCATCGGGGATGAAATTCTTTCGGGTAAGCGGGCCGACAAGCACCTGCCCAAAGTCGCCGAGCTGTTGTCTGCGCGCGGCCTGTCGCTGGCCTGGGCGCATTGCATAGGCGACGACCGGGCCCGCATCACCGCCGCCCTGCGCGAGGCTTTTGCCAGCGGCGAGGTGGTGTTCTCTTGCGGCGGTATCGGTGCCACACCGGACGACCACACTCGCCAATGCGCCGCCGCTGCGCTGGGGCGCGATCTGGTGTTGCACCCGGAAGCCAAGGCGCTGATCGAGCAGCGCATGCGCGATGTCGCCATCGAGCAAGGCCAGATCTTCGACCCGCAGCGCCCCGACAACGTGCACCGCTACAACATGGGAACTTTTCCAGCCGGCGCGCGGCTCATCCACAACCCGTACAACAAGATCCCGGGCTTCACCTGCGAGGGTGAGGGTGGTGGGGTGGTGCATTTCCTGCCCGGCTTTCCGGTCATGGCTTGGCCCATGATCGAGTCGGTGCTGGATACCGACTACCAGGCTTGGCATCGGCTGGGGGCCTGGGTAGAGCGCTCGGTGGTGGTGATGGGCGCCATGGAAGCTGCGCTAACACCGCTCATGGAGGGCATCGAACAGGCGCACGCGGTCAAGGTGTTCAGCCTGCCCAGCGTGGACCATCCCCAGTTCGGACGCCACATCGAGCTCGGCGTCAAGGGCGAGCCAGTGGCTGTGGGCGTGGCGTTTGTCCAGCTGCTCAAAGGGCTGCGCGATCAGGGTGCGCGCTTGGGCCCCGAAATGGTGCGTTGATGGAATGCCTTGGTTTGGTGCATTTGTTGCCGGCGCCCGTTTGTGGGGCATCGCGCCCAGCTGGCCTCGTTTTGAATGCACCGAGGCGGGAAGGTCCAACCTCGTGAACGATAATGCCCCCAAGCGGCGCCTGCGAGGCCCGTGGCCGACCGCGTCAGGTCAGCCAAATGGCACAGAAACTGCTTAGTCCTACCGTTCGTCCTTTTTTTCCACCGACCCAGCTACAGGAGTATTTGATGGCCAAGACCGTCGCAGACGTGATGCAAATGGTGAAAGACAACGAAGTCAAGTTTGTTGACTTCCGTTTCACCGACACCCGAGGCAAAGAGCAGCACGTGACCGTGCCAATCTCGCACTTTGACGAGGACAAGTTCACTTCGGGCCACGCGTTCGACGGTTCTTCGGTGGCGGGCTGGAAAGGCATTGAAGCCTCGGACATGCAGCTCATGCCCGACGCTAATACGGCCAACATCGACCCGTTCTACGAAGAAACCACGCTGTTCCTGCAGTGTGACGTGATCGAGCCGGGTGACGGCAAGGCCTATGACCGCGATCCTCGCTCTATTGCCAAGCGCGCGGAAGCTTTCCTCAAGGCCTCCGGTCTGGGCGACACCGCCTTCTTCGGGCCTGAGCCGGAGTTCTTCATCTTCGACGGCGTGCGCTGGAGCAACGAACCTGGCCGTGTGATGTACGAAATCGAAGAGTACGAAGCCCCGTGGAACAGCGGCGCCAAGCTCGAAGGCGGCAACCGCGGCCACCGCCCCACCGTCAAGGGCGGCTATTTTCCTGTGCCCCCGGTCGACAGCATGCAGGACATGCGCGCCGAAATGTCGCTGATCCTCGAATCGCTGGGCATCCCTGTCGAGGTGTTCCACCACGAGGTGGCGGGCGCCGGCCAGAACGAAATCGGCACCAAGTTCAGCACGCTGGTCGAGCGCGCCGACTGGACCCAGGTCCTGAAATACGTGGTGCAAAACGTGGCCAACGCCTACGGCAAGACCGCCACCTTCATGCCCAAGCCCTACGCCGGCGACAACGGCTCGGGCATGCACGTGCACCAGTCGATCTGGAAAGACGGTAAGAATCTGTTCGCCGGTGACGGCTACGCCGGTCTGTCGGACTTCGCGCTGTACTACGTCGGCGGAATCATCAAGCACGCCCGTGCCCTGAACGCCATCACCAACCCCGGCACCAACTCCTACAAGCGCCTGGTTCCTGGCTTCGAAGCCCCAGTGAAGCTGGCCTACTCGGCGCGCAACCGCTCGGCATCGATCCGCATCCCGTACGTGGCGAACCCCAAGGGACGCCGCATCGAGGCGCGCTTCCCCGATCCATCGGCCAACCCTTACCTGTGTTTCTCGGCGCTGATGATGGCTGGCCTGGACGGCGTTGAAAACAAGATCCACCCGGGCGAGGCCGCCACCAAGGACCTGTACCACCTGCCACCGGAAGAGGACAAGCTGATCCCCACCGTCTGCCACAGCCTGGACCAAGCGCTGGAGTATCTCGACAAGGACCGTGCGTTCCTGACCAAGGGTGGCGTGTTCACCGACTCCATGCTGGACGCCTACATCGAGCTCAAGATGGCTGAAGTGACCCGCTTCCGCATGGCGCCGCACCCTGTCGAGTTCGACATGTACTTTAGCCTGTGATGCGCCGCCGGCCTGCGGGCCGGCTTTCGTGATCCCGCCTTGGGGTGTGGGTCAAATGCCAAAAGGGACAGCTCAGGCTGTCCCTTTTGTCGTGATGTGCGGCATATTCAGCAAGCGGTGCGGCCGATTGCGGCACTTTCGGTGGACGGATCAGTCATACTGAAATTCGAGGTGCTCTCTGGAGCGCTATGGTGTCCCTGGATTGTGGAGTGTGTGTTGATGCAAAAAAACCGTTGGATCGGACTCTCGATGGCGCTGGCTGGCGTGGCGGGCCTCTGTGCGTTGCCGGTCCAGGCACAGGAGCGGGTGTACCGCTGCGAAGGCAAGCCGGTGGAGTACATCAACAACCCCGAGGTGGCCAAGACGCGCGGCTGCAAGCTCATGGAGGGTGGCAACATCACCATCGTGCAAGGCACGACCCCGCAGGCCAGCGCCGCTACGCGCACCAGCACCGCACCCCGCAGCACGCCGACAGCTGCTCGCAACAGCAACGACCGCATCGACGTCACCGCCCAACGCCAACGCGACAGCGATGCCCGCACCATCCTGGAAGCCGAGCTGCGCAAGGCCGAGGAGCGCCTGGCCCAGGCGCGCAAGGAATACGCCAACGGTGAGCCCGAGAAGCAGGGTATTGAGTCGCGTAACTACCAGCGCTACCTTGATCGCGTGGCCGAACTGAAGGCGGTCGTGGGTCGCGCGGAGAGCGATGTTGAAGGCATCCGCCGCGAGCTCGGCCGTTTGCCGGGCGCGACCTCTGCCACCGCACCTGCCGCACAATAGGTGGCTTGAAAAAGTCCACCATCCCAAGCCAGGTGCCCGCGTCGGCACCTCCCCTCGCTGCCCGCTCACGCGCACCCCGCAAGGCGCCGGCCAATACCCGCTACCAGGCGCTTGACCTGCTCGCCACTCTGGTGGCGGTGGTGTCTGGTGAAGGCCGGGTGCTCTATGCCAATGCCGCGCTTGAAGACGCACTGGGCATCTCCCGCCGCAGCATCACCGGCAGCGCCCTGCAGGACTGTTTCACCGAACCTGCGTTGCTGCAGAACGCGCTCAACGGCGCGCGCGACAATGCCTTTGCCGCGCTGCGCTATGACGCCTGGCTCAAACGGACCAACCACGAGCCACTGCCGGTGCACGTGGTCGTGGCGCAGACTGAGGGAGTGGGCGAGGTGGTGGTGGAGCTGTTGCCGCTGGAGCAGCAGACCCGTCAGGAGCGCGAAGAGCGCCTGATGGACCAGGCCCAGGCCAATAAGGAGCTGATTCGCAATCTGGCGCACGAGATCAAGAACCCGCTCGGAGGCATCCGGGGCGCTGCCCAGCTGTTGCAGATGGAGTTTTCCAGCCGACCGTCGGGGCAGGCCAATGTGCCTAGCCCGCCAGGGGCAAGCGCCAAGGAGCTGATCGAATACACGCAGGTCATCATCCACGAGGCAGACCGGCTTCAGTCGCTGGTGGATCGCCTGCTGGCGCCGCATCGTCGCCCGCACGTGGTGGGTGACGTCAACATCCACGAGGTGTGCGAGCGGGTGCGTTCACTCATCGTGGCCGAGTTTCCCAAGGGCTTGCGGGTTGTGCGCGACTACGACACCTCTATCCCCGAGTTTCGCGGCGATCGTGAACAGCTGATCCAGGCCGTGCTCAACATCGCACACAACGCCGCACAGGCTCTGGTCGAGCGCATCCAGGCGGGTGATGCTCGCATCACGCTGCGCACCCGGGTCAATCGCCAGGTCACATTTGGCAAGCAGCGCTACCGCCTGGCATTGGAATTGCATGTGATCGACAACGGGCCTGGCGTACCAGACTCGATCAAGGACCGCATTTTCTTCCCGCTGGTGTCGGGGCGCGATGGCGGCTCCGGCCTGGGGCTGACGCTGGCGCAAACCTTCGTGCAGCAACACCATGGCCTGATCGAGTGCGAGAGCCAGCCGGGGCACACGGATTTCAAACTGCTGATTCCGCTGCCATGAGCCTCTGCATCTGCACCGATTGCCACTAGCGCCGCCTGACCAAGGGAAGAACCACACATGAAGCCGATCTGGATAGTTGATGACGACCAATCGATCCGCTTTGTTCTTGAAAAAGCCTTGTTGCGCGAAAACCTGCCCACGCGCAGCTTCACCAATCCGCAAGAGGTGCTCAAGGCACTGATTGACACGCCGGAGAGCGAAGGCCCCCAGATTCTGGTGAGCGACATCCGCATGCCCGGCGGCTCCGGGCTGGACCTGCTGGAAAAGGTGAAGGAGCGCTTGCCGGGCCTGCCCGTCATCATCATGACGGCCTTCTCCGACCTGGACAGCGCGGTCTCCGCGTTTCAGGGCGGTGCCTTCGAATACCTGCCCAAGCCGTTCGACCTGCCCAAGGCGGTGGAGCTGATCCACCGGGCGGTGGAGGAGAGCCAGCGCGAAGAAGTGGCCGAAGAGCGCATGGGCGATGCACCGGAAATGCTGGGGCAAGCGCCTGCCATGCAGGATGTGTTCCGCGCCATTGGAAGGCTCAGCCAGAGTCAGGTTACGGTGTTGATCACCGGCGAGTCCGGGTCCGGCAAGGAGCTGGTGGCGCGTGCTCTTCACAAGCATTCACCCCGCGCCAGCGGCCCGTTCGTGGCGATCAACACAGCAGCGATTCCGAAAGACCTGCTGGAATCCGAGCTGTTTGGTCACGAGCGCGGCGCCTTCACTGGCGCGCAGACCATGCGCCGTGGCCGCTTCGAACAGGCCGACGGTGGCACCCTGTTTCTGGATGAAATCGGGGACATGCCGTTTGACCTGCAGACGCGCTTGCTGCGTGTGCTGTCCGATGGAAATTTCTACCGCGTGGGTGGTCACAGCGCGGTGCGCGCGAACGTGCGCGTGATCGCTGCGACCCACCAGAATCTGGAGCAGCGTGTCAAGGAGGGTGGGTTCCGAGAAGACTTGTTCCATCGGCTGAACGTGATCCGGCTGCGGCTGCCAGCGCTGCGCGAGCGGCGTGAAGACGTGCCCATGCTCACGCGCCTCTTCATGCAGCAGAGCGCCAAGCAACTGGGCGTGGAGCCCAAGCGCATATCCGAGGGCGCGCTCAAGCTGCTGGGCTTGTTTGATTTTCCGGGCAACGTGCGGCAGCTGGAGAACGTGTGCCACTGGCTCACCGTGATGGCGCCTGCCCAGGTGGTCGAAGTCAAGGACCTGCCGCCCGAGGTGCTGGCGTCGATGGGTGCGCAGGCGGCAGAGGCTCACGCCGCAGTCATGCTCGAGCCGGCGCCTGTCACAGCCGTCTTGCAGACCGCCATGCCAGACCCGGCGCCTGTCGCGCCGGTAGTGAGCGAGGCGCTGGTGGCCAACGCGGCGGCATCCAGCTGGGAGAGCGATCTTCGCGCGGAGGCATTGCAGCTGCTGGAAGCGGGCCGCACCGATGTATGGGAGACGCTGAGCCGCCGCTTCGAGACCGCGCTTATCCAGGCCGCCCTGGGCAACACGCGGGGCCGGCGCATTGAAGCCGCTCAGAAGCTCGGTATCGGGCGCAACACCATCACGCGAAAGATCCAGGAGCTGAACCTCGAGTGAGAGGGGGGCCAGGCTCCGCCGCTTGGCGGGTCGCTGCCCCCTTTATCTGATCGGCTCAGTCCGCCAGCGTGAGCACCACTGGCGCGTGGTCGCTGGGCTGGGGGTTTTTACGGGGTTCGCGGTCGATGCTGCATGCCGTGGCGCGCGCTTTCAGCGTATCGCTGACCAGGATGTGGTCGATGCGCATGCCGCGGTTTTTCTGGAAACCCAGTTGCCGGTAGTCCCACCAACTGTAGCTTTTGGGCGGCTGCTCGAACAGGCGATGAGCGTCGTGCAGGCCGAGTCCAATCAAGGCCTGCAAGTGCGCGCGCTCCTCGGTCGTGCAGTGGATGCTCTCGCGCAGGCCGATCGGGTCCCAGACATCGGCATCGTCGAAGGTTATGTTGTAGTCGCCCATGAGCACAAGCTGGGGGTGCGCTGCCATCTCCTGTTGGACCCAGGCGCGCAGTGCATCGAGCCAGCGCATCTTGTAGGCAAACTTCTCGCTGCCAGGCGCCTGGCCATTGGGGAAGTAGGCACCGATCACCCGTACGCCGTTGAACGTCGCGCACAACACGCGCGACTGCTCGTCGGCGAAGCCCGGGATGTTCTTGATCACGTCTTGCGCCGGTGTCTTGCTCAGCAGCGCCACCCCGTTGTAGGTCTTCTGACCAAACCACTGCGACTGGTACCCTGCCTCACCCAGCGCCAGCGCTGGAAACTTGTCGTCGGTGAGCTTGAGCTCTTGCAGAGCGAGCACATCGACCGGGTTGGCAGCTAGCCAGTCCAGCACCTGCGGTAGGCGCACATTCAGGGAGTTGACGTTCCAGGTGGCGACTTTCATGTCAGGTGGATCTCAGGTAGGTCACAAATGCGAAGGGCAGGCCGGTGGACGAGACGTGGTCTTCACGCTGCGCCTCCCGCCATTCCGCACCGAGCGCAGGGGCGAAGGCGTCACCTTCAAAGTCTTGTGCGATTTCGGTGACCACTACGCTGCTGGCCAGAGGCAGGGCCTGGGCGTAGATCTGGGCGCCGCCAATTACCCAGGCATCGGTGCCCGGTGGGCACATCGCTTGCGCTTGTGTCAGCGAGTGGGCGGCTTCTGCACCCTCGGCAGACCAGCTGGGATCGCGCGTGATCACGATGTTGGCACGACCGGGCAGCGGGCGAAATCGCGGTGGCAGCGAGTCCCAGGTCTTGCGGCCCATAATGACCGGGCAGCCGATCGTGGTGCGTTTGAAATGCGCCAGATCTTCAGGAAGGTGCCAGGGCAGGGTTCCTTCACGGCCGATCACGCTGTTGGCGGCGCGGGCATAGATCAGGTGCAGACGGCCGGGTGTGGTCTGCGGTAGAGAATCAGGCATGGGGCGATTGTGCCGCGGCGATCACGGGCGGTCGGCGCACAGGCCACAACACGCTGGCGATAGCCATCATGACAAAGCCCATGGCCAGCCAGTCTTGCCAGTGGGGGACTTCACCCACGATCAGTGTGGCGCTGAGCGTGCCTACCAGCGGAATCGCCATGATGCTCATGGCGCTGGTGGCCGGCGGCAGCTCGCGCGCCATGCCGAACCAGATCAGCTGGGCAAAGCCGTAGTTGATGATCACGCTGTAGGCCAGGCTGACCCACATAGGCAGGGAGAAACGCGACGGCTGCGGCGGGGGCTCCAGCGCAAACGCCAGCGCCCAGACGGCCACGCTGCCCAGCAGCAGCATCCATACGGTGACCACCAGCGGCGAAAGCGTGAGTTGGGCTCGGCGAAACATGAGTGTGCCCAGTGCCCAGCTGGCCGCTGCAGACAGCATCCAGAGAATGCCAGTGGGCCGACCGCTGAGGCGGGCGAGCTCGTGCCACAGCAACAGGCCAATGGCCAGACCGGCGCACAGCACCGCCACGCGCACGCGCGGCGTGACTCGCTCACCAAAAAACAGGGCGCCGAGTAACACGGTGAAGATCGGCATGGTAAAGCCGAGGATGGCAGCTCGGCCCGAGGCCAGCTCCTGAACACCGAGGATCGACAGCGTGTGCCAGCCCAGCACGTTGGGCAGGCCCAGCAGCGCAATCGCACCCCATTCCCGCCCTGCTGGCCACATGCGCTCACCCTTGCGCGCGACGTAGAAAAACAGCCAACCGGCGCCCAACAGCATGGTGCTGGCGCGGAAGAAGAGCGGACTCATCTCCTGCAAGGACAGCTTCATCATCGGCCAGTTCACGCCCCACATGAGCGTGAGGGCGAGCAGTGCCCAAGCCTGCTTGCGAGAGATCATGTGGGGATGCGACCGCAGCGAAGGGCCGCCCCAAGCAAGGGCAGCCCCCTCGGGGTGCAGCGACCCGCGCAGCGGTGGAGCGTGGGGGTCATGGGCCTAAACCGCCACGGGCGCCCTGATCGCCGGGTGGCATTCGTAGCCCTGCACCTCAAAATCTTCGTACTGGTAGTCGAAGATCGAATCGGGCCGACGCTTGATGTGCAGCGTGGGGTAGGCCAAGGGCTGGCGGCTGAGCTGCAGCTCGACCTGCTCGTGGTGGTTGCTGTAGATGTGGCAGTCGCCGCCGGTCCAGATGAAGTCGCCCACATCCAGATCACATTGCTGGGCCACCATGTGCGTTAGCAAGGCGTAGCTGGCAATGTTGAACGGTACGCCAAGAAAAATGTCGGCGCTGCGCTGGTAGAGCTGGCAACTGAGCTTGCCGCGACCGCCAGGCTCGGTGGCGGGTGCCACGTAAAACTGGAAAAACGCGTGGCAGGGCATGAGCGCCATTTTCGAGAGCTCGGCCACGTTCCAAGCGCTGACCATGATGCGGCGCGAATCGGGGTTACTCTTGAGCGTCTGCATCACATCGGCGATCTGGTCGATGTGACCGCCGTCGGGCGTGGGCCAGCTGCGCCATTGCACGCCGTACACCGGCCCCAGATCGCCGTCTTCGCGCGCCCATTCGTCCCAGATGGTGCAGCCACGCTCCTGCAGCCACTTCACATTGCGGTCGCCGCGCAGAAACCACAGCAGCTCCACGATGATGGCTTTGAGAAACACCTTTTTGGTGGTGACCAGCGGGAAGCCTTCGCTCAGGTCAAAACGCATCTGGTGACCAAACACGCTGGTGGTGCCGGTGCCGGTGCGATCGGTCTTTTGCACGCCGGTCGTGTAGACATGGCGCATGAAGTCTTCGTATTGCGAGCGGACAGGGCGGGTGGCGGGAGCGGTCATGAGGCGGGGGTGTTCAGCGGGCAATCCCCGATTGTGCACGGGCACGGCGGGGGGGCATGCGGCACAGCGGCTGAAGCGGCAGATCATTGCGGACCCTGACCAAGCCCGAGCCCATCATCGTCCTGGCTCAGGTCCGGGGTTTGGCCTCGGCCTTGAGCATCGGCGAAGGATCGGAGATGCGTTGGTCGAAGGGGTGCGTGGGCTGGGCAAACACCTCGCGGATTCGCTTGACGTAGCCGCGTGTCTCTGCATAAGGCGGGATGCCGCCAAAGCGGTCCACCGCGCCTTCTCCGGCGTTGTAGGCGGCAACGGTGAGGTCCACGTCGCCCTGGAAATACGCCAGCAGCCAGCGCAGGTAGGCCATGCCGCCCCGGATGTTCTGTTCCGGATCGAACGGCTTGGTGACCCGGAAGCGTGCCGCTGTTTCGGGAATCAGCTGCATCAGGCCTTGCGCGTTCTTGGTCGAGACGGCTTGCGGATCGAAGTTGGACTCGGCCCGGATCAGGGCCACAGCCAGTCCCGGGTGGATGCCGTACTCGGGCGCAAGCCGTTGCACGATGGCGAGGATCTTGCGCCGCTGCGCACTGTCGATCAGCGCCCGGTAGCGGTTGTCCAGTGCCTCGCGCTCGGCGGCTGCCTGCGCCGCAATGCGGGCAGCTTCGACAGCGGCACGCGCTCGAGACTCCTCTTCAGCCTGTGCGACCTCGGCCTGGATCACGCAAGGCGGCTTGGTGGCCTCGGGACCAACGAGGGCCAGCATGTTGCGCGAAGGTTCATCGCCTTGATCGGCTGCCAGACGGAACAAGTAGGCGGCGTGGGCGTCGTCACGCTTCACCCCACGGCCGTTGGCGTAGATCCAGCCCAGGTGATAGCGAGCCGCTGCATCACCTGCCATGGCAGCTCTGCAATAGAGGCTGATCGCGGCGTCCACGTTGCGTGCCACACCCGAGCCATGCTCCAGCGCCTGGGCCTGCTCGCGCCACTGTACCGCGGTTGCGTCAGGCGCAGCGGCCCGCGCCGGCAAAACCGCGAGCAGCGGCAGCCAGGTCAGTAGGGTCAGGACGGAGCGCAGAGGCATGGGAGAAGTACACGGCCGGGGTTCATGGTGTTTCGAGGGTCCAGAGCCTGTTTGATGGCTCGCATCAGGTCCAGGGCGACCGGGTCCTTGTGAAGTGGCAGTTTGTCCACCTTGAGGCTCCCGACACCGTGCTCGGCGCTGATGCTTCCATCGTACTTCGACACCGCGTCAAATACCAGCTTATTAACCCTTTCCTCCTCTTTCTGAAGGAAGGCGCTGCCGTCTGCCCCCTCGGGGGCTTGCACGTTGTAGTGCAGGTTGCCATCCCCCAGATGCCCAAAGTTCACCAGTCGCACCCCCGGTATTTCACGCTGCAGCAGGGCGTCGGTCTCGGCACAGAAGGCCGGCATGCGGGAGACCGGGATGCTGATGTCGTGCTTGATGTTCAGGCCTTCCTGGGCCTGCGCCAGGGGAATGCTTTCGCGGATGTGCCAGAGGCCGCGCGCCTGCCCAAGGCTCTCGGCCACCACCGCGTCGCTCACGCAGCCCTGTTCCAGTGCCGCTTCGAGCAGGCGCTCAAACTGCTGGCGCGCATGGGCCTCGGACTCGCTGTCGCTGTTCTCTAGCAGGACACAGTAGGCAGAACTCGCCCACAGGGGAACTCGGAGCTGCGCAAAGTGCTGCTCGACAAGGCTCAGCGCAAACTGCCCCATGACCTCAAATCCGGTGAGTCCGGCACCAAGGTGCTGGTGTGCCAGCCCGAGCAGCTGCACCGCGGCGTCCAGAGACGGCACGGCCGCCCAGGCGGTGAGACGTGCGGCGGGCTGCGGATAGAGCTTGAGAGTGGCCGCGGTGATGACGCCCAGCGTGCCTTCGCTTCCGATGAACAGATCGCGCAGGTCGTAGCCGGTGTTGTCCTTGCGCAGGCCGGAAAGGCCATGCCACACCTCGCCTTGCGCGGTCACCACCTCCAGGCCCAGGCACAGGTCGCGCGCATTGCCGTAACGCAGCACCTGCGTGCCGCCGGCGTTGGTGGCCAGGTTGCCGCCGATGGTGCAACTGCCCTCGGCGGCCAGGCTGAGCGGAAACAGCAGGTTCGATTGCTCGGCCGCCTGTTGCAGCTGTTGCAGCACGCAGCCTGCCTCCACCGTCACGGTGAGGTTGGCCACGTCCAGGGAACGCACCCGGTTCATGCGGCTGAGGCTCAGCACCACCTGCGAGCCACTACCATCGGGCACCGAGCCGACCACCAGGCCGGTGTTGCCGCCCTGCGGCACCAGCGAAACGCCGCCCGCGGCACAGGCCTTGACAACCGCAGCGACTTCCTCCGTGTTGCCTGGACGCACCACGGCCAGCGCGCGGCCATGGGCACGACCGCGCCAGTCGCGCTCCCAGGCGCTCAGATCTGTGGCGGGATCTTCATGGGTGAGCACCTGGCTGGACCCCACGGCGGCGCTCAGCGCTGCCAGCACGCCGGCGCTCATGATTTGACGGGCGGCACCGGGTCCGCCGCGGCACCGATCTCCGCCGCGTGGCGCAGCTTGTCGGCCTCCACCGCGTCTTTGCCCGCTCCGCGCAGGCGCAGGCGCACGTGCATCGAGCAAGCCACGAACAGCGCCACGCACAGCAGCACCTGCACCGCGGCGAGCACCGCGGACAGGCCCGCATCGCTGGTGGCGCGCACCGCACCTTCGGTGAAGTAGATCCAGATCAGCAGGCTGAGCCAGCGGTAGGTGTACATGCGGTTTTTCAGCAGACCGGCCAGGGGCAGGGTGAGCGGCAGCACCTTGATCGCCAGCCAGGAGCCGCCTGGGCGCAGCGGCGCCAGCCAGAGCTCCCAGGCCAGGCCGAGCACGATGAGCGCGAGCAGGCTGCCCACGGCCAGCGTGCGGGTCCAGCCCACGTCAGTAGGGGCGGCAGGAGGAATGGATGGGGCCATGGTGAAAAACAATTGGGGCGGGATGGGGCGACGCAATGTCCAGCAGACGGGCCGGTGCATCACCGTCGATGTGAGCCTGACCGATGAGGTGGCGCGGCGCTGGAGGACCTTTCTGGGATGATACCGGGATGACCCTGCTCGAACGCCGGCAGCAACTGGAAACCCTGCTGCGCACCTTGTGGCACGACACGCTGAATTTCCCCTGGCGGAACACGGCTGTGACACTGCGCGAGCGTTTCCGAGAAGACCGGCTGGGCGTGACCGCCAGCAGCCTCACTTTCACCACCACCATTTCGATGGTGCCGCTGTTCACAGTGGCGCTGGCCATCTTCAGCGCCTTTCCCATGTTTGCGCGCCTGCAGTCAAATTTGCAGCGCTGGCTGGTGCAGAGCCTGGTGCCCGAGAACATCGCCAAGCAGGTGTTGAGCTACCTCAACCAGTTCGCGGCCAAGGCCGGGCAGATGGGCTGGGCTGGTGCGTTGGTGCTGCTGATCACCGCGCTGGCGCTGATCCTGACCATTGACCGCAAGCTCAACGACATCTGGCGGGTGCGCGAAAGCCGGCCGCTGACCCAGCGTGTGCTGGTCTATTGGGCCGTGCTCACGCTGGGCCCGCTGTTCCTCGCGGGCAGTCTGTCGGTGACCTCGTACGCCTTGTCGGCTTCTTCGGGCCTGGTCACGACCTTGCCCGGCGAGCTGAAACTGCTGCTGGACACGATCCAGTTTGTGCTCATGGCCACCGGTGTCGCCGCGCTCTACCGCTACGTGCCGAATACCCGAGTGCGCTGGAGCCACGCGCTGATCGGTGGGCTGTTTGTGGCCAGCGGCCTGGAGTTGGCCAAGAAGCTGCTGGCCTGGTACCTGTCCACCGTGCCCACCTATTCGGTGGTGTACGGAACCTTCGCCAGCTTGCCGATCCTGCTGGTGTGGATCTACCTGGCCTGGGTCATCGTACTGCTCGGCGCGGTGGTGACAGCCTACTTGCCCAGCTTGCTCAGCGGCATTGCACGACGCGGCGACACGCCGGGCTGGAACTACCAGCTTGCGCTAGAGCTGGCCGCTCAACTACACGCCGCCAAATCCACAGAGACCGAAGGCACGCGGGGTTTGAACCTGGAGACGCTGGCGCGCGCGCTGCGGGTCGACGGGCTTCAGCTCGAAGAGCCATTGCGCGCGCTGCGCCAGCTCGACTGGGCGGGCTGTCTGGACGAAGAAGAAGGTCGCTGGGTGTTGCTGGTCGACCCCGCTACCACGCCGCTGAGCCCTTTGGTCGAGCGGCTGCTGCTGAAACGCGAGTCGCACACCGAAGCCATGTGGCAGGCCAGTGGCTGGGCCCAGCTCAGCCTGGCTCAGGCGCTGGGCAGCAATCCCGAAGCGTGAGTGTTCTGCGGGGTGGGCAGTCTCAGAGCGAGACCTTGCCCAGCCACATGTCCTTGTACATGACCCAGTCGCCCATGAAGCTGTAGAGCGGGCGCTTGAAGCTAGCAGGCTTGTTCTTCTCGAACACGAAGTGGCCGATCCAGGCACAGGCGTAGCCGGCCAGCAGGCCGTACAAGAGGTATTGCGGTTGGCCGGTCCAGACCAGCAGGCCCAAGCACACCAGACCCAGGGAGCTGCCCAGGAAGTGCATGCGGCGGCAGTTGCGGTCGCTGTGTTCACCGAGGTAGAAGGGATAGAACTCGGCGAAGGTTTGGAACTGGCTGGCGTCGGTGACGGGCGCTTTGCTGGTGTTCATGGCAGTCTCCGTGTGGATGGATTCAGTCTAGACGCTGGCGAACGGCGCGCGCAAGAAGCCTCGGAAGCGTGCGCGGCCGCCGCGCAAGGGAGCCTCGGTCAGGCGGTAGCCGGGGAAGCGTTGCAGGAAGCGGCCGATGGCGATGCGGCCCTCCAGTCGCGCCAGGCTCAGGCCGGCGCACTGGTGGATGCCGAAGCCAAAAGCCAGGTGTCTGTTGTTTGCGCGGTCCAGGCGCAGTTCGTCGGGTTGATCAAACACCGCTGGGTCGCGGTTGGCCGCCCCAATGCCCAGCGTGACCAGCGCGCCCGCGGGCAGGTCCACATCGCCGATCCGTGTCGCCTGGAGCGCGCGCCGGTTGCCCAACTGGTTGGATGACTCAAAGCGCAGGAACTCGTCAACTGCCAGCATGAGCAGCGCCTCTTGCGCTGCGGCGTCGCTGGCGCTCCCCTGCAGCGCACCAGTCAAGGCGATGCGCTGGGCGGGATGCTCCTGCAGACAGATCAGCGCATTGCCGATCAGGTTTGTGGTGGTCTCATGGCCCGCGTTGAGCATGAAGATGCAGTTTTGCAGCAACTCGATTTCGCTCAGGCGCTCGCCATCGACCTCACCCTGGATCAGGCGGGTGAGCACATCGCGCTCGGCGTCGCCTGGTCGCTGGCGCCGCTGCGCGACGAGACCCCGCAGGTATTCCAGCATCTCGGTCACGCTTTGGTCGCCGAGCGCCTGCTGTTGGGGGGTGAGCACCGGTTCGAGCGCGCCCAGGATGGCGAGCGACCAGTCGCGCAGCGGCCCGCGCTCGGCGTGTGGAACGCCGAGCAGGTTGCCGATGATTTCCACCGGAATGGCGGAGGCAAAGTCCTCGATCAGGTCACCGCCGCCTTGTTCCTCGATCTTGTCCAGCAGCTCGTCGACCAGGGTTACCAGACCAGGTTCCATGTCGGCGATGGCGCGCCGGGTGAGCGCACCCATGATCAGTTTGCGCACCCGGGTGTGCAGCGGCGGATCGTTGAATACCAGGCTGGTGGTGTGGTGCTGGAAGAGCGGTGAACCGGTGCCGTACTTGGGCGCGAACTCGACCTGCTTGTCCGAGCTGAAGGTCTGCGCATCCCGATACACGGCGACAAGGTCGGCGCAGCGGGTGAGGAAATACGAGCCGTCGGGCATGTGGCGCACCGGATCGGTCTCGCGCAGCGCGTCGTAGACGGGGTAGGGGTTGGCCAGAAAGTCGGCGGGCAGGGCGCGCAGGTCAAAGGTGGCGGCAATGGCCTGGGCGCGATTAGCAGCCATGTCCGGCGTGATGGCTTGGAGGGCAATGGCGGTAGTCATGTTGCCATTCTGGCAGCGCTAAGTGCCTTGAACGCAACCAAGTGACGGCCGCCTCGCTCTGTGTTCCAAGGTGGGCACGCACAACCTGGTGCCACGCCAATCACCCTGGAGGACGCCCATGAACCCGAACCACCATAGACTTGTCGCCCCCGCTTGTCGGTCTGATTGCGTTCCTGTGCTCAAGACCTCTTTCTTTTTTCTGCGCCCGTATTGAGTCATGAATGCCCTTGATGCCGACCCCGCCATTGACATTGTTTATCTGTGGGTGGATGGCAGCGATCCTATGTGGCGCGCCAAACGGCACGCCGCGGCCTTGCGCCTGGGAACCACTGAGACACAGTCTATGGCGCCCTACGGCAATGTGGAAGGGCGCTTTCGGGACAACGACGAACTGCGCTACAGCCTGCGTGCGCTGGAGCGGTTTTTTCCTGACCATGGTCATGTGTACATCGTCACCGATGGCCAGACACCGCCCTGGCTTCGCGCCTCCAGCCGCCTTACGGTGATCTGCCACCAGGACCTGTTGCCCGCCCACCGCCTGCCCACCTTCGATTCCGGCAACATCGAGTCCTACATCCACCGCATTCCCGGGCTGTCCGAGCGCTATTTTTACCTCAACGACGACGTGTTTTTTGGCGCTCCGGTGCGGCTGGACCACTGGTTCTGGCCAGATGGGTTTTATGTGGCCTGGTCGGATGATCGGGAGGTGGACGAAGGACCGATGCGACCCGGGGACAACTCGCTGGAAAACGCCAGCCGCCTGTCGGCCCAGTGGCTGAGCGGGCTGCCATCCCTCGCGCAAGCCGACTATCGCCACACGCCACGCACTTTTGCCCACTCGCCACGCCCCATGCTCAAGTCGCTTCTTTGGCGGCTTGAAGACGAGGCGCCCGAGTTGTTTGAACGCGTGCGATCAGGCGTGTTCCGAAGCTGGGACAACCCGACGCTGGTGTCTGACTTTGTGCTGCGCTGGGCGCTGGCTCATGGGTTGGCCCGAATCCGGGACTACGCACACCTCTACCTGGCCACGGGAGAGAACGACCCGTCAGATCCACTCGCTGCGCTGGTGACCGCCAATGGTCAGCTGGACTTCTTTTGCGTCAACGACACCACCGATGACGCGCATGGCCACGACCCACGGCTGACCCAGGTGAGAGCCGCTTTGCAGCGCCTGTTTCCCCACGCTTCGCCGTTTGAGCAGCTACATCATGACGCTACGAGTGCCGCACACCCGGGTGCGTGTCAGAGCACGTATCAGGGGATGCCACATGCTCGTGCACATCCGCAGCGGCAGCTTGACAAACCTGGCCACAGGCTCAACCCGGAGACATTCCGGTGACGCCACCGCTAAGCCTGGCGTGTGTGGCTGGCGCGGTGCCTCTGTGTCCGAGGGTGCCGCAAGCTGGCGTGTTTGGTGACCCGGCCCGCCATGCGCTCGCGCCACATCTTGAATGAGCGCGATTTCAGAGTGCGGCGCATTAGCGCCACCACGGCCGATTCGTTGAGCCCAAACTGGCGCTCGATGGCTTCGAAGGGCGTGCGGTCCTCCCAGGCCATTTCCACTACCCGGGACACCTCGGCAAGGCTCAGTGCTTCATTGGCTGAAGCCTTCATGTTTTCAAGAAATCTCGAATCGCCGCCAGCGTCTCATCGGGAGCCTCGGTCATCTGATGATGGCCCACTGGCACCCGCACCACCTGCACCGATTGGCCAGCCTGGCGCGCCGTTTCGATCAGGGTTTGCGCGGCGCGCGGCGGGGTCATCTGGTCTTGCGTGCCCAGCAGGAACAGCACCGGGCAGGTGATGGCTGCCGCTGCCTGCTCGCCGTGGGCGTAGGTATCGCAGGCCACGAAACCGCGGTGGAACACATTGACCTCGGTGTTGCTCGCGAGCACGCGCCGGTTCAGTGCCGTGTTGGTGCCAAACACCCAGGTGCCCGGTCCCAGCGCCGAGGGTGGCGCAGCCAAGGTGCTGCGGGAAAACACGTTGATCATTTCGATCGCCTTCATCGACGCGTTCTTTGAAGCTTCGATGAGGGCCGGCGAGACCTTCATGGGATACGCCGTGCCGACCAGCACCAGGTGACTCACGCGATCCTTCATGCGCGCGGCGGCTTCGAGCGCAATCAGCGAGCCCCAGCTGTGGCCGACCAGCGCCGCTTGCTTGACATGGGCGGCATCAAGCAGCGCGGCCACAAAATCGGCGGCGGCCTCCACGGTGGCGGGAGCTTCGCCGCTGCTCTTGCAATGACCTGGCAGGTCGATCGCGAGCACGTTCCAGCCGTGGTTCGCCAGGTAGCGGCTTTGCAGAATCCACACACTGTGGTCATTGAGCACACCGTGGATGAAAACCACCGTGGGCCTGGTGGCATCGAAGGCTTTGCCGCCGGTGTAGCAGTAGGTCTGGGCGCCGTTGACGTTGAGGTACATGCTCAGGCTCCCGCTTTCTCGGCGGCTTTGAGCGCGCGCTTCAAATCATCAACCAGATCGTCCGCGTCCTCCAGCCCAATCGACAATCGAATCGTGCCAGGGCCAATGCCCGCGCCGGCCAGAGCTTCGTCGCTCATGCGGAAATGGGTGGTGCTGGCGGGGTGGATCACCAGCGAGCGGCAATCGCCCACGTTGGCTAGGTGGCTGAAGATCTTAAGCGCTTCGATGAAAGCCTTGCCTTGTTCGCGCGAACCCTTGATGTCAAAGCTGAAAACCGCGCCCGCCCCCTTGGCGCCATGACGCAACAGCTGGTTGGCCAGCGCGTGGCTGGGGTGGCTCTCCAGCAAGGGATGACCCACGCGGCTCACCACAGAGTGGCTGGCCAGAAACTGCACCACCTTTTCGGTGTTGGCCATGTGTCGCTCCATGCGCAGCGACAGCGTTTCGATGCCTTGCAAGATCAGCCAGGCGCTGTGGGGGCTCAGGCAGGCACCAAAGTCGCGCAGGCCCTCGCGGCGCGCTCGCAGCAGGAAGGCGCCCACCGTGCTCTCTTCGCTGAACACCATGTTGTGAAAGCCCTCGTAGGCTTCGGTGAGCTCGGGAAACTGGCCCGACTTCTCCCAATCAAAACTGCCACCGTCCACCAGCACACCACCGATCACGGTGCCGTGCCCACTGAGGAACTTGGTGGCCGAGTGGTAGACGATGTCGGCGCCGTGCGCCAGCGGCTGGATGAGGTAGGGAGTGGTGAGCGTGGAGTCCACCAGCAGCGGAACTTTTGCTTCGTGCGCGATCTGCGCCACGGTCGGGATGTCCAGCACGTCCAGCCCCGGGTTGCCCACGGTTTCGCCAAAAAAGAGCTTGGTGTTGGACCGTACGGCGGCCTTCCAGCCGTCGATATCGCCTGGCTTCACGAACGTGGTCTCGATGCCGAAGCGGCGCAGCGTGTAGTGCAGCAGGTTCTGGCTGCCGCCATAGAGCGCCGTGCTGGCGACGATGTGCGAACCTGCGCCCATTAGCGTGGCCACCGCCAGGTGCAGCGCGGCCTGGCCGCTGGCGGTGCTGATGGCGCCGATGCCGCCTTCCAGCGCCGCCATGCGCTGTTCGAACACCGCATTGGTCGGGTTGCTGATGCGGCTGTAAACGTGACCAGCACGCTCCAGGTTGAAGAGCGCGGCGGCGTGATCTGTGGACTCGAAGACGAAGGAGGTGGAGAGGTGGATCGGCACAGCGCGCGCGCCGGAAGCGTCGGGCGTGGCGCCAGCGTGCAGTGCCAGCGTGTCGAAGCCGGGGTCGGAATAACCGGGCATGGGGAGTGTCTCCTGTGGAGGATCGCGTTTTCACCGGCTTGCAGCCAGCGGGATTGGGGATTATTGTGGGCTATATTCCTTTGCATGCCAGCCCGGCTGGCGACAGCAGCACACCGAGGAGAACAGCCATGCGAGTCAGCGACATCCTGCGCGTGAAAGGCGGAACGCTCTACACCTGCCACCCCAACGACGCCCTGAGCCAGGCGGTGGACACCATGGCTGGGTACGACATCGGTTCACTTGCGGTCATGGAGCATGGGGAACTTGTGGGCATGCTCACCTTCCGCGAGCTCATCCACACCCTCTCCAGCAATGGCGGGACCGTGGGCAATAAGACGGTGCGCGCGGTGATGGACGACCACCCGATCAGCTGCACCCCGTCGACAGAGCTAGACGAAGTTCGCCCGCTCATGCTGGAGCGCCACACCCGTTACATGCCGGTGATGGACAACCGCATGCTCATGGGTGTGATCAGCTTTTATGACGTGGCGCGCGCCGTGGTCGACAGCCAGAACTTCGAGAACAAGATGCTCAAGGCCTACATCCGCGACTGGCCGGAGGAAGAGACGGGCAAGAGCGAATCCAACGTACCTTGAGAGTCTGAAGGCCCCGTGCGAAATGTCCCGAAATCTGGGACGTTTTCTTGAGTGTCGTCAACAGTCTGCGGTGCCTTGATGGGCTTGGGTGGCGGCAATCCCGGCGCATTAACCATCATGACTTGGCCAGGGTGTGGGGTCGGGCACCTGGCAGGCGGGTGTCTCGATGTCCACCGGTTTGAAGTCGGCTGGAGAGACGATCTCCAGGTACTCCTCGTCGGGTGAGTAGTCGAAAAGGAGGTGGCGGATGCCCGGGCGCTGGCGCTCGCAGTCGCCTGCCTGCACCAGCGCCGCCTGAACTTCGTACATGAACTTGGCCCAGCCCTTGATCATGAAGTAGGCCTCCTGGGGGTGCCAGCCGGTGCCCTGGTCCGGCGGTTGGTTGGCCTTCACCAGGTGGGCAATCACCTTGCCTTGGGCGGCCTCGGCGATGCCCAGATCCCGGTAAAGAATGAAGTCGCGCAGGCCACCGGGTCGGTAGTTGGTGTCGGTGGACTTGACGTGGGAAAACAAGGTTGTGGTTCTGTCCAGCATGGTGGGCTCCTGCGGAAAGTGTCAGTGGATTTGCTGTGGTGCAGCGCAAAACACAAGGTGTTCCATGGCCCGCGAGCATGCGAACTCCTGGTCTGCATGGCCTCGGCGGTTCGTCAAGCCGTCCGCAGCCGGGCGACAAGCAGCGCCCTGGTGCCTGAGCTTCGCGCCCGTGCGCAGCAGGCGGTCTGGGATAATCCACCGCATATGAGCGGCAACACCTTCGGCACCTTGTTCTGCGTCACCAATTTTGGTGAGTCCCACGGCCCGGCCATTGGCTGCGTGATCGACGGTTGCCCGCCCGGCATGGCGCTGTGCGAAGCCGATATTCAGGTGGAGCTCGATCGCCGCCGGCCCGGCACCTCCAAGTTCGTGACCCAGCGCAACGAGCCCGACGCCGTGGAAATCCTCTCGGGCGTGTACGAGGGCAAGACCACCGGCACACCGATTGCCCTGCTGATCCGCAACACCGATCAGCGCAGCAAGGACTACGGCAACATCGTCCAGACCTTCCGTCCCGGCCATGCCGACTACACCTACTGGCAGAAATTCGGCATCCGCGATCCGCGCGGCGGTGGCCGCAGCTCGGCGCGCCTGACCGCGCCGACCGTGGCAGCGGGCGCGGTGGCGCGCAAGTGGCTGAAGGAACAGTTTGGCACCACCTTTCAGGGCTGCATGACGCAGATCGGCGACGAGGTGATTGGCTTCGAGAGCTGGGACCACGTGGCGCACAATCCGTTTTTTGCGCCGGTGGCCGATGTGTCGGCGCTGGAGACCTACATGGAAGCGCTGCGCAAAAGTGGCGACTCCTGCGGCGCGCGCCTGCGCGTGACGGCGCAGCACATGCCGGTGGGCTTGGGTCAACCGCTGTACGACAAGCTCGACGCCGATATCGCCTACGCCATGATGGGCTTGAATGCGGTCAAGGGTGTGGAGATCGGCGCCGGTTTTGCCAGCGTCACGCAGCGTGGCAGCACCCACGGTGACTCGCTCACGCCAGTTGGATTTTTAGGCAACAACGCCGGCGGTGTGCTCGGTGGCATCAGCACCGGGCAGGACCTGGATGTGTCAATCGCCATCAAGCCCACCAGCTCCATCCTGATCCCGCGCGAATCCATCGATACTGAAGGCCAGCCCACCGAGCTCATCACCAAGGGTCGACACGACCCCTGTGTGGGCATCCGCGCCACGCCCATCATCGAAGCGCTGCTGGCGCTGGTGGTGATGGACCACGCGTTGCGCCACCGCGCGCAGTGTGGTGACGTGGTACCGCCGCTGGCGCCGATTGCCGGGCGGGCCCCAGACCATTTGGCTTGAGTGAAGTCCGCCCGCTGGCGTTAGCGGGCTGCTTGGCGCTTCCCCTTGACCCCGTTAGAAAGTCACCCCCATGCCCACCATCCGCGTTGACATGTTCGAAGGCCGCACAGCCGAGCAGAAACAGGCCTTCGTCAAAGCCATCACCGAGGCCACGGTGAGCACTTTGGGCGGCTCGCCCGACTCGGTGGACGTGCTCATCACCGATGTACCCAAATCCAACTGGGCCAGCGGGGGCGTGCTCTGGAGCGATCCCAGCCGTCAGAAGCCGGTGTGAGCCTGCCCGGGCATCCGCCGCCAGACACAGCGGCATCGGACCGGTCTGCGGGTGAGGACCAGCGCCTGTTGCCGTTCGCCGCGTTGTCGGCCAGCTACTTCGCTCACATCGGGTTTTTCAATCCCTACCTGCCCCTGTGGCTCAAGGAGCTCGGTTTTGGCCTGGTCGCTATCGCCGTGCTGACCTCGGTGCAATCGGCCACTCGGCTGTTTGCACCCTACGCCTGGGGCACTCTGAGCGATCGTACCGGCGAGCGCGTAAAGCTGCTGCGGTATGGCGCCACGGTAGCGCTGCTGTTGTCTTTCGCGTTGTGGTTTCCGCTCGGCGGCGTTGCGCTGTTCGTTGTGCTGTTGCTGATGTTCACCCACACCAGCGCCATGATGCCAATGAGCGAGGCGGCGCTGGCGCAGCTGGTGAGCCACGGCGGTGCGTTCGACGCCAAACGCTATGGCCGCGTGCGGCTATGGGGTTCGCTGGGTTTTCTGGTGACGGTGGTCATCGCAGGCTGGTGGTTCGAGCGCTTTGGTCTCGGGTATTTCCCGGCCTGGACGCTGCTCACCCTGAGCGCGGTGGTGGTCAGCGTGTGGCTGCTGCCCGACTTCAAAGAGACGCCGCACGCCGACGAGCGCCACCCCGACATCTGGCCGGTGCTGCGTCAGCCGCCAGTGCGCTGGTTCTTTGCCGCGGTGTTCTGCCACGTGCTGGCGCACATCTTCATTTACGTATTCCTGTCGCTCTACCTCGATGCGCTGGGCTACAGCAAGACCGTGATCGGGCTGCTTTGGGCGGTGTCGGTGGTGATCGAGATCGGCTGGTTCTTCAGCCAGGGGCGCTGGCTGCCGCGTTTCTCGCTCACTGGCTGGCTGGTGCTGGCCGCAGCGCTCATGGTCTTGCGCATGGGACTCACCGCTGGCCTGCCGCTGGTGTGGCCAGCCTTGCTGTTCGCGCAGGCCCTGCACGCCATTACCTTCGCCGCGCACCACACCGCCTGTATCGCCTTGCTGTCGCACCACTTTCCGGGCCGCCTGCGCGGGCGCGGACAGGCCTTGTACACCGTGGTGGGTTACGGCCTGCCGGGGGTGATCGGTGGTGTCGCTGGCGGCCTGCTGAGTTCGGCGCTCGGCCTGGCCAGCGTGTTCTGGCTGGCGGCGGCCTGCGCTGCGGTGGCGCTGTTGTGTGCGCTCAGGGCGCAGTGGTGGCAAGCGCAGGGCGCCGCAGCGGGTTGAAGCCCGTGACCAGCGCGGTGGCGAGCAGCACCAGCGCACCACCGGCAAAAATGCCAGGCGACAGCGCTTCACCCAGGAACACATGGCCCCAGGTGACGCCGAACACCGGAATCATGAAAGCCGGGCTCATGGCTGCCACCGGTGGCACCTGGCGGATGATGCGCAGGTGGCCCCAGTAGGCCAGGCCCGAGGTGACGACGCCCAGCACCGCGACCGCCGCAAGTGCACCGGGCGTGAAGGTGGCCTGCGGCAGCGACCACAGCGCACCGGGCAGCACCAGCGGCAGCGACAGGACGTGGATGCCGGCTGCGATCGCCAATGGCTGCATGCGCGTGGTGGCGCGTTTCATCAGCGGCGTGGCGATGCCGTAGCACGCTGCGGCGGTCACGCAAGCCAGCGCGGCGGCCAGGGTAGCCGCGTCAGGCCGGACTGGCCCCAGGCGCACGATCAGGGCCACACCCAGGAAGCCACAGAGGCAGCCGATCAGCTTGCGCCGCGTCAGCGTGTCCTCATGAAACCAGGCCGAGGCCAGCGTACCGAACAGCACTGCCGTGGTGTTGAGCAGGGCGCTGTAGCCGGCTGGCAAGCGCAGCGCGGCCCAGGCAAATAGCAGAAAAGGCAGGGCGGTAGACAGCGCACCGAGCATCAGCAGCTCGCGCCAGTGGGTCCAAGGCCAGTCGTGGCGCAGCAGCCGCATGATGATCGCTAGCGTGGCGGCCGCCAGCGCCAGCCGCAGACCGGCGAGCACCCAGGGGCCCATCACCGGACTGGCGATGCGCAAAAACATGAACGAAGCGCCCCACAAGGCCGAGAGGCCCAGCAGTTGCAGGAAGTGACGCGTTTGCACCGGGCGATTGTGCGGCGCGCGGCCGCGCCATCACCGCCCGCTGCTGTCGCGCGGAGGACTCAGGCGGCGGCAGCCTGGCACGCCAGGCCTTCGATGGCGAGCCGGTAGCCATCTATGCCGAACCCCACCACGATGCCAGCGGCAGCGGGCGACACGTAGGAATGGTGGCGGAAAGGTTCACGCGCGTGCACGTTGGAGATGTGCACTTCGATCACCGGCAGGGGCTTGACACCCTGAATGGCGTCGAACAGCGCCACCGAGGTGTGGGTGAAGGCGCCGGGGTTGAAGACAACGCCCACCAACTCGCCGGTCGCGAAGCGCCGGCCGGCTTCGTGGATCTGGTCGATCAGCGCGCCTTCATGGTTGCTCTGAAAGCACTCGACCGCAAGCCCGAGTCGCTGGCCATCGGCCTCGCAGCGCGCCTGCAGATCGGCCAAGGTGGTCGCGCCGTAAACGGCAGGCTCGCGCGTGCCCAGCAGGTTGAGGTTGGGTCCGTTGAGGATGAGCAGGGTCTTCATGGCGGTGGCCTGTGGCGGTCTGGTGTCGGTGCTGCACAAGTATAGGTGTGGCCCCGCGATGGTCAGCCTGGTGTCCAGCGACTTGCTCCGCGCTGATGCAAGCCGAAGCGCCGGCTCAGGCCAATGACACAGTGAGCTGCTGGATGACTGGCGCCGTGGCCGGGCGCACGCCGCGCCACCAGTCGAAGGCCTCGGCCGCCTGTTCCACGAGCATGCCCACGCCGTCGGCCAGGCGGGTCACGCCAGCGGCCTGCGCCTGTCGCAGGAACGGGGTGAGCCCTTTGCCATAGACCATTTCATAGGCCAGCGCGCCTGACGCAAACAGGCCAGCGGGCAAGGGCAGCGGGGTTTGTGACAGGCCGGTGGAGGTGGCGTTGATCACCACGTCAAACGTCTCACCCGGCAGGCTGTCGTAGCCACCGGTCTGCAGATCGATGCGGGCAGCAAAGTCGCGCCGCAGCTGGTGAGCAGTGTCGGCGGTGCGGTTGGCCACCGCGAGCACAGCGGGTCGGCATTGCGCCAGCGGCAGCAGCGCGCCGCGCGTGGCACCGCCCGCGCCGCAGATCAGCACGCGCCTGCCCGCCAGCGGCATGGCCAGGTTGTGTTGAATGTCGCGCACCAGGCCGACACCGTCGAAGTTTTCGGCCCGGATACGGTCGCCTTCAAAGCGCAGCGCGTTGGCCGCACCTGCCAGCCGGGCGCTCTCCATCGGGTCGGTCGCGATCTGAAAAGCCTGCAGTTTGAACGGCAGCGTGACGTTCACGCCGCGTCCACCTTCTGCCATGAAACTGCGCACGGTATCTGCGAAACCGTCCAGCGGCGCTTCGATGGCGGTGTAGGCCATCGCCTGCCCTGTGGCCTGGGCAAACAGGCTGTGGATGCGCGGCGACTGGCTGTGGGCGATGGGGTGGCCGATGACGGCATAGCGGTCGGTCATGGTGGCGTGTGGCGGCAAATCGCCATTGTCGCCCAGCAGAGTTGCGCGAACTTGCCTACCATCTGACGATGACCACTTCACTCAAAATCGATTTTGTGTCCGACGTTACCTGCCCCTGGTGCGCCGTTGGACTGGGCGCACTGGAACAAGCTCTGCACAACCTGCAGGGCACCGTGAGCGCCGACCTGCATTTCCAGCCGTTCGAGCTCAACCCTCAAATGGCGCCCGAGGGCCAGGACGCGAGCGAACACCTGACGCAGAAGTACGGCTCCACGCCAGCGCAGCAGTCGCAGATCCGCGAGACCATCCGCCAGCGCGGCGCCGAAGTGGGCTTCACCTTCAAGGCCGAAGGCCGTGGCCGCGTGTGGAACACCTTTGACGCCCACCGTCTGCTGCACTGGGCCGAGGTGGAAGGCGACCCGGGCCAGCAGTACGCGCTGAAGAAGGCGCTGCTGGCCGCTTGCCACGGCCGGGCTGAAAACATGTCCTCCCCCGAGGTGCTGGCCGCTGCCGTCGACTCGGTGGGGCTGGACGCCGAGCGAGCCCGTGACATCCTGGCCAGCGACGAATTTGCTGCCGAGGTGCGCGAGCGCGAGCAATTCTGGACCAGCCACGGCATCCACTCGGTGCCTGCCGTCATCATCAACGACCGCCACCTGATTTCCGGCGGCCAGCCGGCGGCGGTGTTTGAACAGGCCTTGCGCCAGATCGCAGCCGGCTGAGCCGGTGCGCCGGTTTCAAGGGCGCTGCTGCAGCGCCTTGCCGATCTTGTGCCGGCTCACGGTGGGCTTGGGCACCTTGCCCGGCAGGTGTTCAAACCAGCGCCGCACATCGTCTTCCACGCACAGGCCGTGCATGTAGTTGTAGAGCGCCTTGCGCAGGCCGATGCCCAATGCATCGTGGTCGACGCCTGAGGGATCGACAAATCCGATGTCGTTCTTGGCGAAGGTGATGGGCGGCAGCGGGATGAGTTGCACGCCGTAGTCCGCCGGGTTTTGACCGACCGGTGAGTGCACGGTGCAGCTGAAGCGGTGGAAGAAGCCGCTCTGAATGCACCCGTGTTCGAACAGCTGGCGCACGTATTCGAGGGCGTCCACCGTGTCTTGCACGGTCTGCGTGGGGAAGCCGTACATCAGGTAGGCGTGCACCAGAATGCCGGCGTCGGAAAAACCCTTGGTCACGCGCGCCACCTGCTCCACGCTCACGCCTTTTTTCATCAGGGTCAGCAACCGGTCGCTCGCCACCTCCAGCCCGCCGCTCATGGCGATGCAGCCGCTTTGCGCCAGCAGCTCGGCCAGCTCGGGCGTGAAGGTTTTCTCGAACCGAATGTTGCCCCACCAGCTGATCTGCAAATCGCGACGAATCAGCTCTTGCGCCAGCGCCTTGAGCGCTTTGGGCGGCGCGGCTTCGTCGACGAAGTGAAAGCCGGTCTGGCCGGTCTCCTCCACGATGCGCTGGATGCGGTCGGCCAGCTTTTCTGCGGTGGCGGTCTCGTAGCGCCCGATGTAGTCCAGGCTCACGTCGCAGAAGCTGCACTTCTTCCAATAGCAGCCGTGGGCCACGGTGAGCTTATTCCAGCGGCCGTCGCTCCACAGGCGGTGCATGGGGTTGAGCATGTCGAGAAGGCTCAGGTACTTTGCGAGCGGTAAGCCGTCCCAGGTTGCGGTGCCCACGTCTTCGAACGGGATGTCGGGCTCGGTGAGATTGATGTACTTCACCTTGCCTTCGCTGTTGCGCACAAAGGTGCGCAAGAGTCGCTGCGGTCCGCGCTGACCGCTCAGGTGTTCGATCAACGAGAGCAGCGGGCGCTCGCCGGAATCGAGCGTCACGTAGTCCACGAAGTCGAACACGCGCGGTTCGGCGAGTTCGCGCAGCTCGGTGTTCACATAACCGCCGCCGAGCGCGATCTTCACGTCCGGGAACGTAGTCTTGATGGTCTGGCCCATGCGCAGCGCGGCGTAGACCGAGCCAGGAAAGGGCACCGAGAGCAACACCAATGTGGGCTTGTGCTGCTCCACCGTGGCCCGCGTGAGCTCGGCCAGCCAATCGTCGATCAGCGTAGGGGGAGCAGCCAGCGCCGTCGCCAGGGGCTCGAAGGTGGGCTGGCTGCTGGCCAGCGACTCTGCGTAGCGCACGAATTCAAAGCGTTCGTCCACCGCGTCGCGCAGCACATCAGCGAGGTCATTCAGGTACAGCGTGGCGAGGTGGCGAGCCTTGTCCTGCACGCCCAAGGCGCCAAAGGCCCAGGCCAGCGGATCCTCACCGCCGCCATCGCCCAGCTCAACGTCTTCGTACACATCCAACGCGGCGAAACGTGGTCCTTCGGGCAGCAGGCCGCGCGCGGCGATGCGGTGCGCCAGGGTGGAGTCCCCGCCTTGCAGGAAGCGGATCACCGGGCCGATGGTGGCGCAGTAGGCAGCGAACTGGTCGAGAAACGCATGCACGCTGGCCGAACGCTCCGCCTCGGGCTGCTCCAGCGCGCGCCTCTTCACTGCCTCCAGTCCGGCTGGCGTGAACACGTGCAACACCAGCGCCAGCGCCAGGTCGTCCTGCACCGCGTCGATGCCGCGCGAGCGCAGAAAACCAGTGAGGTAGGCGGTTGACGGGTAGGGCGTGTTGAGCTGGGTCATCGGCGGGATGAGGCTCAGCACGCGCAAGGCATGGCTGGGGCTGGCGGCTGGCGTTGTGTTCACCGGTCGATCTTACGGGGCAACGAATGGCCCTGGCCGCCGGGCGATGACGGCGGCCGGCTTCGCTTGCCCGCCGATCTGTCGGTGGAACTGCAGCACCTGCTCGGCCACCATGTCGGCTGTGACGGCGGCTAGGGTCCAGCCCAGGTGGCCGTGACCGGTGTTGTAGAAGACGTTGGGGCGTTTGCCCGCACCCACGCGCGGCATCATGTTGGGCAGCATGGGGCGCAGGCCGGCCCAGGGAACCACCTGACGTGTATTGATGCCAGGGAAACACTGGTTGACCCATTCGGTCAGTGGGCGGACGCGGTCGGCCCGGATATCGCGGTTGGCGCCGTTGAATTCGGCTGTTCCGGCGACGCGGAAGCGGTCGATGCCGAGGCGGCTGGTGACGAGCTTGGTTTCGTCGTCGAGCAGGCTCACGGTGGGCGCGGCTCCCTGGCACTGCTCGTCGGTCAGGTTCACGGTGATGGAGTAACCCTTGACCGGATACACGTTCACGCGGTCGCCGAGTTGCGCGGCCAGGTCGCGGCTGGTGGTGCCGGCGCAGACCACGAGGCTGTCGAACCGGTGCATGTGTTCACCCGCGTCGTATTTGGATACCACGGTGGCGTGCTGGCCGTCGCTGTGCAGGCGCTGCACGTCTTGCCCATAGAGGCAGTTCACGCCCAAGCGCTGGGCGGCTGCGGCCAGACCCACGGTGAACTTGTGGATGTCGCCGGTGGCGTCGCTTTCGGTGAAGAAGCCGCCGTAATAGTTGCCGGCCAGGGTAGGCTCGATGGCGCGCATCTCTTGCGGTGTGACGGTGCGTCGCTCCAGGCCGCCTTGCGCGAGCAGCCGGGACACCTTGGTCGCGTGATCGAAGCCTCTCTTGTCGCGGTAGATGTGCAGGACGCCCTGGCGCTTCAGATCAAAATCTACGCCCTCAGCCTCGGCCCAGGCAAACAGGTGGTTGCGTGCGGCGATCGCCAGCTGGGTGGTGGCGATGGTGTTTTGCTCGTACCTCGGGATCTGGGCGATGAACTCTGCGAACCACGAGAGCTTGTGCCAGCTCGGCTTGGGGTTGACCAGCAGCGGTGCATCGTTCTTCAGCATCCACTTCATGCCCTTGAGGATGGTGGACGTGTGGTTCCACACCTCGGCGTTGGAGGCCGACAGCTGGCCGCCGTTGGCGAACGAGGTTTCCATCGCAGCGTAGCGGTGCTGCTCGAACAGGGTGACCTGAAAGCCGCACTTGGCCAGCGCGTAGGCGGTGGTGACACCGGTGATGCCGCCGCCGATGACGGCGATCGATTGCTTTTGCATGGAAAGGCTCCAAAGCGTCAGAAGGGTGGAGTGCGCCACGCAATATGTGCGGCACACGCCCCCTCTGTTTGGAACCTGAGAGATTCACAGCGCGCCCGGGCGCTGCTTGCTCCTGCGGTGCGCCGACTGACGAAGCCGGCTGCTCTTCAGAGATCAATGCGTCGACCGGTCCTTTTGCCTGAGAGTTTCCGGGGCGGTTGCTCCTTCGGCGCTGCGATTCAACGCAGTCTCTCCCGATCGATGGTTGATTGTAGGTGGGGGCTACTCTTTCATCAAACGAACCCACACCAGGCTGATGGACGGGAAGGGGCGCAGCACAGGCCTGCGCCTGACTGGGTTACCGAAGCGGACGGCGCTCTGCCCCTAACGTGCTGCGAAGTAGTCCATGATCGCGGCGGTGACGCGGCCGCGGCTGTGTTCGCGTCGCTCCAGCAGACCCACATGGCGTTGCACGTCGACACCGGGCAGTGTGATCAGGCGCAAGGCGCGGTCGCGCGACCATTGCAAGTTAGCCAGCTTGGGCACGATGGACACGCCAAAGCCCTGTCGAACCAAAGCCAGGATGGCCTCAACCGAGTTCAGCTCCATGCCTTCGCGCACGGTAGCGCCCGCCTGAGTCAGCACTTTGTCGACCAGATGACCGGTCCAGGCCTGTCGGTCGAAGCGCAGGAACGGACTCTCGCGCAAGATGGTCAGTGGTGCTTCGGCGATCGAAAAACGCGGCTGTCGCGGCACGATCAGCACCATGGGCTCGTCGTAGAGCGAGGTCCAGACCAGGCTGGTGGGGAGCCGAAAAGGCGGCTGCGCAACCACGGCCGCGTCGAGTTCGCCCATTTCCACGCGGCGCGTGAAGTCGGCCGACAGTCCAGAAAAGAGCTTGACGTCCAGGGCCGGGTTCTGGATCGTGAGCGACAGCAGGCAGTCGGCAAAGCTGCCCATCAGCGCCGACACCAGTGCGCCCATCACGAGTTTGCCGCTCAGGGACTCGCCCTGCTCGGGTGGTGCCAGCGCGTCGAACCGCGCCACGATGTCGGCCATCGGTGCCAGCATGGCACGCCCGGCGGTGTTGAGCACGATGGAGCGGCCACTGCGGTCGAACAGCTGCTGTCGCAGCTCGTTCTCCAGGCCCCGGATCTGCAGGCCAACGGCTGCCGCGGTCAGGCCGATCTCGTGGCCCGCTGCCACGAAGCTGCCATGGCGTGCCACCGCGAGAAACGTCTTGAGGTTGCGGATCGAAGGCATGGTGGCTTGTCCATGATCAAGCAGGATGGCGATGCCCATTATTCTAAAGAAAAACTTTATCTCAAACCCATAAAAAATGGCTTTTCTTTTGGAATCGCCGTCCCTAGGATGGCCGGCATGGACACCTCGCCCTCTCTTTCCTCCGCCAGTGCGTTGCCCCTGAAGGTCTCGGTATGGCGCGGGCGCGCCGATGGTGAGTTCAGCCACTACGAAGTGCCGCGCCAGGCCAGCCAGACGGTGCTGGACGTGATCTCCTACATCCAGAAGCATCTTGAGCCTTCCCTGGGCTATCGCTTTGCCTGCCGTGTCGGCATGTGTGGTTCGTGTGCGATGACGGTCAACGGCAAGGCGCGCTGGACCTGCCGCACCCACGTGGCCAAGGTGGTCGATGCGCAGGGTGGGATCGAGGTCGCGCCTTTGGCCAACCTGCCGTTGGTCAAGGACCTCGTCACCGACATGACAGTGTTTTTCGACAAGTGGGCCGCTGCCAAGGGCCAGTTCCAGGGTGACCGCACCCGCCATGACGATTTTGCGCAGGTGGCGCCGGCCTCGGCCGAGCGTGTCGCCGCCAACGCCGGCATTGAATGCATCGGTTGTGCCGTGTGTTATGCCTCTTGCGACGTGGTCGGCTGGCGACCCGACTACCTTGGTCCTGCAGCGATGAACCGGGCCTGGACCCTGGTCAACGATGTGCGGGACGTGCAGCAGCGCGAGCGCCTGCGTGCGGTCGCTGGCGACGCCGGTTGCCATGCCTGCCACACACAAGGGTCGTGCACGGAAAACTGCCCGAAGCACCTGTCTCCCACCTTGTCGATTGCCGGGCTCAAGCGCGCGGTGGGCAGAGCCGCGGTGCGGGGGCAGCTGTGACCAGGGTTCACCTCATGGAGTGGCTGCCGTGAGTGCCTCCGCAATTGCCGAAGCCAAACGCTGGTACTTGCAGCGCATCAGTGCGATGGTGCTGGCGCTGTGTGTGCTGGTGCACTTGGCGGTCATGATTTACGCCGTGCGCGGGGGCCTGAGTGCGGCCGAGATTCTGGGTCGCACACGCGGCAGCTGGAGCTTCGGCGCCTTTTATGGGGTCTTTGTCCTGGCCTGTGCGGTGCACGTGCCGGTCGGTATGGCCAACATTGCTCGGGAATGGTGGGGTGTCGGCGCTCGTCCGGCGCTGTGGGGGGCGCGCGTCTTTGGTCTGCTTCTTCTGTTCACCGGCTTGCGCGCAGTGTGGGCGGTGGTGATCGGCGGGGAAGTGCCATGAGCAACATGCGCCGAACCGAGGCCCGTGCTCATGCGCATCCCGCCTGGTGGGCCTTTCTGTTGCACCGTTTGTCGGGGCTGGGCCTGGCTTTGTTCTTGCCTGTGCACTTCTGGGCGCTGAGCCAGGCCCTGCATGGCGCGGCCGCGCTGGACGGCTTTCTGCAACTGGCCGACCACGGCCTGTTCAAATTCGGCGAGTGGGGGCTGGTCGTGCTCCTGTCGCTGCACATGATGGGCGGTGTGCGCCTGTTGTTGATTGAATTTGGTTCTGCCTCGGGGCTGCGGAAAAACTGGATCGCTGGCGCGGCCGGTTTCTCCCTGGCCACGGGGCTTGCGTTCGCCCTGTCACTGCTGTCCTGACATCGCACAGACGATGCAGCCGGCGGTTTTTCCCGTGTTCCCCATCCATTTCGGAGACAAACAGCCATGACCATTTCCTCCTTCTCCCCATTGCGCCGTGCTCTTGCCGTGACCCTGGCCGGCGTTGCTCTCCCCCTGGCCGTTAGCGCACAGGCCAGCTGGCCGAACAAGCCGGTGCGTATGGTGGTGCCTTTCGCCGCGGGCGGCACGACAGACGTGGTCGCGCGCATGGTAGGCCAGAAGCTTTCGGTGCTCTGGGGTCATTCGGTGGTGGTGGAAAACAAGGGCGGTGCTGGGGGCAACGTCGGCGCAGACGTGGTGGCCAAATCGCCCAACGATGGCTATACGGTGCTGATGGCCTCGGGCAGCATCACCATCAATCCGCATCTCTACAAAAGCATGCCGTTTGACACCAAGAAGGACTTGCAGGCCATCACCAACGTGGCCAGTGGCCCGATGCTGCTGGTGGTGCCGGACAACTCGCCGGCCAAGACCGTCCAGGACCTGATTGCGATGGCCAAGGCCCAGCCAGGCAAGATCAACTTCGGCTCAGCCGGTGTGGGCAGCCAGGTGCACTTGGCCGGCGAAAACTTCGCCGATGCCGCCGGCATCGCCATCATGCATGTGCCTTACCGGGGCGAGGCGCCGGCCTACACCGACCTCATGGGGGGGCGGGTCGACATGATGGTGGGCAACTTTGCCGCCGCCTCGGCCCTGCTCGGCGATGGTCGGCTTCGAGCGCTGGGCGTCACCGGCAAGCAGCGCTCGCCGCGCCTGCCCAACGTGCCCACCGTGGCCGAGAGCGGTCTGCCAGGCTTCGAGAACATCGGCTGGTTTGGCCTGTTCGCGCCCGCCGGTACGCCGCCAGCCATCATCGCCAAGATACAGCAAGACACGGCCAAGGTTCTGGCCGACCCCGAGACGCGGGCTCAGCTCGACAACCTGGGCATCTCCGCCGTGGGCAACAGCACCGCCGATTTTGTCGCCGCGATGGAGCTGGAGTCGGCGCGCTGGGCCACGGTCGTGAAGAACCGCGGCCTGTCGGCCAACTGAGTGTTGGGCGCTCTTAGAAAGATGGCATGAAGATCGACCTGCAAGTTGTGGAAGACACGGCCAAGGAGCTGTACATCCGTGCGCTCAAGGTGCTGCCGCCCGACATCAAACAGGGTTTCAGCAGACTTGAGAAGAGCGAGACGGGTGGTACCGCCAAGCGCGTGCTGGCCACGATGGTGCAGAACATCGCCGTGGCCGAACAGACCGACAACCTGCTGTGCCAAGACACCGGCGTGCCGATCTACAACCTGTGGATCGGCCCGGGTGTCGAGGTGGATGGGCAGGCGCTCAAGCAGGCGGTGCGCCGCGGCTGCGAGCGCGCCACCCGCGAATACCCGCTGCGCAGTTCGGTCGTGCATCCGCTCACACGCAAGAATGAGCACACCTCGTGTGGCATCGAGGTGCCGGTGATCCACATCGACTTCAGCGACGAGCCAGAAAACCTGCGCATCGAGATGATTCCCAAGGGCAGTGGCTCGGAAAACAACTCGTTCCTGAAGATGGCGGTGCCGGCCGAAGGCATCGCCGCGATCAAGACCTTTGTAATCGACTGCGTGCTGGCCGCAGGCGGCAAGACCTGCCCGCCGACCATCGTCGGTGTTGGGCTGGGCGGCACGTCCGACCTCGCGGTGGCGCTGGCCAAGCGCGCGGCGACGCGGCCACTGGGCAGCGCCTGCGCTGACGCTGCGGGCGCCGAGCTGGAGCAGCAGCTGTCCATTGCCGTCAACCAGCTGGGCGTGGGGCCTCAGGGCCTGGGCGGCGACGCCACCGCGTTTGCGGTGCACATCGAACTGGCCGCGACCCACATCACCATGAACCCGATTGCGGTCAACATGCAATGCCATTCGGCCCGGCGCGCGCGCGCTGACATCACGCCCGCCGGCGTGGCGTTTGGCTTCTAGACACAGCGGACACACCACCGATGGCCCACCATGAAATGACGATGCCCGCGACCGAGGAGCAAGTGCGCGCGCTTCGGGTGAATGACACCGTGACGCTGCAAGCGCGCCTGTTCGGCATCCGTGACGCGACGCAGATTCACATGTTCGATCGCGGACGCACCACCCACTTCGATCTGCGTGGCCACGCCGTGATCCACACCGCGCCTAATGTGCGCAAGGTCGAGCGCAGCGAGGCGTTTCCGGTCGGCTACCAGCCGGTGTGCGTCGGTACCACCACGTCCGACCGCATGGAGCGCTTTACCCGACCGCTGATGGAGCAGTACGGCGTTCGCCTGATTGTGGGTAAGGGGGGGTTACGAGAGGCCTCGGCCCAGGCGTTCCAGGACCTGGGTGGCGCCTACCTGGCGATCATCGGCGGCACCGCGGCGCTGGAGACCACCTGG
The DNA here is from genome assembly GCF_011390835.1 of Hydrogenophaga sp. GTDB lineage: Bacteria > Pseudomonadota > Gammaproteobacteria > Burkholderiales > Burkholderiaceae_C > Hydrogenophaga. The sequence goes on along the minus strand of NZ_JAABRQ010000015.1, from coordinate 53,986 downwards.
GTGGAGGCGATTGAGGACGTCGACCTGGATGACCTCAACCCCGAGTCTTTGTGGAAATTCCGCATCCGCAATTTCGGCCCGCTGCTGGTGGCCATGGACAGCCACGGCGGCAGCCTGTACGACCGTGTGCGCGACGCGGCGCAGGCGCGCCGTGCGGCGGTGCTGGCGAGCCTGGGTGTGACGCAATGAGCACGGCCATCCAACGACTGCAGACAGACATCCTGATTTTGGGTTCGGGTGGTGCCGGCTTGTTCGCAGCGCTGCATGCGCATCAGCAAGCCAACGACAGCCACATCACCGTCGCCGTCAAGGGCCTGCTCGGCAAATGCGGCTGCACTCGCATGGTGCAGGGCGGCTACAACGTCGCACTGGCGCCGGGCGATTCGGTCGAGCGCCACTTCATGGACACGATTGAAGGCAGCAAGTGGCTGTCTGATCAGGACCTCGCCTGGACCTTGGTGACCAAGGCGATCGAGCGGGTTCACGAACTCGAGAACGAGCTCGGCTGCTTCTTCGATCGCAACCCCGACGGCACCGTGCACCAGAAGGCCTTTGCCGGGCAGACCTTCGACCGCACCGTGCACAAGGGCGACCTGACCGGCATCGAAATCATCAACCGGCTGTCCGAACAGGTCTGGTCGCGTGGCATCCACCGCCTGGAAGAACACCGCGCGGTCTCCCTGATCAAGACCGCCGACGGCCAGGCCCTCGCCGGTGTGTTGATGATCAACATTCACGACGGTGGCTTTGTGTTTGTACAGGCCAAGGCCGTTTTGCTGGCCACCGGCGGCGGGCCCACCATGTACAAGTACCACACGCCATCCGGCGACAAGACCTCGGACGGACTGGCCATGGCGCTGCGTGCGGGCCTGCCATTGCGCGACATGGAGATGGTGCAGTTCCATCCCACCGGCCTGCTCGCGGGCAACGGCACCCGCATGACTGGCACGGTGCTGGAGGAGGGCCTGCGTGGCGCGGGCGGCCACCTGCTCAACGGCGAGCAGCAACGGTTCATGGACCAGTACGACCCTCGTGGCGAACGCGCCACGCGCGACATCGTCTCGCGTTCGATCTATACCGAGATGCGCGCGGGCCGCACATCGCCCAACGGCGGCGTCTACCTGAAGATGGAACATCTGGGGCCCGAAAACGTGCGGCAGCAGTTCAAGGGCATGGTTGAACGCTGTGGTGACTGCGGCTTTGATCTGGCTGCTGGCCTGGTCGAGGTGGTGCCGACCGCGCACTACCTGATGGGCGGCGTCGTGTTCGATGCCGATTGCCGAACCGGTCTGACCGGCCTGTTCGCCGCAGGCGAAGACACCGGCGGTGTGCACGGTGCCAACCGGCTCGGCGGCAATGGTGTGGCGAATTCGACGGTTTTCGGTGGCATTGCCGGTGACAGCATGGCCGAGTGGGTGGCCCGCGAAGGTGTGCTGCGCCCGCCCGACGAAGCCGCTCTGGCGGCCAGCGTGGCCGAACAACTGGTGCCGTTCGCGCAGCCGCCTGGCGACCTGGAGGCGATCCGCGAAGCCTTGTTCGACTGCATGTGGCAGGACGTCGGTATCCTGCGCGATGCCACCGGGCTGCGGCGTGCGCTGGCCACCCTCGACGGACTGGACGCGGCGCTGGCACGCACCGGCGTGCAAGATGGCGACCGGGGTTTCAACCTGAGCTGGCACGACTGGTTGAACCTGCGCAACCTGATTGCGGTGAGCCGTGTCATTGCTACGGCCGCCCTGGCGCGCGAGGATTCGCGTGGTGCGCACTTTCGCGAAGACCATCCGGAGACCGGCGACCTGCCCAGCTCCACCTATATCGTCGTCACGCAGCGCCAGGGTGAGCTGGCGATCGACCGTGAACCGGTGCGGTTCACGCGCGTCGCGCCGGGGCAGACCATTCTGGAGGCGGCACCAGCCAGCCCCTGATGGCGCCCGAGCTTGGCGGGCCTGACCTTGTGGGCGCTTGTTCTGCGATGGTCCAGTACAAGCCCTGACGCGCCGCAGGCGGGAAGCCTGGACGCACGCCTTGTGTAGAGTCGGCACCAGCGAAGGTCCGCGAGCCGCAGGTCGAACGGAATCGACCCGCCAGAACCGAACAACCCATGACCCCATCCCATCCACAGCGCGGCTGTGACGCGCTCCTTGCCGCTATTCAGGCGGCTGGCGTCAGCCGCATCTTCACGCTCTCAGGCAACCACATCATGCCGGTGTTCGATGCCGCGCTGGACGCTGGCATCCCCCTGATCCACACCCGGCACGAGGCCGCTGCCGTGCACATGGCCGATGCCCTGGCCCGAATCACCGGTGAGGTCGGTGTGGCCCTGGTGACCGGAGGTCCGGGCCATGCGAATGCGGTGTCCGCCTTGTACACGGCCCTGATGGCCGAGGCGCCGGTGGTTTTGCTGTCGGGTCATGCGCCCAATGCGCTGCTGGGACAAGGCGCATTTCAGGAAATGCGCCAGGCACAGATGGCCGAGCCGGTCTGCAAGGCCGCCTGGACCTGTGCCAGTGCCGACGCGGTGGCCGAAGACTTTGTGCGCGCGGTGCGCATCGCGCGCTCGGGGCGGCCGGGCCCGGTGCACCTGAGCCTGCCCACCGATGTGCTGGAGCAACCGGTCAGCCAGGCAGCGCCTCGCTCGGCCGGGGATTTTGCGGCTGAAGCCATGCTGCTGGATGGCGCGGCCGCGCAGACCATCATGGCCAAGCTCAAGGGCGCTCGCCGACCGGTGATCCTGGCCGGTCCGTCGTGCATGACACGCGCCGGTCGCGCCCGGCTGGCCGCGTTGCAGTACGCTTGCGGCATGCCGGTGGTAGGCATGGACAGCCCGCGCGGTGTGGCGGACCCGCGCCTGGGTGCTTTCGCGCAGATGCTTGCCCAGGCCGACGTCGTGCTGCTTCTGGGCAAGCGGCTCGACTTCACGCTCAAGTTCGGACAGGCGCCAGCGATCGCGGCCGATGCCCTGGTGTGCCAGATTGATGCCGATATCAGCGAGATCGAGCGGAGCCGCCAGGCGCTGGGCGATCGCCTGCAGGTCTGCGCCACTGCTGATGCGCCGTCGGCGCTGGTCGGCTTGATGGCTGTGCAGCCGCAGGGCCCGTCGAATAACGAAGCCCACTGGCTGGACCAGTTCAATGAGGCGATCGCGTGGCGCCCTCCCGCCTGGGAACAGGCGTCGCCCTCGCAGGTCGATGGCCTGCATCCGGTGCAGATGCTGCGGCCAGTTCAAGCCGCGCTCGAGAGCCATCCGGACGCGGTCCTGGTGTGTGACGGTGGTGAGATCGGGCAGTGGGCCAGCGCCTGCCTGGACGCGCCGCACCGCCTCATCAATGGCGTGGCCGGTGCGATCGGATCGGCACTGCCGTACGCGATCGCCGCGCGCTGTGCCGCCGTTCCTGGCGCCCCGGTCATCGCGGTCATGGGCGACGGCACCGTAGGTTTTCACATCGCCGAATTCGACACGGCGGTGCGTTACGGCCTCGACTTCGTTGCGGTGGTGGGCAACGATGCTCGCTGGAATGCCGAATACCAGATCCAGCTGCGCGACTACGGCGCCGCCCGGGTGATCGGTTGCGAACTGCGGCCGAGCCGGTATGACGCGGTGGCTGCTGCGTTCGGTGGCCATGGCGAGCAGGTCACCCGTGCCGATGCCATGGTGCCCGCTCTGCAGCGCGCGCTGTTGAGTGGCCTGCCGGCCTGCCTGAACGTGATGATCGATGGACTGCCGGCGCCGGTCATGCAGCGCCCATGATGGATCTGCCTTGGCCAACGCTGGTCTTCGCCGCGGCTGTCGTGGCGCTGGCTTACTTGGTCTATGGGCTGACTGGATTTGGCGCGTCCATTATCGCCATCCCGTTTCTCGCGCACATCTTCCCGCTGCGCTTTGCCGTGCCCATGATGCTGCTGTTCGACATCGGTGCTGGTTTGCTGCTCGGGTTGCGACACCGCCGCATCGTTGACTGGCGCGAGTTGCTGCGGCTGTCGCCGTGGTTGCTGATCGGCATGTCGTTTGGCCTGAGTCTGCTGGTGCAGGCTGGGGAACGCTTGCTGCTGATGTTGCTCGGGGGGTTCGTGCTGACTTACGCCTCGTGGAGCCTTCTTGTGCGCGCCGCCGTGAGGCCCGCCTCGACCGGGTGGTCCGTCCCGGCTGGGTTGGTGGGCGGCGCGTTCACGTCCATGTTCGGGACGGGCGGGCCGATCTACACCATCTACCTGGCGCGCAGGTTGCCTGACAAAGGTGTGCTGCGCGCCAGCATCAGCCTGCTGATTCTGTGCACTGGGCTGGTCCGGCTGGTGATGTTCACCGGCAGCGGTCTGTACCAGCAACCCAACCTGCTTTCCGCGGCGTTGATGTTGATGCCAGCTGCGTTCCTGGGTTTTGTCGCGGGCAGTCGCCTGTATGCCCGCTTGCCGCCGCATCGCGCGCTGCAGGCGGTGTGGGCGCTGCTGATTCTGGGCGGCGTCAGTCTGCTGGTGCGGTCCTACTTAATGGGTTGACGCCGGTGGCTTCAACAGATTCCGGTGGCGATCTTTCGTCCGCGCGGCACGCGGCTGCGCGTTTCGATCAGGCCAGTTCGCTCACCGGCACGCAGCTGCAGAACAGGTTGCGGTCGCCGTAGACGTTGTCCACCCGGCCCACGGGCGGCCAATACTTCTGGTTCGCGCGTGAGCCGCTGCTGGCCGCTCCCACTTCCCGTGAATACGGATGGGTCCACTCGCCTGCGATCAGGCTGGCAGCGGTGTGTGGCGCATTTTTCAGCGGGTTATCGTCCTTGGGCCAGGTGCCATTTTCGATCAGCCGGATTTCGTCGCGGATGGCGATCATCGCATCGATAAAGCGGTCGATCTCTCCTAGCGTTTCGCTCTCTGTCGGTTCGACCATCAGCGTGTTGGCCACCGGGAAGCTGAGCGTGGGCGCGTGGAAGCCGTGGTCCATCAGCCGCTTGGCCACGTCCTCTGCCATCACGCCGCTGGTGTCCTTCAGGTGCCGCAGGTCCAGGATGCACTCGTGCGCGACGTGGCCGTTGGCCGAGGCGTACAGCGTGGGATAGTGGTCTTTCAGCCGTTTGCTGATGTAGTTGGCGCTAAGAATCGCGGCTTCGGTGGCGTGTTTCAGGCCATCCGCGCCCATCATTCGAATGTACATCCAGCTGATCGGGAGTACGGCCGCATTGCCCAAGGGTGCTGCACTCACCGCACCAACGCCGTTGACCGGCACGCCGCCCGTCGCGTGACCGGGCAGGAAAGGCACCAGGTCTTCCACCACGCACACCGGGCCCACGCCCGGGCCGCCTCCGCCGTGCGGAATGCAAAAGGTCTTGTGCAGGTTGAGGTGGCTCACGTCGCCACCGAACTCGCCCGGTGCGGCCACGCCCACCAGGGCGTTCATGTTGGCACCATCCACGTAGACGCGCCCGCCGTGCTGGTGCACCAACGCACACAGTTCTTTCACCGTGGTCTCGAACACGCCGTGCGTGCTGGGGTAGGTGATCATGGCCGCGGCCAGATTCGCACTGTGCTGTTCGCACTTGGCTTTCAGGTCAGCCATGTCCACGTTGCCGTTGTCGTCGCACTTGGTCACCACCACCGTCATGCCCACCATTTGCGCGCTGGCCGGATTGGTGCCATGGGCGCTGCTGGGGATGAGGCAGATGTTGCGGTGGCTTTCACCGCGCGAAGCGTGCGAGGCTTTGATGACCAGCAGGCCGGCGTATTCGCCTTGCGAACCGGCATTGGGCTGTAGGCTGATGCCCGCGTAACCGGTGGCCTGGCATAGCCAGGCGCGCAGCTGCTCGTCGAGTTCCTGGTAGCCCAGCTGCTGGTCAGCAGGCGCGAACGGGTGCACATTGGCGAACTCGGGCCAGGTGATGGGGATCATCTCGCTGGTGGCGTTGAGCTTCATGGTGCAAGAGCCCAGCGGGATCATGCTGCGGTCCAGCGCCAGGTCTTTGTCGCTCAGGCTGCGGATGTAGCGCAGCATGCCGGTCTCGCTGTGGTGGCTCTCGAAAACCGGGTGCGTGAGGTAGGCGCTGGTGCGGCGCAGCTCGGTGGGGATCAGCGGTTCGATACCTTTCTCGAAGGCGTCGAAGCTGGGCAGGGCCTGGTCCTCTTTAGCGAAGATGGTCCACAGCATGTCGATGTCTGCACGGGTGGTGGTCTCATCCAGCGTGATGCACAGGTGGTCGTCGAAATACACGCGAAGGTTGGCCCCGAGGCCACGCGCCTTGGCAGCCAGACTTTGGGTGAGGCCATCGGTCTTGAGCGAGAGCGTGTCGAAGGCGCGTTGGTCGCGCAAAGGCACACCCAGTTGCTCCAGGCCCTTTGCCAGGATGGCCGTGTAGGCCGCCACGCGCTGCGCAATGCGCTTCAAACCCTGCGGGCCGTGGTACACGGCGTACATGCTGGCGACCACGGCAGGCAGCACCTGCGCGGTGCAGATGTTGCTGGTGGCTTTTTCGCGGCGAATGTGTTGCTCCCGCGTCTGCAGGGCGAGCCGGTAAGCCGGGTTACCGTGCGCATCCACGCTCACGCCGACCAGACGGCCTGGCAGCGAGCGCTTGAACGCATCGCGGCAAGCCATGAAGGCGGCGTGTGGGCCGCCCGCGCCCATGGGCATGCCGAAGCGCTGCGTGGTGCCGACCACGATGTCGGCATCGAACTCGCCCGGGGGAACCAGAAGAGTGAGGGCCAGCAGGTCGGCGGCCACGATGAAGGCGGCATGTTTGCCATGCACGCGCTGCACATCGTCGCGCAGGTCATCGATGCGCCCACTGGTGCTAGGGTACTGCGCCAGCACGGCAAAGTAACTGTCGCCATTCAGCGCCGCATCCCACTCTTGCGCGGAGCTGGCCAGCTGCACCGTGATGCCCAGCGGCGCGGCGCGGGTCTGGATGACTTCGATGGTCTGCGGGTGGCAGTCGCCGGCCACCACGATGGTCTGGCCTTTGGACTTCACCGAGCGCATCGCCAGCGTCATTGCTTCGGCCGCCGCGGTGGCTTCATCGAGCATGGAGGCGTTGGCGATGTCCATGCCGGTGAGGTCGGTCACCATGGTCTGGAAGTTCAGCAGCGCTTCCATGCGGCCTTGCGAAATCTCTGCCTGATAGGGCGTGTAAGCGGTGTACCAGGCTGGGTTCTCCAGCACGTTGCGCAGGATGACGCCCGGCGTGTGGGTGCCATGGTATCCCTGACCGATGAAGCTTTTGAGCAGCTTGTTTTTCTGCGCGATGGTTTTCAGCTCGGCCAGCGCTGCCGCCTCGCTGGCGACAGCAGGCAGCTTCATGCCCGCGCTGCGCGCGATTGAACGCGGCACGATGCCGTCGATCAGCGCTCGGCGAGAGGCCTCGCCGATGACCGACAGCATGTGGGCTTCATCGGCTTCGCTGATACCGATATGGCGGGCGATGAACTCGGGAGCGTTCTCGAGTTCGTCCAAGGGTTTGGCGGAAGGCATCAGCATGGTGGAACCTAGGGGTAAGTGAGGAGTTTCAACAAACCAAGAGTGGCAAAAGCAGGCACAAACGGCGAGAGGCGACTTGATCCCAGGGCGTCGCGGAACCTGTTTCGCCGGGCCGCCAGCGCCGCCCCCTTGAGGGGGACGCGCGAAGCGCGGCAAGGGTGGGTCAAGTGAGTGCAGCGTAGGCGGTTTCGTCGAGCAGCGCGTCCACTTCGGCGGGCGTCGACAGCTTGACCTTGAAGAACCAACCAGTCGCCAGCGGATCGCTGTTGGCCAGCGACGGATCGCCACGCAGGGTTTCATTGACTTCCACCACTTCGCCACTGACCGGCATGTACACATCGGCGGCGGCTTTCACCGACTCGACCACACCGGCTACGTCTTTTTGCGCAAACGACTTGCCCACTTCGGGCAGATCGACAAACACCACATCGCCCAGCGCATCCTGCGCATGGTGGGTGATGCCGACGGTGGCGACATCGCCCTCAACGCGGATCCATTCGTGGTCTTCGGTGTACTTGGTGGTCATGGCTGTGCTCCTGTCAAAAGTAAAGGGGTAGACGTAAAGGGAAAATGAGGGTGGCAGATCAAGGGGGCGGGGCGTCGAGCCCGCATGGGCAAGACGCCATGGGGCGCAGGCTGCCTATCCTCGGTAGTAGCGGTTGGGCACAAACGGCATCGCGGCTACCTCCATGGGCACGGCTTTGCCGCGCACCATGGCCTGCAGGCGGGTGCCGACCGCGGACTGCTCCGCGCTGACATAGCCCATGGCAATGGGTTTGTTGGCGCTCGGCCCAAGCAGGCCACTGGTGACTTCGCCAATGGTTGAGCCATTGAGCGACTGGATTTCGACGTGCTCACGAACCGGCACTCGCTCGAGCGCCACCAGACCGACGCGTTTTCTGGCCAGCGGCTCGGTGCCGTCGAGCTGGGCGAGCACGCGCTCTGCGCCGGGGAAGCCGCCGGCGCGGGCGCCGCCTGTGCGGCGCACCTTCTGCATCGCCCAGTTGAGCCCTGCCTCGACTGGGGTGGTGGTGGCGTCAATGTCCTGACCGTAGAGGCACAGCCCGGCTTCCAGGCGCAGCGAGTTACGTGCGCCCAGGCCGACCGGCTTGACCTCGGGCTGGGCCAGCAGCGCGCGGGCAAAGGCGTCCGCATGATCGGCTGGCAGGGAAATTTCGAATCCGTCTTCACCGGTGTAGCCGCTGCGGGTGATGAACAGGTCGGCACCGGCCCAGTCAAACGCGGCGCCGGTCATGAACACCAGTTTCTCCACCCCGGGCAGCAGGCGCTGCAAGGCGGTCACGGCCTTCGGGCCCTGCAGCGCGAGCAAGGCGCGGTCGAACTGGGCGTCGACATGGCAGAGCTTGCCGATGGTGGCTTCGATGTGCGCCAGGTCGCCATCCTTGCAAGCGCCATTGACGATGACGAACAAATCGTCGCCGCGGTTGACGAACATCAGGTCGTCGATGATGCCGCCGGCGTCGTTCAGCAGCAGGCCGTAGCGCTGCTTGCCCACGGGCAGGTCGACCACGTCCACCGGCATCAGCGTCTCGAATGCCGAGGCGGCGTCGGTGCCGACCAGCCTCAGCTGCCCCATGTGGGAGACATCGAACAGCCCGGCGGCGGCACGCGTGTGCAGGTGTTCCTGCATCAGGCCCATGGGGTATTGCACGGGCATGGCGTAGCCAGCGAACGGCACCATGCGGGCACCGAGTTCGAGGTGCAAGGCGTGCAGCGGGGTCTGGAGCAAATCGGCGGTGGAGGAGGCGACAGACACGGCGGGCTTTCAGGTGGCGTTGGGGCAGAGTCCACGCACTTTGCGCGGACGTGACACGGTGCATCCGTGTGCTGCCCCCCTGTCCGCTTTACCTGAGAGATTCACGCGGGTGATGCCGCATTTGCTCCTTCGGTGGGCCTTCTCGAGGAAGACCTCTCTCCAGTGGGGGACACCGCCGGTGAAGGCAGTGTTGGTCAGTCCTTTTGCCTGAGCGTTCAGGGCCTGCTTGCTGCTGCAACGCGGACCTCCTGCGCCTTCGGCGGCCCCCGTGCCGGGGGGGCTCTCTCCTGACGGCTTCCAGTGTACCGGAAGGCCTCGGCATCTGGCCGATGACCTGCCGGGCGGGAGCAAAAATGGCTTGGCGATGGTGCAGGGGCCTTGCCGCCCGCCATGGACAGGGCGTTATTGGGCCTGGTCACTCATGCCGGGGTGAAAGGCAGGTTCACATTCCGGCGTAGTTGGGTCCACCGCCGCCTTCCGGGGTCACCCAGACGATGTTCTGCGTCGGGTCCTTGATGTCGCAGGTCTTGCAGTGGACGCAGTTCTGGGCGTTGATCTGCAGCCGGTCTTCTCCTGCCTCGGTCTTGACGTATTCGTACACGCCGGCCGGGCAGTAGCGGCTCTCGGGACCGGCGTATTTGGCGAGGTTGATGCTCACTGGCACGCTGGCGTCCTTGAGCGTGAGGTGGGCCGGCTGCTGCTCTTCGTGGTTGGTGTTGGATACAAACACACTGGATAGGCGGTCGAACGTGAGTTTGCCATCGGGCTTGGGGTAGCTGATCTGCGGCATGTCGGCGGCTGGGCGCAGCATGGTGTGATCGGCCTGCGTGCGGTGGATGGTCCAGGGCGGCGTGCTGACACCGATCTTGGGCAGGAACCACTGCTCGATGCCGGTCATGAGCGCGCCCATGGTGGCGCCCTTCTTGAACCACTGCTTGAAGTTGCGCGACTGGTGCAGTTCGGTGTGCAGCCAGCTCTTCTCGAACGCTGCGGGGAAGGCGGCGAGTTCGTCGCTACTGCGGCCCGCGGCCAGCGCCTCGAACGCGGCGTCGGCGGCCAGCATGCCGCTCTTGATCGCAGCGTGGCTGCCCTTGATGCGCGCTGCGTTCAGGAAGCCAGCGTCGCAACCCACAAGCACACCACCCGGGAACACGGTCTTGGGCAGCGAGAGCAGGCCACCGGCGGTAATGGCCCGTGCGCCGTAACCTAGTCGCTTGCCGCCTTCGATGTGGGCCTTGATCGCGGGGTGGGTTTTCCAGCGCTGCATTTCCTCGAACGGCGAGAGCCATGGGTTCTGGTAGTCGAGGCCGGTGACGAAGCCCAGCGTGACCTTGTTGCCTTCGAGGTGATACAGAAAGCCGCCGCCGTAGGTATCGTTGTCCATGGGCCAGCCAGCGGTGTGCACCACCTTGCCGGGTTGGGCCTTGTCGGCCGGCACTTCCCACAGTTCCTTGATGCCGATGGCGTAGCTTTGCGGGTCCTTGCCTTGGTCGAGCTTGAACTTCGCGATCAGCTGTTTGCCGAGGTGACCGCGGGCGCCTTCAGCGAAGACGGTGTACTTGGCATGCAACTCCATACCGAGCTGGAAGCTTTCGGTGGGCTCGCCGTCTTTGCCCACTCCGAGGTTGCCGGTGGCAACACCCTTGACCGCGCCCTTGTCGTCGTACAGCACCTCGGCCGCGGCGAAGCCAGGAAAGATTTCCACTCCCGCGGCCTCAGCCTGCTCGCCCAGCCACTTGGTCACCGCGCCCAGGCTGATGACGTAGTTACCGTGATTGTGAAAGTTGCGCGGTACCAGGAAGTCGGGTGTGCGCCTGTGGCCGGACTCGGAAAGAAAGAGCACGTCGTCGCTGGTCACCTGCTGGTTCAGCGGCGCGCCGCGTTCTTTCCAGTCGGGGAATAGCTCGGTCAGCGCTTGCGGGTCCATGACCGCGCCACTCAGGATATGAGCGCCGGGCTCCGAGCCTTTCTCCAGGACGCACACGTTGCAATCGCTTCCTTTTTCAGTGGCGAGTTGCTTGAGCCGGATGGCGGTGGCCAAGCCCGCGGGGCCGCCACCGATCACCACCACGTCGTACTCCATGGCTTCGCGGGGTCCGTGGGCGGCGAGGATCTCGTCTTGCGTCATGCTGTGTGCTCTCTCTCTCTGGGTGGGGGACTGGTGGCAACCACCGGGGTGTATTGCGCGCAGACCCGATGGTTCATCATGCCCTGCGGGCAGCCTGTGTCTGGCTCGAGACCGATTCTAGAGGTGAAGCAGGCACAATCGTTGTCACTCAGGGCGTGTCACCGGACACTCCCGCCGACTTTTGAGGAGACTCTCTAATGGCATACAGCCTGGATCTGTCGGGGCGCGTGGCGCTCATCACTGGGGCATCGGGTGGCTTGGGCGAGCAGTTCGCCAAAACCCTGGCCCGCGCGGGTGCGGCGGTTGTGCTGGCCAGCCGGCGCACCGATCGCCTCATGGCCTTGCGCGCGCACATTGAAGCCGAGGGCGGCGATGCGCACGTGGTGGCGCTTGACGTGACCGATCTCGCGTCGATCCGGTCTGCGGTGGCCCATGCCGAGACCGAGGTCGGCGCGATCGACATCCTGATCAACAACTCGGGCGTGAGTACGACGCAGCGGCTGCAGGATGTGACGGAAGAGGACTACGACTTCATCCTCAACACCAATACCAAGGGCGCGTTCTTCGTGGCGCAGGAAGTGGCCAAGCGCATGCTGGCGCGCGCCAAGGGCGCCGCGCCCGGAACCTACGTCGGTGGCCGCATCATCAACATCGCGTCGATGGCCGGCTTGAAGGTGTTGCCACAGATCGGCGTGTACTGCATGAGCAAGGCAGCGGTGGTGCAGATGACCAAGGCGATGGCGGTGGAGTGGGGCCGTTTCGGCATCAACGTCAACGCCATCTGCCCAGGCTACATCGACACCGAGATTAACCACCACCACTGGACCACCGAGCAGGGCCAGAAGCTGATCAGCATGCTGCCGCGCAAGCGGGTGGGCCAGCCGAGTGATCTGGATGCGCTGCTGGTGATGCTTTGTGCCAGCGAGAGCCATTTCATCAATGGGGCGGTGATTGCGGCCGATGATGGGTTTGGAGCTTGACCCCTCGCGCCGGCTTCACCGTCAGCCTCCCAGGAGCGTCGCTGGCCCACTGGCAAAGCCAGATAGGCGGCGCCCTGAAACACGACAACTCGCGCCGGAAGACTCTCTCCTCGCTTTCATGCTGCACAGCCTGCGGCTCTCAGGATCAACGCTTCGCACGGGCTTGAATTGATTTGAACTCCACCACGGTTTCGATGGCGCCGGGCCTACCCTCCGGCATGTCCACCGGCGTGCTCGCCGGGCTTGGCGCGGGCGCGTTCTGGGGCATGGCGTTTGTAGCGCCGCTGATGGCGCCAGGTTTCAGTGCGGTCGACATCACGGTGGGGCGGTACCTAGCCTGCGCGGCTTTGTCGATTGTGCTGATGGTGTGGGCGGCGCTGCGCGGGGTTGGGCTGGTGCCGACCTGGCGCCAGGCCGGGGCGGCCCTGGGGCTGAGTGTGCTCGGCTACACGGGCTATTACCTGTTGCTCGCGATGGCCATCCAGACCGCTGGCGCCACGCTGCCGGTGTTGGTGATCGGCACCATCCCACTTTGGATGATGCTGCTGGGCAAGCCGGCTCACCTGCGCTGGGCAACGCTGATGCCGGGCCTGCTGCTGACCGCGGCCGGCATGGGACTGATGATGCAGGCCACGGCACAAGGGCTGGGCGCGCTGCCCGGCGGACCGCAGGTCTGGCTGGGCGTTTTTTTAGCCGCGCTGGCGGCCGCTTCCTGGGTGCTGTTCGGCCTGCTCAATGCGCGCTGGCTGGCTCGTCACCCGGAGGTGAACTCCACCCAGTGGGCCAACTGGCTGGGCGTGGCCGCGGGGCTCGGCGCGCTGCTGATCTGGGCTGTGGCCGGCACCGATCTGGCCACGCTGTCTCAGCAGCCTGGGTTGGCCAGCTTTGTGGCAGTCTGCGTGGTCACCGGGATTGGCGCGGCCTGGGTCGCGTCGGTGCTGTGGAACATGGCCAGTCGCCGCTTGAGTGGCAGCCTGGCGGGGCAGCTCATTGTGAGCGAGACCGTGTTTGGGCTGCTCTATGGATTCCTCTGGTTTGCCCACTGGCCGGCGCTGGTTCAGTGGCTGGCTTGTGGTTTTTTCCTGGCCGGTCTGCTGGCCTCCATCCGCGCGCATCGATGAAACTCGAACTACCCGTTCACAAGAAGCTGGTCTTCAGCATGACCCTGCCCATTCGCTGGGGTGACATGGACGCCATGGGTCACGTCAACAACACGGTGTACTTCCGCTACCTGGAGATCGTGCGCATCGAGTGGATGCGCGCCATCGGCTGCGAGCCCGATCCGCGGGGCGAAGGGCCGGTGATCGTCAACGCGTTCTGCAACTTCCACAAACAGCTGGAGTATCCGGGTGATGTGCTGGCCACGCTGTTCGTGAGCGACCCCGGCCGCAGCAGCTTCGAGAGCTGGTGCACGCTCTCGCGCAGCGACGACCCCGACACGCTGTACGCATCGGGTGGCGCGACCACTGTCTGGGTCAACTTCCCGCAGCAGAAGTCCTCGCCCCTGCCGGCGCGCATGCGCGAGCTGCTCACCTGAGCTCACAAATACTTGCGCCCGGTTGGCCGGGGGCGCCCTCGCATGCGGGCACGTTGCATCTCCGAAATTTTCGTGCCCCCCACGGCTCTTGCCGCAGCGCTGATCCTGAGCAGTTGGCTCGTGGCCTGCGGTGGTGGCAGCGAATCCGCAGCGCTGATTGATCCTGCACCAGCCCCGCCGAGCGCGCTTTTTGTTCCGACCGCTGGTGCTGTGAGCACCACCGAGCTTGCCAGTCGTTGCCCGCGCCCAGCGGGATGGCCTTTTTCACTGGCAGCCAGCCGATGCAGTGGACGGGCAACGTGTTCATCGGTGCGCTGGCCGGGCGCAGCTTGTGGCGGCTGGTGTTTGAGGGCGAGCGCGAAGTGGGCCGCGAGCGCCTGCTGGTGAGCCTCGGTTAGCGCATCCGCGACGTGCGCCAGGGACCAGACGGCCAGCGCTGCCTGCTGACCGAAGACACCAGCAATGGCCGCTTGCTGCGCGTGGTGATGCCCTGAAGCGCCTCAACGACTCAGTGACGCAACTGCCTGCAGCTGGCCCATCGCGGTATCTCGCAAGGCCTTCACCCGCCGGTTGACCACGCGGGCACCGACCATCCAGGTCAGTCGCCCGCGGATCCCCAAGCGCTCACGCTGCTCGGGCACCTGGCTATAGAACTGGTACGGGTCGTCGAACGGTCCCCAGTCGTGCACCGGCAGACTGGCGGTGTCGTCCGCCACAAAGGGCGCAAACGCCTGTTGTTCGCCGTCCCAGTCCGTGGCGCCCCGGCGGTGCATGCCGTAGCCAAGGTCGCGGTTTTCTTTATCCAGACGGGCGAGGGCCGCACGCGCCAGCAGCGGGTCCATCACATGGCTGTCGACCGCGACCCATCGGTCGTCGATCAGCACCTCGACGCAGCAGTGTTCGATCGGCAGGGTGCCCAGATCGATCACACCACGCAGGAAGTCGGCTCGCAGCGTGACGAAGCGCAGCCGGGAAGGGATCTGGATGGCGCGCAGCAGCGCCACCAGCAGGGTCGATTTGGTGTGGCAGTCGCCCTTGCCGCGCCGCAACACGGTCAGGGCCGAGACGCTGTTACCGTCGGGCAGGCAGGCAAACGGCAGCTCGCGCACGTACTGGAAACAGGCCAGCGCCTTGTTTCGGTCCCCCTGCTGCAGCTGGGTGAGGCGCAACGCCAGCAGCCGTATCTTGGGGTGCTGGATGTCGAGCAACGGGGTATTGACCAGCCAGCTCTGCGGTGAGTCTCGATCCCGTGCGGCCTGCTCCACATCGGAATGGTTGGTGGAAAAATCGGAACGATTCATCCGTCCGTTTGTACCGCGGGTTGCATGTACCGCGGGCGATGAGCCGCGGATATTTCCGGGAACCGGGACTTATTTCTGCTTGGCCACACGACCCATCAGGTAAAACTCCGGATTGGGCATCATGCCGCTGAAGCTCGCCATGCGGTTCGACAGGCCAAAGAATGCGGTGATGGCCGCGATGTCCCAGGCGTCTTCGTCGTTGAAGCCATGGGCGTGCAGGGCCTCAAAATCGCTGTCGTCGATTTGATGCGACGCCAGACAGACCTTCATGGCGAAGTCGAGCATGGCGCGCTGGCGCGGAGTGATGTCGGCCTTGCGGTAGTTCACCGCCACCTGGTCAGCCACCAGTGGCTTTTTTTCGTAGATGCGCAGAATCGCGCCGTGGGCGACCACGCAGTAGAGGCACTGGTTGGCGGCGCTGGTGGTGGTGACGATCATCTCGCGATCACCCTTGCTCAGGCCTGAAGCTCGTCCCACTGCCTCGGGCGTCATCAGCGCGTCGTGGTAGGCAAAGAAGGCGCGCCACTCGGCGGGACGGCGAGCAAATGCCAGAAACACATTCGGCACAAACCCCGCCTTTTCTTGCACCTCCATCACCTTGGCGCGGATGTCCTCCGGCAGCGTGTTCAGGTCGGGCAGGGGATAGCGGTCTTGGCTCATGTGTTGTCTCCATTGGTGGTTCGGAAAAGCTGCAAAGGAGTTTATCCTTCACGCCCATCACCACCCACCTCGCGGAGACACACATGCAAGATGAGCAATATCACAAGGGGCTGGCCACGCGCCGCCGGGTCATGGGCGACCCGTTCGTTGACCGAGCGCTGGGCGGCACCACCGATTTCACCCAGCCGATCCAAGACCACATCTCTCGCAACGCCTGGGGTGATGTCTGGCAGCGCGACGGACTGGATCGCAAGACGCGCAGTCTGGTCACAGTGGCGATGCTCACCGCGCTGGGCAAGCAGCATGAGCTGCGCGGCCATGTGCGCGGTGCGCTCAACAATGGCGCCACTGTGCAGGAGGTTCAGGAAGTGCTACTGCACGCTGCCGTGTATTGCGGTGTTCCCACCGCAGTGGAAGCATTCCGAACCGCCGCCGAGGTGGTGGACGCGCCCGCGCCCTGACTCGTTTTCCCTCATCGCCTTTTTTTCTGCAGGAGTTGAACATGATGTCTGTTCGTCGATTGCTTGGCCGCACCCTGGGTGGCGCGGCGTTGGTGACCACCCTCGCCGCCACCGGCTGGGCTTCGGCCCAGGGTGCGCCAGTCACCAAGATGCTGGTCGGTTTTCCGGCCGGCGGTGGCACCGACGCGATTGCACGCATCCTCGGCGAGCGCCTGCAGCTGGAGCTGGGTGCGCCGGTGGTGGTGGAGAACAAGCCTGGTGCGGGTGGGCAGATTGCGGCCCAGACGCTCAAGGCCGCTGCGCCCGATGGCCAGACCCTGTTCCTGAGCCACGACCATAGCATCACCATCCTGCCCATGGTGACCAAGAACGCGGGCTACGACTCGGTCAAGGACTTTGTGCCGGTGGCTGGCTTCGCCACCTTCGTCAACGCGTTTGCGCTCTCCAGCGGCACGCCGGCGACGTCCTTCAAAGCCTATGTGGACAGCGTGAAGCAGGCTGGCGGCAAGGGCGCGGTGGGCATCCCGGCGCCCAACTCGGTGCCGCAGTTTCTGGTGCAGGAAATCGCCAAGAAAAACGGCCTGGACCTGGTGACCGCGCCGTACCGGGGCAGTGCACCCATGATGGCGGACATGCTGGGCAACCAGATTCCGGCCGGCGTGGCCTCGGTGCCTGACTTCATTGAAAACCACAAGGCTGGCAAGCTTCGCGTGGTCGCCGTCATGGGTGCTCAGCGTCAGCCAGCCATGCCCGAGGTTCCGACCCTGTCCGAGCTGGGTCTAGCCGGCTTTGAGGATGTGCCGTACTACGGCATATTCGCACCGGCCGGTACGCCGAAGGCGACGCTGGACAAGCTGGGCGCCGCGATCCAGAAGACCATCGCCCAGCCCGAGGTGCGCGACCGCCTGACCGCCATGGGCCTGTCGGTGGGCTACATGTCGGGTGACCAGCTCGCCGCGCGTGAGCAGGCCTACGCCAAGGTGTGGTCCCGCATCATCAAGGACAGCGGCTTCCAGCCTCAGTGATGCGACGCACCTGAGGAGACCCTTCCAATTGGTCTCTCTGAAGCGAAGTGAGCCTTCCAGAAACGCGGCGGAACCAGCTTGGCGGGGCCGCACCGGGTTGCCCCCTTGAGGGGGTGGCGCGAAGCGCCTCCGGGTTTCATCCTGCAAGCAACCGGTGCACTAGGTCAGGCGTGCTGTGGGCCTGGTACTTGCGCATCAGCCGCGCGCGGTGAATTTCCACCGTGCGGTGGCTGATCGCCAGAGCCTTGCCGATTTCTTTGCTGGTCAGGCCGTCCATCAGCAGTGCGGCCACCTCGCGTTCGCGCGGCGTCAGTTCGGCGCGCACTGCGCGCCGGGAGCTGAGATCTTCAAAGCTCCAGATGCCTGCTTCGTGTGGCTCGGCGCGTTGCAGGGCGCGCCCGGTCACGTGACACCAGAAAGTCTCGCCCTTGAAGCGCCCGTCCACCCGCTTCATCACGCGGTCGTCGGCGTAAGTACCGTTGCGCCCCAGGATGGGTGCGATGCGCGCACCGGTGCGCTCGTACTCGGCCGCGCTGGGGTACAGCATCTGAAAGCTCTGGCCGAGCAGCTGCTCGCGCGTGGCCCCGAACATGTCGCACAGCGCCTGGTTGCAGTCGACCATGACGCGCTGGCGCGAGAGCGCCATCCCAAGCGGCGCCAGATCGAAAGCGAGCCGGTAGTCGATGTCCGGAGCGGAGGTGTCAGGGTTAGTCATTAGGTCAAACTACGTATGCCATTACGTAGTATCGTACCCACTGGTGTTCAATCCCTGGAGCAAACGACGTGAACAAGATTTACCCCAGCGCGGCCGAAGCGCTCAAAGGTGTGGTGGCCGACGGCCAGCTGATCGCCGTGGGCGGCTTTGGCCTGTGTGGCATTCCCGAAGCCCTGATCGACGCGCTGCGCGATTCGGGGATGAAGAACCTGACTGCGATTTCGAACAACGCGGGCGTGGACGACTTCGGTCTCGGCAAGCTGCTGCAGACGCGCCAGATCAAGAAGATGATTTCCAGCTACGTGGGCGAGAACAAGGAGTTTGAGCGCCAGTACTTGGCCGGCGAACTCGAGCTCGAATTCACGCCGCAGGGCACCCTAGCCGAGAAGCTGCGGGCCGGCGGCGCCGGCATCCCCGCTTTCTTCACTAAGACAGGTGTCGGCACCTTGGTGGCCGACGGCAAGGAGCTGCGCGAGTTCGATGGCGAGACCTACGTGATGGAGCGCGCCTTGATACCCGATGTGGCGCTGATCAAGGCCGACGTGGCCGACCGCTCGGGCAACCTGCGTTTCAACATGACCGCGCGCAATTTCAACCCGGCCGCCGCCACGGCAGGTAAGGTCTGCATCGTGGAGGTTGAGCGCATTGTGGCCACCGGCGAACTCGCTCCCGACGATGTGCACCTGCCTGGTATCTATGTGCACCGCATCGTGCACAACCCCACGCCGGAAAAGCGCATCGAAAAGCGCACCACCCGCGACCGCAAATAAGGAGATCAAGATGCCCTGGACCCAAGACCAAATGGCCGCGCGTGCGGCCCAGGAACTGCAAGACGGCTTTTACGTGAACCTCGGCATCGGTATCCCGACGCTGGTGGCCAACCACGTGCCCGACCATGTCGAGGTCTGGCTGCAAAGCGAAAACGGCATGCTCGGTATCGGCCCGTTTCCCTACGAAGACGAGGTTGACGCTGACCTGATCAATGCCGGCAAACAGACGGTGACCACCATCAAAGGCTCAGCGATTTTTGGCAGTGATCAGTCGTTCGCCATGATCCGCGGCGGCAAGATCAACCTGTCCATCCTGGGCGCTATGCAGGTGACCCACGAAGGCGACCTGGCCAACTGGATGATTCCCGGCAAGATGGTCAAGGGCATGGGCGGTGCGATGGACCTGGTGGCCGGCGTCAAGCGCGTCATCGTGCTGATGGAACACGTGGCCAAGAAGAAGGACGGTACCGAAGACATGAAGATCCTGCCCGCGTGCACGTTGCCGCTCACGGGCAAGGGCGTCGTCGACCGCATCATCACCGACCTTGGCGTAATGGACGTGACGCCCGAGGGCTTGAAGCTGGTGGAGCTGGCGCCCGAGGTCACGCGCGAGCAGATCCAGGCCAAGACCGGCGTGCCGCTGATCTGAATCCGTCCGGAATCGATCCCAAGACAAACGGCCCCGAGGGGCCGTTTGCGCTGTGTGAGGTGAAGGGAAGCCAATAACATTCGTAACATCTTGATCTGTTCCCCGATTTGTTCCCCGGTCTTGCTCACGCTACCCCAGGGTTCTTTGGTGGCGACCACGCAGTGAAGATTCAGGTTGACCCCGGATCCGCGTCGTCGGCTGTCTTCTGTCTGGCTGCAGGTCAAGGGTCTCTGCTCGATCCCTGGCAATCCTTCGCTTGGTCAGGCTGATCGACTGCTTTGCAGTAGCGAATGCTGTCGATGTCGAACGCGCTGTGAACTCGCACTCTTTGGCCAATTGCGGCCATCCGAGAGACACCGTTCCTCACGGGTCTGGCGATCGATTTCAGAGGAATAGCGGACGTAAGTAGCTTGCCACGGTGGATGAAAGTGATTTAGATCACTCGGGCCGAATCTGTATAGGAAAGCAACCGCACTTTCCCAAATTACTGTCGAGACCATTCCCGATACTTGTGAGCGTCAAACCAACGTTTACCAAGACCCAAAGGATCAGGAATGCGCAACAACCAACCTGTCACACAGCAAGAGTATGTCCTTGCCAAAGATGCGACATTGATGTCCACCACAGATACTCACAGCAACTTGACATATGCCAACGAGGCATTTGTAGAGGTGAGTGGATTCGAAAACGGCGAGCTTATCGGGCATCCCCACAACGTAGTTCGGCATCCGGATATGCCAGCAGCTGCATTTGCCGATATGTGGAAAACGTTGAAGGGGGGCCAGTCTTGGACAGCGTTGGTAAAGAACCGGAGAAAGAACGGAGATCACTACTGGGTAAGAGCAAATGCGACTCCAATAAATCGGAGCGGAGTTGTCACTGGCTACATGTCTGTCCGGACAAAACCGACGAAAGAAGAAGTTGATCGGGCCGAAGACCTCTACAAATCCTTCCGGCAGGGACGAGCCTCTGGCCTTGTCTTCCACAAAGGACTCGTTGTCCGTGCGGGCTGGTTGAAGTGGATGTCTGCTATGCAATTGTTGCCCACTGCCTGGCGAGTGAGGCTTGCCCTTGGGTGTCTGGTGCTCTTGTATGTTGCCGCTGCCACACTCGCCCCGATTGGCCCAGTTGGGCAGGTTGTCACAGCTCTACTGGCCGGACTCGCCGTGAATTGGTGGCTTGAGAAACAGATCACTTCGCCGCTTCGGGTCATTCTCGCGAATGCCGAGAAAGTTGCAGCTGGGCTGACCACTTCAGTAGCTCCGCTGAACAGAGTGGACGACATAGGGCTGCTGGCCAGAGCCGTGAATCAAGCGGGACTGAACTTGCGCTCACTACTCGACGACGTTTCGCAGCAGGTGGAAAGAATACAAGCAGCGAGCAAAGAGATCGCCCAGGGAAACTCCGACCTGAGTTCAAGAACTGAGCAGTCAGCAGCTAGCCTAGAAGAGACGGCAGCCAGCATGGTGCAGATGAACGCGACGGTAGCGAATAACTCGGAGCGGACCCGGGCAGCTGAGAGCTTGGCTCAGCAGGCGAGCACGGCTGCAGACGCGGGGCGGCATGGGTTCTCAGAAGTCGCAAACACCATGTCCAACATTCAAACGAGTAGCAAACGAATTGCCGACATCACCGCACTCATTGACGGGATCGCCTTTCAAACCAATATCTTGGCCTTGAACGCTGCAGTTGAGGCCGCCAGAGCAGGCGAACAGGGAAGAGGCTTTGCTGTCGTTGCTGGAGAGGTCCGTGCACTGGCCCATCGAAGCGCTGCAGCAGCGAAGGACATCAAAAGCTTGATTGACGACAGTGGCGACAAGGTGCGCGAGGGAACCTCATTGGTGGGACGGGCTGGAGAGACCATGATCGAAATCGTCGCCAGCGTCCAGAAGGTTTCTCGACTGATCGAAGAGATCGCTAGCGCGACCGTGGAACAGGCGGAGGGGATTTCACAGGTCGACTCCGCAATCACTCAACTTGACCAGTCGACACAACAAAACGCAGCTCTGGTTGAGCAGAGCGCTGCAGCAGCGACCAGCTTGCAGCATCAAGCTGAGCGCTTGGCCAACGCGGTTCGCGCCTTCAGCGGCTAGTCATCCTCGGCGATGAAAGCCAGCCTACTTGATGGAATCGCGAGGCGTAGCGCATGGGGTGCAAAGAGCGCACTTTGACTCACTCACAAGAAGCGTCGGCCAAAGAGCACTTCCGTGCCTATCAATCCGTTTCGGATTCAATCCCCTGGACCTCACACTGCGGTCTTGTCAAGACACCATGCCATCGCCCCGTTTTCCGAAAGAAACCACGCCTAATGAGTGTGGAAAGGTTTCGCGCAATCGTTTCTCGCCGCGAGCCAAGCAAGTCGGCCAAGTCTGAATGACTGGGTATGCGAAACGCTTGACTTCCCTCCTCAACAGCGATCAATCTCAAAGCATTGCAGAGCCGCTGCAGGTGGCTTTCTTCACGAAGGAGGCGAGCCCAATCCGTCAAGCAGTCCACTTTGCTTGCTGCAGATCGGAGCAACAATTCCTGCAGACCCCCTTGCATCAAGGTATGTCTTTCGAAGGTTTCTGAGCCCACCTCGCACAGGCGCATCGGGGTGACTGCAACCAAAGTCAGCCTCGACGGCAGCCGATACGCACTGGACAATCCAACGACGCGCCCACGACCAAACAGGGCGATCGGTTTGCTGATGTTCTGGGCATTCGACCGCAAGCCCTTCAGAAGACCCACCTTGACGACTCCAATGAAGTTTGCGAGGTCACCTTGCTTCTCAATCAGCTCCCCCACTCCCACTGCGCGCTCGCGCAGATGCAACTTGATCGAATTGTTATTGGCCGAAGCAGCTCTAGCGAACAGGCACTGCTGGCGAGTAGCGCAGCTGTCACAGCCGGGATCAGCAGTCGCGCTGAGCCGATTCTCATTCCTCATTTCCATGGCTTTAGCTTTTGCTGTGCAAGTCGAAGTCGCCAGTTTTGCGAGGCAGTATGCAGGACAGGTAGGAGCATGACCGTGATGTTATCCACATGTACGTGTAGGTCGCTCCGTCGCGCTGGCTTGCGAGTGACCCAGATCACTAAGGCCAAGTGATTTACTCTTGATTGTGTAGCGCCGGTCGGTGATAAAGAGCGTGGTCCTCTAAATCAGAGGCCTGATCCAGGCCCATCTGGGCCGGTACTACTTGTGAATTACCTGGTGATTTCCCCCCCCATCTATGATCAGTCCTGAAAACGAATTAGACGACCTCACTTCCTGGCTCATGATTTTGGAGCGGGTCGTAGAGGAGAGCAGCAACATGGTGGTCGTGACTGATGCCGATCGCCGTGTGACTTGGGTCAACCAGACCTACACTGCCGTCACCGGCTGGACTCTCGACGAGGTGCGGGGACTCCCTGCAGGTGCAAGAACCCACGGACCTCTTACCGACAAACGCGTGACCGAGCAACTTGGCAATACTCTGCGTCAAGGAAGGTCTGTGTCAGGCGTTGAGGTTGTCAATTATCGCAAGAGCGGTGAGCCTTACACCTTGCTTCTCAACATCGAACCAGTTCGCAATATTGACCGAGAGGTGATCGCGTACTTTTCCATCCAGATGGATGTCACCGAGAGGCGAAAACTCGAGAAATCTAATGCCCAGCTGCAATACCACCTCCAAGCAGCTCAGCGGCTCCTGAAGCTTGGGCTGGTTAAATTTGATCGGGTCACGCAACAACTGAAATGGACTTCGGAGATCAACGAGATCTTTGAGATTGACAAGTCAACCACGGGTGGCAGCTTAGGAGACCTGCGGAAGTTCGTTGCGATCGAAGCCTTGCCAGAACTCCAGGAGCGAATCGACAAGAGCCTTGCTACAGGCGAAGAGTTTGACCACGATTTCCCCATCGTCACAACCAATGGGCATCGGAGATGGGTGCGCGTCTGCGGTGTCCCAGAGCGCCAAGATCGGAACTGGCGCGGACCTGAGACCTGGACCATTCAGGACATATCGGTGTACAAGGAGCTGTATGAGCAAAAGCGATTGAACAATGAAAAGCTGCGCATCATGGTGGGAGAGCGGACTACGAGGCTTGAAGAAGCAAATCGGTCTCTGGAGGTCTTCTCTCATGCGCTTTCGCATGACCTCAAGAAGCCGGTTCGGCATATGGCCAGCTTCTCTGAAATCGTGAAGTCATCCATCGTTGCAGGCGATGTCGATGCTGCGATGGTCTATTGCGACAAGGTTATTTCAGCAGGGAACAGACTCTCATCTCTAATCGATGGAATGCTTGCTTTCTCTCGATTGGGCCGAAAGGGTATCCATTGCTGCATGGTGGACATGAGAAAGCTGACGACCGAATGCATCGGTGAGGTCTCCGCGTCATTTCCGTCTCAAGCCTTTACAGCCTCTGGAGTTGACGATCTGCCAGTGGTCTGGGCTGATCCTGTTTTGACACGAGAAGTCTGGTCGAACCTCTTGGACAATGCTTTCAAGTACTCTGGGATGCGAGAAGTCACTTGTTTGAATTTCGCAAGTGTGGAATCGGTTGATGGTTGGACCTTGTCAATCAGAGACAACGGACTCGGCATAGAGGCTGGTGACGCATTGGACATCTTTGGGATGTTCACCCGGGTCGACGCTGATGCCTCAATCAGTGGTGACGGAATCGGTCTAGCCATGTGCAAGCGAATCATCCAGTCTCACGGTGGTCGTATCTGGGTAGAGTCAGCGCAACAGGAGGGCTCCACGTTTTGTGTCTACTTGCCGCGAACAGCACCATCATCTGGCTTTGGCGAGATCTAGGTGCATTCTTGACGCAGTGTCTTGATTCGCCAATGAGAAAGGCCGTCAGGTGCATGTCCTTGACGGCCTTTGGCGACTCGTGTGGAGCGGGTGAAGGGAATCGAACCCTCGTATGAAGCTTGGGAAGCTGCCGTTCTGCCATTGAACTACACCCGCAGTGGTGCAGAGTTTACGCCATCGCAGGGCACTCTCAAGCTTGGACAGACTCGGCCAGCACGGCTGGCAGACCGGTCAGCGTCCAGCCTGCGGTTTCAATGGCACCGCGCAGGCGGCGGGCGTTGGTGACTGCGCCCGGTGTGTCCCCGTGTACGCAAATGCTGTGGAAGTGGGTGGGCAGTCGCTTGCCGCTTTGCGCCACGATACAGCCAGAGTCCAGCATGCGCATGACGTGTGCGACCACCTCGTCAGGGTCGTGGATGACGGCGCCAGGCTGACTGCGTGGGACCAGGTTGGCCGAGTCGTTGTAAGCGCGATCAGCAAAAATTTCTGCGGCGACGGCCAGGCCTGCGCGCTGGCCGGCGGTGATCATCTCCGAGCGTGCGGGCGCCAACAAGATGAGTTCGCGGTCGATCGCGCGCACCGCGCGGGCCACGGTGTCGGCAAGCGCGGCGTCTTCGCAGGCCTGGTTGTTCAAGGCGCCGTGCGGTTTCACGTGGGTCAGACGACCACCTTCCGCGGCGGCCATGGCCGCCAGGGCGCCGATTTGATAGATGATGGCGGCTTCCAGTTCGGCTGGCGCCATCTTCATCGGCCGCCGGCCAAAGCCCTGCAGGTCGGGGTAGGCGGGATGGGCGCCCAGGCTCACACCTGCAGCCAGCGCAGTGCGCACGGTGGTGCGCATGACCAGCGGGTCCCCGGCGTGGAATCCGCAGGCAATGTTGGCCGTGCCCACCACTTGCAGCAGGGCCACGTCCTCGCCCATGGTCCAGGCGCCGAACGATTCGCCCAAGTCGGCATTCAGGTTGATGTTCATATCTTGATCCAGAGGCTTGGGGTTCGTGATTCAGAGGATCTCTGTCAGTGGTCTGTGTTCAGCCGACAAGGCGTCAATGAAGCCGCTGACCAGGTTGCCAGCATAAATCGCTGCCTCATCGACGCCGCCCAGCATCAGTGGCCGCAGGCTGGTCAGCAGGGCCCGCGTCTCGGCCTCCGCTGCACGCGCCAGGTTTTCCCCCATTTCGGTGTCGATGAACATAAAGCGCAAAGACTCGCCGGGACGCGCAGCTGCGAACCGCGGCAGATCTGTGCTGATCACGGTAGCGATTTTGGGGTAGCCACCGGCCGTTTGCGCATCTGCCAGCAAGACGATGGGCTGGCCCGTTCCAGGCACCTGGATCGATCCGGGCACGGTGGCATCGGACACGATTTCCGGCGAGCCGATGTGTTCCAGGGCGGCGCCTTCCAGGCGCACGCCCATGCGGTCCGCCTCGGGAGTGACCTGGTACGGCGTGTCGACCAGGTTCGCGAGCGCAGCGACCGAAAAATGATCGGCCTGTGGACCTGCGACGAGGCGGATCGGCCCGCCGTCCACGGTCGGGGCAGCGGGCAGCATGGACTCTGGGCGGTCAGCCGCGGCCGTGGCGGGCAAGGTGGAGCCGATCGACAAGGCGCGACCCTCCACGCCGCCAAGCGCCGCACGCGCGTAGGTTGACACGCTGCCCAGCACCGTCGGCAAGGCCATGCCCTCGATGGCGATCACCGCCACCCGGCCGCGCTCCAGTCGGCGCAAGCGCAGGGTGTCGCCCTCGGTCAGGGTCAAGGAGCGCCATGCGCCCAGCACACGGCGTTCGCCCGCGCTCTCGATTTCGACCACCGCATGGCCGGCCACCGCCAGCCTGACGTTGCCGCCTCGCGCGACCAGCTGCAGGCCGCCGTCAAAACATTCGATCACCGGTGTGCCGTCTGCGTTGCCCACCAGCGCATTGGCCACGCGCATCAGGCGCGGATCGAGCACACCCGCCCAGGGCACCCCTACGCGCCGGTAGCCCCGGCGACCGGTGTCCTGTACCGACGCGTAGGCGCCGGGCGAGATCACTTCGATGTGGGGTTCCGCCGTCATGCCGCGCCCTGTTCATCGGCGAGCCAGTGTGTCGGGTCGACCTCGCCGGCCTGGCTGGCCGCCTCCATCTTCAGGAACTCGGTGTGCGACACGGGCTCGAAACGAACGCTATCACCCGCCGACAACAGCGATGGCTCTTCCCGCGTTGCATCGAACAGCGGAACCGGGCAGCGGCCCAGCAGGTGCCAGCCGCCGGGACTCTCCCAAGGGTAGATAGCGGTCAGCCCGCCGGCAATGGCGACACTGCCTGCGGGCACGCGCACGCGGGGCTGCGTTCGACGCGGCAACCTCAGCCGCTCGGGCACATCACCCATGAACGGGAAGCCGGGCAGGAAGCCCAGCATGTAGACGCGGACCTCGGTGCCGCTGTGCAGCGAGATCACTTCGTCTTCGGTGGCGCCAATGGTCTGGGCGGTGGTCGCGAGATCGAGGCCCAGCTCGCCTTCGTAGCAGACCGGCAGGCGCCATCGGCGGCCTTCGATGGGTGTGGCGTGATCGGCGCCATCGAACAAAGGCTTGAGGGTGTCGAGCAAGGTCTGCTGACGGGTTACCAACGGGTCGTAAAACACCGTCAGCGAGCGGAAGGTCGGCATCGTCTCGATCAGGCCTGGCAGGCGCCCGGCGGCTTGCTCCTGGGCGATGGCGGCGTCCAGCGCATGCACGCTGGCGAGCAAGCCGGGGTCGATGCTGTTGCCCAGCTCGATGGTGAAAGCCGCGTCGCCGGCATCCAGAAGGCGCAGCGTCATCTGGCTACCCTCACATCCGGTTGGGCAGATAGAGGATCAGGTCTTGCCCGAAGTACGAGAGCACGGCCGCCACCAGCATCATCAGAAACATCGGCGTCGCGGTGCGCGCGATGTAGGTGAGCGGATGTTTGGTGAGGCCTTGCAGCACGAACAGGTTCAGCCCCACAGGCGGCGTGATCTGAGCGAGCTCGACCAGCAGCACGGTGAACACACCGAACCAGATCAGGTCAAACCCTGCGGCCTGTACCGTTGGCAGCAGCACGCCGATGGTCAGCACGACCATCGAGATGCCGTCCAGAAAGCAGCCCAGCACGATGTAGAAGAGGGTCAGCGCCAACACCAGCGCGAAAGGCGACAGGTTTTGTGCTGTGATGAATTCGGCGAGGTGCCGTGGCAGGCCGACAAAGCCCATGGCCAGCGTCAGGAAGGCCGCTCCCGCCAGGATCAGACCGATCATGCAATAGACCCGGCAGGCCGCGCCCACGCCCTCGGTGAAGGTCTTCCAGCTCATGCTGCCTTCCACCGTGGCCAGCACCAGCGAGCCGAGCACGCCGATGGCGGCCGCCTCGGTGGCGGTGGCCACGCCGGTGTAGATCGAGCCCATGACCGCGCCGATCAGCAGCACCACGGGGATCAGATGGCGCGACGCATACAGCTTGGCCATGAAGGGCATACCCATCTCAGCGGCGGGGATCTTGCTCGGGTTGAAGAGCGACCAGACAATGATGTAGCCCATGAACAGCGACGCGAGCACAATGCCTGGCACGATGCCGGCAATGAACAGTTTGGAGATGGACACGTCGGCCGCGACGCCGTAGACGATCATGATGATCGACGGGGGGATCAGCAGGCCCAGGGTAGCCGCACCAGCCAGCGAGCCCACGGCCAGCGATTCCGGGTAGCCACGCTGGCGAAGTTCCGGCAGCGCAATGCGCCCGATGGTGGCGCAGGTCGCAGCGGACGAGCCCGAGACCGCGGCAAAAATGGTGCTGCCGATTACGTTGACGTGCAGCAAACGGCCCGGCAGTCGGTTCATCCAGGGAGCGAGACCCTTGAACATGTCTTCGCTGAGCTTGGTTCGGAACAGGATCTCACCCATCCACAGAAACAGCGGCAGCGCGGTCAGCGTCCAGCTCGACTGCGCGCCCCAGATCGTCAGGACCATGCTGTCGCCGACCGGACGGCTGGTGGCCAGCTCCATCGCGATCAGACCCACGGCCAGCAAGGCCATGCCGATCCAGAGACCTGACGCCAAAGCGATGAATAACGCCGCAACCAGGCCAGCGGCAATCAGAACATCCATGTTTCTCTCCTTGGGTGCGCGTTAGTCAGCGTGGGTCACTTCGTCGCTGGCTTCGGCGAAAAATGGCACACCCGTGAATCGGGACCAGAGTGCTTGCGCGAAGGCCATCGCAAAGCCCACGCAGCCCAGAGCCATGCTGAGCTGCGGAATCCACATGGGCGTGGCGTCACCTGTGAAAGCGACGTCGTGCAGCGTGTAGGACACCCACACCAGCCGAATGGAGAACCAGGCAAGAAAGATGGAGATGCCCGTGCCGAGCAACAAGGCGACGGTCTCCATGACCCCTTTTGCGCCAGGGCTCACATGGTCCAGCAGCAGCGTGGCACGGATGTGCTCGTTACTTTGCAATGTGGACGGCAGCGCAAGGAACAAGGCTGCCGCGATGGCATAGCCTGCATAGCCGTCAAGCCCCGGAATGTTCCATAGAAAAATGCGCGCCATGATGTTGAGCATGATCGACACGAAGGCGGCGATCATGGCCACGCCGGCCAGCACAAGCAGAACCTTGTAAAAACCAAAAGCCAGTCGATTCAGCATCGCGCACTCCAGACGGTGGTCGGGCGGCGCCTGGCCCGAGCGGGCCATGGCGCTTAGCAGGAGGGCTTACTTCTTGCGGTAAGCGTCGATGATGGCCTTGCCGTCGGCGCCGGTAGAGGCCAGCCATTCTTCTGTCATCGTGTCACCGATCTTCTGCAGTGCGGCTTTCACGCTCTCGGATGGCTGCGCGATGGTCACGCCGTTGGCCTTGAGGATCGCGATCGAATCCTCGTCTACCTTTTCGCTGGCCTTCCAGCCGCGCGTTTCAGCATCGGCTGCAGCCTTCATCACCGCGTCCTGTGTCGCCTTGTCCAGCGCGTCAAAGGATTTCTGGTTGACGGCGGTCACGTTGCGCGGCAGCCAGGCGTTGACCGGGTAGAAGTACTTCACCTGCTCGTACAGCTTTCCGTCGGCTCCACTGGCACTGCTGGTCAGGAAGTTGTTGGCTGCGCCAGTGGCCAGTGCCTGGCCGAGTTCGGGCAACTGGATGGTCACCGGCGAAGCGCCCAGCATCTGCGCGATCCTGGTAGTGGCCGGGTTGTAGGCGCGCATCTTGGTGCCTTTGAAGTCGTCGGCGCTGGTGATCGGCTTGACCGAGTACAGCGACTGGCCTGGCCATGGCACCGAGAACAGCATCTTGATGCCCTGGCTGGCGAGCACCTTGGTTTGCACCGGCTTGGTGGCTTCCCACAGGCGCTTGGCATCGGCGTAGCTGGTGGCCAGGAAAGGAATCGAGTCGGCGCCAAACAGTGGGTTTTCGTTGGCGAGGCCCGAGATGATGAATTCCCCGGCTGGTGCCATACCGGTCTGGATCGCGCGCTTGATCTCGGGCTGCTTGAACAGCGAGGCACCCGAGTGCACGGTGATCTCCACTTTGCCACCGGTGGCGGCTTTCACGTCAGCTGCGAACTGCTCGAGGTTCTTGGTCTGGAAGGTGTTGGCGCCGTAGCCGCTGGGCAGGTCCCATTTGGTCTGGGCGCTGACCGCGGTCGCAAGGCTGATGGCTGTGAGGCCGAAGATGATGGATTTCATGAGGTTCTCCTGTGGGAATGCCATTCAGTTGCTGGCGAGTTGGTGGTTCAGTAGGTCGGTGATCAGCATCGACCCCGGGGCGTGGGTGATGCAGAACGACGGCCGAGCCCGCTTCAGTGCCGCCTGTGGCGTGACGCCACAAGCCCAGAAGACGGGCAGCTCATGCGGCAGCACGGTGACCGCGTCGCCGTAATCGGGCCGGCTCAGATCGCTGATGCCGATCTGGGCCGGGTCGCCGATGTGGACCGGGGCGCCATGCACCGCCGGGAATCGAGAAGTGATCTGGACTGCGCGGATCGCGTCGGCCGCCACCAGGGGGCGCATCGACACCACCAGCGGGCCGCCAAAGGCGCCAGCCGGCTGGGTTTCGATCGAAGTGCGGTACATCGAGACGTTGCGGTCTTCTTCGATGTGGCGCACCGCAATGCCTTCGGTGCGCATGGCCCATTCGAAAGAGAACGAACAGCCGATGACAAAGGAGACCAGATCGGGGCGCCAGACGGCGCTCACGTCTTCGCACTCATCAACCATTTCGCCGTCGCGCCAGACACGGTAGCGCGGCAGGTCGGTGCGCAGGTCGATGTGATGGCCCAGCCTGGGCAGTGACGGGTCGCCAACCTCGCCCACGCTGATCACTGGACAGGGCTTGGGATTGCGTTGACAGTAAAGCAGGAAGTCATGAGCATCAGCCGCAGGCAGGACCACCAAGTTGCCTTGCACGAGGTCATCGGCCAGTCCGCTGGTGTGGCGGTTCAGCTCACCGCTGCGGATGCGTGCACGCAACTCTGAGCCACGGCGCGCGGCGTCTGCGTTGAAGTTGAATGCGGTGCCCTGCATGTGGTCCCTTCCTGGTTCTTGAAATGCATCCGGGATCCAGTCCCGGTGTCATGAACGCATCTTGCGGGTGATCCAAAAGCAGGGCAAACAAAAAGTTTCTCGCTCAGTTCATCGATTTAATCGATGCTTCGGGTTTACCCCAAGATGGTTCAAAACGCTGTCGATCAGCGTTTTTTGGGCCACTAGCGTGGGGTCGATCCGCCAGCTCAGGTGGGTCGGTAGCGCCGGAAGGATGATGTCGCTGGCCAGTGCTTTGAGTGGCATGCGGCGGCGCAGCCGCTGCAGCACCAGAGCGGGCAGGGTGGCGATGCCCAGCCCGTCTTCAACCAGCTGCGACATGGCGCTGATGGAGGACACGGTGTGTACGCGCGTAGGTTCCACGCCCGTGCGCTTGAGCATGTCGAGCAGGGCCAGGTGCGGCTGGGAGCCGCGCTGGAAGGTGATGAGCTCCTCTGCAGCCAGCTGCGCCGGTGTCCAGCGGCGGCGGCGGTGCAGCTCGGCGTGGCCGACAAACTTCATCTCCATCGAGGGCAAGGCCAGCGACCGCACGCTGTTGCCAGTCGCGGGCAGGGCCGCGATGGCCAGATCCAGGGCGCCGCGCGACAGCAGATCGACCAGCACCGGTGAGGTCTCCACCGTCAGCTCCAGGGCCAGCATGGGATTGGCCTTGTGCAGCGATCGCACCCAGTCCATCAGCCAGGAGTGCGAAGCCGATTCAAACGCGCCCACCTTGAGCACCACGGGCTGGATCGCCGCCGTGCCCATTTCCGACTTGATCTCGCGCTGCAGATCCAGCAGGCGCTCGGCATGCACAAAAAACCGCTGGCCTGCCTGCGTGATGCGGAACTGCTTGTCGCGCCGGTCCAGCAGCTGCACGCCCAGCTCCTGCTCCAGCATGGCAATGCGGCTCGACATGGCCGACTGGGTCAGGTGCAGCTTCTCTGCCGCGCGCGTCACACTGCGCAGCATCACCACCCAGTAGAACGACTCGACGGATCGCAGGTTCACGGTGTGTTTCCTGATGCCTGTGCGGGTGCACGGGTCGCGGTGGAGCGAGACTGGCCAAGGTGCTTGCCGGGCCCCATCAGTCAGTGGCTTGGCCCAGATACCCTGTATCCGCGCGAATCGCGTGCAGTCAAAAGCTGGCCACACAAAGCGTGGCCAGCTGTTTGGAGTCTATCGGGCTTTGTCCGTCTGCCGGACAGGCAGCTGGGGCCATGTCGCCCCGTCGACTTAGGGTCGGATGTACGACCAACCTTCGCGCTGCCGCGTCATCAGCTTCACCACGCCCGCTGGCACGTAGCCGATGCTGGCGTTCATGTCTGCCGTGTTCAGCTTCTGGGCCTTCATGGTGTTCTGGCAGGCGACGATCTGCACGCCGGCCTTGCTGGCTTCGGTGACGCGGTTGGCGGTGGGCGAATCTGCCTTGAGCATGCCGATGCCCGGGCCGTAGGCCACGATTTCCACCTGCATCGGGCGCGAGCCGTATTCCTGCTGCACGTTCTTGGCGTTGTTCAGCGCCAGGTTCCACTTGGCCGGGTCGTTGTCGCTGACCTGGAACACCACCCGGTGAGGGGTGGTGGCCTGCATCGGGGTGGCACAGCCGCCCAAGGTAAGCGCCCCTGCGGTGAGCACAGAGGCGAGGAAGAGGGTGGGGCGGGTCATGGGGTGTCTCCTGCAGGATGAGCGACTGAGTGAAGGCCTGCGTGGACTTCTATCGATCAGTTTGTAGCAATATTGTTGAACTCAATTGCTTGCCCGTGAATAGGGTTTTGGAGCGTGTCCGAGACAGCACCAGGGCACTTTTGGAGACAAGTCTCAAATGCGCCCCGCATTTGACCCCGATCAAGATAACTCCCTGGGGTATGCCTATGCTGAAGTCATCTTCAACCGATTGAAAGGATCTGACATGACCACGCATCGCACCCTATTGGCCATCCCGCTGGTTGCTCTGGCGCTGGTTGGCTGCAACACGCCGCCGACCCAGGAGCAGTCCGGCATGGTGGTGGGCGGAATTCTGGGTGGCGTCATCGGCAATCAGGTGGGCCGAGGCTCCGGGCGCACCGTGGCCACCATACTGGGCACCATCGTTGGCGCCAGTATCGGCGGCAACATCGGCCGCTCGATGGACGAGACCGACCGGCTCAAGACTGCGCATGCACTGGAGTCGGTGCGCACCTCGGTGCCCTCGACCTGGGTCAATCCCGACACTCGCAACCAGTACACCGTGACGCCGACGCGCACCTACGAATCAGCAGCAGGCCCCTGCCGCGAATACTCGGTGAAGGCGCTGATTGGCGGCCAACCCGAAACGGTTTACGGCACTGCCTGCCGTCAGGCCGATGGCAGCTGGAAGGTAATCAACTGACGCGGGGCGCCTTCAGCGCATGCCCTCTGGCAGCTTGAACTCGCCTTCCGAGCTGAACCGCGTGTTGCGCCACTGTGGGCCTGAGAGCTTGCCGCTGATGACGTAGCTGATGGCGCTGGCATCGCCCTGCGCCATGCCCAGAGCCTGGCGCAGCATGGCCACCGCCGGCACACTCACCGGCACGCTGACCACGGCCTCGCCAAAGCGCGGTACCGCGCCGCGCATGTCGCTCACGCCGCTGGCGAAACGCTTGCCGCGCACGTCCATCTCCAAATACACGCCGTCGTACTCGATGGGCGTGTCGTTTGGGTTGATGACGCGCAGCTTCACCAGCATGCGCAGCTCCATTCCCTGGCCCTGCAGCGGTTGGACACCCACCACATCGACCTGTGGCGGATCACCCGGCATGAAGCTGGCGCAGGCGCAGAGCGCCAGCGTCACCAGCAGCACCAGCGCACGGCGCAGTGCGCTCATTTCTGGATGTCCCCTAGGCAGAGGTACTTGATTTCCACGTAGTCGTCCATGCCGTGGTGTGAGCCTTCTCGGCCCAGGCCTGACTGTTTCACGCCGCCAAAGGGCACGTGTTCGGTGGCCAGGATGCCGACGTTGATACCCACCATGCCGTACTCTAGCGCTTCGGCCACCCGGTAGATGCGGCCGATGTCGCGGCTGTAGAAGTAGCTGGCCAGACCGAACTCGGTGTTGTTGGCCGCGTCAATCGCTTCCTGTTCCTGCTCAAACTTGAACACTGGCGCGAACGGGCCAAAAGTTTCTTCTTTGGCGCAGAGCATGTCGGCCGTGGCATCCGCCACCACGGTGGGCTCGAAGAACTGGCCGGCCAGGCGCTTGCCGCCGGCTACGACGCGGGCACCCTTGGCCACCGCGTCGTCCACGTGGCGCTGCACCTTTTCCAGCGCCGCCTCCTCGATCAGTGGACCCTGGTTCACGCCTTCTTCAAAACCATTGCCGACCTTGGCGGTCTTCACCTTAGCGGCGAACTTCTGCACGAACTCGTCGTACACGCCGCTTTGCACATACAGGCGGTTGGAGCAGACGCAGGTCTGGCCGGCGTTTCGGTACTTGCTGGCAAAGGCGCCTTCGACCGCGCTGTCGATGTCGGCGTCATTGAAGACGATGAAGGGGGCGTTGCCACCCAGCTCCAGCGACATCTTCTTGACCGTGGGCGCGCTCTGCGCCATCAGGATGCGGCCCACCTCGGTCGAGCCGGTGAAGGAGATGTGGCGCACCACATCGCTGGCGCACAGCACTTTGCCCACCGCAATCGAGTTGTCGGCGTCGGCCGTGATCATGTTGAGCACGCCAGCCGGGATGCCGGCGCGGATGGCCAGTTCGGCCGCGGCCAGCGCGGTCAGCGGCGTGAGCTCGGCGGGCTTGATGATGACTGGGCAGCCGGCGGCCAGCGCCGGGGCGACCTTGCGGGTGATCATGGCCAGGGGAAAGTTCCAGGGCGTGATGGCGGCGCAGACACCGATGGGCTGTTTCAAGACCATCAGGCGGCGGTTGTTATCGAACTGCGGCAGGGTCTCACCGTTGACGCGCTTGGCTTCTTCGGCGAACCACTCCACAAAGCTCGCACCGTAGGCCACTTCGCCTTTCGCCTCGGGCAGTGGCTTGCCTTGCTCGGCCGTCATGATGCGACCCAGATCGTCCTGGTTGGCCATCAGCAGGTCGTACCACTTGCGCAAGATGATGCTGCGCTCCTTGGCGGTCTTGCCCTTCCAGGCGGGCCAGGCGGCGTTGGCGGCGGCAATCGCCGCTTCGGTGTCTGCCGGGCCCAGGTTGGCCACGTCGGCCAGTTTGAGACCGGTGGCCGGGTCCAGCACGTCGAATCGGCTCGCGCCCTTGAGCCACTGGCCGTTGACCAGGGCATCGGTCTTGAGCAGGGTCGGGTCTTTGAGCTGGGCCAGGGGGGAAGTCTTCATGTCCATGGTGTGTCTCCGTTGGGAAAGGGGTGCTGTGAAGGTCGCCAGCGGGCCACGTTTCACGTCATGGGGAAGCATAGCCCTTTGCTGCTGTGACTGCAGAGCCGCCAGCGACCGGGTCGCCAGGGCCAATGAGGGCGCAAGCCGGAGCCGGTCGCGCTGGGGTCGACCGCGGAAGTGTTGGAAAATAGGAGGTTTGGTGCCCGACCTGCTGAGCACCCGCCCTGACCGATCCGAACCCACCCAAGGCCATCATGACCCGCCCCGAAACCGTCACCGCCCCTGTGGCCACCGTTGCCGACATCCGCAAGACCTTTCTGGACTTCTTTGCCTCCAAGGGCCATACCGTGGTGGCCTCCAGCGGTCTGGTGCCCGGTAACGACCCCACGCTGATGTTCACCAACTCGGGCATGGTGCAGTTCAAGGACGTGTTCCTCGGCACCGACAAGCGCCCCTACGTGCGCGCCGCGTCGGTGCAGGCCTGCCTGAGAGCCGGTGGCAAGCACAACGACCTGGAAAACGTGGGCTACACCGCACGTCACCACACCTTCTTCGAGATGCTGGGCAACTGGTCGTTCGGTGACTACTTCAAGCGCGAGTCGCTGAAATGGGCCTGGGAGCTGCTCACCGAGGTCTACAAGCTGCCGCCCGAGCGCCTGTTGGCCACGGTGTACGAAGAGGACGACGAGGCCTACGACATCTGGACCAAGGAAATCGGCCTGCCGCCCGAGCGCGTGATCCGCATCGGCGACAACAAGGGCGGGCGCTACAAGAGCGACAACTTCTGGATGATGGCCGATACCGGCCCCTGCGGCCCCTGCAGCGAGATCTTCTATGACCACGGCCCGCACATCCCCGGTGGCCCGCCCGGCAGCCCGGATGAAGACGGCGACCGCTTCATCGAAATCTGGAACAACGTGTTCATGCAGTTCGACATGGCCGAAGACGGCTCGGTCAAGCCGCTGCCTGCGCCCTGCGTGGACACCGGCATGGGACTGGAGCGCCTGGCGGCCATCCTGCAACATGTGCACAGCAACTACGAAATCGACATCTTCGATGCGCTTATCAAGGCCGCTGCTCGCGAGACCGGTTGCAGCGATCTGGCCAACCCCTCGCTGAAGGTGATCGCCGACCACATCCGCGCAACCGCCTTCCTGGTGAGCGACGGCGTGATCCCAAGCAACGAAGGTCGGGGTTATGTGCAGCGCCGCATCGTGCGCCGCGCGATCCGCCACGGTTACAAGCTGGGCAAGAAGACACCGTTTTTCCACAAGCTGGTCGCTGATCTGGTGAGGCTCATGGGTGAGGCCTATCCGAGCCTGGCGGCGCAGGAGCAGCGCATCACCGACGTGCTCAAAACCGAAGAAGAGCGCTTCTTCGAGACCTTGGCCACTGGCATGGAAATCCTGGACGGCTCGCTGGCGGGGGGCGTGAAACAGCTTCCCGGCGAAGTGGCTTTCAAGCTTCACGACACCTACGGTTTCCCGCTCGATCTGTCGGCGGATGTGTGTCGTGAACGCGGCTTGACGGTGGATGAAGCGGGCTTCCGTGCCGCCATGGATAAGCAAAAAGCCGCTGGCCGCGCAGCCGGCAAGTTCAAGATGGACAAGGCGCTGGAGTACAGCGGTGCTGGCAACACCTTTGTGGGCTACGATAAGCTCGAAACGCCGGCC
Source organism: Hydrogenophaga sp. (assembly GCF_011390835.1). GTDB lineage: Bacteria > Pseudomonadota > Gammaproteobacteria > Burkholderiales > Burkholderiaceae_C > Hydrogenophaga. The sequence goes on along the minus strand of NZ_JAABRQ010000015.1, from coordinate 17,252 downwards.
AAGGTGGTGGCGCTGTACCTCGACGGCACCCCGGTGGCGGAGCTCAAGAGCGGCCAGCAGGGCGTGGTGGTGCTGGACGCCACACCGTTTTACGCTGAGAGCGGTGGTCAGGTGGGCGACGAGGGCGCGATCCGCACGCCAACCGCCACCTTCGCCGTCGGAGACACGCAGAAGATCAAGTCCGACGTGTTTGGCCACCACGGCACGCTGGAGCAGGGCACGCTTGCCGTGGGAGATGCGGTGAGCGCACAGGTGAACACCGAGCAGCGCGGCGCCACCATGCGCAACCACTCGGTCACCCACCTCATGCACAAAGCGCTGCGCGAAGTGCTGGGCGGCCATGTGCAGCAAAAGGGCAGCCTGGTCGACGCCGACAAGACGCGCTTTGACTTCACCCACAACGCGCCGGTGACCGACGCGCAGATCCGCGAGATCGAGCAGCGGGTCAACGCCGAGATCGTGGCCAACGCGGCCACCCAGGCGCGCGTGATGGACATCGACGCCGCGCAGAAGACCGGGGCTGTGATGTTGTTTGGTGAGAAGTACGGCGAGACCGTGCGCGTGCTCGACATTGGCAGCAGCCGCGAACTCTGTGGCGGCACGCACGTGGCCCGCACCGGCGATATCGGCTTCTTCACCATCACCGCCGAGGGGGGAGTGGCTGCGGGTGTGCGCCGCGTGGAAGCGGTCACCGGTCTGAACGCGCTGAGCTATGTGCAGGGCATGGAAACCACGCTGGGTGGTGTGGCGGGCACGCTCAAGGTGACGCCGCACGAAGTGCCGGCGCGTGTCGGCGCCTTGCTGGAGCAGATGCGCGACCTGGAAAAAGAAATGGGCGCGCTCAAGAGCCGGCTGGCGTCGGCCCAGGGTGAGGAGCTGGTAAACCAGGCGGTGGAGGTCAAAGGCCTCAAAGTGCTGGCTGTGCTCCTGCCGGGAGCCGATGCCAAGGGCCTGCGCGAGACCATGGACAAATTGAAAGACAAGCTGAAAACAGCCGCCATCGTGCTGGCCGCGGTGGACGGTGACAAGGTGCAGATCGCTGCAGGAGTGACCGCCGACAGCGTGGGCAAAGTGAAGGCCGGCGAGCTGGTCAATTTTGTCGCGCAGCAGGTTGGCGGTAAAGGCGGCGGCAAGCCTGACATGGCAATGGCTGGTGGCACCGATGCGAGCGCCCTGCCTCAGGCGCTGGCGTCTGTGCAAGCGTGGGTGGCCGAACGGGTCTGAGGCGGGGTGAGTGGGTCGCTCAGTCGGCCTGCGCAACGACGCCGCGCTCAATCAGCGCGCTGATCTCGTCATCGGCGAGTCCGTATTCGGCCAGCAGCTCGCGGGTGTGCTGACCCAGTAACGGGGCTGGTGCGCGGCTGTCGGTCGGCGTGGCGGAGAACTGGATCGGGCAGCCGATGGCGTGAGTGGTACCTGCCTCTGGGTGCTCCAGTTCCAGCACCATGTGGCGCGCCAGCGTCTGCGGGTGAGACAGCGCTTCGCCGATGGTGTGCACCGGGCCGGCGGGGACGCCTGCGGCGTCGAACGCGGCCTGCCACGTGGCTCTCGTGCGCTGGCGCACCACGTCATTCATCAAATCCACCAGCGTTTCGCGGTGCGCCATGCGGTCTCGGTTGGTGGCGAAGCGCGGGTCTTCGCGCCACTCCGGGTGACCCAGCACCGTGCAGATGCGCTCCCAGTTGGCCTGGTTGGCACCCCCAATGTTGATCCAGCCGTCGCTGGCCTCGAAGGCCTGGTAGGGCGCGGTGAGGATGTGGGCCGAGCCTGTGGGCTGTGGCGTTTGTTGTGTGGCGAACCAGACCGCAGCGTGCCAGTAGGTCTGTTGCAGTGCCGCGTCGGCCAGCGAAGTGTCGACCAGCTGACCTTCGCCGGTCTTGAGCTTGTGGATGTAGGCGGCTAGGATGCCGAGTGCGCCCAGGATGCCGGCGTTCATGTCCGACACCGCGCTGCCGCTTTTCGCGGGCGGGCGGCCCGGCTCGCCAGTGATCGACATCAGACCAGCGAAGCCTTGCGCGATGAGGTCGAAGCCCCCTTTGTCGGCGTAGGGACCGGTGCGCCCGTAGCCGCTGATGGCGCAGTAGATCAGCCCCGGGTTTTCTGCCTTGAGCGTTTCGTAGCCCAGGCCCAGCTTGTCCATGGTGCCACCGCGGAAGTTTTCCACCAGCACATCGGCGTGTTTCACCATGCGCAGCAACAGGGCGCGCCCCTCGGCGTGCTTGAGGTCGAGCGCCAGGCCGCGCTTGTTGCGGTTCATCATCATGAATGGCGCTGAGACGCCGTTCACTTGCGGGTCGCGGTAGCCGCGCGCATCGTCGCCGCCTTCCAGCTTTTCAAGCTTCACTACGTCGGCTCCCATGTCAGCCAGCAAAAGGCCGCAGGTCGGGCCGGACATGATCTGCGCGATCTCCAGCACCCGCAGGCCGCCCAGTGGGCCGCTGCGCGGCGTTGTAGCCGGCTTCATTGGCCGCTCCAGACGGGAGGGCGCCGGGCCACAAAGGCCTGCACCCCTTCGTGAAAGTCCTGACTGCCGTAGGCCGCACGAATGAGGTCATCGGCCACAGGCAGGTCTTGTGTGATCAGCCGCGCCAGCGCCACCTTGCTCACGCGCTGGGTGATGGGGGCCAGCGCGCCCAGCTGCTGGACCAGTTCGGCGGTGGCGGCGGCGATGTGATCTGCCGCCACCACTTGGTGCAGGTAGCCACAGGCCAGCGCCTCTTCAGCCTGAATGAACTCGGCCAGCATCAGCATGCGCTTGACGCGCTGGTGGCCGAAGGCGGCACGCAGGCGCGCCACGTTGGCCAGGGACAGGCAGTTACCCAGCGTTTTGGCGATGGGCACGCCCAGGCGCGTGCCCGGCGTGGCCAGGCGGAAGTCGCAGGCGGTGGCGATCGCCAGGCCGCCACCCACGGCCCAGCCTTCGATGACGGCCACGGTGGGCTGGGGCAATTCGCCCAGCAGTTCTATGCAGGCCTCGATCTGGCGCTCGTAGGCCACGCCGTCGTCGGCAGACTGGAACTGGGTGAACTGTTCAATGTCGGTGCCGGCCACAAACGCCTGGCCGCCTTCGCCGCGGAACACCACTGCCTTCACGTCGCGGTCGCTTGTCAGCTGTCGCGCGATGGCCACCAGCTGCTCGTACATGGGCCAGGTCATGGCGTTGCGCGCCTGGGGCCGGTTGAAGGTCACCGAGGCCACGTCGGCCTCAATGACCAAGCTCACTTCACCAGTGTCTGAACTCATGGTCTAAGCCTTGCGAGGAAGAGGCGCCGCGTTGCCGAGTGGGTTCAACGGTAGAAGTACTCCACCAGGAACATCGGGATCGCCGGGATGTAGGTGACCATGAGCAGCAGCGCCACCAGGATACCGATGAAGGGCAGGTTGACGCGGGTCACCTTCCACATGTCGGCCTTGGCGATGGAGCATGCGGTCATGAGCACACTGGCCACGGGCGGTGTCTGCTGGCCGATGCCCAGGTTGAGCGTGACGATCAGGCCGAAGTGGACCGGATCGATGCCGACGGCCTTCACCAGTGGCATGACGATCGGCACCACCAGGATGATGGCCGCGGCCGAGTGTAGGAACAGACCCACCATCAGGAAAAATATGTTGAGGATGGCGAGCACCGCGTAGCGGTTGTCGGTGAGTGCCGAAATCCAGGAGGCTAGTTGCTGGGGCATTTGCTGCTCGGTCAGCAGACTTCCCAGCAGGGCAGAAGCGGCCACCAGCAGCATCACCACTGCGGTCTGGATGCCGCCTTCCACCATGCACTCGTAGAGGTGCTTGAGGTTGAGTTCGCGGTAGATCACACCGCCGATGAAGAGCGCAGCGAGCACCGCGAGCGCGGCGCCCTCGGTGGCGGTGACCACGCCACCAAAGATGCCGCCCAGGATGATCATCGGCAGCAGGAAGGCCCAGGCTGCGTCTTTGAAGGTAGACCACAGCTTCTTCCAGCTGAACACCTCTTCGACGGGGTAGTTGTAGCGCTTGGCGTACCAGTAAGCCAATGCCATCATGCCGCCGCCGCCCATGATGCCCGGAATGATGCCAGCCACGAAAATTTGCACCACCGATGCCTCTGCCATCACCGCATAGAGAATCATGGGGATGGAGGGCGGGATGATGATGGCCAGCGTGGCTGATGACGAGGTAACGGCGGCTGCGAATTCCTTCGGGTAGCCCTTCTTCTTCATGGCCGGGATCAGGATCGATCCCATGGCGGCCACGTCGGCCACGGCAGAGCCTGATATTTCGGCGAAGAACAGCGATGTGCCGATGTTCACCATCGCCAGACCCCCCTTGATGAAGCCGAACAGCGCCGAGGCGAACGCGATGAGGCGCCGCGACAGGCTGGACGAATTCATGATGGCGCCGGCCAAGATGAATAGCGGGATCGCCAGCAGCGGGAAGCTGGTGGCACCCGAAAACATGGTGATGGCCGCGCTCAGTAAGGCGTCGGTTCCACTATGCAACACCATGGCCACCATGGCCACCACGCCCAGGGAAATGCCGATCGGTACGTTGATCAGGATGAGGGCCAGCAGGCCCACGAACATGAGGATGGCGGTCATTTCTGAAGAGCCCTCTCAAGTTCTTTCTGCATTTCCTGCTTCTCTGCGTCGATCACACCTGCGCCGCGTGCCTGGGCCAGCAGTTCCGGCAAGCTGAACAGCTGGGCCAGGATGAACAGCAACGCCCCAATGGGGATGACCGACTGGGTCAAGCGTGTGGGCACCCAGGGCAGGCTGACCATGCCGTCACCTTCCAGAATCACCAGCACCTGAAAACCGTACCAGGCGAGCACGGCAAAGAAGCCGATCACAACCACCTCGCCTAGCAGTACCACGGGCACGCGTAGCATTGGCTGCATCGCATTGACCAGCCCAGGAAAGCCGATGTGCGCCCGCTTGAGCGCCGCCAGCGCCGCGCCGTAGTAGGTGAGCCAGGCCAGCGCGATGGACGCGACCTCGTCGTACCAGACCATGGAGATGCCGAGTTTTCGGTAGGTCACCCCCATCAGGACGATGACGGCAAGCGAGGCCAGCAGCAAGATGACGAACGCCGTCAGCGCGCGATCAAACGCGGTTCTCAGAGTGAAGAACACAGTGAATCATCCTCGGGGGCTGGCGCGGCCAGCGGGTAAAAATGAGCGTCCATGCGCCGCATCGCAGCGCATGGACGGGCAAGCGCAGGGCTCAGAAACCAGCGCCCAGGGCCACTGCCTTGTTGACCAGCTCGGCGCCGCCTGGCACTTCCTTGCCGAATTCTTCATAGACCGTCTTGCTCGCAGCGATGAAGGCGTTCTTGTCGGCCTCGTTCACTTTGACACCTGCTGCCTTGATCTTGTCCACCAGCTCGCCGTCAAGCTCGGCTGCGGTCTTGTAGACATAGGGCTGCACATCGCGCGCGGTCTTCTCCAAAATCTCGCGCACGTCGGCGGGCAGGGTGCCGAACTTGCGTGCGCCCGCGGTGAGATAGGCTGGTGTGTAGACGTGGCCCGTCATGGACAGGAACTTCTGCACTTCCTGGAACTTGGACGAGTAGATCTGTGTCAGCGGGTTTTCCTGTCCGTCCATCACGCCGGTCTGCAGCGCCACGAAGACTTCAGACAGGGCCATGGGCGAGGGATTTGCACCATAGGCTTGGAACATCTTGACCCGCCACACACCCTTGGGTGTGCGCAGCTTCATGCCCGCGAGGTCTTCTGGCTTGACTACAGGTTTGACGTTGTTCGTGATGTGCCTGAATCCGTTCTCCCACACCCCGAGGATCTTGTAGCCCTTTTCTTCGGCCTGGGGCAGCAAAGTCGGGCGTAGCACATCCGACTCGATCTTTTTCATGTGATCGCGGTTTTTGACCAGGTAGGGCATTTCGAACATGCCGAAGGCTGGCACGGTCGATGACATCACAGACGAAGGCAGCGCCATTTCCAGGGTGCCCAGGCGCAGCTTCTGCATCATCTCGGCATCGCTGCCCAGCTGGCTGGAGCCAAACACCACCACCTTGCCCTTTGTGCCCAGGCGCTCATTGGCCAGGCGCGCGTACTCGTTGGCCGAGCGCTCGAACAGCGAACCCGGGCCGCCGACGTGGCCTAGCTTGATCTCGACCTGGGCATGGGCCATGCCGGTGCCGAGCAACAGCGTGCTGGCACCCAGAATGGCAGCAACCGTCACCTGGCGCAGGGGACCGGCTAAGGTCGGGAACTTGAGGGTAGGGGCTTGCATGGCTGTCTCCTTGTGTTGAGTGTCCGCTGGAAAAGGGTGCCTCGTGCGCGGACAACACGGGGCACGGAAACATGATGGTGATCAGGCCTTCAGCAGGCCGCCGGGGTGGCTGCTGAAGTGGTTCATGATGGCCTGCACGCCCGATCCGGCGAGCTTCACACCGGCCAGTTGCAAGCCCATTTCGCAGCCCGCGACCGTGGCGATCAGGGTCAAATCGTTGCTGTCGCCGAGGTGGCCGATGCGGAACATGCGGCCTTTGACCTTGCCCAGGCCGGTGCCCAGCGAGCAGTCGAAACGCTCGTAAATCACCTTGCGCACGGCATCCGCATCGACGCCTTCGGGTGTCATCACGCCGGTGAGGATGGGCGAATACACGGCGGCGTCGGCGCACTGGATCGGCAGCCCCCAGGCGTTGACCGCAGCGCGCACACCCGCAGCCCAGCGTTGGTGGCGGGCGAAGACGTTCTCCATCCCGTCTGCCAGCAGCATGTCGCAGGCTTCGCTCAGGCCGTACAGCAGGTTGGTGTTGGGGGTGGACGGCCAGTAGCCTGTCTTGTTCATCTCGATCATTTCGCCCCAGCCCCAGTAGCTGCGCGGCGTCTTGCAGGCCTTGCTGGCCTCGATCGCTTTTGGCGACAGCGCGTTGAAGCTGATGCCTGGAGGCAGCATCAAGCCCTTTTGCGATCCGCTGATGGACACATCGATGCCCCACGCGTCGTGCTGGTAGTCAGCGCCAGCCAGCCCCGAGATGGTGTCGACCAGCAGCAGGGCCGGGTGTTTTGCCGCATCGATCGCACGGCGCACGGCGGCGATGTCGCTGGTCACGCCGGTGGAGGTCTCGTTGTGCACCACGCACACGGCCTTGATGCTGTGGCCGCTGTCGGCCTTCAGGCGCTGCTCGATCAGGTCGGCCTGCACGCCGTGGCGCCAGCCTTCCAGGCCGGGCAGGCTCAGCACCTCGGTCTTCAGGCCGAGCTGGGTGGCGAGCCGGTTCCACAGAAAGGCGAAATGACCAGTCTCGTACATCAGCACATGGTCGCCCGCGTTCAGCGTGTTGACCAGGGCGGCTTCCCAGGCGCCTGTGCCCGAGGCCGGGTAAATCATCACCGGGTGCTGGGTCTTGAAGATGGCCTGCATGTCGGCCAGCACCTTGAGGCCTAGGCGGCCAAACTCCGGGCCGCGGTGGTCGATGGTGGGCGAGCTGATGGCGCGCAAGATGCGGTCGGGGACCGGCGAGGGACCCGGGATTTGCAGGAAGTGGCGGCCGGTCGGGTGTGCGTTCGTCGTCAGCATGCGGAGAGACCTTTCTTGAGTGTCCCCATTTTTTGTATTCAAAATACAAATGTCAAGGGCGAACACCCTAGAATGGACCTGAAAGCGATTCTTTTTTGCATACAGAATTGATTGCATGACCGCAGAAATCTTGTCCATCGAGCGTCCGGTGTTGCACGAGCAGGTGGCGCGCCGACTGCGCCAGATGCTGGTCGAGGGCCGCATTGCGCCCGGTGCCAAACTCAACGAGCGCGCCTTGTGCGAAGAACTGCGCATTTCACGCACCCCCCTGCGAGAGGCCATCAAGATGCTGGCCGCCGAGGGCCTGGTGGAGTTGCTGCCCAACCGCGGCTCGGTGGCGGTGCAGCTCAGCGAAGCCTCGGTGCGCGACACCTTCGAGGTGATGGCCGGGCTGGAGGCCCTGTCCGGCGAACTCGCGGCGCAGCGGGTGACCGAAGCCGAACTGTCCGAGATCAAGGCTTTGCACTTTGAAATGATGGCGGCATATACCCGGCGAGACCTCTCGGCCTACTACCAGCTCAACGCCGCCATCCACCATCGCATGAACCTCGCGGCCAAGAACCCGGTGCTCACCAGTACCTACAACCAGGTCAATGCGCGCTTGCAGGCGCTGCGGTTTCGTTCCAACCAGGATGGCGAAAAATGGCGCCGCGCGATGCAGGAGCATGAAGCCATGATTCAGGCGCTGGAGGTCCGCGACAGCGCCGCCCTGAGCCGCGTGTTGCTCAAACACCTGAACAACAAGCGCGACGTGGTGATGGAGCAGCTGCGAGCGTTGGAAACCGGGACCGCCAGTCCTCAAGGAAAAGCCGAATGAATGCCCCTCTGCCTCTGAATGTGACCCGAGATGCCCCCGAGGCGATGTACGACCGGGTAGCCGGTGTGAGCAACGAAGTCGCGGGCAAACTGGCCAAACGCCTGTCGGTGCAGACCCGGGGCGAAGTCTTGTTCAGCCCCGCAGATCGGGGCCGCTACGCCACCGATGCCTCAATCTACCAGCAGATGCCGGTGGGCGTGTTCGTGCCCACAGACGCGGCCGATGTGCGCCTGGCGATTGACATCTGCCGCGATCTTTCGGTGCCCATCGTCCCGCGCGGCGGCGGCACCAGCCAGTGCGGCCAGACCGTGGGCGCCGGGCTGGTGATCGACCACAGCCAGCACATGCGCCGCGTGCTCGATGTCAACCCCGCCGAGCGCACCGCCAAGGTGGAGCCGGGTCTGGTGCTCGATCACCTCAATGCGCAGCTCAAGCCCCATGGCCTGTGGTACCCGGTGGACGTCTCCACCAGTGCGCAGGCCACGCTGGGTGGCATGGCGGGCAACAACTCCTGCGGCAGCCGCTCCATCGCCTACGGCAACATGGTTCACAACGTGTTGGGTGCCGAGGCCTGGATGGCCGACGGCAGCCTGGTTGAATTCGGCGCTTACAGCCAGGCCTCGCCGGATGCATTGGCCATTGGCGACTTCGTGCGCGACCTGGCGATGGAACACGCCGACGAGATCGATGCACGCTGGCCCAAGGTGTTGCGCCGGGTAGCGGGCTACAACCTCGACATCTTCCGCAACCAGAATCAGAAGCCTTACAACGCAGACGGCTCGGTCAATCTGGCCCATCTGCTGGTGGGCAGCGAAGGCACGCTGGCACTCACCCGTTCGCTCACCTTGCGCCTGTCCGAGCTGCCGCGTGCCAAGGTGCTCGGCGTGGTGAACTTCCCCACCTTCTACCAGGCGATGGACAGCGCGCAGCACATCGTCAAGCTGGGCGAAGGCATGAGCGGCGGGTGCCTGAGCGCGGTGGAGCTGGTCGACCGCACCATGATCGAGCTCTCGCTCAAGAACCCCGCGTTTGCGCCCACCATCCGCACCGCGCTCTCGCCCCACATCAACGGCGGCAAGCCTGCAGCGGTGTTGCTGGTGGAATTCTCGGGGGCCAGCAAGGCCGACCTCACGCACAAGCTGCGCGAACTGGTGGATCTCATGGGCGAGCTGGGTCTGCCCGGCAGCGTGGTCGAGATGGTGGACGATGCGCCGCAGAAAAACCTGTGGGAAGTGCGCAAGGCAGGTCTCAACATCATGATGAGCCTGCGGGGCGACGGCAAGCCGGTGAGCTTCATCGAAGACTGTGCGGTGCCGCTGGTGCACCTGGCCGAATACACCGATGCGCTCACCGAGGTGTTTCACCGGCACGGCAGCCGCGGCACCTGGTACGCGCATGCCTCGGTCGGCACGCTGCACGTGCGGCCCATTCTCGACATGCGCCGCGATGGCGCGAGCAAGATGCGCGCGATCGCCGAGGAGGCCAGCGAGCTGGTGCGCAAATACAAGGGCGCCTACAGCGGCGAGCACGGCGACGGCTTGTGCCGCGGCGAGTGGGTCGAGTGGCAGTTTGGTCCGCGCATCAACGAGGCATTTGCGCGCATCAAGACCCGGCTGGACCCGGAAGGCCTGTTTTCACCCAACCGCATGGTGGATCCGCCGAAGATGGACGACGCGAGCCTGATGCGCTTCCCGCCCACCTACAAGGTGGTGCCGATCCAGCCGGTGCTGGACTGGCGCGCCTGGGACGTGCAGAACGACCCCGTGACCGAGCAGACCTCCGAACCGGGTACGGGCGGTGACCCGGCGCTGGGGCTGGCCAAGGCGGTGGAGATGTGCAACAACAACGGCCACTGCCGCAAGTTCGACGCCGGCACCATGTGCCCAAGCTACCGCGTGACGCGCGATGAAAAGCACCTCACGCGAGGCCGCGCCAACACCTTGCGTCTGGCACTCAGCGGACAGATTGAAGGCCTGGCGGGCCAGGACGCGCTCACCAGCGAGGTGGTGATGGAGGCGATGGACCTGTGTGTGGGCTGCAAAGGCTGCAAACGCGATTGCCCCACCGGCGTGGACATGGCCAAGATGAAGGTCGAGTTTCTGCACCACTACAAGGCGAAACACGGCTTCACCCTGAAAGACCGGCTGGTCGCGCAGCTGCCCGACTACGCGCGCACGGCGGCCCGCCTCGCGCCCCTGCTCAACCTGCGAAACCGCATGCTGCTGCTGGCCAAGCTGGCGGAAAAGCTGCTGGGCTTCTCGGCGCAGCGCAGCCTGCCCGAATGGCAAAGCCGGCACTTCTTCAACCAGCCCAGCCAGACCCACCAGACCGCCAGCCGCGAGCAGGTGCTGGCCGCCGAGCGCGGCGTGGTGCTGTTCGTCGACACATTCAATGGCTACTTTGAAGCCGACAACGCGCAGGCAGCCGTCAAGGTCTTGCGGGCCGCGGGCTACACGGTGCACGTGGCGACCAAGCTGAAACCCGACGGCCAGCACCTGTGTTGCGGCCGCACCTATCTCGCCTCGGGCATGGTGGAGCGGGCACGAGAGAAGGCGCGCGAGGTGGTGCAAAGCCTGCTGCCGTTTGCCGAGCGCGGTATCGCCATCGTCGGTCTGGAGCCTTCGTGCCTGCTGACGCTGCGCGACGAGCTGCTGGTGATGGGCTTGAACGCCGGTGAGCACCGGATCGCGGAGCAGTCGATGCTGCTGGAAGAGTTTCTGGTTCGCGAAGACCGGGCCGGTCGGCTCGATGCGCTCAAGGCTTCATTGAAGCCGCTGGGCCGGCCCTTGCTGCTGCACGGGCACTGCCACCAGAAGGCGTTCGACGCGGTCTCACCCATCCTCACGGTGCTGGGCTGGATCCCCGAGGCGAAGCCTCGACTCATCGAAAGCAGCTGTTGCGGCATGGCAGGTAGCTTTGGCTATGAGGCCTCGCATCACGAGGTGTCGATGCAGATGGCCGAACTGAGTCTGTTGCCCGCGGTGCGGGCCGAACCCGATGCGGTGGTCGTGGCCGACGGCACCAGCTGCCGCCACCAGATCCACGACGGTGCGCAGCGCGAAGCGGTGCACGTCAGCCGCTTGCTGGCCGATCTACTGCCGGGATAGGCCAGTCCAGCCTGCGCCGGCTCTCGAATCGCCGAGCTTCGCCGGTCACCGGATCGGTGAAGGCGATGGCCTGGGCCAGCAGGCACAGCGGCCGCTCGAAACTTTCTTCGTCATCGGGTCCGTGCAGCACCTGAGGGTAGAGCTGGTCGCCCGCGATCGGCAAGCCCAGGGCCATCATGTGCACCCTGAGCTGATGGCGTTTGCCGGTGCGCGGCAACAGCCGGTAGCGAGCCCAAGGACCGTGCCGCTCCAGCCAGTGAATGGTGGTCTCGCTGTTGGCGGCGCCGTGCTCGGCTTCGCACATGCGAAAAAAATCGGTGGGGTGCTCGGTCAGGTGGCTGCATCGGGTGTGTGGCCACACGCCGTGCTCGGCATGCGGCGCGATGGCCTCGTAGGTCTTCTCCACGGTGCGGCCGCTGAACAGGGCGTGGTAGGCACCACGCTCGGCCGGCTGCACCGCCAGCAGCACCAGCCCGGCGGTTTCACGGTCGATGCGGTGCAGGGGCGCGAGCTGGGGCAGGCCGAGGCGGCGTTGCAGACGCACCAGCAGCGACTGCTGCACGTAGCGCCCACCCGGGGTGACCGGCAGGAAGTGCGGCTTGTCGGCCACCACCAGGTGCTCGTCCTGGTACAGCACCGTTTCCTCGAACGGGATGGGGGTTTCGTCGGGCACATCCCGGTAGTAATAGACCCGGGTGCCACCTGCGTAGGGCGCGTCTGGCGACAAGGCGTCGCCGTTTTCCGCCAGCACCTGGCCCTGCGCCAGCCGCAGGACCCAATCGGCTCGAGTGACGGTTGGCATTCGGTGACACAAGAAGTCGAGCAGGGTCGTCCACGGCGCTGCCGTCAGGGGCTGCAAGGACACGCAACTGGCCGACACACCCTGTCGCGGCGGGATCGAAGTAGAGCGTGGGGAGCGTGACATGGGTCTCGGCTGAAAGGGCAATGCACCGCCTTGAAGGATATGGTTACAGGCCGGTTGCGCAAAGCAGGTATTCTGCGCCGCAGGCCCAAAACGCTCGCCGACACGCCATGAACCAACCCCATCGATCATCTCTCCACACCCGCATCGCAGTGGGATGTCAGCGCGCCAGCATCGCCTTGCTGCTGGCGTGCACGTTCGTCCTGCCCGGCTGCACCGTGCTCGCGGTGGCCGACGTGGCGGCCTCTGCCGTGGTTGGCACGGCGGGGCTGGTGGTGGACGCGGCGGTGGGCACCGCACGCATCGGTGGCAAGGTCATCGGCAAGACGGCCGATGTGATGATGGGTCCTGACGAGGTGGCCACCGCGGCCGACTGAGCCTTCAGGCCATGCGTCGCGCTGTTCAGATGCGGCGAAACACCAGGTCCCACACGCCGTGGCCGAGCTTGAGGCCGCGGTTTTCGAACTTGGTCAGCGGCCGGTAGTCCGGCTTGGGCGCGCAGCCGTGCGGGCCAGGCTCGGCGACGGTGTTGACCAGCAGCGGTTCGGCGCGCAGCACGGCGTACATCTGCTCGGCGTATGGCTCCCAGTCGGTGGCCAGGTGCAGGTAGCCGCCCGGCTTGAGGTGGCGGGCGAGGCGGTTGACGAACGGCCCCTGGATCAGGCGGCGCTTGTGGTGGCGGCTCTTGTGCCAGGGGTCGGGAAAAAACACGTGCACACCGTCCAGGCTGGCTTCGGGCAGCATGTGGTCGAGCACCTCGACCGCGTCGTGTCGCAGGATGCGGATGTTCTCGATGCCGCCTTCGCCGCACAGCTTGAGCAGCGCGCCCACGCCGGGCTCGTGCACTTCGCAGCAGAGGAAGTTGTCCTGCGGTCGCGCCTGGGCGATCTGCGCGGTGGCGCCACCCATGCCAAAACCGATTTCCAGGATCAGCGGCGCGTCGCGCCCGAAGGCCGCTGCGACGTCCAGCGGCTGGTCCGCCTGATAGGCCAGCAGAAAGCGCGGACCGAACTGGGCGTAGGCGCGCACCTGGCCCGGGCCGGTGCGCCCCGCTCGCAGCACGTAGCTTTTGACCACGCGCATGAAGGGCTTGTCGGGCGGGTAAGCGGCTTTGGCGCCATCAGGTGGCGGTGTGGGGGAGCTCATGGGGGCTTGGCTTGCGTGGGGCCGCCGATTGTAGGACGAGCGGCTGTCGCGCCCGAGCGCCAGTGTCCGCTCAGGCGAGACCCGGTGGCGCGGGTTCGGGGTCTGCCCAGAGGTGCTGCACCATCTTCCGGTCATCGGTGGTTGCCATCTGGTCCAGCGCGATGTGCAGCTGCGCCAGCATGCCGTTGGCCTCGGTGGCTTCGTCCTGTTCCTCGCCCATGCCTGGCACGCGCCCGGGCTGCAGGGCGCTGACCAGCCGGAACCGCAGACTGGCCTGCCCAGGCAGGACCGACGCGGGTTCAAGCCCCTTGGCTACCATGTGCTGCGCGAGCAGCTTGAGGTCGGCCGGTGTCTGCGGGCCTTCCACCAGTACGGCAAAGCGGGTGTCGGCCACCCGGCAGACGGTGTCCACGTCGCGCAGCACGCGGGTCAGTCGAGCGGCGGCAATCACCAGCGCGCGGTCCCCGGCTTCGCGCCCCTCGGACAGCACAAATTCCTTGTGGTTGCACAGTTCCACCAGCAGCAGACCGCAATGCTGGTGGTAGCGGCGCGCCCGGCGGATCGCATCGCGCAAGCGCAGGCGAAACACCAGGCTGGTGGTCAGGCCCGTGAGCGGATCGGTGTGATCAAGCACCCGCATGCGTGCCTGGTTCTCGCTGAACTCCTTGGCTCGCCGGTGCAGGATGTACAGCAGCAGCGGAATCTCGATGCAGGAGCCGATCAGCACCGCGTACTGGGTGGCCCAGCTGTCGGGCAGCAGGCCGGCACTGCGCAGCGCGGGAAACGGATAGCCCAGGTGCACCGGCAGAAAGCCCAGCAACATCCAGCCCGCGTAGCGCTCACCTCGGCGCCAGGTCCACAGGCAAAGGCCGATGCTGAGCAGCACCGACAACAGACCATAGAGGCTGAGCACCAAGAAAGCGGGTCCGTTGAGCAGCGCGAGGTAGACCGCCGGGTACAGGAAGCCGAAGGCGCACCAGGCGAGCACATAACGATCCAGCCGGGGTGAGTGCCGCGACACCGCGCACACCTCCCGCACAAACCAGATGCCCGAGGCGGTGAGCCAGAGCATGAACACCGAAGGGGCGGCATTGGCCCACCAGGCCCAGTCGGGCCAGAAAAATAGGGCGCCGATGCCGGTGAAGGAAAGCTGGAAGCCCAGCATGCAGCCCACGTAGACCACGTAGGCGCCAAACGACCGGTCGCGATACAGGCGCAGGTGCACCCACCCGAGAAACATCACCAGCACACCAAAGCCGAGGTAGCCCCCGAGCAGCAGGTAAGTCCAGTGGCGTTTGTGCTGCAGCGCGGTTTCGTTCAACACATACACCCTCGGGTTGAGGGCAGCCGGTCCGGTGGCGACCCGCAACCACAGCGCGGCCTGATCAGCCCCGGCAGCGATGGCAAACACCGGCGACCGGTCGGCAATCGTCCACTGCGAGACGGGCAACTGGTCACCCGCCTGCTGCGCGATCCAGCCACCAAGCTTGTCGCCCTGGTACAGCGTGGCCCGGTCGATGAAGGCCGAAGCGTCCATCAACACGTACCAGTCCTGTGGCGGCAGCACCGGCGGCAGATTCAGGCGCAGCCAGAGCGCGCCATCGCCGAGTGCAAACGACTGGTAGTGATCGAGCGGCTGCAGCTCGGTGTCTGGTCGCTGTGCGATCTGGTCCACCGTCAGCTGCCCCGAGGCATCGAAAAAAACCTGACTTTGCAGCGTGATGTCGCGCTCCACCCGAGCATTAGCGTGGTCGCTCTTGGACGAACAACCCAGCAGCACCACCAGCACCAGCAGGCACAGTGCCAGCCAGCCCCGAAAGATAAATCGTTTCATGCCGTCGTCCTAGGCCTCGCTGGGCCGAGTGGATGGGGCCGCTGGGACTGCCACTGACCAGGCGCTCACCCATCCCGCCAGCGCTGTGGCCACATCGGTCTGCGCGGGCGCGAGCCCCAGGTGGCTCGCGGCCTGGCTCAGGGCGTCCAGGGGATGGCTGAGGTCCAGCGGCTGCGCGCCGTGTTGTTTGCTGAGCTTTTCACCATCGGCCGCGAGCACCAGCGGCACATGCCGGTACGAGGGCGTGGCATAGCCCAGGGCTTGCTGCAGCAGGATCTGCCGCGCCGTGTTGTCGGCCAGATCGTCCCCACGCACTACGTGGGTGATGCCTTGTTCTGCGTCGTCCACCACCACCGCGAGCTGGTAGGCCCACAAGCCGTCGGCACGCCGGAGTACAAAGTCGCCGACGGTCGAGGCGACGTCCTGCGCCTGGGGGCCCAGCCGCGCATCGGCCCACTGTACGCGGGCGTCTTCAGGCAAGCGAAAGCGCCAAGCCCGCGGCGCGCGGCCTTGCAAGCCGCCGCGCTCGGGCCGACAGGTACCCGGGTAGACAGCCGCCTGGTGGCGTTGGCGGGGCGGCCCCAACGCTTGCCGCGCTATTTCGATATCTTTGCGCGAACAGGCGCAGGGATAGGCGAGGCCGCTTGCCATCAGGCAGTCCAGCGCAGCCTGGTAGCGCGCGCCACGCTGCGACTGCCATACCACCGGCTCGTCGCTGACCAGGCCGCAGGCAGCGAGCTGCTCCAGGATGAGGCGATCGGAACCCGGCACACAGCGCGGAGCATCCACGTCTTCCATGCGCACCAGCCAGGCGCCGCCGTGCGCGCGGGCGTCCAGCCAGCTGGCGAGCGCGGCAACCAGTGAGCCGGCGTGCAAAGGCCCAGTGGGAGAGGGTGCAAAACGGCCTCTGTAGACCGGTTCAATCCATGGCGTGTTGGGCATCAGGTCGGCGGTGGACAACAGCTTCCAAGGCCAGCGGCATTTTCAGCGCACAACGCGAAACCGGCTTCGCTGGGCCGCAGGTGAGCTCGCCTTGTGGGGCGACGAGAAGCAGCGCAGGGAGGCGTCAAACAATGGCCAGCGCCATTTCCAGACCAGACACAAACGCGTCCTCCACCCGGTGTCCCAAACACCAGTCACCGCACAGGCCAATGCCCAGTTCGTCGTCGTAGATGAAGGGGCGGCCCAGCGGCTGCTGGGTTTGCGCGAAGCGCCAGCGGTGCACTACCGCGTGGGCCGGCGTGACTCGTATCCCGGTGATTTCAGCGAAGCCCTTGAGCAGCTTGGCCTTGACGCGTTCGGCGTCGTCCTCCAGGTGTTTGGTCGACCAGTCCGGGCTGGCCTGAATGGTCCAGCGCTCGACGCGTTCGCGCGCGGGTTTGCTATTTTCGCGCGCCAGCCAGCTGATGCGGTGGTGGGTGCTGCGCGCGGCGTTCCATTGCGGCCCGAAATGGCTCAGGCCGGGCTGCATCGCGTTGGGGTAGGCCACCATCAGCGTCCAGCACGGTGCCACCTGCACGGGCGCGAGCGCTTGGCGCAGATGCGGCGCATGGCCGGAGGCTAGTAGCAGGTCGTGCGCTTGCAGATGGGGCTGCGCGAGGACCACGCGGTCGAAGCCGCCGAGCACGACCTGACCGCCGGCGCTGTCCTCGGCGCGCAGCTGCCATTGGCCGTGATTGAGTGCGTCGCGCTCGATGTGGGTGACGCGGGTCTCGGTCAGGGCGCGGGCGCCGCTCACGCCGTGCAGTTCGGGCTTCAGCAGGGGCTGTGCCCAGTGCGTCACCAATGCGTTCATGCCGGGAGTAGCGACAAAGTGCGGCTCCGTGGGCGGCGGTGCGCTGGCCAGCACATGGCCGAGCTCATCGAGCACGCGCACCGTGCTCACACTCCAGGCGCGCACGATGGGCTG
>NZ_JAABRQ010000014.1 GCF_011390835.1 Hydrogenophaga sp. | reverse complement strand
AAGCAGGTGGGCTACATCTCCACCGGCGGCGGCGCGTTTCTCGAAGTGCTGGAGGGCAAGACCTTGCCAGCGTTTGAAGTGCTGGCGCGAAGAGCTGGCGACTGATCACGCCCGGCGACCTGTTTTTAATTTCAATCAACCAAGGAGTTCACATGGCACTCATCACCCTTCGCCAACTGCTGGATCACGCGGCCGAGCACGGCTACGGTCTGCCGGCTTTCAACGTCAACAACATGGAGCAGGTGCAGGCCATCATGCAAGCGGCTGATGCGGTGAACAGCCCGGTGATTCTGCAGGGTTCTGCTGGCGCGCGTTCCTACGCGGGTGAACCGTTCTTGCGCCACCTGATCGCCGCAGCCATCGAGATGTATCCGCACATCCCGGTCTGCATGCACCAGGACCACGGTGCAGCCCCGGCGATCTGTTTTCGCTCCATCCAGTCGGGCTTCAGTTCGGTGATGATGGACGGCAGCCTGCTGGCTGATGGCAAGACACCATCGAGCTACGAGTACAACGTGGCGACCACCCGGCAGGTGGTGGACCTGGCCCACGCCTGCGGCGTGTCGGTTGAGGGGGAACTGGGTTGCCTGGGATCGCTGGAAACCGGCAAGGCCGGCGAAGAAGACGGCCACGGGGCCGAAGGTGAGATGGACCACTCCATGTTGCTGACCGATCCCGACGAGGCCGCTGACTTCGTGACCAAGACCCAGGTGGACGCGCTCGCGATCGCCATCGGCACCAGCCACGGTGCCTACAAGTTTTCCAGCAAACCCAGCGGCAAGGTGTTGCGCATCGACCGGGTGAAGGAAATTCACCAGCGCATTCCCAACGTGCACCTGGTGATGCACGGCTCCAGCAGCGTGCCCGAAGACTGGCTGGCCATCATCAATCAGTACGGTGGCGACATGGGCCAGACCTACGGTGTACCGGTGGAGGAGATCGTCGAAGGCATCAAGAACGGTGTGCGCAAGGTGAACATCGACACCGATCTGCGCATGGCCAGCACGGGCGCGATCCGCAAGTTCCTGGCGGAAGACCGGAAGAACTTCGATCCGCGCAAGTTCTACAAGGAAGCCACCAAGGCGATGCAGACGATCTGCGCGGCGCGCTATGAAGCGTTTGGCGCAGCTGGCATGGCTTCAAAGATCACGAAGGTGCACAGTCTGGAGACGATGCAGAAGCGGTACGACAAGGGCGAACTCGCGGCCAAGGTGGCCTGAGCAAGACGCAAGGGGGCAGCGGCAGACCCTCCGGCGCGGACTGCCCCAACCCAGGATGCGGTGGAACCCGCTTCGCCGGGCCACTCCCACCGACCCCTAGGGGGGTGACGCGCCGCAGGAGCGGCGCGGGGGGGGGGGGGGGGGGGGGGGGGAGCCTTTACTTGCTGCTCACATACTCCGCCACCGCCGCCATCTCCAGCTCGGTCATCTTCTCCGCGACCACGTGCATCACCGTGTTGTCGTTGGTGCGTTCGCGCTTGTTGAACGACTTGAGCTGTGTGTGGATGTAGCCCGAGAACTGGGTGGCCAGGCGAGGCAGGTTGGCTGTGCCCTCGGCCGCTGTTCCGTGGCAACTCGCGCAGGCGGGAACGCCGCTGAACTTGTTGCCGTTGTGATAAATGTAGCGACCCATGGCGGCAAGCTGCGGGTCCTTGGCTTCCTCGCGGGGCAGGTTCATCTTCTCGTAGTACTTGCCCAGAGCCAGCATCTCGTCGGGCGTGAGCTTGGCCACCATCTCGGCCATTGCCGTGCTCTTGCGCTGCCCGCTCTTGAACGCCGCCAGCTGCTTGGCCACGTATTCGGCGTGCTGTCCGGCCAGGCGCGGGAAGATTTCGCTGGTGGATTCGCCGCGTTCGCCGTGGCACAGAAAGCAAGAGCCACCAGCGATCTTCTTGGCGCGGGCTTCGTCCGCCTGGGCCCAGACAGAGCCGGTCCCCAGAAGGCTGAAAGCCGCTAGGACGGGGACCATGAATCGCACCGTGTTCATTGCATCACCTTCGACTGATATCTGTTGACGAGAAAAAAGCGCACCAGTGAGACACCGATGCGCTTTGAGAGTTCTTCAGGCGAGGGTGTCGGCCCAGATGTTGCGCGCCCACCCCATGGCGTACTTGCCTTCGAGCTCACTGGCGGCCTTGGAGATGCCTCCCGAGCCGGGTACCGTCAGCATGGTCTTTTTCTCGGCATCGTAGCGGTGGATGCTGGCCACGTGAACGGCTTCGTCGGCTGTCACGAAGCTGTAGCAGGTGTTGGCGTAGATCGGCAGTGCCTGCAACTCCTGTCCGGCCAGCAGGGCGACCACCGCCGCGGCGCAGTTCTTGCCGTGCTGGTTGGCCATGTGACCCGACTTGGGCATGCCCGGTGCGGTCTGGATGGAATCGCCAAGCACGTGCACGTTCTTCACCGCCTTGGACTCGAAGGTCAGGAAGTCGACCTCGCACCAGCGCTTGTTGGCGGTGTCCAGCCCGGTCTTGCGGGCGATCTCGCCAGCGCGCATGCTGGGCACGACGTTGAGCACCGCGGCCTTGAAGTCTTCGTTGAAGTCGAACTTCAGGGTGTTGGTTGCAGCGTCCACATCGACCGCTCGGTGCTTGGGTCGGTAGTCGATCATGCCGTCGTAATGGTCCTTCCAGGCCTTCATGAACAGGCCCTTCTTCGACTGAATGTCATCGTTGGCGTCGAACACCACGACCTTGCTCTTGGGCTTGGCGGTCTTGAAGTAGCTCGCCACCATGCAGGCGCGCTCGTATGGACCGGGCGGGCAGCGGTAGGGAGCCAGCGGGATCGAAAGCGCGTAGACGCCGCCGTCGGGCATGGCTTCAAGCTGCTTGCGCAGCGCCACCGTTTGCGGGCCTGCCTTCCAGGCGTGCAGCACCTTGTCCTTGGCGCCGTCTTTGGCCATGCCGGGCAGGCTCTCCCACATGAAGTCGATGCCAGGGGACACGATGAGGCGGTCGTAGGGAAGTTCTCCGCCGCTGGCCAGCTTGACCATGCGCTTGTCAGGATCGACGCTCGCCACCATGTCGCGCACCAGCTTCACGCCGTGGCGCTTCTCTAGGTTGGAGTAGGGCGTGGTGATGTCGGCCATGGTTTTGTGACCGCCCAGCACCAGGTTGGAAATGGGGCAGGAAATGAAGTCGGCGTTGGGCTCGATCAGGGTGACCTGGATGCTGTTGTCCGAGAACATGCGCAGGTATTTGGCAGCGGTGGCGCCGGCATAGCCGCCTCCGACCACCACCACCTTGGCGCCGCTGCCACCACCTGAAGTGGCGCAGCCGCTGATCAAGCCCAGACCTGCGACGGCAGAACCGGCGCCCAGCGTTTGTACAAATTGACGACGTTGCATGGTGTGTCTCCTCACTTCTTCTGGGCGGCGAAATAGGCGGAGATCTGCATGAGCTGCTCGTCGCTGTAGCCCTTGGAGATCTGATGCATGATGGTCGCGGGTTTGCGACCTGACTTGAAGTCCATCAGTTTCTGGACCATTTCGTCCTTGTCCTTGCCAGCGAGGGTTTCGTTGCCCTCGAGTGCGCGACCCTCGGTGCCGTGGCAATTGGCACAGGCCGCTGCCCAGATGCGCACCTGGTTGACCTGCGCCTGAACCCCCAGGGCTGAAACACACAGGGTGCCTGCAACCAGCCATTTCGTTCGTGTCTTCATTGTTGTCTCCGCTTGAGAAGTTGAGCAAGGAAATCCAAATTCACGGCGGGCACCGAGTTCGTGCAATTCATCCGTACTTCCGCATATTTAGATGATTGATGCTATTGCGGGTTTTCGGCCCCTGGGAGCGCAAAAACCCTAGTGGGTTTTTGCAGCCTGTCCCGAAGTTTGTCAGGCCGGCGTCAGTTGCAAGAAAGCGGGCTGGTCTCTGCTAAGGCCTGGGCGGTCAGCCTGGACGCATGTCAGCCTTTTGTCGGAATTGGGGTTTACACTGATCTGTATATTCGCAATCAATCATATAGTGAAGGTCAGGGCGCCTAGACAGGTGCTCCAACCCGTCGGAGACAGGCTCTTGGATGACATGCACGAGGTTTTTGAGTCGGTGGCGCGCTACTTCAGCGTGCTCGGCGAGCCGACGCGCCTGCGCATCCTGCATGCGCTTTGCCAGGGGGAGCGCTGCGTGAACGACATCATCAAGGTTGCCGGCCTGGCCCAGGCCAACGGTTCGCGCCACTTGGGCCTCATGTACCAGGCTGGTCTGCTGTCGCGTCGCCGGGAGGGTACCCAGGTCTTCTACAAGGTGGCCGATCCCATGTACGTCGAGCTGTGTCGCAGCGTCATCTTGCAGATCAACAGCCGGGCCGACGGTGCCGCCCGGTCTGCAACCACGGGCGCTGAGTCTGCTGCCCAAACCCTTTTCGCGCGCAAAGAAGCCAGGGGCTCGACGCGCCATGTTCCCTCTGCCAACCACAAGGAAGAAGCCAGTGTCTAAAGATCTGAGCGACGTGATCGGGCGCGTCCTGCCCGCACCTGAAAACTTTTTAAGTCCCGAGCAGATTGAAGATGCTCGAAAGGCCCGCCGTCGCTTCATGGGTACCGCCCTGGCGATGGGTGCCGGTGTGGCCGCCTCGGCGGGCACCGCCACGCGGGCGCTGGCTGCCGATGGCGAAGACGCCATCCTCAAGCTGCCCGAGCACACCACAGGCCTGGGCCTGCCGGTGGTGACCGACGGCTATGGCAAGCCCAGCAAGTGGGAGGCCAATCTGCAGCGCCGCCAGAGTCCGGGGCTCACGCGTGTGAACCAGGCGTCGGTGAGCTTCACGCCCTTGCAGGGCCTGTTCGGCATCATCACGCCCAGCGGTCTGCATTTCGAGCGCCACCACCAGGGCTGGTGGGACATCGACCCTTCCAAGCACCGCCTGATGATCAACGGTCTGGTCAAGCGCCAGCGCGTCTTCACCATGGACGACCTGATGCGCCTGCCCAGCGTCTCGCGCATCCACTTCATCGAATGCGGCGCCAACTCCGCGACCGAGTGGGGCAACGTGGCGGTGCCGACCGTGCAGTACTCGCACGGCATGGTGAGTTGCTCCGAGTTCACGGGTGTGCTGCTCTCGACCTTGCTAGAGATGTGCGGTGTCGACAAGAAGAACGGCAAGTTTGTGCTCGCCGAAGGGGCCGACGGATCGTCCATGACCCGCACCATTGCGCTCGATCAGGCCATGGACGACTGCATCGTCGCCTGGGCCATGAATGGCGAAATGCTGCGTCCGGAAAATGGCTACCCACTGCGTCTGGTGGTGCCAGGTGTGCAGGGCGTTAGCTGGGTGAAGTACCTGCGCCGCATCGAGGTCGGTGACCAGAAGTACGCTGCCAAGGACGAAGCGGTCCACTACATCGACCACATGCCCGACGGCACGCACCGCCAATACACCGGCATCCAGGAGTGCAAGTCCGTCATCACCACGCCGTCGGCGGGTCAGACGCTGCTGGACAAGGGCTTCTACAACGTGACCGGCCTGGCCTGGTCGGGGCGCGGTTCGATCAAGCGCGTGGATGTGAGCACCGACGGCGGTCGCAACTGGCGCACCGCGCGCCTGGAAGGACCTGTGTTATCGAAGGCTTTCTCGCGCTTCAACATCGACTGGGTCTGGGATGGCAAGCCTGCCATCCTGCAAGCCCGCGCGATCGACAGCACAGGTTATGTGCAGCCCAAGATCAACCAGCTGCGTGCCGTGCGCGGTACGCGCTCTGTGTATCACCAGAACGCCATCCAGAGCTGGCTGGTGTCCGAAAACGGTGAAGTCTCCAACGTGCAGGTGTATTGAAATGACGATCCTCGACAAGAACCTGATCAGCCCCGCCCGGGGCCTGGCGGCGCTCGCCCTAGCTTGCGCTTCTCTGACCGCTGTTGCCCAAGACAAGCCCTGGCACACCATTGGCCGCGATGCGACGCCAGCGGAAGTCAAGGCCTGGGACATTGACGTGCGACCCGACTTCAAGGGCTTGCCTAAGGGCGCGGGGTCGGTGGATCTGGGTACCCAGGTCTGGGAATCCAAGTGCGCGTCCTGCCACGGCGTCTTTGGAGAGTCCAACGAGGTGTTCACACCCATCGTCGGTGGGACCACCCAAGAGGACATCAAGTCCGGTCGCGTGGCTGCCTTGGTGGAGGGCGCTGCAGCCACCGTGCCGCAGAAGACGACCATGATGAAGGTCGCGACGCTCTCGACGCTCTGGGATTACATCAACCGGGCCATGCCTTGGAACAACCCCAAGACCCTCACGCCTGACGAAGTCTTTGGCGTCACCGCCTACATCCTGAATCTGGCCAACGTCGTTCCTGCCGACTTCACTCTGTCGGACAAGAACATTGCCGAGGTGCAGAAGCTCATGCCCAACCGCAACGGCATGGTGTTCTATGAGCCACTGTGGAGAGTCGACGGCAAGGGTGACGTGAAGAACGTGGCCTGCATGAAAAACTGCGAAACCGACCCCAAGGTGCGCTCCTTCCTGCCTGACTTTGCCCGCGACGCGCACGGCAACATCGCCGAGCAGAACCGCGTGGTCGGTCCGGTGCGCGGCGCCGACACCACGCAGCCGGCGCCCAAGGGGCCGGTCGGCTCAGTGCCGCTGCCCAAGGCGGTGGTGGTGGCCGCAGCCAGCGGCGGGGCTGCGGATGTGAAAGGCCTGCTGGGCGCCAACGCCTGTCTGGCTTGCCACGGTCTCAACAACAAAATCGTCGGTCCCGGCTTCAACGAGGTGGTCGCCAAGCACAAGGGCCGTGCCGATCTGGAGGCCTACCTGACCGGCAAGATCAAGGGCGGTGGTGTGGGGGTTTTCGGTTCCATCCCGATGCCGGCCCAGCCTCAGCTCAGCGATGCCGACGCCAAGACCATTGCCCAGTGGATCTCGGCAGGTGCGAAGTGAGCAGCGCTTCGTCAGACCAGTGACAAGCTTAAATATTCGGATTTACTCGTAAACCCCAACCGACCTTTTCCAAGGAGACCGTAAGCTATGAACATGTTGTTGAGATCGATCACGCTGGCCAGTTCGGCGCTGCTGATGTCCGCTGGGGCGCATGCGTTCGACGCTGCTGCCGCCAAGGCGCTGGCAAGCAAGAGCGCCTGCCTGGCCTGCCATGCGGTCGACAAGAAGCTGGTGGGTCCGTCATACAAGGACGTGGCCGCCAAGCACCAAGGTCAGGCCGGTGCGCTGGAAAAAGTGGCTGCGCGCATCAAGTCCGGCGGCTCTGGCGTGTATGGGCCTGTGCCCATGCCGGCGCAACCGAATCTGAAAGACGACGAGCTGAAGTTGCTCGCTGCCTGGGTGCTCGCCGGCGCACCCGACAAGTAAACTGTATCCATCCCATTCAAAGGAGTTCGACATGAATAATTCCCGCCGCACCGCCATCAAGACCACCGGTGCTTTTGCCACCCTGGTATCCCTCGGCATCGTGACCCAGAGCCAGGCTCAAGCCGCCGTGGACCGCGCCAGCTTCGCCGTCAAGACGCTGGACGACGCGCTCAAGGCCATCGGTGGCACCCCCGCCACCAGCGACCAGGTGTCCGTGGTGTCTCCTGACATCGCCGAGAACGGCGCCGTGGTGCCCGTGGGTGCCGTTTCCAAGCTGCCCAACACGACCGAGATGTACCTCATCGTCGAGAAAAACCCGACCCCTCTGTCGTGCGGCTTCATGATCCCCACAGGCACCGTAGCTGACGTGCAGACCCGGCTGAAGATGGGCCAGAGCACCAACGTCTATGCGGTGGTCAAGGCCGATGGCAAGCTGTTCTCTGCCATCAAAGAAACCAAGGTGACCTTGGGTGGTTGCGGCGGCTGATCGCCCCGACCACTCCAACGTTTGACCATTCAACCCATTTAATTCGATTTAGGAGTCCATCATGGCTGATCCGATGCGCATCCGTGCCGCCCTTGCCGGCGAAGAAACCACCGTCCGCGTGCTCATGTCCCACCCCATGGAGCCCGGAACCCGCAAAGACGCCTCCGGCGCCCTCATCCCCGCCCACTTCATCCAGGATGTGGAGGCGACCCACAACGGCAAGTCGGTGCTCAAGGCCATGTGGTCGGGCTCGGTGTCGCAGAACCCTTTCCTGTCGTTCAAGTTCAAGGGTGCTGCCAAGGGCGACAAAGTCACCGTCAAGTGGTCCGACAACAAGGGCGAGTCCCGTTCCGACGAAGCGACCATCGCCTGATTGGCTCGGTGATCGACACGGCCAGCCACACACGTTGCTGGCCGTTTGTTTTTTTAGGTGAAAAAAGAGGAGACTTTCAGATGAAAAAATCGTTGTCCCACCGCCCGCTCTTGCTGGCCATTGCGATGTCCGCCGGACTGAGCGTTGCGCATGCGCAGGGCTCTGCTGCCGATGGCATCGCCAAGTACCGTGAAATGCTTCAGGATGGCAACCCGGCCGAGCTTTTCGAAATGAAAGGCGAGGAGCTGTGGAAGCAGAAGCGGGGTCCCAAGAATGCTTCCCTGGAGCAGTGCGACTTGGGCAAGGGCCCTGGTGTGCTCAAGGGCGCGTTCACAGAGCTGCCACGATTCTTCAAGGACACTGGCAAAGTCATGGATCTGGAAACCCGCCTGATCCATTGCATGGTGACCCTGCAGGGCTTCAACGAAGCCGACCTGTACAAGGCTGCTCCCACCATTGGAAAAGGCGATGGGGCCAACCTGGTCGCGATCACGACCTATGTGGCCACGCAGTCCAAGGGCATGCGCTTCAATCTCTCTCAATCCCATGAGAAGGAAAAAGTCATGTACGAAGTGGGCAAGCGCGCGTTTTTCGCACGCGGTGGGCCACATGATTTTTCTTGTGCCTCCTGCCATGGTGTAGACGGTGGTCGCATTCGCCTGCAGGACCTGCCCAACCTGACCAAGAACCCGGGTGACGGCGTGGGCTTTGCCGCCTGGCCGGCTTATCGCGTTTCCAACGCGCAGATGTGGACCATGCAGAAGCGCCTGAACGACTGCTACCGCCAGCAGCGCTTTCCCGAACCCAAATTCGGCAGTGACGTCACCATTGCACTGGGTGTGTACATGGGCGTCAACGCTCAGGGTGCCGAGTCCATCGTGCCCGCCATCAAGCGCTGATCAGGAGACCCCAAGATGAACAAGACCATGAAGATTGCGCTGATTCCCGCCACTGCCTTGTTGCTGGCGGCATGCTCCTCGTCGCCCTCGGGGGCCGACTACGACAAGATCGCCTTGCAGGTGAAACAGAACTCGTTCCAGGCCAAGGGCATTGCCACCATGGACCGCTTGCAGCAGGACGAAGCCAACCGGCTGTGCAGTGCGGCTGACGTGGCCGGCAAGCCGCTGGACGAAAAAACCGCCAAGGCCATCGAGGCTGCGGAACTCAAAACCGTCAAGATGCCGAGCGACGGCAAGTTCCTGGGTGACTGGAACGAGGGCGAGAAGATTGCCCAGAGTGGTCGAGGCCTGACATGGCGTGACAAGGCAGGTGCTGCCAACGGTGGCAACTGCTACAACTGCCACCAGATGGACAAGAAGGAGATCTCCTTCGGCAACCTTGGTCCTAGCCTGTACAACTACGGCAAGCTTCGAGGTGTGACCGATCCGAATGCGCCTGCATCCAAGGCCATCGTCGAGTACACCTGGGGCAAGCTGTGGAATTCCCGGGCCTACAACGCCTGCTCGCAAATGCCACGCGCAGGGCACAACGGCATCTTGACCGAACAGCAGTTGCAGCACGTCATGGCTTTGCTGCTGGACCCCAAGTCGCCGGTCAATCAGTGAGTCCCCTGGCCCGTGTCGGCATGAGCCGACGCGGGCTTGGGTTGAAAAAAAATTTGCCGCAAATATCAGCGATCAATTGATAAGGAATGTTTATGAGCTTCAGCCGTCGTGAATTCATGCAGGTCCTGGCCGTTGCCAGCGCCGGTGGCATGGCCTTGAATCACAAGGATGTGCTGGCCGGCAAGCCCGGTGCGGGGCAGGCGATGTACGAACTGCCCACTTTTGGCAATGTCAGCTTCCTGCACTTCACCGACTGCCACGCGCAGTTGATGCCGATTTATTTCCGCGAGCCCAACGTCAACCTCGGCGTGGCTGGTGCGCTTGGCCAGCCACCACACATTGTGGGTGAGGCGCTGCTCAAGCATTTCAAGATCCGCCCGGGCACACCAGAAGCGCATGCCTTCACCTACCTTAACTTCGAGCAGGCGGCCAAGACCTACGGCAAGGTCGGCGGCTTTGCGCACCTGGCCACCCTGGTGAAGATGATGCGCGCCAGCCGCCCCCATGCCATGCTGCTGGATGGTGGCGACACCTGGCAGGGGAGCGCGACCGCGCTCTGGACCAACGGTCAGGACATGGTGGATGCCTGCAAGCTGCTCGGCGTCAACGCCATGAGCCCTCACTGGGAGTTCACCCTGGGCGAGAAGCGGGTGCAGGAAATCATCGAAAAGGACTTCGCTGGCAACCTCGACTTCCTGGCGCAGAACGTCAAGACCAACGACTTCGGCGACCCCGTGTTCAAGCCATACGTCATCAAGCAAATGAACGGCGTGCCCGTGGCGGTGATCGGCCAGGCTTTTCCCTACACCCCGATCGCCAACCCCGGCTACATGGTGCCCAACTGGACCTTCGGTATCCAGGACGACAACATGCAGAAGATGGTCGACGAGGTGCGCGCCAAGGGTGCGCAGGCGGTGGTGGTGATCTCGCACAATGGCATGGACGTGGACATCAAGATGGCCTCGCGCGTGACCGGCATCGACGCCATCCTGGGCGGCCACACCCATGACGGCATGCCCGCGCCCACGATTGTCAAGAACGCCAGCGGCCAGACCCTGGTCACCAATGCCGGCTCCAACAGCAAATTCCTCGGCGTGCTCGACTTCGACGTGCGTGGTGGCAAGGTGCAGGACTTCCGCTACAAGCTGCTGCCCGTGTTCGCCAACCTGCTCCCGGCCGATGTGGAAATGCAGACCTACATCGACAAGATGCGTGCGCCGTTCAAGGACAAGCTCGATGAAAAGCTGGCCGTGACCGAAGGCCTGCTGTACCGTCGCGGCAACTTCAACGGCTCATGGGACCAGCTCATCGTCGATGCGCTGATGGAAGTCAAGGGGGCCGACATGGCGTTTTCGCCAGGCTTCCGCTGGGGCACCACCATCCTGCCGGGTCAGTCCATCACGCGCGAGCTGATGATGGATCAGGTGGCCATCACGTACCCCACCAGCACGCTCACCGAAATGAGCGGCGAGACCATCAAGACCGTGCTTGAAGACGTGTGCGACAACCTCTTCAATCCCGACCCCTACTACCAGCAAGGCGGTGACATGGTGCGCGTGGGCGGCCTGGCCTACACCTGTGATCCCAATGCCGGTGCCGGCAAGCGCATCAGCAACATGATGCTCAAAGGCAAAGCCATTGAGGCTGGCAAGACCTACAAGGTGGCGGGCTGGGCGCCAGTGGCCGAAGGCGCCAAGGGTGAGCCGATCTGGGACGTGATGGAGGCCTTCTTCAAGAACAACAAGACGATCACCCCTCGCAAGCTCAACACGCCCAAGCTGGTGGGCATGAGCGGCAACCCGGGCATGGTCGGCTGATCCTGCAGCGGTACGCAGGAAAAAAAGCCCCGCGCTGAGCAATCAACGCGGGGCTTCTTCCATTTGGTGCCGGAGAGATGAATCGAACACCCGACCTTCTCATTACGAATGAGCTGCTCTACCGACTGAGCTACACCGGCTTAGCCTTAAATTATAGCGGGGCATGGTAACTGGTCGCGCGGTCGACTTCGTTTTTTGAGCCAAGGATGACGCTCACCCGTTCGTGCAAGCTGCTGGGTTGGATATCGAGGATGCGCTGGCGGCCATTGGTGGCGGCACCGCCGGCTTGTTCGATCAGCCAGGCCATAGGGTTCGCCTCGTACATCAGACGCAGCTTGCCGGGTTTGTTGGGCTCCCGGGCGTCCCACGGGTACATGAACACGCCGCCGCGCGTGAGGATGCGGTGCACGTCGGCGACCATGCTGGCGATCCAGCGCATGTTGAAGTCCTTGCCGCGAGGGCCTTCGCGTCCAGCGAGGCATTCGTCAATGTAGCGCTTCACCGGTGCGTCCCAGTGCCGCATGTTGCTCATGTTGATGGCGAATTCCTGGGTGTCTTCCGGAATCCGGATGTTCTCCTGCGTCAGAACGAATGACCCTTGCTCACGATCGAGGGTGAACATGGCAACCCCATCGCCCACCGTGAGCACAAGTGTGGTCTGCGGGCCGTAGACGCAGTAGCCAGCTGCCACCTGCTGGCGGCCAGGCTGCAGGAAGTCGCCTTCGTCCACGCCGCGATCGTCCTCGGGCATCTTGAGTACGCTGAAGATGGTGCCGATGCTGACGTTCACATCGATGTTCGACGAGCCGTCCAGCGGATCGAACAGCAGCAGGTATTCGCCCTTGGGATAGCGGTTGGGCACCACGTAGATGGCGTCCATCTCCTCCGAGGCCATGGCGGCCAGGTGACCACCCCATTCGTTGGCTTCGATCAGGACCTCGTTGGCGATGATGTCGAGCTTTTTCTGAATTTCACCCTGCACATTTTCACTGTGGGCCGTGCCCAGCACGCCGCCGAGTGCGCCCTTGTTGACCGCCTGGCTGATGTTCTTGCAGGCGCGCGCCACCACTTCCAGCAGTAACCGAAGCTGGGAAGGAATGTGACCGTCGACGCGCTGTTGCTCGACCAGGTAGCGGGTGAGAGAGATCTTTTTGCTCATGTGAAATCCGTCAAAGACAAGAACAGGCCGCCGCGCCGGGCCACCCCTAAGAGGCACGGCCTCTGGCCGTGGCGTGCCCTGCAAGGCCCGACCCGCGCAGCAGTGGAGCGTGGGGCAATCATTCAGCCAGCGCGCGGGTGACCACCTCGCGCACGTCGTTGCTCAGGCCAGGCTTGCCCGCGACGCGCACGATGGCTTCGCGGGCTGCGCTGCGGTAGGGTTCGGCCAGGTGCCTCCAGCGGTCCAGCGCGCGCGCCAGCCGGGCAGCCACCTGCGCGTTGAAGCCGTCGAGTTCCATCACCCGCTCGCTCCAGAACACATAGCCCGATGCGTCGCGGCGGTGGAAGGCGCCCGGGTTGGCGCTGCAGAAGCTGAAGATCACGCTGCGCGCCCGGTTGGGGTTGCGCAGGTTGAAGTCCGGGTGGGCCATCAGCTGGCGCACGGCCGGCAGGATCTGACCTCCACGATCGGGCGCACCCGCCTGCAGGGCAAACCATTTGTCCAGCACCAGAGCCTCGTGGCGGAACAGGGCATGAAAGCGCGAAAGCGCGTCCTGTGCCAAGGGCTGACCGCTGACGACCAACGCAGACAGCGCATTGAAGCGGTCGGTCATGTTGGACGCATCCTTGAAGCGTTGCAGCGCCTTGCCTGGCCAGACCGGGTTGCCGTTCTCGCGCGAGGCCAGGCACAGCATGGTGAGCGCCATGCCGCTGAGCGCGCGGCGCCCGCTGCTCAGCGGATCGGGGCGGTAGGCGCCATTGTCCTGATGGGCTTCGAAGGCCTGTGCCCAGTCGTCGTGCAGGTCGTGGGCGAGTTGCTCGCGCATGGCCTCGCGCACCGCATGCACGCGTTGCGGATCCACCTCGTCGAGCTGCTCGGCGATGTAGGTTTCACTGGGCAGTGTGAGGGTGAGTTCCTTGAAGGCGGCGTCGAGCTGCGGGTGGCGCAGCACGCTGCGCATGGCCTCCACATAGGCCGCGTCCAAGGGCCGCTTTGACACCGGACCTTCGGCACGGATGGCCGAAAGGGCTCGCTGCAGCGCCAGCCGCTGACCGGCTTCCCAGCGGTTGAACGGATCGGTGTCGTGGGCGAGCAAGGTCAGCCAATGGGCATCAGCCTGTTCCAGCTCCAGCACCACCGGCGCGGAGAAGCCGCGCAGCAGCGAGGGCACGGGTTCGGCGTCGAGGTTGACGAACTCAACCGTGGTGCTGGTTTCGCTGAGCACCAGCAGGCGGGTGCCAGGCTGCGAGCTCGACTCATGCGCGAGCTGGGTAGGCAGTTCACGGCCCATGGCATCCAGCAGGCCCAGCGCCACCGGAATCACCACCGGCGCCTTGTCAGGCTGCCCCGGCGTGGGCGCGCAGCGCTGGTTCAGGGTGAGACGGTAGCTGCGTGAAGCCGTGTCGAACATGCCCTGGGCTTGTAGGCGCGGTGTGCCGGCCTGACTGTACCAGCGCTTGAACTGGGGCAGCAGACGGGCCAGCTCGCTGTCGGGGTTGGCATCGGCCATGGCTTGGGCGAAGTCATCGCAGGTGACCGCTTGCCCATCATGGCGCGCGAAATATTCCTTCATGCCAGCGGCAAAGCCGGCGCGACCCACGAGGGTCTGCATCATGCGCACGACCTCAGCGCCTTTTTCGTACACCGTGACGGTATAGAAGTTGTTGATTTCGACATAGCTGTCCGGCCGCACCGGGTGCGACATCGGACCGGCATCTTCCGGGAACTGCGCGGTGCGCAGCACCCGCACGTCTTCGATGCGTTTGACCGCGCGTGCCGAAGGCTCGGCGCACAGGTCCATGCTGAACTCCTGATCGCGGAAGACGGTGAGGCCCTCCTTGAGCGAGAGCTGGAACCAGTCGCGGCAGGTGACGCGGTTGCCGGTCCAGTTGTGGAAGTACTCGTGGCCCACGACCGACTCGATGTTGGCAAAGTCGGTGTCGGTCCCGGTGGTGCTGTTGGCCAGCACGTACTTGGTGTTGAAGATGTTGAGGCCCTTGTTCTCCATCGCACCCATGTTGAAGTCGGCGGTTGCCACGATCATGAATCGCTCCAGATCAAGTGGCAGGCCAAAGCGGGCTTCGTCCCACACCACGCTGGCGATCAGCGAGTTCATCGCGTGTTCGGTCTTGTCCATGTCGCCCGGGCGCACATACACCTGCAGCAGGTGGTGGCTACCGGATCGCGACACGATGCGCTGCTCACGCGCGACCAGCGGCCCAGCCACCAGCGCGAAAAGGTAGCAGGGCTTCTTGTGCGGATCAACCCACTTGGCGAAGTGACGCCCGTCGGGAAGCTCGCCTTCGTCCACCAGGTTGCCGTTGGAGAGCAGCACCGGGTAGTCGGCCTTGTCTGCGCGCAGTGTCACCGTGTAGCTGGCCATCACATCGGGGCGGTCCAGGAAATAGGTGATGCGCCGGAAACCTTCGGCCTCGCACTGGGTGAAGAAAGTGCCCTGGCTCACGTACAGGCCCATGAGCTGGGTGTTCTTCTCCGGGGCGCAGGTGGTGAAGATTTCGAGATCGAACGGCTCGGAGCCCTCTGGCAGGCTCTCGAGCACCAGGGTGGAGCCATCCATCTTGAACGAACAACCCGCGCCGTTGACGAGCACACGCGCCAGGTTCAGCTCATCACCGTCCAGGCGCAAAGACTGGGTCGGTACATCGGGGTTGCGGCGCAGCCGCATACGGTTGAGCACGCGCGTCTTGCCCGGATCAAGGTCGAACGTGAGGTCCACCGTGTCGATCCAGTAGGCGGGGGCGGCGTAGTCCTCGCGGCGCACCACGGTGCTGGATCCTTCTCGCAGGGAGCTCATGTCATGGTCCTCAATCGTTTGGCCTGCTTGCCATCTGGGCTCTCCTGAGGAAGCGACTCCCTCGGGATTCTGTGGCACAGGCGGCAAGTGGTGAAGATGTCAAATTCAAACGCCTTGCTTGAGCGAGGCTTCGATGAATGGGTCGAGATCACCGTCCAGGACTTTCTGGGTGGCGGAAATTTCGACGTTGGTGCGCAGGTCTTTGATGCGGCTGTTGTCCAGCACGTAGCTGCGGATCTGGTGACCCCAGCCGACGTCGGTTTTGGTGTCTTCCAGCTTCTGCTGTTCTTCCTGTTGTTTGCGCAGCTCGTGGTCATAGAGCTTGGAGCGCAGTCGTTTCCAGGCCACGTCTCGGTTGCTGTGCTGGCTTCGACCGTCCTGGCATTGCACGACGATCCCAGTGGGGATGTGCGTGAGACGCACCGCCGAGTCGGTTTTGTTGATGTGCTGACCACCTGCACCGCTGGCGCGGTAAGTGTCGGTGCGCACATCGGCCGGGTTGATCTCGATCTCGATGGAGTCGTCGATCTCGGGGTAGACGAATACCGAGGCGAACGAGGTATGACGACCGCCCGACGAGTCGAACGGACTCTTGCGCACCAGGCGATGCACACCGGTCTCGGTGCGCAGCAGGCCAAACGCGTAGTCGCCCTCGATTTTTATCGTGGCGCCCTTGATGCCGGCGGTGTCACCGGCTGACTCGTCCTCGATCGTGGTCTTGAAGCCCTTGCGTTCGGCGTAGCGCAGGTACTGGCGCAGCAGCATGCTGGCCCAGTCGCAGGCTTCGGTGCCACCGGCGCCGGCCTGGATGTCCAAAAAACAGTTGAGCGGGTCTGCCGGGTTGTTGAACATGCGGCGGAACTCAAGTTTCTCCACCTCGCTGGCCAACTTGCCCGCCTCGGTCTCGATGGTGGCCAGACCAGCGTCATCGCCATCGGCCTCGGACATCTCGAACAGCTCGGTGTTGTCGCTCAGCTCGTTGGTCAGGCGGTCCAGCACGAGCACCACGTCTTCGAGCGATTTTTTCTCGCGTCCCAGCTCTTGCGCGCGCTTGGGGTTGTCCCACACCGTGGGCTCTTCCAGTGCGGCTTCGACTTCTTTCAGTTTTGATGCTTTGGCATCGTAGTCAAAGATACCTCCGGAGCTCGACGACGCGGGTGCTGAGGTCGTCAAGCTGGGTGCGGATGGTGTTGATGCGTTCTGCTTCCATGGGGTGCCTCTGTAGGATTCGATGATGGGTCGAGCCGGTGGCGACGCAACGCGTGAGCACCTGCCGAAACCCCGCATTTTCTCACGTTACACACCGCGGCCTTCAGGCACCGATTGCTGGCCCGCCAACACCTGGGCCAGGGAGGTTGGCTCAATAGCGCCAGGTCACGCCAAACATCACCGCTGCGGTGCCTAGCAACTGGACTTCTGCCGCCACTCGAGGGCTGATCCGGTAACCCAGAGCGGGAATGATCACGGGTGAAAAGCCGCCCAGGTTCAGGGGCACCTTGTTCTTGAACCGCCCGACATAGCCATACATGATGCCGCCGCTCAGGGTGGCGTAGACATTCGGCATGGAGGCGAACGGACTGGGCCAGAGCTTGCCGGTGAAGGCGTAGGCCGAGGGCTGACCGAACGAGTTGGTGAACAGGCTGAAGCCGCAAAACCGGTCGTTCGGCAGCTGGCGGCTCACACTGACCGCGATCACCTGCTTGTGCTCGGGCGACCGGGTCCAGTGGTGGGTGTGGGGCGAGAAAAACACCTCGTACCGGCTGCCATTGTCGGAAGGCTGGTCGCTGCCCGGGCATACTTCAAAGCTGTCTGGCCAGAGGCTGTCGGGCCACATGCTGGCCTGCACCAGGGGAGACAGTCCACAAAGGGCCAACCCCAAGACCAGCGCTCGCAGTATGTGCGGATGGGGCGACATCACCATATCTTGCAACTCAGTAAAAAGTATCAGGGAGCGATTGTGACATTGCTGACCTGCCCAGTTGGGCGGAAGGCCATGGCAGGGGGCTTGCGTCGCGCCGCCTGTCTTGGGTTACTGTGCCTGACGGGCTTGCTGGGAGCCTGTTCCTCGCTGGACACCTGGCAGCGCGAGAAGCTGTATCGGCCAACGTCAGTGGCCGGCGAGACTTGGCAGCAGATGCTGGCCCAGCGCCCCGAGATGCAATCCATGACCTTGCCAGTGGGGCAGGCGGACGAGCAGGTGCAGGTGCTTCGCTGGCCGGCACAGGCTGGGCGCACCAGCGCGGCGCGGGTGCTGTTCCTGCACGGCACCTTCCGTCATGCCTTCCAGAATCTGGCCAAGGCCGCGCCCATGCAGCGCGCCGGAATGGACGTCTACCTGCTCGACTACCGCGGCTGGGGAGCTTCGTCGCCGCGCGTGCCCGACGAGAAGAGCATTCACGAAGACGCATGGGCGGCCTGGCAGGCCTTGCAGGCGCGCGAGGGTTCGGGTGGCTGGGTCATCTATGGCCACTCCATGGGCTCGGGCGTGGCGGTGAAGCTGGCCGAGCAGCTCGCGGGTCAGAGCGCTTACTGTGGCGTGGTGCTGGAGAGTGCGTTCACCAGTTTTCCCGACGTGGCCCGCGCCGCAGCCGGCTGGCTGGGCAGTGCGCTGGTGTTGCTCAACCGAGAGCGCATGGCCTCGATCAACCGCATTGAGCAGGTGGACCCGCCGCTGTGGTTTTTCCATGGCAGCAAAGACGAAACGATTCCCATCGAGCTGGGCCGGCAGCTGTTTGAAGGTGCGCGTCAGCCCAAGCATTGGCTGCAGTGGCCGCTGGGACACAGCAACCTGCAGACCGATCCCACGGGGCGCTACGACGCCGCGTGGCGCGAGATCCAGTCGAGCTGTCGAAGAGCGCCAGGGCGCTGATGCAGCGCGAGGTCTCCTGCCAAGGTCAGTCTGGCTGCGCCAGAAAGTCTTCGATCAGGCGCGCGAGTTCGTTGGGCTGATCGTGGTGCATCATGTGGCCCGCGTCCTGCACCACCGCCTGCTGCAGCCTGGGCACGGCGCGCAGTCGGTCCTGGTATTGCGTCAGGTTGTACTGGCCTTTCCACCACTGGCCCAGGCTGTCGTCGCTGGCGGTGATGCTGAGCACCGGAGCGCTGATGCGCCCGTAGATGGCAAGCGCTTCGTCAAGCTGGTAGAGGTGGGCGCTGATGATCTTGTGCGCGGGCTCACCCAGAATGACCCAACGACCCTGCGCGTCGGGCGCTGCCCAGTGCTGGGCCAGCCAGGCGGCCTTGTCCGCCGGTAGCCGGGGGTTGGTTTTCATGAGTCGGCGCGCCACGCCATTGGCGCTGTCGTAGCTCTTGAGATCGACCTCACCACGCTGCAAGGCCTTGATCTGGTCGATCCACTTGCTGTATCGCTCAGGCGCCTGAGCAGGCCGTGTGGCGGGCAGGCCGAAACCTTCCAGATTGATCAGGCGGCGAATGCGCTCGGGACGCACCCCGCCGTACATCATGGCCACGTTGCCGCCCATGCTGTGGCCCACCAGATCAACCGGCTGATCGCCTGCCACCTGGTCCAGCAGGCAGTCCAGATCGGCCAGGTAGTCGGGAAACCAGTAGCTGTCGGGTGAAGGCGGCTTGTGTTGCGTCAGACCAAAGCCGCGCCAGTCGGGGGCGACGATGTGGCGCTGGGTGTCCAGCGCATCCACCATGAACTGCCACGATGCAGATACGTCCATCCAGCCATGTACCAGCACCAGCGGCGGCTGGCCGCCCACCGGATCACCCCATTCGCGAACGTGGTAATCGAGCTGGCGTATCGGGACAAACGTGCTGCGGGAGGCGTGCCGGACTTGGTACATTCAATTCATCATAAGGAACGGAACGGAGACCGAGCATGCGTCAGAGTCAAAGTAGCGACAGTGCGGCGGTTCGACGCTCCCCGGTTCAACCAGTCAGCCCACCGCAGCCGGATGCCCATGCCACCCTGCACCAGCAGTTCCGCTGGAGCGTACCGGAGCAGTTCAACATGGCACAGGTCTGCGCGCAGCGCTGGGCACAGCACTCCGCCACCGCCAGCAGCCCGGCGGTGATCGCGTGTGCACCCGGTGAGGTGGATCGTGTGCACACCTATGCTGAATTGCAGTCGCAGGCCAACCGGCTGTCCAACGCCTTGCAGTTGCTCGGGGTGCAGCGCGGAGACCGTGTGGCGATCGTCATGCCCCAGCGTTTTGAAACCGCGGTGGCGTACATGGCGGTGTTGCAGCTGGGCGCAGTCGGTATGCCGCTTTCGCAGTTGTTTGGGCCCGAGGCACTGGAATACCGGCTCCACGACAGCGAGGCGGTGGTGGCCTTGTGCGATGGCAGCACGCTCGACGCGGTGCAGGCCATCAGCGCGACCTGCCCACTGCTGCACACGGTGATCGGCATCGACGCGAAGGCGCGCGGAGCGGCTGCGCTGGACTGGGCCGCGGTGCTGGCGCAGGAGCCGGCAGATTTCGAGCCGGTCAGCACGTTGGCCGAAGAGCCTGCGGTGCTGATCTACACCAGCGGCACCACCGGCAACCCCAAGGGCGCGCTCATTCCACATCGCGCGCTGATTGGCAATCTCAGTGGCTTCGTGTGCAGCCAGAACTGGTTCGGTTTTGACCCCGACGATGCGAGCGTGGTATCACAGGCGGTGTTCTGGTCACCCGCCGACTGGGCATGGACCGGCGGCCTGATGGACGCGCTGTTGCCCACTCTGTATTTCGGTCGGCCCATCGTGGCCTACAACGGCCGCTTCAGCCCCCAGATGGCGCTGGAGCTGATGCAGCGCCAGCGGGTGACACACACCTTTCTTTTTCCAACCGCGCTCAAGGCGATGATGAAGGCCTATCCCCAGCCGCGCGCCGACTTCGATCTGTGCCTGGAGGCCATCATGAGCGCTGGCGAGGCGGTGGGAGACGCGGTGTTCGCGTACTGCGAGCAGCAGCTGGGCGTGACGGTCAACGAGATGTTTGGACAGACCGAGATCAACTACATCGTGGGCAACTGCACACGCCTGTACCCCGCCAAACCCGGCAGCATGGGCAAGGCCTATCCGGGTCACCGGGTGGCGGTGATCGATGACGCCGGCCACGAGTGCCCCGTAGGCGTACCCGGGGATGTGGCGGTTCACCGGTTGGACGTGCATGGTGAACCAGACCCGATTTTCTTTCTGGGCTATTGGAAAAACGATGCCTCCACGCGGGCCAAGTTCACCGGCGAGCCTCGCGACAGCTGGTGCCGCACCGGCGATGTGGCGGTTCGCGATGCCGATGGTTACCTCTGGTACCAGGGGCGTTCAGACGATGTGTTCAAAGCCGCGGGCTATCGGATTGGACCGAGCGAGATCGAGAACTGCCTGGTCAAGCACCCGGCGGTCGCCAATGCGGCCGTGGTGCCCAAGCCCGATGCCGAGCGGGGCGCCGTGGTCAAGGCTTATGTGGTGGTGGCACAGGAGTACCTGGCCGCGCGACCCGAGCAGTCGCTGCTGAATACCGTCTTTGCGCAGGCCCTGGTGGCCGAGCTGCAGGCCCATGTCAAAGGCAAGCTGGCGCCTTACGAATACCCCAAGGACATTGAGTTCGTGGACGCACTGCCCATGACCACCACTGGCAAGGTGCAGCGCCGCCTGCTGAGGTTGCAGGAAGTGGAGCGCTTCCAGAAAGCACAACAGGGACGGGCCTAAGGCCACGTCCCTGCGATCGCGGTTGGGAAGCGTTGCGCGCCTCCCGCTCGAAATTACCGCTGTGCGGTCGACACCGGCTCGGCCACGTAGATCTCCACACGACGGTTCTTGGCGCGCCCATCCGAGGTGCTGTTGTCGGCGACCGGCTCACTCGAACCACGACCTTGGGTGGTGAAGCGGGTCACCGCCACGCCACGGGCGATCAAATAGTCGCGCGCGCTGTTGGCGCGGTCCAGCGACAGCGGATTGTTGATGGCATCGCTCCCGCTACTGTCGGTGTGGCCGATGATGGTGATCTGCGTCCCGGGGTTGCTGTTGAGCGTGGTGGCGAACTGGTTGAGTACGCCCGCAAGGTTGGACTTGATGGCCGAACGACCGACGTCGAACGAGATGTCGCTCGGGATGTCGAGTTTGAGGCGGTTGTCGGCGGTCTGACTCACGCCCACGCCGGTGCCAGCGGTAGCTGCTTCCATCGCGGCTTTCTGCTCCTGCATCTTCTGCGACCAGATGTAGCCGCCCAAAGCGCCGGCGCCAGCGCCCAGCACCGCGCCCTGGGCCGCGCCCTTGGAGCCGCCAGTGGCGCCGCCGAGCAGGACGCCCGCCAGGGCGCCGATCCCCGCCCCCTTGGCGGAGTCCTGCTGTGTTTGGCTCATGTTGGCGCAGCCGCCGAGCGTCAGGGCAACGGCCACCGCCGACAGGGTAAGGGTAGAAGTGAAGCGTGTTTTCATGGAAGACTCCTCAAGAAATGTTGTGACGGGAACATGCAGCGCTTGGCACTTTGCATACTTTATTAGGACACGAACGCGACGCCGACGTTCCTCATTGAAGCCTAAACTGGCGATCAATCGTGAAGCCGTACCGCATCCATCCCCATTTGTTACAAAGACTTTCATGAAAACCATAGCTCTTGGCGCCTCAGCCCTGCGTGTCACCCCCATTTGCCTGGGCACCATGACCTTTGGCGAACAAGTGAACGAAACCCTGGCTCACCAGATCCTCGACCGCGCGCTGGAGCGAGGCGTGAATTTCCTCGACACTGCCGAGATGTATGCGGTGCCGGCGCGGGCGGAGACCTGTGGTGCCACGGAAACCATCCTGGGCAACTGGTTCAAGAAGACGCCGAGCGCCCGCCAGAAGCTGGTGCTTGCCACCAAGGTCGCGGGCCCGTCGCGGGGTATGCCGTGGATTCGCGGCGAGACCTCTGGCCTCACCGAGGCCGAGATCGTCAACGCCTGCGACGCCAGCCTTCGGCGTTTGCAGACCGACGTGATCGACCTCTATCAGATTCATTGGCCGGCGCGCAACGTGCCGGCGTTCGGCCAGCTCAGTTTTGACCCCAGCAAAGACAAGCCGTGTGCCTCGGTGCACGAGCAGCTTGAAGCCATGCACAAGCTCGTGAAAGCGGGCAAGGTGCGCGCCATTGGCCTGTCCAACGAATCGTCTTATGGCGTGCACGAGTTCGTGCGGCTGGCCGAGCAGCATGGCCTGCCGCGGGTGGACACGATCCAAAACCCCTATTGCCTGATCAACCGCAGCTATGAAAACGGTCTGGACGAAACCTGTCACCGGCTCGGTGTGTCGCTGCTGGCCTATTCGCCGCTGGGCTTTGGTTTGCTCACTGGCAAGTACGACGAGTCAGGGCTGGTGGGCGATGTGGGGCGACTGGCTTTGTACGAGTCCATGCGAAAGCAGCGCTGGGGCCGCCCGGAGGCGCTGGTCGCTTCCCGCCGCTACAACGTGCTGGCTCGCGACCACGGCATGACGCCTACACGACTCGCACTGGCTTTCTGCTACAGCAACTGGCGCGTGGCCAGCACGATCATCGGCGTGACCTCTATGGAGCAGCTGGACGACTGCCTGGACGCCTGGGACACCCCTTTGTCACCTGAGATGCTCACCGAGATCGATCAGGTTCGGTGGGAGCTCCGCGATCCCGCACAGTGAGCAAAAGTCCCCCCCGTGCCGGCTTCGCCGTCACCCCCCGGGGGGGGTGACGCTGGCCGACCGGCGGAGCCGGATCATCGGCGTTCTGAAAGAAGGCAAGGTTCGCGGAGCATCTAGTTGGCCAAGAAAGCCCATGTGAGTGAAACGCCCGCCACCGCCTGGCTCAAGGTGCAGGGCGTGGTGTTCACCGAGCATCCCTACGAGTACCTGGAGCACGGCGGCGCGCAGCACAGCGCGCAGGTGCTGGGGCTGGACCCGTTTGCGGTGGTCAAGACGCTGGTGATGCAGGACGAGTCCGGGAGGCCGCTGGTGATTCTGATGCATGGCAACCGCAGCGTGTCGACCAAGAACCTCGCGCGCCAGACCGGGGTCAAGTCCATCGAACCCTGCAAGCCCGACGTGGCCAACCGGCACAGCGGTTACCTAGTCGGCGGCACGTCGCCCTTTGGTCTCAAGCGCGAGATGCCGGTCTGGGTTGAATCGTCGGTGCTGGCATTGCCGCGCATCTGGATCAATGGCGGGCGACGCGGCTTCCTGGTGGGGCTTGATCCGGCCGTGCTGAGCGGCGCGCTGGGCGCTCGGCCTGTGCAGTGTGCGCTGGCAGAATAGGGTGGCGTGACGCGAGAGCTGCGTCGCCACATCATCACGACAAGAGGAGTCTGAGTTGGAATTTCTTGCCCCGCTGGTCGCCACCCTGGTCGCCTACCTGATTGGATCGCTGTCGTTTGCGGTGCTGGTGAGCCGTGTCATGGGTCTGAACGATCCGCGAACCTATGGCAGCAAGAATCCCGGCGCCACCAACGTGCTGCGCTCGGGCAGCAAGCCGGCGGCGGTCATCACGCTGCTGCTCGATGCGCTCAAGGGCTGGCTGCCGGTGGTGGCGGTGAAGTGGTGGGGCGAGGCCTGGGGACTGGGGGATGGTACGGTGGCGCTGGTCGGGCTGGCCGCGTTTCTGGGTCATCTGTATCCGGTGTTCTTCCGCTTTCAAGGCGGCAAAGGTGTGGCCACCGCGGCAGGCGTCATTGTCGGCTTCGAGCCCTGGCTTGGGCTGGCCGCGCTGGCCACCTGGGCCATCGTCGCGTTCTTTTTCCGCTATTCGTCGCTGGCATCCATCGTGACCGCGCTGTTTGCACCTGCGTTTTATTTGTTTGGACACCGCGTCGCCTGGGACGCACCCAGTGCCATGGTGGTTAGCCTGGCGGCAATGGGCGTACTGCTGGTCTGGCGCCACGCCGACAACATAAACCGGCTGCTGGCCGGCAAAGAAAGCCGCCTGGGAGCTAAAAAATCATGACCCAGGACATCACCCGCCACGGCATGGCCGCCCGCTACAGCGAGGCCGCGGTGTTCAATGGCATGGTTTTCCTCGCGGGCATGGTGCCCGAGCGGGGCGACACCGATATCCGGGGGCAGACACAGGACGTTCTGGCTCAGGTGGCGCAGCGCCTGAAGGAAGCGGGCTGCGACAAGTCGCGCATCCTGCGGGCCGAAATCTACCTGACCGACATCCGGGACATCGCGGCAATGAACGAAGTCTGGGATGCCTGGGTAGTGCCGGGGGCAGCTCCCCCGCGCGCCACCGTGCAGGCGGCACTGGCCGACCCGACGTGGCGGATCGAGATCGTGGTGACTGCTGCGGTTTGACCTCCCCACGCCGCTTCGCGTCACCACCGGGGGGAGGGCAGTGCTGGCGGGTCGGCAGAGCCGGACTCGCGGCGCCCTGAGATGAAGGCCCTTCTCGCTCGGGCCACCTGCGCTAGCGTTTTTCGAGGGTCAGCTGATCGTTGGTGCGCTGCATCTGGAAACGCGTGAGAAAACTGTTGCCCAGCAACACATACGGCATGGCCAGGGGCAACACGATGGCAGCCACGTCGTAGGCCAGCACGTCGCCCACCTTCACGCTGGACAGCCGCACGCTGTAGCCCGTGGTGTTGCCGTTGGCAGTACTCACTCGCACCAGCTGGCCTTGTTCAAACTTGAGATCGATGCGCCGCGCATCCGACTCGCTCAGGATGACCTGCGAGGCCCCGGTGTCGACCATGAACTGCACGGCGCGGCCATTGATCTGGCCCGGCGGCAGGAAGTGGCCCAGCCCGTCTGCTGTGAGCACCACGCGCTGGGCGCCAGCCGCTGAGCCGCTGCGCCCGACGCTGACCGGCGCGTCACCCACCCGCAACGTCTGTTTCTGACCGTTTACTTCCACGGTGGCCGACTCACCCTGAGTGGCCAGCAGCTTCACACCTTGATGCGTCTGCCCAGGGCTCAGAAAACGTGGCGCCGACGCATCCACCGTCAACAAGGCTTTGCCACCCGCCACGCCCGACAGCGCGACCGATTGAGCCTGCGCACCCATCAGGGTGAGTGCGAATAGAGCCGCAAGAAGGATCCGTTTGCTCATGAAGTGTTTCATTCCCACGGCGCCGCAGGTCCGGCTTCACCGACCCGCCAGCGCCGCCCCCCCCGGGGGGTGACGCCGCAGGCGGCGCAGGGGGAGTCATCTAATCCCTGAAGTTGTCGAACGACAGTGGAAGGTCCTTGAGTTCGCTGCGGATCAGCGCCATCGCCGCCTGCAGGTCGTCCCGTTTGGCACCGGTGACGCGCACCGCGTCGCCCTGGATGGCGCCCTGCACCTTGAGCTTGCTTGCCTTGAGCGCTTGCTGGATCTTCTTGCCGTCTTCGGTGCTGATGCCGTTCTT
Organism: Hydrogenophaga sp.; assembly: GCF_011390835.1. Lineage (GTDB taxonomy): Bacteria > Pseudomonadota > Gammaproteobacteria > Burkholderiales > Burkholderiaceae_C > Hydrogenophaga. The sequence goes on along the minus strand of NZ_JAABRQ010000014.1, from coordinate 78,489 downwards.
GACCTTCACCACCTGCTTGACTTTGTCGCCACCGATTTTCTCGACCTTGCCCACATCGAGAAAGCGCGCGTCCACGCCGCGCTTGGTAAGCTTGTTGCGCAACACTTCTTCCACCTGCTGGAGTTGGAAATCGGCATCACCGAACAGGGTGATTTCCTTGTCCTTGAGTTCGATGCCAGCGCTGGTGCCCTTGAAATCGAAGCGCGTGCCCACCTCGCGGGTCACCTGGTCAACGGCGTTTTTCACTTCGACAAAATCGGCTTCGAGAACGGTGTCAAAAGAGGGCATGGTCAGGTTTCCCGATAGGCTGAGTGAGACAATGGAAACATGTTAGTCGAGAACCAGGTCGCCCTTCAGCGATACAACAGCTTTGGCATCGCGGCGCGCGCCAAAAAGCTCACGCGCATCCGTCAGACTGACGACCTGACTGCGCTTATGGCGAGTGAAGTCTGGGCACAGGCGCGCTCAGAAGCTCCGCCGTTTGTGCTGGGCGGCGGCAGCAACCTGGTGATCACGGGCGACATCAAGGCTCTGGTGCTCAAGGTAGAAATTGCCGGTCGACGTCTTGTGGAAGAAACCGACAAAGCCTGGGTAGTGGAGGGCGGCGCGGGCGAAAACTGGCATGACTTCGTGACCTGGACGCTGGACCAGGGCTGGCCAGGGCTGGAAAACCTGGCGCTGATCCCGGGCTCGGTCGGCGCATCGCCGGTGCAGAACATCGGTGCCTATGGTGTCGAGCTGCAAGACCGTTTTCACTCGCTAGACGCGGTGGATCTGCAGACCGGGCAGGCTTTCACGCTGGACGCTGCGCAATGCGGCTTTGGGTACCGCGACTCGGTGTTCAAACATGCCCCATCGGACGAGCGCAGCTTCGGTCTGGCGGGTCGGGCGCTGATCACGCGGGTGCGTTTTCTGTTGCCCAAGCCGTGGAAACCGGTGCTCGGTTACATGGACCTTGAGCGCAAGATGGCAGAGACTGGGAACCACTCGCCCAGCGCGCAGCAGATCTTCGACTGGGTGGTCGCCATCCGTCGCGCCAAGCTGCCCGACCCGGCCTTCATCGGCAATGCCGGCAGCTTCTTCAAGAACCCGACCGTGACACTTGAGCAGTGCGCCGACATCATCGCGCGCGATCCCAAGGTGGTGCACTACCCCATGCCTGACGGCAGCATCAAGCTGGCGGCGGGCTGGCTGATCGACGCCTGCGGCTGGAAAGGCAAGAGCGTGGGCAACGCGGCGGTGTACGAAAAACAGGCGCTTGTTCTGGTGAACAAGGGCGGGCCTGAGCAGCCATGTACCGGCGGCGAGGTGATGACACTGGCCAAGGCCATCCAGACCAGTGTGTACGAGCGCTTCGGCATCCTGCTGGAGCCCGAGCCGGTCGTGGTGTGAAGCGAAAAAGGCCGCTGGAATCAGCGGCCTTTTTCAGGTGTCAGGCCGTTCAGCCGTTCAGCTCTTTTGCTCGCCTTCCAGGCGCAGCATCTCGGCGCCTTCGCCCAGCGACAACAGACCGCTCTTGGCATAAATGCCCAGCTTGGCGCGGGTGTCCACAATGTCGAGGTTGCGCATGGTGAGCTGGCCGATGCGGTCCTGCGGCGTGAAGCTGCCAGCGACCTTTTCCATGCTCAGCCGCTCGGGGTGGTAGGTCAGGTTGGGGCTGTCGGTGTTGAGCAGCGAGTAGTCGTTGCCTCGGCGCAGTTCGATCGTGACCTCACCGGTGACGGCGCGCGCCACCCAGCGCTGCGCGGTTTCGCGCAGCATGATGGCCTGCGGGTCGAACCAGCGGCCCTGGTAAAGCAGGCGGCCCAGGCGCAGGCCGTTGATGCGGTACTGCTCGATGGTGTCTTCGTTGTGGATGCCAGTGACCAGGCGCTCGTAGGCGATGAACAGCAGGGCCAGGCCGGGCGCTTCGTAGATGCCTCGGCTCTTGGCTTCGATGATGCGGTTCTCGATCTGGTCGCTCATGCCCAGGCCATGGCGCCCGCCGATGCGATTGGCCTCCAGGATCAGCTCCACCGGTGAGTCGAAGGTTTTGCCATTCAAGGCCACGGGTTGGCCTTCTTCGAAGCGCACGGTGACGGTTTCGCGCTTGACCTCAACCTCGTCTTTCCAGAACGCCACGCCCATGATGGGGTTGACGATGCCGATGCCGGTGTTCAGGTGTTCCAGGTCCTTGGCTTCGTGCGTGGCACCCAGCATGTTGCTGTCGGTGCTGTAGGCCTTTTCGGCGCTCATCTTGTAGCCAAATCCGTTGGCGGTCATGAAGGCGCTCATCTCGGCGCGGCCACCGAGCTCGTCGATGAACAGCTGGTCGAGCCAGGGCTTGTAGATTTGCAGGCTCGGATTGGTCAGCAGTCCGTAGCGGTAGAAGCGCTCTATGTCGTTGCCCTTGTAGGTGCTGCCATCGCCCCAGATGTTGACGTCGTCTTCTTTCATGGCCGAGACCAGCATGGTGCCGGTCACGGCGCGGCCCAGCGGCGTGGTGTTGAAGTAGGTCACGCCGGCGGTGGTGATGTGGAAGGCGCCACATTGCAGCGCTGCAATGCCTTCGTGCGCGAGCTGGGTGCGGCAGTCGATCAAGCGCGCTTTTTCGGCGCCGTATTGCAGGGCTTTGCGCGGGATTTCATCGTAGTCCGGCTCGTCGGGCTGGCCCAGGTTGGCGGTGTAGGCGTAGGGGATAGCGCCTTTCTGTTTCATCCAGAGCAGGGCGGCGCTGGTGTCCAGACCGCCGGAGAAGGCGATACCGACTTTTTGATTCAGAGGCAGGTTTTGAAGAATGGTGGCCATAAGAGTGCAGGGAAGCAACCGCCGCAGCGGCTGAGGGTCAGCCGTAGTGGCAGATGTAGTGAAAAGCCTCGCTCACGCGGATGTCGAAGCTCGATTGGCCGGGCACGCTGAAGCGGTCACCGGGGCCGATGCGGTGCCAGGTGTTGCTGCCAGCCAGTTTGTATTCACAGCCACCCGCCACACACTCCATGATTTCGGGCGCGGTGGTGCCAAAGGTGAGCGCAGCGGGCAGCACCACGCCGACGGACTTTTTGCTGCCATCCGCCAGCGTGATGCCGTGGCTGACGCACTTGCCGTCGAAATAGATGCTGGCCTGGGTGGTGACGGAAACCCCGTCGATCTGGGAGGTGATGGTCATGTGTGGGGGGGGCAAACAGGGCTAACCGCCCATTTTAGGCGGCGCCGGCGCGCAGGCTCTTCGGTCGGGCCGCTCGCCTGAGCTCACACCCGGCGCTGCCAGTCTGCCGCGTCAAAGCCCACGGTCACCGCCGGGCCCCATTCCACCACCGGGCGCTTGATCACGCTGCCATGACCGAGCATGAGGGCGCGGGCGCTGGCGGCGTCCACCACGGCCTGGCGTTCGGATTCATCCAGTTTGCGCCAGGTCGTTCCCTTGCGGTTGACCAATGTCTCCCAGCCCACCTCGGCCAGCCAGCGGTCGAGCGCCGCTTCGGGCACACCTTGTTTCTTGAAGTCGTGAAAGCTGTGCGCGGCGCCCTGTTCATTCAGCCATGCGCGTGCCTTCTTGACAGTGTCGCAGTTGGGGATGCCGTAGACGTGAATCATGGGGCAATTGTCTCCCAAGCCCGCGCGAGCTTCGAGCGCAATGGGAGAATCGATGCATGCTCAACATCCCGCTGCCGACCCACCCCACCACCCTGCCCGAATGGCTTGCTCGCTGCGAGCAGCTGCATCCCAAGCAGATCGACATGGGGCTGGAGCGGGTGCAACTGGTGGCCCGCCGCATGGGGCTGGGGATGGGCTGCCCGGTGATCACGGTGGCTGGCACCAACGGCAAAGGCTCGACCTGCGCGATGCTGGAGGCGGTGTACGGTGAGGCGGGCTTTCGCACCGGGGTCTACACCTCGCCGCACCTGGTGCACTTCGAGGAGCGCTGCCGGATTGGTGGCGAGGCGGTGGCTGCCAGCGAGCTGCTGCCGGCGTTTGCCGAGGTGGACGCGGCGCGCCTGGGGGGGGCGGACGAGGCCGAGGTCAGCCTGACCTACTTCGAGTTCACCACGCTGGCCATTCTGCGCACCCTGTCGCGCAGCGTGCTGGACGTGGCGATCCTGGAGGTGGGCCTGGGCGGGCGGCTGGACGCAGTCAACGTGATCGACACCGATTGCGCTGTCATCACCTGCATTGCGCTGGACCACATGGAGTACCTGGGGCCTGACCGCGAGGCCATCGGCTACGAGAAGGCGGGCATCATGCGCACCGGCCGTCCGGTCGTGGTGAGCGACCCGGTTCCGCCGCAAAGCGTGCTGGACCGGGCGCTGGAGGTGGGTGCGCAGCTCTGGCGCATCGGCCAAGACTTCCATTTTGCGGGCGACCAGCAGCAATGGGGCTGGGCCATGCACCCGTCGCACGGCGCCCGCCGCTACAGCGGACTGGCCTATCCGGCGCTGCGAGGCGCCAACCAGCTGGTCAATGCGGCTGGCGCGCTGGCCGCGATCGAGGCCCTTCGCGGCCACCTGCCGGTGACCGCCCAGGCGGTGCGAAACGGGCTGGCCATGGTGGAGTTGCCGGGTCGCTTTCAGATCGTGCCAGGCACGCCGACCCTGGTGCTGGATGTGGCGCACAACCCGCATTCGGTGGCCGCGCTGGCCGAAAACCTGGATGCGATGGGCTTTTACCCGACCACCCACGCCGTGTTCGGCGCCATGGCCGACAAGGACTTGCCAGCCATGCTGGCGCGCATCAGCCCGCTGATCGACCGCTGGCACCTCACCGACCTGCCGTTGGCGCGGGCCGCCAAAGCCGCGGCGCTGGCGCCCATCGTCGAGGCCAGCCCAGCGCCGGGTCTGGCCCGCTGCAGCACCGTGGCCGGCCTGTACAGCAACCCCCAGGACGCCCTGCAGGCAGCCGTGTCCGGCGCGGACCCCGCTGATAGAATCGTAGTCTTTGGATCGTTCCACACGGTGGGGGGTGTTTTGCAGGACGGCGTGCCCCGGCTCCAGGCCAAACACCTGTCCTCCTGATCGCCTTTTCGCCTCAGCGCTGCCGGCCGCGACCCGCTCGCGCGGCAACTCAATCGTCCCCATGTTTGCTCCCCGCTCCAGCGCATCCGGTAAAGCCGCTCAGCCTCAGCCCCAGAGCGTCGAGGCCGTCCGCCGACGTGCCCGGCATCGCCTCATTGGTGCTGCGGTCCTCGTGTTGATCGGCGTGATCGGTTTTCCCCTGCTGTTCGACACCGAGCCGCGGCCGATTTCGGTCGATATTCCGATCGAGATTCCCGCCAAGAACGCGCCACCTGCGCTGGCCGCTGCCAAGAAAGCCGCCGAGGCGCCACCGGCAGCACCCAGTCTGAGTGCCAATGAAAGTCTGGGCGCGCGAGAAGAGGTGGTGGATCCGACCCCGCCTGAACCCAAGCCAGCCGCCAAGGTCGAGCCCAAGATCGAGGCGAAAAAAGCAGATGAGCCGACGCCGAAAGCCGAGGCGCCAGCGGCACCCAAGCCCGCGGCCAAGTCGGCGCCGAGCGCCGATGCCGATCGGGCCAGGGCCTTGCTGGAAGGCAAGATACCCGATATGCCTGCGGCCACCGGCGAGCGCCTGGTGGTGCAGGTGGGGGCGTTTGCTGAAGCGTCGGGCGCGCGAGAAGTGCGCCAAAAGCTGGAGCGCGCTGGCCTCAAGACTTACACCCATGTCGCCAACACGGCCGACGGCCAGCGCATCCGGGTTCGCGTTGGCCCGTTTGCCAGCCGTGCCGAGGCCGAGAAGGTGGCTGCCCGCGTCAAAGCGCTGGGGTTGCCCGCAGCCATTCTCACGCTGTGATGAGTGCAGCACATGGACGAAAGCGTGTCGCATGAGCTGGGTCGACTGGGCCTTGCTCGCGGTGCTGCTGGTCTCTGCCCTGGTGGGGCTGTGGCGCGGATTGGTGTACGAAGTGCTGTCGGTCGCAGGATGGGTGCTGGCCTTCGTGCTGGCGCAGGCCTGGGCCGAACCGGTCGGGATGTTGCTGCCGATGGACGGTGCAGCGCCGCCGCTGCGTCTGGCGGCAGGCTTTGCCGCGGTGTTCATCGCAGTGGCGTTTGCGGCCGGTCTGCTGTCGTGGCTGATCAAAAAAATGGTCGAGTCGGTGGGCTTGCGGCCGGTCGATCGGGTGCTGGGGGGGGGTGTTTGGCGTGTTGCGCGGGTTGGTGATCCTGCTCGGCGTCACGCTGGTGATGAGCATGCTGCCGCCCAGCGCGCAAGCGGGTTGGCGAGCTTCACCGGTGGCGCAAACGCTGAACGCTTCGCTGCATACCTTGAAGCCCCTGTTGCCCGACGCGGTGTCGCGTCATCTGCCTTGAACCCTGGCTTTTCTCTTTGAGGATCTGAACATGTGTGGAATCGTGGGCGTGGTCAGCCAGGCGCCGGTCAATCAGTTGATTTACGACGCCTTGCTGCTGCTGCAGCATCGCGGGCAGGACGCAGCGGGCATCGTGACCGAGCTGGACCGCAAGTTTTTCATGCACAAGGCCAAGGGCATGGTGCGCGACGTGTTCCGCACCCGCAACATGCGTGCCCTGCCGGGTGCGAGTGGGCTCGGCCAGGTGCGCTACCCCACGGCGGGCAACGCCTACAGCGAGGAAGAGGCGCAGCCGTTCTATGTGAATGCGCCGTTTGGCATCGTGCTGGTGCACAACGGCAACCTGACCAACGCCCACGCACTCAAGCAGGAGCTGTTCCAGGCTGACCACCGGCACATCAACACCGACAGCGACTCCGAGGTGCTGCTCAATGTGCTGGCGCACGAGCTGGAGAAAGTCTCGCGCGGCATGGTGCTCAAGCCAGCCGAGGTGTTTGCCGCGGTGCGCAATGTGCACCAGCGTGTGCGGGGCTCTTACGCCGTGATCGCGCTCATCGCTGGCCATGGCTTGCTCGCCTTCCGCGACCCGTACGGCATCCGACCTCTGTGTGTCGGTCAGGGTGAGGCTGGCGTGATGGTGGCCAGCGAGTCGGTGGCGCTGGAGGGCACGGGCTTTGACTTGCTGCGCGATGTGTTGCCGGGTGAGGCGGTATTTGTCGCCAACGATGGCCAGATGCTGTTCCAGCAATGTGCCGACAAGGTCAGCCACAACCCCTGCATATTTGAGTACGTGTACCTGGCGCGTCCCGACTCGGTGCTCGATGGCATTTCGGTCTACCAGGCACGCCTGAACCTGGGCAAGACCCTGGCCAAACGCGTGGTATCGACGTTGCCACCCAACGAGATCGACGTCGTCATCCCCATCCCCGAGTCCTCGCGCCCCAGCGCCATGGAGCTCGCCAAGCTGCTGGGCCTGCCGTACCGAGAGGGCTTCGTCAAGAATCGCTACGTGGGCCGTACCTTCATCATGCCGGGCCAGGGTGTGCGCAAGAAGTCGGTGCGCCAGAAGCTCAACGTGATCGTCAGCGAGTTCAAGGGTCGCAATGTGCTGCTGGTGGACGACTCCATCGTGCGCGGCACGACCAGCCGCGAGATCGTGCAGATGGCGCGCGACGCTGGTGCGCGCAAGGTGTTCCTCGCGAGTGCGGCGCCACCGGTTCGCTTTCCCAACGTTTACGGTATCGACATGCCCACGCCCAACGAGCTGGTGGCGCATGACCGCACGGTGGAAGAGGTGCGCGCCGTCATCGGCTGCGACGCGCTGATCTACCAGGATGTGGCCGGCATGAAGCAGGCCATCGGCTCGCTGAATCCCGCGCTGTCCGGCTTTGATGCCTCCTGTTTCGATGGCGTCTATGTCACCGGTGATATCACGCCCGAGCACATCGCCAGCCTGAATCACGGCCGTGATCAGGCTGAGGAGGGCGAAGAAGACAGCTCGCGCCTAGCCCTGCCCAATGCGGCGTCGGCCTGACCGAGGGCAGTGTCTGTCATGAGCGACCAGTCCAGCGGGCGCAGCCCGACACCCTCGCTTCATCGCGACACTCTGGCAGTGCGCGAAGCTTCGGAGCGCAGCCAGTACGGCGAAAACTCTGAGGCCTTGTTCCTCACCAGCGGGTACGTGCAGCCTTCGGCCGAAGCGGCGGCGCGCCGTTTTGCTGGCGATGAGGACGGCTACACCTATGGCCGCTACGGCAATCCCACGGTGGCCAGCTTCGAGCGGCGCCTGGCAGCCTTGGAAGGCAGCGAGGCCTGCATCTCCACCGCCTCGGGCATGTCGGCCATCCTGATGATGTGCATGGGCCTGCTCAAGGCGGGCGACCATGTGGTTTGCTCGCAGTCCATGTTTGGCTCCACCATCAAGCTGATTGGCACCGATTTGGCGAAATTTGGCGTGTCGTCCAGTTTCGTGTCGCAGACCGACGTGGCCGCCTGGCGTGCCGCCGTCCAGCCCAGTACCCGGCTGCTGTTTGCCGAGACCCCCACCAACCCGCTCACCGAGGTGTGCGACATCCAGGCCTTGGCTGACATTGCGCACAACGCCAGCGCGCTGCTGTGCGTGGACAACTGCTTTGCCACACCTGCCTTGCAGCGGCCCATGGACCACGGTGCCGACCTTGTGATGCACTCCGGCACCAAGTACCTCGACGGCCAAGGCCGCGTCATGGCCGGTGCGCTGTGCGCCAGCGAAGCGCTGGTCACCAAGACCTTTCTGCCGGTGCTCAAAAGCGCCGGCATGACGCTCTCCCCCTTCAATGCCTGGGTGGTGCTCAAGGGTCTGGAGACGCTGGACATCCGCATGCGGGCCCAGTCGGCCCGTGCGCTCAGCCTCGCGAACTGGTTGCAGGATCACCCGAAAGTGGCGCGTGTGTTTTACCCCGGTCTCGCTAGCCATTCGCAGCATGCGCTGGCCATGGCCCAGCAATCGGGTAGTGGCGGTGCGGTGCTGTCGTTCGAGATCAAGGCGGGCGATCCTCAACAGGCTCGCGCTTGTGCATTTCAGGTGCTCGATTCGATGCAGCTGCTGTCGTTGTCCACCAACCTCGGTGACACCAAGACCCTGGTGGCGCACCCGGCCAGCACCTCCCATGGCCGCCTGACGGAACAGCAGCGCCAGGCCGCAGGTTTGAACCAGGGCCTTATCCGGGTGGCCGTTGGCCTGGAACACCTCGACGACATCACGGCCGACCTCGATCGCGGTCTCTCATTGCTTTGAACATGTCCACCGTCCGCACCCGCTTCGCACCATCTCCAACTGGCTTCATTCACCTGGGCAACATCCGCTCGGCGCTGTACCCCTGGGCGTTTGCCCGCGCCAATGGCGGCGTGTTCATCCTGCGCATCGAAGACACCGATCTGGAGCGCTCGTCTCAGGCGGCGGTGGACGTGATCATCGAAGGCATGCGCTGGCTGGGGTTGGACCATGACGAGGGGCCGTTCTACCAGATGCAGCGCATGGATCGTTACAAGGCCGTGCTGGCGGAAATGGTCGCAGCCGGTCACGTCTACCCCTGCTACATGAGCATGGCTGAGCTTGACGCTCTGCGCGAGCGCCAGATGGCTGCCAAGGAAAAGCCGCGCTACGACGGTGCCTGGCGACCCGAGCCGGACAAGGTCCTGCCCCCTGTACCTGAAGGCGTGAAGCCCGTGCTGCGCTTCAAGAATCCGCAGGGCGGTGTGGTGGCCTGGGAAGACAAGGTCAAGGGCCTGATCGAGATCCGCAACGACGAGCTCGACGATCTGGTGATCGCGCGGCCCGACGGCACGCCGACCTACAACTTCTGCGTGGTGGTGGACGACATCGACATGGCCATCACCCACGTCATCCGCGGCGACGACCACGTGAACAACACGCCGCGCCAAATCAACATCTTTCGCGCGCTGGGCCAAGAGCCACCCATCTACGCGCACCTGCCCACGGTGATGACCGAGACCGTGGACGAGCAGGGCGAAAAGCACGTGTCCAAGATGTCCAAGCGCAACGGCGCCAAACCTGTGACGCAGTACCGCGACGAAGGTTACTTGCCCGATGCCATGGTGAACTACCTGGCGCGCCTGGGTTGGAGTCATGGTGACGACGAAATCTTCAGCCGCGCGCAGTTTCTCGACTGGTTCAACCTCGACCACCTGGGCCGCAGTGCGGCGCAGTTCGACGAAGCCAAGCTGCGCTGGGTCAACGCCCAGCACCTCAAGGCCATGGACGATGGTGCGCTCAGCACCCTGGTGGCCGAGCAACTGGCCAAAGCAGGCATCAAAGCCGATGACCGCTTGCCCGCCATCTGTGGCCTGTTCAAGGACCGCTGCGACACCACGGTGGCGCTGGCGCTTTGGGCGAGTGCTTTTTACGCGCCGGTCACCCCGAACGCCGATGAGCTCACCCAACACGTGACCGATGCAGTGAAGCCAGCGATACAGGCGCTAGCGACTCAGCTCGGTGACTGTGCCTGGGACAAAGCCAGTCTGTCTGCCGCCATCAAGGCCGCGATCACTGCGCATGGGCTCAAGATGCCACAACTGGCGATGCCGGTGCGCGTGCTGCTCATGGGCACCGCGCAGACGCCCTCGCTGGATGCGGTGCTGGCGTTGCACAATCGCGAAACTGTTTTGCAACGGCTGCGGATCGCCTGAAAAAATGTCCTATAATTTGAGGCTTGCTGAAATGCAGCGGATTGGTGACGATCCGGCGCCGATCAGCAATCCCTGTGGGGGTATAGCTCAGCTGGGAGAGCGCTTGCATGGCATGCAAGAGGTCAGCGGTTCGATCCCGCTTACCTCCACCACAATTTGACAGCCGGGCCGAGAAGCAACTGCATACCGCACTGCTACAATGCTCGACTCGGAAGTTCCAAGGTTTTGACCCTATCGTCTAGAGGCCTAGGACATCACCCTTTCACGGTGAGTACCGGGGTTCGAATCCCCGTAGGGTCGCCAAGTTTGTGGCACTTGGTCTGGCGCCGAAAGGCATCAGGCGAAAGCCTCACCACTGCGGAGTGGTAGTTCAGTTGGTTAGAATACCGGCCTGTCACGCCGGGGGTCGCGGGTTCGAGCCCCGTCCACTCCGCCAAGCATGCAGAAGCCGCCCCGTCGCAAGATTGGGCGGTTTTTTGTTGCGCGTTCGCGATGGGATCGTTGGCCAAGGGATTCTCGCGAGACTGCTGTATCAGCGAGCACGAACCACTGTGCGGATGTTCACCAGCCCGGTCGATAGCGCCGTGCCGACAATGATCACCGCACCGCAAAGCAGGGTCCAGCCGGTGATGCTCTCGTCCAGAAACCACACGCCGTAGATCAGCGCAAACACTGGCACCAGAAACGTCACCGTCAAGGCCTTGGACGGGCCGGCCTGTTCGATGATGTGAAAGAACAGGATGTAGGCCACCGCGGTGCAGAACAGCGCCACCGCGGACACAGCTAGCCAGGCTGTGGAGCTCACGCCTTGGGTCGGCCACAGCCACAGCGTGGGCAGGGCCAGCCCGAGGGTAGCCCCGAGCTGGCTGCCCGCAGCGGTGGCCAGCGGATGAGCGCCGGCCAAGTGGCGTTTGGTGAAGCTCGCGGCCACGCCGTAGCAAAGCGTGGCGAGCAGGCAGGCCCCCATGGCCAGCAGGCTGATGGTCGTGTTGCCACCCGCCAGTGACCCGACCGGGGCCACGCCCGACTTGCCCAACACCAGCAGCGTTACGCCCAGAAACCCGATTCCCAGGCCCAGCGCGCGCGAGCCACCCGGCCGGTCTTTCAGCCACAACCAGGCCACCACGGCACCGGAAAGCGGCACGGTGGCGTTGAGGATGGCGGTGAGGCCCGTGTTGATGTGCAGCACCGCAAACGAGAAGAACGCGAACGGCAACGCCGAATTGAGCAGGCCGACCAGCAGGATGGGCCGGGCACGGCGGCGGAAGTCGGTCCACACGCCACGCACCAGGAACACCGGGAGCAGGAACATCGCAGCCAGTCCCACGCGCAGGCCGGCGGTGGGTAGTGCACCAAACTCGGCAGCTCCCAGCCGCATGAACATGAAGGAGGCGCCCCAAAGGGCGGCGAGCAGACAGAATTCGGCGATCAGGGTGGGTGACATGCGCAGAGTATGCGGGGTCGGGTGCTCGTCAGAGACGACTCACTGATGCTATTGAGCCAGCGCATTGATGCGCCCGCCCTCCAGGGTCAACAAGGCCGATTTGCGTGGCAAGCCACCGGCGTAGCCGTTGAGCTGGCCGTCAGCGCCCAGCACGCGGTGGCAGGGCACCACGATGCCGACCGGGTTGCGTCCAATGGCGGCGCCCACCGCCCGCACCGCGCTGGCGCGCCCGCAGGCTTGCGCGATCTGACCGTAGCTGGCGGTCTGGCCGTAGGGAATGGTCAACAGCGCGCGCCACACGGCTTGCTGAAACGCCGTACCGGCTGACAGGTCCAGCGGCAGGTCGAAGGTGTTGGCCTCACCGTTGAAATAGGCGCTGAGCTGCAGCGCTGCCCGGCGCAACAGTGGGTGGTCTGCATCGATGGTCCAGTTGGCGACGATCTGGGCATCAGGCTGGTGTTGCTGATCGTCAAACCACAGACCCGCCAGGCCTTGTTCGCTGCCGGCCAGCAGCAGCGGGCCCAGTGGCGAAGCCACGGTGGTGCAGGCCAGGGTATGAGGCAGTTTCATGGCGACTCGCTTTCGGAAGAGGGGGCGTGGGCAGATCGGTGGCAACCTGCCCACGCGCGGATGACGGCATAGCCGCGCCACGGTTGCCAGGCGGCGGCTTGGAGCGCGGCGGCCTGCTCGGCCAAGCGACCGCGCAGCGGCGACAGGCCCAGCGCGGCGTGCACCGCCACATCGCCCGGAGGCCATGCATCGGGCCAGCGCAGCGCGCGCAGGGCGATGTACTGCGCGGTCCACGGGCCAATGCCAGGCAACTGCTGCAAGGCTTGCACGGACGCCGGGATGTCGGCCTGATCGCTCAGGTCGAGCGAGCCGTCGCAGACCGCACGCGCTAGCGCCTGGATGGCCGCCTGACGCTGGCGCACGATGCCGAGCGCGCCCATTTCGGCGGGATCGGCTTGCGCCAGGGCCTGTGGGGCGGGGAAGAGGCGGGTCAATTGCGGAACAGGCGTGATCAGCGCTTCACCGAAGCGCTCGATAAGGCGGGCTGCGAGGGTACGCGCAGCGGCGACCGTGATCTGCTGGCCGAGCACGGCGCGCACCGCGAGCTCGAAGCCGTCCATGCAGCCCGGCACGCGCAGGCCATCACAGGCGGGGAAATCACGGTGTAAGCTGGCGTTGATGGCCTGTGGATCGGCGTCAAGGTCGAACATGGCGCGCACGCGCCACAGCACGTGGGGTATTGCGGCCTGCAAGCCAGCACTGAGTTCCAGCGTCACTTCGTTCGCCTCGGGCTTGAAGTGCGCTTGCAGCCAGCCGGTGTGAGATGCCCCGTCGATGCTGAGAGAGAAGGTGCGGGCATACAGGCGCGCAACGCTGTCGACCCGCTCCACGCCGGGCAATTGCCGCGTCGCCAGAAAGGCCAGCATGGCGCCCTCATCGTAGGGCGGGCGCCAACCGAGACGGGCGGTGCAGGTGGTGCGGTCGGTCGGGGCCAATGCCTTGCTGCGCGGGGTCGGCCGCAATTGCCTCGGGCTCAGCCCGTAGCGGGCCTGGAACGCGGCATTGAAGCGGCGCACGCTGCCGAAACCGCTCATCTGAGCCACCTGATGCACCGACAGGCGGGTGTCAGCCAGCAGCTGCTTGGCGGCCAGCAACCGGCGCGTCTGCAGGTATTGCAGCGGCGACACGCCGAGGTCATGCTCGAAGGCGCGGCGCAGATGCCGGTCGCTCACCCCCAGGCGCTGAGCCAGCGCAAGCAAGGGAGAGCCGCAGTCTGGGAGGGCCCAGCTGGCGGGTGCGTCCAGCAGCTTCGTGGCCTCGCGCACCAGGATGCTGCAGGCGTCCTGGTTGGACCAGTGACGGTCCAGCGGGGCCAGTTCGGGCCGGCAGCGCAGACAGGGGCGGAATCCGGCGCCTTCGGCCTGCGCCGCGTGGTCAAAGAAACGGCAGTTCTCGCGCCGCGGCAAGCGCACCCGGCAGACTGGTCGGCAGTAGATGCCGGTGGAGGTGACACCCACAAAAAACCGACCATCAAAACGCGCGTCATGCGCCGCCAGCGCCCGGTAGCGGACTTCGTCAGCGTGTCGTGCGGCGTGATCCATGGCGTGCATGTTACGTGGAAGGCCGCGATCTGACTGGCCGTTTCCGGACTTTTGCCTCACTCGCTGAGCGCAGGGTCATCCCTACAATGTTTGTCACCTATGTTCTTCAGGGAAACCGTTTCATGCAAGTTGCCGCTTCGATCTTCAAGGCCTATGACATCCGGGGTGTTGTCCCTAGCACCGTGAACGAGGACGTGGCCGAAGCACTGGGCCTGGCGTTTGGCACCGAGGCCCGGCGCCTGGGTGAGCAGGCCGTAGCGGTCGGCCGCGATGGCCGGCTCAGCGGACCGGCGCTCTCCGCGGCCTTGATCCGCGGGCTGGTGGCCGCAGGCATCGATGTAATCGATATCGGTATGGCGACCACGCCCATGCTGTACTTTGCTGCCAATACCCTCTGCCAGAGCGGTATCCAGGTCACCGGTAGCCACAACCCCAAGGACTACAACGGCTTCAAGATGGTGCTGGCTGGTCGCGCCATCTACGGTGACGACATTCAGGCGCTGCGCCGCACGATGGAGACCGAATCGCATCAGCGCGCCGAGGGCGGCCAGGTCCGGCACGTGGATGTGTCAGACGAGTACCGCGACCGAATCACGGGCGACGTCAAGCTGAGCCGGCCCATGAAGATCGTGATGGACTGCGGCAACGGCGTGGCAGGCGCGTCTGCGCCTGCGCTGTTCCGGGCCCTGGGTTGTGAAGTGATCGAGCTCTTCAGCGAAGTCGACGGGGAGTTCCCGAATCACCATCCGGACCCGAGCAAACCCGAAAACCTGCAAGACCTCATTCGCATGTTGCGTGAGACTGACGCCGAGCTGGGTCTGGCCTTTGATGGCGACGGCGACCGCCTGGGCATCGTCACGCGCGACGGTCAGAACATCTACCCTGACCGGCAGATGATTCTGTTTGCTCAAGACGTGCTGTCGCGCGTGCCCGGCGGCAACATCCTCTTCGATGTGAAGTGTTCGCAGCGCCTGGCGCCGGCGATCGAGGCAGCGGGTGGTGTCGCGCATGTGTACAAGACCGGCCACTCGCTGATCAAGGCGCGCATGAAGGAACTGGACAGCCCGCTCGGCGGCGAGATGAGTGGCCACATCTTTTTCAAGGAACGCTGGTACGGCTTCGACGATGGCAGCTACGCCGGCGCGCGCCTGCTGGAAATCCTGAGCCGCAGCCCCGACGCCAATGCCGTGCTCAACGCCCTTCCCACCAGCCACAGCACACCCGAACTCAATGTGGCCTGCGCGGAGGGCGAACCGCACGCCGTGGTCGAAAAGCTGGTTGAACTGTCGGCCACTTATCCGGCGTTCGCTTTACCCGCCAAGGTGTCCACCATCGACGGCGTGCGTGTGGACTGGCCGGATGGCTTCGGTCTGATCCGCGCATCCAACACCACACCGGTGCTGGTGCTGCGCTTCGAAGGGCACACGCCCGAGGCCCTGCACCGCATCGAGGCGGTGATGCTGGCGCTGCTGTTGCAGGTCAAGCCCGACGCAGTGGTGGGCAGCGCCGCGCACTGAGATTAGGCCCACCTCCGCCGCGTTTCGCACGACCCTCTAAAGGGGGGGCATTGGCCGCTCGGCAAAGCCGCTTCCGCGGTGCCCTGGGCTAACTCCCCCCCTTTCTTCTGAACCTTCTGTCTGGGTCAAGCTGAAGCGCTAAGAGAGATGCGACAACAAGCGAGTCAGCAATGCCTCTGCCTGCTCGTCTTTCGGGCGTCTATCCTCGCGCTGTCGCGGTGAGAGCCAAGCGGCTTGCACGGCTTTCGCGATCTCGGCGACATCGCCCACGCGTTGGCTCAGGCCTTGTTCGTCCAGCGCGGTGTAGCTCTCGCTGAAGTTCCACACCTGGGGGCCGTGCAACACGGCGCAGCCCAGCGCCAGAGGTTCGTGGGGGTTGTGGCCGCCGACTGCCGCCAGCGATCCGCCGACCAGCGCCACAGGCGCCAGCCGATACCACAGGCCGAGTTCGCCGATGGTGTCGGCGATGTACACCGGCGTTTCGTTTGCCAGGCTGGCGCCCTGGCTGCGTTGCGGCGAGCCGGGCGGACACAGGGCAGCCACCTCGGTGCCGCGGATAGGCACGCGCGGGACGATGATGAGCAGGGCGTCGGGTGCAAGCTCGCGCAGCTGGGCGTGGGCCGCCAGCGCCAGTGCTTCTTCGCCTGGGTGGCTGGAGGCGAGTAGCCACCGCGGACGCTGGCCCAACGCACGTTGCCAGCGCGCCAGCTCGGCCGCGTTGCAGGTAAGCGGTGGCGACATCGTCTTGATGGTGCCGCTCACGGTGATGGACTCGGGCTGAGCCCCGAGTGCTTGCAGGCCACGCGCCGATTCGCTGTTTTGCACAAACACGTCGGTGAACCCGGGCAGCAGCGCCTGGTAAACCCACCGGCCCCAGCGCCGTTTGGCCAGCGACTTCTCTGACAAGCGTGCATTCACCAGCACGCGAGGCACTCCGGCATCGTCAGCGGCTGCAATCAGCGCGGGCCATAGGTCCATCTCGCACCACAGCGCAAGGCGGGGGTGCCAGTGCGCCATGAAGCGCGCCGTGGCCTCGGGCGTGTCCACCGGGGCGAACTGGTGCTGACAGCGCGGCGGAAGCCCCTGCCGTTGCAAGGCGTCGCCCGAGGTGCGCGCGGTGGTGGTGATGAGAAAATGGAGATCGGGGCGCTCTATACCGAGACGGTGGAACAGGCCGGCGAGTGCCATGGACTCGCCCACGCCCACCGCATGGCCCCAGACCAGCGGACCGTCGGGGCGTGGAGGCATCTGCAGCGCCAGTTTTTGCTGGATGCTGGCCGCTGTTTCCTTGCCGCGCAATAGGCGGTGCTGCAGGCCCCGGTGCCAGACCGGCGCCAGTGCCCGTGCCAGGCGCAGATAGGCGCGCAAGGCCAGGGGTCGACGGCTCATGGTGCGCGCTCCTGCAGCCAGGGCATCAACGTGGCCATGTGCTTGTCGGTGGCGCCGCCGTGTTCGGCAAAAAATGCCGCTGCACCGGCCGTCGCCTGTGCATAGGCCTGCGGTGAAGTCAGTAGCGACAACAGCGCCTGCGCCAGGCGGTTCGCGTCGGCGTGCTGCTGCAACACCCCAGCAGCCAATGCTTCAGCGCCAGGATACTCAATGCCCCAGATGCTGGGCCCCACCATCACCGGCTTCTTGAGCGCCAGCGGTTCGATCACGTTGTGTGCGCCGGTGTCCACAAAGGACCCGCCGACCACCACCACCTGCGACAGCGCGAGGTAAAAGTACATCTCGCCCAGCGAGTCGCCGAGCAAGACATCGACATCCGCCATCTTCAGGTTCTCGTCTGGCTGAAACGCTGCATCGAGACAGGCGCTGCGCCGAACCACACGCAAGCCCGCTTCTGCCAGCAACCGCTCGCTCTCGTCAAAACGCTGTGGGCTGCGCGGCACGCAGACGAACAGCGGCGGAGTCGCTGACTGCTTGGCCAGTGCTTGGCGGATGGTCTGCATGGTGCTGACAAAAGTGGCGTCCTCGCCCACCACCACACTGGCAAAACACACGACGGGTCGCCCACTTGGCGTGTGGGTGGCCAGCCCCCACTGTCGCGAGAGTTCGCTGGCAGCATGGAGTTGCTGTGGCGAGGCAGGCAGATCAAAGCGCGTTTCCCCGGCGATCACCACACGCTCACAACCCAGCTGACGAAACCTCTGGGCATGGGTGTCCGACTTGCACAGCACCAGCTCGTAGGCCTGGAATAGCGCGGCGCGAAACCCCCACCAGCGCTTCCTGTCTCGGATGAAGCTTTCTTTCGGGTACTGCGCATTGGCCATGGCCAAGGGCACACCTTGGGTGCGCAGCGTGGCGAGCAGCACCGGCCAGGTGTCGATCTCGGTCATGACCGCCGCGCGCGGATTCACCTGGCGGATGAAGCGGCGCACCGCCCAGCCCAGCTCCAGCGGCAGATACGCCACGGCCAGCCGGCCTTGTGCAATGGGTTCGTCGAACAGCTGCTGTGCCGCCGTGCGGCCCGCCGGCGTAAGTGTGGTGATCACGATGGACAGGCCTTCGGCTAGCAGCGCGCGCACCAGCGGGGCAGCGCCTCGCAGCTCGCCCATGGACGCCGAGTGGACCCACAGCGGACGGTGCAGCGGGGTGTGGGTGTTGCCAAACCGCTCGCCCCAGAATTGCCGGTAGAGCGGCTCGCGCCGCCCGCGGCGCCAGAGGAACAGAAAGACCACGGGCAGCAGCGAATGCCACAGCAGCTGGTAGAGCGCAATGAGCCCCGCCATGCGCCGGCTGGGGGGAAATCGCCGCAAGGGCGGGCGTGGATCGTGCGGGGTGTCTGGCATGCGGGCGGGGGGCTCGGGCCAGTATAGTAAGGCCCTGGGTTCGACGCCGCCGTTGTCCCACCGATCCTCGCTCTGAAATCACCTCCCCTGCATGAACATTCTGGTTGTCGGCACCGGCTCCATCGGCAAGCGACACATCGCCAATCTGCTGGCTTTGGGGGTGCAGGTCCGAGCGTACAGCTACCGGCTGGCCTCGGGTGCAGCGCAGAGCGGATCGGTGTTTGACGATGCACGCGTGCAACGCGTGCTCGACCTGAACCAGGCGCTGGCCTCGGACGTGCAGGCTGTCGTCGTCGCCAACCGCACCGATCAGCACCTGCCCGTTGCGTTGCAGGCCGCTCGCCACGGCAAACACCTCTTCATCGAAAAGCCGCTGGCCGCTTCGCTGGCTCAGGTTCAGCATCTGGTGGATGCCGTGGCCGAGCGGGGCACAGTGGTGGAAGCTGGCTTCATGCTGCGGCATCACCCCAATCTGCGCTGGATGCAGACGCACCTGGCCAGCGGTGCCTTGGGTGAGCTGATGCATGTGCGCGCGGCGGTAGGCCAGTGGCTACCCGACTGGCGGCCTGGTACCGACCACCGCCAGGGCTATGGCGCCTTTCGCGCACAGGGTGGCGGTGTGATTTTTGATCTGGTGCACGAGCTCGATCTGGTTCACTGGCTGGTCGGCCCGGTAGTCGATGCGAGTGCCATGACCCGCGTCGTGCCGGCGCTGGAGATCGAGACAGAAGGCATCGCCCAGATCGGCTTGCGCATGGCCTCTGGCGTGCTGGCTCAGGTGCATCTGGACTATGTGCGTCCAGGCTATGGGCGTGAGATGGAGCTGGTGGGTCGCCACGGCGTGCTGACCTGGGATTACGCGGCCGGTACGGTGTCGCTCACCCGCGCCGGCGCAGCGCCCGAGGTGGTGCACCGCGTGCCTGAAGGTTTTGAGCGCAACACCTTGTTTCGCGACCACATGGCGCATTTTCTGCAGCGCATTGAAAAGCCGAGCTTACCTGCGTCGTCCTCGTTGGCCGACGCGGTGTCGGTGCTGCGCATCGCGCTCGCGGCTCACCAGTCCGACCGAGAGCGGCGCTGTGTTCGCCCCGAAGATGTGACCCCTTGAAAGATCGACTGACATGAACATCACCTGCTTCATCGGTGCGCGAGGCGGCTCCAAAGGCGTTGCCGGCAAAAACTTCCGCCCCTTGCTGGGCAAACCCCTGATCGCCTGGAGCATCGAGCAAGCACTGGCCTGCCCGGAAATCAAGCGCGTGGTGGTGTCCACCGACAGCGAAGCGATTGCCGAGGTGTCGCGCCAGGCCGGAGCTCACGTGCCTTTCATGCGCCCCGCCGAGCTCGCCAACGACACCGCGGGCAAGTGGGAGGTGTGGCAGCACGCGCTGGCCGCCACCGACGCTCACTTTGCTGGCGACCCGATTGACCTCTTTGTGGACCTGGATTGCACCTCACCGCTGCGCGAGGTGGCCGACATTTCTAGGGCCATTGCGCAGTTTCAAACCGCCGATGTGGACGCCGTCTTCACCGTCTGCGAGGCGCGCAAGAATCCTTACTTCAACATGCTGGAGGTGGACGAAGGCGGCAGCCTTCGCATCTGCAAGCAACTACCCAAGCCCATCGTGCGGCGGCAGGACGCGCCCAAGGTGGTGGAGCATGTGGCCTCCATCTATGTGCTCTCGCCCGACTACCTGCGGCGCGGCACCGGCTTGCTCTCGGGCCGCACGCAGGGTTACGACATCGGTTCGGCCAAGAGCCTGGATATCGACAGCGAATTCGACTTTGAGCTGGTGGAGTACCTGATGCGCAAGCGCCTTGGCCTGCCCACCTGAAACCCAACTCAGGACACGACATGACACAACGATTTGATCTGACCGGCAAGGTGGTGGTGGTGACCGGTGGTACTGGTCTGCTGGGCTCGGCCTATTGCCAGGGGCTGGCCGAACATGGCGCCCAGGTGGTGATGGCCGATCTGGCCGCCGCCGATCCGGTGGCCAAGGCCCGGGCGGTCAAGTCGCCTCAAGGCCCAGGCGCGTGGGGCATCGTCTGCGACGTGGGCGTGGAGGCCGATGTGGTGGAGCTGTTCCAGACCGTGCTGAAGAAATTCGGACGTGTTGATGCGGTGCTCAACAACGCGGCGGCCACTGGCGAACACCTGATGCGCCAGGGCGCTGTGTTCACGTCGTTTGAAGACTCCACCCTGGCGGTGTGGGAGCAGGCGATCCGCGTCAACCTCACCGGTGTCTATCTGGTGGCCCGCGAAGGCGGCAAGGCCATGCTCCAGGGTGGAGGCGGTAGCCTGGTCAACGTGTCGAGCACCTATGGCGTGGTCGGACCCGACCACCGTATATACGAAGGCATGAAATTCAATTCCCTGCCCAGCTACGCGGCGGCCAAGGCCGGCGTGCACGGCCTCACGCGCTGGCTCGCCACCTACTGGGGAGAGAAAGGCATCCGGGTCAACACGCTGGTGCCTGGTGGAGTGCAAAACAACCACGACCCAGAGTTTGTTCGCCGCTACGTCGCGCGCACCCCGCTGGGCCGCATGGCCAAGCCAGAGGACATGGTGGGCATGATGATCTACTTGGTGTCCGATGCTTCGGCGTACTCGACGGGGCAGCAGTTTTTTGTCGAGGGCGGCTGGACCGCTGTGTAGCGATGACTACCCCTACGCCGTGTACCTGAGATGCCCCTCTGCGTCGCTTCGCGCCTTCCCCTCGATGGGGGGGCCACGCCAGCAGCCCGGCGGAGCCGGTTCTGCGGCGTGCGCTGGACGAAGACACGTCGATCTGAAAATTTCTTTCCCTAGGACGCTTCCATGAAAATCGCTCACCGAGAAATTGGTCCTCAGCACCCGCCGCTGGTGATCGCCGAGATCGGCATCAACCACGGCGGTAGCCTGGACGTGGCCAAGGGCATGGTCAGTGCGGCGCACAGCGCTGGCTGCGAAATGGTCAAGCACCAGACGCATTTCGTCGACGACGAAATGACCGACGAGGCCAAGCAGATCTTTCCGCCCAATGCGGACGTGTCCATTTGGGAGGTGATGGAGCGCTGCGCCCTGTCCAAGGACGACGAGATCGCGCTCAAGAAGCACGCCGAGTCGCTCGGCATGATCTATATCTCCACACCTTTTTCACGCGCTGCCGCCGATTTTCTGAATGACATTGGCGTGGCCGGCTACAAGATCGGTTCGGGCGAATGCAACCACCTGCCGCTGATCCGCCACATCGCCGGATTTGGCAAGCCCATCATCATGAGTACCGGCATGCAGACGGTGGAGACTATGCGGCCTTCGGTGCAGGCGCTGGACGAAGCGGGTGTCGAATACGCGCTGCTGGAGTGCACCAATCTCTACCCTTCGCCGCCCGAGATCGTGAGCCTGCAAGGCATTAACGAGCTGCGGGCAGCCTTCCCGCTCGCTGTGATCGGTTTCTCCGACCACAGCATTGGCCCGTCGATGGCGCTGGCCTCGGTGGCGCTGGGCGCCTGCATTCTGGAGCGCCATTTCACCGACACGCGCTACCGCAAGGGGCCGGACATCTCCTGCTCCATGGACCCCGCCGAACTCAAGTTCCTGATCGACCGGTCGCGCGAAATCCACACCGCGCTGCACAACCCCAAGCAGCGCACCGGGCCCGAAGAAGACGTTTACCGCTTCGCACGTGGCTCCATGGTCGCCGACAAGGATCTGCCCGCCGGTCATGTGGTTGGCGCCACCGATATCTGGGCGCGCCGTCCCGGCTCGGGCGAGATTTCGGTGCAACATTTCGACCGGCTGGTGGGCGCGCGCCTGACCCGCGCGGTCAAGCGCAACCAGCAGTTGCTGTGGAGCGATCTGGACGGCGTGACGCCGCTGGCGAATGCCTGAAGTGCAAGGCGAGAGCAACAAGGAGCGCGTCACCGGCAAGCGGCTGCTGTTCGTCACCGGCACGCGAGCCGACTTCGGCAAGCTCGAACCTCTGGCCACCGCTGCAGCATCGGCGGGTTTCGCCATCAGCTTCTTCATCACTGGGATGCACATGATGCGACGCTACGGCGAAACCCGGTTGGAAGTGAAGCGTTTTCCTGGTGCCGAGTTCTTCGAGTTCGTGAACCAGCGCGAGGGCGACGCGCAGGAGTTCATTCTGTCCAAGACGCTGCTCGGGTTCTCCGACTTCGTGCACGAACACCGGCCCGACCTGGTGGTGATCCACGGCGACCGTGTCGAGGCACTGGCAGCGTCCATCGTCTGCGCCATGAAGTACATTCCTTCGGCCCACATCGAGGGAGGGGAGGTGTCGGGCACCATTGACGAGAGCATCCGCCACTGCAACACCAAGCTGTGCGCCACGCATTTCGTGAGCTCCGAGGCGGCGCGCGCTCGCGTACTGGCGCTGGGCGAGTCCGCCGACAGCGTGTACAACATCGGCTCACCCGAACTCGATACCCACGCCCAACCATCTGGCGTGACCATCGAGGAGGTCAAGGCGCGCTACGAAATCCCATTTGATGATTACGGCATCGTGATCTTCCATCCGGTGACCTCCGAGGTCGCCACCATGGGAGCCCAGGCTCGCGCCCTATTCGATCGTCTCGAGGCCAGTGGACGCAACTTTATTGTCATCTCGCCCAACAACGACCCTGGTACGGAGGATATTTTTGCGGTAATTGACGAGCTGCCAAGGGAACGGTTTCGACAGATACCGTCGATGCGATTCGCCTATTTCTCTGAGCTGATGCGACACGCTGCTGTAATGGTCGGGAACAGCAGTGCTGGTGTACGGGAGGCGCCGTTTCTCGGGCTACCGAGTTTGGATGTGGGCACGCGGCAGACCAATCGTGCCCAATCTCCGTCGGTGGTCGGTTGTCGCGCCGATGAGCACTCGATCATTGATCGTTTCCTGATTGATCGGTGGAAAGTCAGGTTCGAATTGGATTCTTCTTTCGGTGCGGGTGACGCTGCGCATAAGTTTGCCGCGGTGCTTTCGGATGCCACCTTCTGGGACCGGACGCTGCAAAAGGTGTTTGCCGATGCCTGACGGCTCATCTGCATCTACCGAGCTGCTTAACATGGTTTGTTCCAATGGTTTGTTGGTCAGACTGCAACGTAGGCCATGGCAGTCGAGGCTGGGTGTGATCCAGCGGCATGGCTGCTTTGTCAAGGTGGCTGGCAAATAGCCACAGGAGCCTCGAGAGGATTTCTATTAAGTGCTACAGGGGCGTAAGATTTTGAATCACGAGACGTTTTCCGAATGGCCGATTGAGGACTTGGACGTTGTCTCGGCCTGTCCGGTTTGTTCGAGTGCGGAGGGGGTCTTGCAACACGAAGGTGTTGCCGACTGGAGCTTCAACACGGCGCCGGGCCACTGGCACTATTGGCGATGCACTGTTTGCGAGACTTTGTATCTGAACCCGCGGCCTACCCCACAGTCCATCGGTCGTGCCTATGCAAGCTACTACACCCATTCAGGCCAAGGCACACACTCGATGTTCCAGAGTTGGCGGCAACGGTGGAAGAACGAGCGCTTGTCTGAACGATTTGATCGCAACATCGAACCGCGCCTCAACTTGCCTCGGCTGTTCAGGTCCTCGATTGCGAAGCGTGCGCAGCGAATCGCATTGCCCTTCGGGTGGCAGGAGCTCGCTGATTTACCGCCTGGCCGGTTGATGGATGTCGGTTGCGGTTCGGGCGCCACGCTGAGTCTGGCCTTGCAACTGGGATGGAAGGCGGAGGGTCTAGAAATGGACCCAGAAGCGGTGCGAGCGGCGCAGGCGGCGGGCTTGAGCGTGGGGGATGGTGGATACGAGCGTCTCTCTCAGTCCCCTTCGAGCTTTGACTGCGTGCACTGCTCGCATGTCATCGAACACGTCTTTGATCCCAGAGATTTGCTTCGCGTGGTGTTTGCAGCACTCAAGCCAGGAGGCACTCTGATCTTGGCCACGCCCAACGCGCTCAGCGATGTGCACCTCCACTTTGGTCGTTATTGGCGTGGACTGGAGGCACCTCGACACCTCATGATCTTTTCTGAGTCCACGTTGAGTGGTCTCTTGATGGAACAGGGCTTTGTGGTGGATTCAAGGTGTGATCAGCAACTGGAAACCATCAGGGAGTCTGCACGCATCGCAAACGGCAACAAGCGGATACGCTCACAAGATCGGGCGCAAGCGAGGCAATTGCGGCAGTCACTGGATAGAACACCTCACGGGCAAGACTTCATCAAGCTGGTGGCTCACAAGCCTTGAGCCTTTGCCCCTTGTCGGTCGACTTTTCCAGCGAATTGCTGGCGAGCAAAAGGCCGAGCATTGAGTAGGTGAAATAGCTCTGTCCGCGCCACCAAAACGGCACATTGATCAGGCTGTCCACCACAAGAATCAGCAAGAAAGCGAAGAGCGTTGCTCGTTCGGGGAAGGGCGATGCGTGTGCGACCGCACCGATGCGCCACAGCAGCCAAACGAACGCCAGCAAACCAGGCAAGCCAAGTTCCATACCGAAGAAGAGGTACTGGTTGTGCGGATGGTCGCAAACCCAGGTGCAGTGCCCAAAGTGCTTCGCTGCCTGTTGGTGGTAGGTGCCGATGCCGCTGCCCAACAAGGGCTGGTCCAGTGTTCGATCCAGGGCAAAGCGCCACATATCGATGCGTGCACCCAGTGAAGTCAATTCAAAGGGCTGGTAGTTGATCACCTCGTGGTATCCGAGAAGGATACGGTCTTTAATCAAGGGGCTGGAAACCATGGCGGCAAGGCCGATCAGACCAGCGGCCAGGGTCACTGGCAGACGCTTAGACTTGGGTGTGGCCAAGGCAATGAACACCACTGTGACCAGAGCCATGGCCACCAGACCGGAGCGACCTGCAAGCAGGAACAGCACGCTGCAAAACGCCAAGACGGCGGCGCTACCCCAAGCAAAACGGCCAGCCCAGGTTTTGCAGGTGGTGGCATGTTGGAGTATCCAAGCGACAGCCACAGCGGTCATCACGCTTTGTGACACATGTTCAATGAACACACTGTGATCCTGACCCAGCCCTTGGTTTTGTGTCTTCGACCATGGCAGATCAAGCAGCACATTGGCATAGGTCGACGCCACCACGATGCTCATCGAGATTCCAAATGCCCACCACGCACGGTTTCGCCAGCGTTCCTCAGTCAATGTGAACAGAATCATCAGAACCAACAGTAACTTGGAGTAGACCTTCAGGCTGGTCAAAATGGCGTCCCATGGCGCAGGACTGAAGACAGACCAGCAAACAACTATGCCAGCAAGAAGCAGCAAAGGTGCTGTGACTGGCTGCTTGGCCAAGAGCGCCGCCTTCGTCTGGAATTGGCCTTGTACCATCCAGCCGAGCGCAAACAGCAAGCCCGTCACGATGAAGAGTGACCGAGAAATTGGCGCCGCAAAGACCATGGCCACCACGGCCCAACCACACCACTGATCGGTGAAGTTTCGCCACTGAGGCCAGGCGCTGGGGTTAGATGCAGAGGACAGCATTGGAGGCTAGGGGAAATACAGGTGTCACCCAAGATCGGGCGAACTCTGGATCAGGTCTGGCGAGGGAAGCAGACACAGAGCACGTGTTCGGATGGCGCAGACGGAGCCATTGCAAGTTGCCTGCGGGTCGATTTTTGCGGAGCCATGGTTGCTGCAACTCGCTCAGTCCAGCAGCGCATTCAAGTCATTCATGATGGATGCGTGAGCGATCGGCAGGCTGCCTTCCAGCATGGCATCCCGCACCTTGTACAAAGCCTTAAGGTTGTTCCAGTCACGGGATTTCTTGAGATATGGCACAGCAAAGACGCTGAGCGAGGCGATGGGCGCCGTAGCGAGGATATTCTGTTTTTCCGTGGCGGCCATGGCGAGTTCCAGTGCTCTATTGCGCCACTCTGGCGAGGAATCGAACTGAATGACCGCATCGGCGATCTGGGTCTCCAGGCGCTCATCAATCGTCACTAACTGTTGCAAGACCCGCACCAAAGCATGGTTGGATTGTCGGCCAAGGTAGGCATCCAGTCCCGATCGCGTGTAAATGGCCTCGTATGAAACGCCAGCGTCCATCAACGCATGCGATAGACCCCGCTCTCCCCGTCGGATGGTCTTGTATTTGTTGCTGGTGTTCTCGTATCCACTCCAGAACATCCGGAAAGCCGAGTGCTCCCAGGCATTGCGCTTGAACATCAAGAAAAAAGATCCGAAGAAGGGGCGCTTTTTACGTGGGATACCCTCAACCTGGCGAAGAGGATCGAGCTGCAGCGCCCCGACAAAGTCTGCTGAACTGCCTTCCATGCAATCGATGAGCGTTTCGTTGCCAGTCAATGGAAACCATATGCTGTCGTTGAGCACGATCAGTGTCTCGGGGGCGATCTGCCACTGCTGTAGAAGCCAGATGCCGTCTCGGTAGCCACCAAAGTCATAGCCAAAATTGGGACGTTCGGCCATGCGCCAGACCCAGGGCGCGAGCATTTGACGGTCAGCTGCAGAAAGTGGGGCGTTGCTGATGATGAGCGGCGAGTAGCCTTTGGCCACCAGGTGTTCGCAGGTCCACCGCGTGGAGTCTGCTACCCCTTGGGGTTGGTACACAAGCAACAGGGCAATCTTCTTTCTCTTCGCCACATCGCCGTGCTGGGGCTCCAGCAACACCGAGCGCTGCGCATCGTGCTGCCTTCGTTGAGCCGGCTCACTGAAAAACTCAGGGATGCCGCGCAGCTGTTGCCTGATGCGGTTGATCTCGCGGACCAGTTTCCATTTCAGAAGGCCCATTCTTCAGAAAGCCCTAACGTGCCAGCAGCGCATTCACCGGGAGCAAGTCGTCAGCCGTGAGCTGTCCACTCGCCTGCCGCAGCCTCAGCTCACCGATCAGCACGTTGTAGCGTGCCAAGGCCAGATCGCGTTTGGTCTGGAACAGCTGACTCTGGGCGTTGAGCACGTCAATGTTGATTCGCACGCCCACTTGGTAGCCGAGCTTGTTGGCATCGAGAGCGCTCTGGCTGGAGGCCTCCGCAGCTTCAAGGGCTTTGACCTGGCTTTGACCTGAGAGCACGCCGAAATAGGCAGTGCGGGTAGCCTGGGCTACGGCGCGCTTGGCAGCTTCGAGGTCGGCGCGGGCTTTTTCTTCCAGCGACAGGGTTTCCTTGACTCGGTTCTGGATGGCGTAGCCGGCGAACAGCGGCATGTTGAACTGCAGGCCGACGGTGGCGTTGTTGTTGCGGACGTTGCCTGGGATCGTGGTGAAACCTGAAGGCCCGCGAGCGATCTGGTACTGCCCCACCAAGTCCAGTGTGGGCAGGTGTCCCGCTTCGGCTTTCTGGGTTTCGAGCTGCGCGATCTCCAGGCCCTTTTGCGCCTGCAACACATTGGGGCTGAGTATTTCCGACTGGCTGACCCACGCCTGCGGATCAGCGGGTGAGAGCGGTGGCAATTGGACGGGTGCCACCAGAGGCTTGGGGGCAGTGCCGTTCTGGCCAACCAGCTGATCAAGGGCCAGCTTTTTTACGCGAAGATCGTTTTCGGCGGCGATCTCTTGCGCCGTGGTGAGGTCGAAGCGAGCCTGCGCCTCGCGCGAGTCTGTGATGGTGCTCGTGCCGACCTCAAAATTGCGTTTGGCGGCGGCCAGTTGTTCGGACACCGCGGTTTTTTGTGCCTTGACAAAGGTGAGCGTGTCTTCGGCAGCGAGCACGTCGAAATACGCCTGCGTAGTGCGCACGATCAGGTCTTGTTCAGCCGCCTGCAGCTGCACCTTGGCCACTTCCACCGAGCGTTGCCCCTGGTCGTTGATGATCTTGTTGGCCGGGCGGTACAGGGGCTGGCTGGCCGAAAGCGTGACGTTCTGGCTGTTGCTGGTACCGTCGAGCGCAGCCACCGAGCTGTCGCGATTGGTCCAGCTGGCGCCTGCGCCCAGCCCCACCTGCGGCAGCAGGCCGGCGCGGGCCTGTTCGGCGCGGGCCACGCTGGCGTCGAACTGGGAGCGGGCCGACAGGTAGGTGGCGTCGAAGCCGCGCGCTGCTTCGTACAGTTCCACCAGGCTTTGTGCGTGGACCGCGCCGACCCCCAGCGCCAGGCAGATGCCAGCGGTCAGCCGGCTCAGGGCGTGACCGCGTAAACGGGCTTGGCCAATGGATGGGTGGAGGTGTTTCATGGGCTTTCCTTGGAGCGGCTTCTTCAGGGCCTCAATAGCGCGGCACGGTCGTATCGCGTTCGTGCGACCAGGCGTTGATGCCGCCGTGGATGTTGACCACCTGGTCAAACCCCTGGTTCATGAGAAAGTGCACCACCTGCGCGCTGCGTGCGCCGTGATGACACAGGCAGGCGATGGGCTGGTGCCGGTCGAGCTCGAGGTAGCGAGCCGGCACGCTGCGCATGGGCATGGCGAGCAGCTCGAAGCCGTCAGGTTTTACCGAGGCGGTCTGCAGCTCCCAGGGCTCACGCACGTCCAGCACCACTGGTGCTTTGCCGGGTGCGGCCTGGCGGGCCTGTTCAAGCCACTCGTCGAGCTGGGCGGGGTGGATAGATTGCATTGTGGTGCAGGTTGTACAGTGTCAGAAGTGAAAGCGCGACGGCTCGGGGAAGTGGCGCAGCCGCGGCGCCGTGGTGTCCCACGGTTGGGCGGTGGTGAACGAGGCTTCGCCTGTGCGGGTAACGATGGTGGCACGCATCACCGGCTCATGGCCCGTGATGGCGGCGAGTCGGCCGTCGGGCGCGAGCAGCGCCAGCAGGGCAGGGGGGATCTCAGCCACCGAGCCACTGAGCAAAATCACGTCCCACGGTGCTTCATTGGCACAGGCGGCAAAATTCTGCGCCGTGGCATCGGCCACGCGCACGTCAGCGTTGGTAATGCCGGCTCGTTGCAGGTTGGCGCGGGCGGTGCGCGCCAGCGCCTCATCAATCTCCACCGAGACCACACGCTGCGCCATGTGGGCGAGCAGAGCCGCCATGTAGCCGCTGCCGGCACCCACTTCCAGCACCTTGTCGCCCGGCTGAATGTTCAGGTCTTGCAGTAAGCGGGCTTCGACACGAGGCGGCAGCATCACTTGGCCTTCCACGGCGGGCTGGGACAGCGGCAGCTCCATGTCGGCAAACGCCAGGGCGCGGTGCGCGGGCGGCACGAAGTCTTCCCGCCGTACGGTGCCCAGCAGCGTGAGCACCCGGGCATCCAGCACCTCCCAGGGGCGGATTTGCTGCTCGATCATATTGAAGCGCGCCTGCTCGAAGGCGTCGGGCACGACTGGGGTGGGGGATGTCATCTTTAATACTCCAGGGGGTATCTTAAACCAGGTTGACCCATTTTAGCGAGCACCACCCGCCGAACCGCTGACAGCCGGGCTGGGATTTGCCGGGCGGGCGCCGAACAGCCGCCGCAACCAATGGGCCAGGTCGTCCATGTAGCAGTAGACCACCGGCACCACCACCAGCGTCAGCACCGACGAGGTGATCACCCCGCCAATCACCGCCTGGCCCATTGGAGCGCGCTGTTCCGAGCCCTCGGTGATGGCGAAGGCCAGCGGCACCATGCCGAACACCATGGCCAGCGTGGTCATCAGAATGGGTCTCAGCCGTACCCGTGCCGCCAGCAGCAGCGCGCTTTCGCGGTCGAGTGGCGCAGCGCCATCCAGGCCGTTGCGGGCGCGGATCGCAAAGTCCACCAGCAAAATCGCATTCTTGGTCACCAGCCCCATCAGCAGCACGATGCCGATCACCGAGAACATGCTCATGGTCGAACCAAACATCAGCAGCGCCAGGGCCACGCCGATCAGTGTGAGTGGCAGCGCGGTCATGAGCGCGAGTGGCTGCAGGAAGCTCTGGAACTGGCTGGCCAGGATCATGTAGATGAATATCACGGCCAGCGCCAGCGCCGAGAGCGCGTAGCCGAATGACTCGGCCATGTTCTTGGTGGAGCCGCTGAACTCGTAGCGGTAACCGGGCGGGAAGCTCATGGTGTCGAGCGATTGCCGGATGGCTGCCGAGACCTCGCCAGCGGAGCGGCCGAACACGTTGGCGCTGATCGCCACCTCGCGGTTCAGGTTGCGCCGGTTGATCTGGTTCGGCCCGGTGCCTTCACTCACCTCGGCCACCTGGGCGAGGCGAACCACCCGCGCCGAGCCGTCGGGCGCGGCACCCACCACCAGCGGCAGCTGCGCCAGATCGCTGGTGCGCTCGCGCTGATCGGGCGCGAGCCGCACCTTGACATCGTAGCTCTCGCCATCGGCCGCGCGCCAGTTGCCCACTGTCTGCCCCGCTACCAGGGTGCGCAGGTTGCTCGCCACCGCGCCCGGGTTGAGCCCGGCGTCGGACGCGATGTCGCGCCGCAGCCGCACGTCCACCGTGGGCTTGTCGGGCTTGACGCTGGCGTCCAGATCGACCAGCCCCACGATCGGGCGGATGCGCTCCATCACCTGGTTGGTCAGGCGCTCCAATTCGGCCAGGTCGTCACCTTGCAGTGAAAATTCCACCTGCTTGTTGCCACCCACCGCGTCGAGCAGGCCGACATGGGTCACGCTAATGCCAGGGATGCTGCGAAGGCGCTCGCGCAGCTTGGCCGACATCGCGTCCACGCTGAGCGTGCGTTTCTTGCGATCAGTCAGGCGCACATAGATACTGGCGTACATGCTGCCCTGAGCGTTGCCGGTGTTGATGGTGGTCAGCGTGTACTGCACCTCCGGGAACTCGCGCAGCACCTCTTCTACCTGCCGCGCCTTTGCTTCGGTAGCCTGCAGCGACGAGCCCACAGGGGTGTTGAAGCTGATCGAGGTTTCCGAGAAATCGGCCTTGGGCACAAATTCGGTACCCAACAGTGGCACCAAAAACAGGCTGCCGACGAAGGTGGCGAGCGCCAGCAGCAAGGTGATCAGCTTGTGTCTGAGCGACCAGCGTAGCGCGCTCTGGTAAGTGTCGGACAGGTCGTCCTGCACGCGGTCAAACCAGCCGGTGACGCGGCCAATTGTCTTGTCGTACAGGCTGGCCGGTGCGGTGTGTTTTCCCTGCTTTTCAATTTCCGGGTCGTGCCAGATGCTGGAGAGCATCGGGTCGAGCGTGAAGCTGACAAACATGGAGATCAGCACTGCCGCCACCATGGTGATGCCGAACTCGTGGAAGAACTTGCCGATGATGCCACCCATGAAGCCGATGGGCAGGAACACCGCCACGATCGACAGAGTGGTCGCCAGCACCGCCAGACCAATTTCTTGCGTGCCGTCCATCGCCGCCTGGTACGGCGTCTTGCCCATCTGCACATGGCGCACGATGTTTTCGCGCACCACGATGGCGTCATCGATCAGCAAACCCACCGAAAGCGTGAGCGCCATCAGCGTGATCATATTGATGGTGAAGCCAAACAGGTTCATGAAAAAAAACGTGCCCACCAGCGCGATCGGTAGCGTGAGGCCGGTGATCACGGTGGAGCGCCACGAGTTCAGGAACAGAAAAACGATGAGCACGGTGAGCGCCGCACCCTCGATCAGCGTCTGGCGCACGTTGTTCACCGAGACGCGAATGGGGCGCGAGCCGTCAGCGATCGGCTCCAGCTTCACGCCCGGAGGCAGGTCGGCTTTCAACGAGGTGAGGGCAACGTTCAGCCCATCGACCACCGCAATCGTGTTTTCGTCTTGTGCCTTTTGTACCTGCAGCAGCAGCGTGCGCTGGCCGTTGTAGAGCGCGAGGTTCTCCACCTCTTCGGTGCCATCGCTCACCTGCGCCACTTGGTCCAGCCGCACCGGACTGCCGCCGCGGCGCGCCACGATGATGGCGCCGAAGTCTTGCGGGTTCTGCAGGCGGGAGAGCATTTGGACAACGCGCTCACGGTTGGCCGTCTTGAGCGTACCGACCGGCTGGTCCTGGTTTTCGGTGCGCACCGCGTTGGCGATCTGCTCGGCGTTTACGCCCAGTGCTTCCATAGCCCTGGGGTCGAGGTCGATGTTGACCGAACGCCGCGTACCACCCACCAGCGTCACGGAGCCGACGCCGCGCACGTTTTCCAGCCGCTTCTTGAGCGTCTGCTCAGCCCAAGTGGTGAGTTCAGCCGCTGAGGGCGAATTGCCATCGACTTCGGTCGGCAACACAGCCACCGACCATACTGAGCGGCTCGCCGGGTCGAAACGCAAGACCCGCGGCTCGTTAACCTCGTCGCGGAACGCTGGACGCAGGATGGCGACTTTTTCACGTACGTCCTCGGCCGCCTTGCGCCCATCCACGTAAAGCTGGAACTCGATGATCACCACCGAGCGGCCCTCGTAGCTGCGCGAGCTGATCGAGCTCACGCCTGCGATGGCGTTGACCGCTTCCTCCACCTTTTTCGTTACCTCCGACTCGATGATCTCGGGCGAGGCGCCGGGGTACTCGGTGGTGACTACGACTACCGGGAAATCGATATTGGGGAACTGGTCGATCTGCAGCCGCTGATAGGAGAACACGCCCAGCACCATCAGCGCGAGCATGACCATGGTCGCGAAGACCGGGTTGCGCAATGAGATCTGGGTGAACCACATGGCGGGCGGCGCTCAGTTCGCGGGCTTCACAGCCGCCGCGCTCGCGTCGAGCAGGGTGACGGCTGTGCCCTCGCGGATCAAGCCGGCTTGAACCCGCAACACGATGGCACCCACAGGCGCGGCGCTCACGCCGTCGATCACCACCATGGGCTCGCCATCGTGCTGCGCCTGGCGCGTCAGCGGCACCGGCACATGGGCAATGGCGCCATCGCGCAACACCTGGATGTAAGGCTGGGGCTTGTCGTTGCGCACCGAAGACAGCGGCACCGCCGGCGCATTGAGGCTTCCGGTCACGATCGCGCCCTGCACAAACAGGCCCTGGCGCATGCCCGCTGCGGCTCGCACGCGCAGGTAGATCAGCACGCTGCGGCTGCCCGTCTGTACGCTGGGGTTGATGCGCGCCACGGTGGCCTCCACTGGCGTGCTTAGGCCCTCCACCAGCAGGCGTGCTGCCTGCCCGGTCTGCACCCGAGCGGCATCGGCGGGTGCCAGTGCGGCTTCGATCTCGAATACCGAGAGGTCTACTACCTCCAGCACCCGCGCATCCACGCCCACACGCTCACCGTTCTGCACCATTCGCGCCGCGACCTCCCCGGCCAGAGGCGATTTCAGCACCGTGTCGCCGAGCGATTTTCGGGCGATGTCAAGCGCGGCCAGCGCCGCCTGGTGGTTGGCCTGCGCGGCGGCCAGGTTGCCGCTGGCCGTGTCCAGCGCCGTGGCTGAGATGAAGCCTTGTTTGACCAGTGCCTGGTTGTTGTCGAAACCTCGCTGAGCAATTGCCACCTGAGCCTGGGCCGCGGCGGCTTGCTGCTCGGCCTGACGCACCCGCGCCTGCGCTTCAGTGCTGTCGATGCGCGCGACCACCTCGCCTGCGCGCACAGTGTCTCCTTCTCGCTTGTTCAGCCCTTGCAGTTCGCCAGCCACACGCGCCTTGATCATCGCGGTCTGCACCGCGCGCAACGAGCCCGAGAAGGCCACGGTCTGGTCCAGCGCCAGCGACTGTACCGTGATCACGTCCTGCGGCAGCAGCTGAAACACCGGGGCGGTGTGCAAGGCCTGAGCTGCCGCGTTGGCTGCGGCGGCCTGCGCGGCGCGCTTTTGCAGTGCCCGCGCCACGCCCAGGGCGATGCCGAGTACCAGCAGGACGAGCAGCAACCATTTGATCCAGGCGGTGCGGCGTGTCGGGGCGTTCATGGTGTCTTGATCCGAGACTTGGACTTGGGGACGGTGTTCCTAGGGACCTTGGCCGCTGGGGAGGGCGTTGAGCCCGGCGCGAGCATGCCACCGAGCAGCAAATCCAGCTGGCTGTCGATGAAGCTCACTGGCTCGATCTGCTGGTTGGCTGGGCAGCAGGGCGCCAGCGAGTGCTGCCACATCAGCAGGAAAATCATGGGGGCGATCAGGCTGTAGACCGCGTACTCCATGTTCAGGGGCCGGAACTCGCCGCTATCCACGCCGCGCTGCAACACCCGCTTGAGCAGGTCGTGGCCCGGGCCGATCACCTCTTGCTGGTAGAAGGCCGCGATCTGCGGAAACGTGCCAGCCTCGCTCATCACCAGCTTGCTGATGCCTGCGGCCTCAGTCATGCCGATGCGCTCCCACCAGGAGTGCATGCAGTAACGCACCAGGCTGGCGTTGCTGCCGGTGAAATGATTGAGCTCTTCATTCCACTCGGTGAAGCGGCCCGAAATGGTGTGGCGCACCAGCGCCTTGAACAGCTCTTCCTTGCTTGGGAAATAGAGGAACAGAGTACCCTTGGACACGCCAGCTCGCGCCGCTACCTCTTCCACCCGTGTGGCGGCAAAGCCCTTTTCAACGAACAGCGCCAGCGCCGCTGCCAGGAGCTCACCCGGGCGAGCCTCTTTGCGGCGTTCACGTCGCTGCGGCGCCTTCGCCCCGTGTGGGGCGGGCGGGCGCGAGGCAGGCGCAGAACGGGCGTTGGGCATGGCGTAAGCGGATAGGGCCTTTTCGCACGACTTTGCTGTGTGCGAACGAGGTGAAAACAGCGTGAACAGTTTTTAATGACCGATGGGTTATTAATGTAACCTAGGCCCCCAGCTTGCTCTTGCGAAAAATCAAGCGCGCTGGCCTGCGAGTGGACTCACTCCAGCCGGATGCCCACCTGCTGGATGTGCTTGCCGTCCATGCTGCGCACGCTGAGTTCGGCGTGGCCAAGCTGCGCGCTGTCGCCCACCACGGGTGGGCGGTGCAGCGTGAGCGTCAGCCAGTCGCCAACCGGTTGCTCCGGTTCGGGTGGGGTGGGCAGGCCGTAAAATGCGCACAGCTGGCCCACCGGCACCGAGGCATCGAGCACAAAGTCGCCAAACACCGCGCGGGTCAGTGCCTCGTCTTCCGGGTCGGGTAGCACCACGCCCAGGCGGCGCGCGCTCCAGGCGATGGTGGAACCCTGCAGCAGCAACGAAGTCAGCACCACCACAAACGCCACGTTGAAAAAAATCTGCGCTCCCGGCACGCCCGCCATCACCGGAAACACCGCCAGCACAATCGGCACCGCGCCGCGCAGCCCCACCCAGGCAATGAAGGTCATCTCGCGTCGGTCAAAACGCAGCGGCGCAAGGCAGAGCCAGACGGAAATCGGTCGCGCCACCAGCATCAGCACCAGCGACACCCCCAGCGCCGGCCAGATGGTGCGCAACAAATCGGTCGGCGTCACCAGCAGGCCCAGCAACAGGAACATGCTCGCCTGCATCAGCCAGGCGTAGCCGTCCATGGCCGACAGCGACGATCGCACCAGCCGCCGCGCGCGATTGCCGGTGATCACGCCCATGGCGTACACCGCGAGAAAACCCGAGCCGCCCAGCCAGGTGGTGCCCGCAAACACCGTGAGCCCGGCCGACACCACCAGCAGTGCGCGAATGCCGCCACCGCCGTCCTCACCCCGTCCCAGGCGCTTGAGCAGCCCGGCCAGAGCAAAGCCGCTTGCCACGCCCAGCGCCGCACCCCAGCCGAATTGCAGCAGCAGGCTGCGCACCACCTGAGCCGCATCCAGCCCGGCGCCCGCTGCTGGTGCGGTCGTGGCCACCAGCGCCACGCCGATGAAAGTCAGCGTGAGGTAAACCGCCATGGGATCGTTCATGCCCGACTCGATTTCCAGCGTCGCTGCCACCCGTTCGTTGAGCTTCACGCCCGAGGACTTGAGCAGCGAAAACACGGCCGCCGCGTCGGTCGAGCCCACGATGGCGCCCAGCAGAAGTGCCAGCGGCCAGCTCAGGTCCAGCAGCCACCAGGCCGCTGCACCCGTGATGCCTGCGCTCACCAGCACGCCCAGCGTGGCCAGCAGCAGCGAGGGCTTGAGCCCGGTTCGAAAGGTGGTGAAGTCGGTGCGCAGCCCGCCGTCCAGCAGGATCACCGCCAGCGCCACGTTGCCCACCACAAAGCTGAGCCGGAAATCATCAAAGACCAGCCCGCCCGGCCCATCCACTCCGGCAAGCGTGCCGGCCACCAGAAACACCAGTAGAAATGAAAACCCTGCCCGCGCAGAGAACACCCCAGCCAGCACGCTCACGAAAACCAGCGCTGCGGCGATCAGCAGCGGCAAGGTGAGGAAGTCGAGCGAGAGGGCCATGAGGTCACGCTATCAGAAAGCGCGAACGAGCCTGTGGTCTTGAGTTAGCCCGGTTTCAGGGCGGGCATTCACACGTTCAGC
The DNA here is from genome assembly GCF_011390835.1 of Hydrogenophaga sp. Taxonomy (GTDB): domain Bacteria; phylum Pseudomonadota; class Gammaproteobacteria; order Burkholderiales; family Burkholderiaceae_C; genus Hydrogenophaga. The sequence continues at coordinate 42,021 of NZ_JAABRQ010000014.1, read as the reverse complement.
AGACTTTTCAGGTTGTGAGAGCGCATGCACTGGTTCGGTGCCGTGTTCGCGGTTCTTGTGGGCATGGAAGCTGCTTGATAACAAAGTCAATGTCTTCCTCAGTATGCAGAAAACGAAAAATACATCGTGGCAAACCCGCTGGACACCGAGGTTATTTCAGGTCATCGTGCAGGCAATCAAGCAAAAAATCGAAGTCTTTCATGGATCTGTCTCTCTTTCCCCGAATTCAGCTGGGGCACTTTCCGACGCCGCTGGAGCCCATGGCGAACCTCACGGCTGTGCTGGGCGGGCCTCGGCTGTGGGTCAAGCGCGATGACTGCACGGGGTTGTCCAGCGGGGGCAACAAGACACGCAAGCTGGAGTACCTGATGGCCGAGGCCATCGCGGCGCGCGCCGACGTGGTGATCACGCAAGGGGCGACCCAGTCCAATCACGCGCGCCAGACGGCAGCGGCGGCGGCCAAGCTGGGCATGAAGTGCCACATCCTGCTGGAAGACCGCACCGGCAGCACCGACCCGGACTACACGGACAACGGCAACGTATTGCTCAACCGCCTGCACGGCGCCACGGTGGAGCGGCGAGCGGGCGGCACCAACATGCAGCAGGAAATGGAGCAGCTGGCCGAGCGCCTGAAGGCCGACGGTGCGCGTCCTTACGTGATTCCTGGTGGTGGCTCCAACCCGGTGGGCGCGCTGGGCTACGTGAGCGCCGCCGCAGAGCTGGTCAGCCAGGCTGCCACGCTGGGTTTGAGGATCGATCACCTGGTGCACGCGACCGGCAGTGCCGGTACGCAGGCGGGCCTGGTGGCTGGCTTGCATGGCCTCAACAGCGACATCAAATTGCTGGGCATTGGCACGCGAGCGCCCAAAGAGAAACAGGAGACCATGGTCTACGACCTGGCCTGCCGCACGGCCGAGCACCTGCGCATGCGCGCGCCCGTTGCACGCGAGTCGGTGGTGGCCAATTGCGACTACGTGGGCGCTGGCTATGGCATACCCACACCGGGCATGCAGGAGGCGGTGGAGCTGTTGGCGCGCACGGAAGGTTTGCTGCTGGATCCGGTTTACTCCGGCAAGGGCATGGCAGGCCTGATTGATTTGATTCGCAAGGGTCACTTCAAAACCACGGACAACGTGGTCTTCCTGCACACCGGTGGCTCGGTGGCGTTGTTTGGGTATGCAGAGGCGTTTGGCCTCAAGGGTCCTCAGGGTTGATTTGGTGCGCCGGGAGAAGGCGCTTTCAATGGTTCATGGTTCATTCAACAGGAGAAATCACGATGTTCAAGAAAAACGCTCGCACGCTGCTGCGCCTCACCTCACTCGCTCTGGCTGCTTCAGCCGTACTGGCTTCCGCCGCCCATGCGCAGACCACCACCCTGCGTTTGTCGACCTATGTCAACGAGGTCGACATCCGGTACCAGGGCTTCAAGAAATTCGCCGATCTGGTGAACACCAAAACGGCTGGCAGAGTGAAGGTGGAAATCTTTCCATCTTCTACCTTGCACGGCTGGAGTGAAGGTGTCGACGCAATGCTTGGCGGTGTCTCCGACATCAGCTGGGTGTCGGCCGACAAGCGCTTGCCTTGCTACCGCGTCACGTCGCTCTATCCGATCGCGATCGACATGAAAAAGCAGATTCCGCTGGACGCGGCCTATGCCAATCTGATCGCTGGTGAGGCAGGCAAAGCGGGCCTGGTGCCCTTGATCAACTCCAACTATTCCTATGACCAGGAGTGGTGGTTCAAGGACGCAAAGACCGACCTGGGCAAACTCGACGGCAAGTTGGTGCGTTCCATCGGTCCGCTGGTGTCCATGATGATCGAAACCTGGGGCGGCAAGCCGGTCTTCATCGCACCCAAAGAGGTGTTCCAGTCCGCCGAGCGGGGTGTGGTGGATGGCATCAACATGGGCGTGGCCACCTACAGTGCCTGGAAGCTCTGGGGCGTGATGCCGCACATGGTCAAGTCCAACCTGTTCTACGGCAACATCCAGTACATGATCAACAAAAAGAAGTTTGAATCGCTGTCGCCGGCTGATCAGAAAGCGCTTCAAGCCGCAGCGGCGGAGTCCGAAGTCTGGCTTAAGCCCGAGTACGAGCGCTGGGTCGACGAAAGCATGGCCGATGCCGTCAAGCAAGGCGGTACCGTGACCCCCATCAGTGCGGACAAGCGCAAGGCCTTGATTGCCAGCGTGGCGGGCAAATGGACGGCTGAGGTGGACGCTGGCTGCGGCCCTGAACTCGCGGGCAAAGTGCGCACGCTGTTCAACCAGAACGCGCTCTGATCCACCATGCTGGCGGCCATCCAACGCGGCACAGAAAGGCTGGCTGTCTGGCTGGCCGCTCTGGGTGCGCTGATCATTCTGGTGCAGACGGTGTGGATTTCATACGGCGTGTTCGTGCGCTACGTGCTGGGCCGCCCCGACGGCACCGTGACCGAAGCCACGGCCATGCTGCTGTTTCCCGCCGCGTTCCTCGGCCTGGCGTTTGCGCTCAGAGAAAACGCCTACCCCAAGGTTTCATTCCTGCTGGATGCCTTGGGGCCTCGCGCTCGCCGCGCACTGGAGGCGTTGAACCTGCTGCTGATGGTCGTTGTCGGGGTGTTTTTCTCCATCGCCAGCGTCGAAGCGACCTTTCGCGCCTTTGAGTCAGGCTCGGCGTCCGAGATCCTGCTGTGGCCTCGGTACCTTTTTTGGGCGCCGGGCGCATTGGCCCTGCTGGTCTTCACTTTCTACGCCGCCGTGCGCCTGGCATCGGTGATGTCTAGCCCCGTCGAAGCGCCTTCAAAAACGTAAGCAGGAGTCGATCCATGGAGTGGTATCACGTCGGGTTGGGCCTGTTGTCGCTACTGGTGCTGTTCATCGGTATCGGGCTGCCGATCCCGTTTGCATTGGCCTTGGCCGCGATGCCATTTTTGCTGCACATCCAGGGCTGGTCCACTGCCCTGGTTAGCACGGAGCTGAAGTTGTGGGGAGTGTGGATCGACTACATCCTGCTGGCGGTACCGCTGTTTGTTTTTCTGGGCGAACTCATCGGGCGTTCCAACATCGGGCCCAACCTGTACCAGTTCATGCACAAGGGTGTGCGGGTGCGCGGCTCTGCCGCTTACGGCAGCATCGCCGCTTGCGCCGGTTTTGGTGCGGTGTGTGGCTCTTCCATGGTGGGCTCGCTCACCATTGGTGGCGTGGCACTGCCCGAGATGACCAAGCTGGGCTACAACAAACGACTGTCCAGCGGCGTGCTGGCAGCCGGTGGCACGCTCAGCGTGCTGATTCCACCCAGCCTGATCTTGCTGTTTTACGGCATCGTCACCGACCAGTCGATTGGTGAGCTGTTCATTGCCGGTGTGATTCCCGGCCTGGTGCTGGTGAGTCTGTTTGCATTGGTGGTCTACATCTGGGGGCGCTTGTACCCCAGCCACATCCCCGATGCTGAAGAGTCGGCGCGCGCCAGTGTGCGCGACCTGCTGCTGGCCATTGGCCCCATTTTTGCCATTGGCCTGGTCATCACGCTGTCCATCTACACTGGCATCGCTACACCCACCGAAGCCGCTGCCGTGGCCGCCTTGTTGACCATCGTGCTGGCTTTCACCGTGGGTGGGCTCAGTTTCAACGGGTTCAAGGAAGCGCTGTATGCCACCATGCGCACCATGGGCTACCTGGGTCTGCTGCTCTCGGCGGGTGTGCTGTTCGGGTTTGTGCTCACCTACTACCGCGTGCCACAGCAGTTCACCGAGCTGTTCATGTCCTACCAGTTGAGCCCATATGCGGTGCTAGCCATCGTGGTGGCGTTTTACGTGGTGCTGGGCATGTTCCTGGAGCCGGTATCGATGACCTTCATCACCTTGCCCACGATCTACCCCTTGATGCACGCGGCTGGCTTTGATCTGGTCTGGTTTGGCATTGTGTTCACCATCACCATGGAGATCGCGGTACTCACGCCACCGGTGGGGCTGAACCTCTATGTCATACAGGGTATCAGTCGAGGAACGATTCCCATTGGTGATGTGATCATTGGATGCCTTCCGTTCCTGGCTTGCATGGTGGTCTTGATTGCGCTGATCATCGCCGTGCCTGATGTAGCACTGTGGTTGCCCTCGGTCATGAAATGATGACTGCTCCCACCGCGCCTGACATCCTTCACGTTGAGCGCGCCGGCAGCGGTGAAACGCTGGTCTTGGTGCATGGTTACCTGGGTGGATCCAGCCAGTGGGCCGCCGAAATCCAGGCCTTAAGCCCGCACCTGGACGTGGTCGCCATGGACTTGCCCGGTTTTGGCAAGAGCCGTCACCTGACATCGCCCGACCAGATCACGGGCTATGCGCAAGCGGTGCTGGCCTGTCTGGATCGGCTGGGCGTGCAGTGCTTCCACCTGCTGGGGCATTCGATGGGCGGCATGATCGTGCAAGAGGTCGTTCGCCTCGCGCCGGAGCGCGTCAATCGCCTGGTGCTGTACGGCACCGGGCCCCTGGGCCTGTTGCCAGGGCGTTTCGAAACCATGGCGCGCTCACGCGAGCGCCTGGCGCAAGACGGGGTCGATACCACGGCACGGCGCATCAGCGCCACTTGGTTGCTGCACCGCGAGGCCTCGCCCATGGCCCAGGCGCTCGGGGATCTGGCGGCGCAAGCCAGTGAGCAGGCCGCTGAGGCCGGACTTTGGGCGATGGAGCGCTGGGATGGCCGGGCTCACCTGCCTCATATCACCCAGCCCACGCTCATCGTCTGGGGGGACCAGGACCGCAGCTACCAGTGGGCCCAGGTCGAGACCCTGTGGCGCCAGATTAAAGGCGCATCGTTGGCTGTGCTGCCTTACTGCTCCCATGCGCTTCACCTCGAGTATCCGAAGCTCTTTCACGCCGTGGTGCTGGATTTCTTGTTGGGCCCCAGCAACCAGCCGATGTCGCCCCGCACCGCGAGCTGAGTTTTCTTGCGCGCTGATGGGGCTGGTGCCCCCGCGCCACCCCACTGCCGCATAGACTGGGGCATCCCAATACGATGGACCGGAACGCCCATGGAACTCAAGTGGCTGGACGACTACCTGGCCTTGATCGAGACAGGCACCTTTTCCGCCGCGGCTGAAAAGCGCCACGTGTCACAGCCTGCCTTCTCCCGCCGAATTCAGCTGCTGGAGGAGTGGTTGGGCGTTGCGTTGATCGACCGCTCGCGCAAACCGCTTCGTTTCACCCCTTTGGCCAGCCAGCATGAAGCGGCTTTTCGCAGTCTGGCCACGCACATCTACGAATTCCAAGCCGCGCTCAAATCGGACGCCACGAACAGCCCAGGCCTGGTTCTGGCCGCACAGCACAGTCTGGCAGCCGCCTATCTGCCGACGTTTCTGGAGGAGCTGCGCGCACTCATGCCCGAGCAGCGGTTTCGGATTCGATCGGAGAATCGCGATGAAGGCGTGGGCTTGCTGGTGCGCGGTCACGCAGACATTCTGTTGACCTACGAGAGCCCGCAAACCCTCAGCGGCGTGCCGCCCCAGTTGGCCACATCTTGCGCCCTGGGTGAGGATGCGCTGGTGCTGGTGGCCAGCGCCAAGCTATGCGCGTCGGCCGACTTCTTGCAGGCCGGTCGTCCGCTGCCCCTGCTGTGTTTCCCGCCCGAGAGCTTTTTTGGACAGGCGGTGCGCATTCGAGCCCTGCCCGAACTCATGCGTGACCGCCTGGTGGCCGTGCAGTACGTCAGCGAGTTCAGCCTGGGTTTGCGCGAAATGGCGCTGATCCATCAGGGGGCCGCATGGCTTCCAAGGGCCTTGATCGCTCAGGATTTGACCGCAGGCACCTTGTGTGAGCTCAGCTCGGTAGGGCGCCCTGTGCCCTTGACCATCGTGGCCTATTTCGCCAGCCGCGGCGGCAAAGCTCTGCAAGAGCTGCTGAGCCAGTTCACGGCCGCGCGAGGGATGGACCCAGCTGCGCCTGGCTCCACCACGGCTTGACCCTTCGCCGTAGGGCGAATGAGATACGCCCGCTTGAGGCCGATTGAGGCACGTGCTCACCACTCGCTGTGTCCTGGGATTCCGCAAGTCATTTGCTGAGCGCCCGAGCTCTGCCGGGTTTCCATTCTCCGTGCGCTCGCCTAGGATGACCGCAGGGCCCCTGTGTTGTCCGACAGGGCTCGGATAGCTGGTGATCCAAGTATTTCGTGGTGTCCACCGCAGGCGGCAGGGCCTCACACACCGTTATCGGAGAGGCTTCCCTTGAAGACGAAAAATTTCATCCTGCTGCTGGCATCCCACGGCATCGTCGGTGCACTCGGTTTTGCGGGTGGCATCTATGCGCTGCCCATCCTCATCGCGCCAGACGCGCCCTCTGAGGCCCAGGTGTCAGCCGCGGCGGCCTCGGCCTCCTACACCGGGGAGTTCCGGCGGGATCTCCAGGACAGCGATGCCTTGCACTGGGGCGAAGGAAAAGTATCCGTGGGCGCGGGTTCGATTTCTCACATGGGGAAACTGGCGCCCGGACCAGACTACAAGCTTTATCTGTCGCCTGAGTTTGTTGAGACAGAACGCGATTTCAACCGCTTGAAATCCCGGATGGCACTGGTGGGTGACGTCAAGACGTTCAACAACTTCCTGGTGTCAGTGCCGCCCGGCGTAGACCCCTCAAGGTACACGAGCGTCATCGTGTGGTGCGAGACCTTCGGTGAATTCATCACATCAGCCCAGTACAAGTAGTTGACGTCCTGTCTCCCTGAGACCCATGGTGCTTTGCTTGTGTGGAGATCCACTGGCTCTCAGCCAGATTTGGACTGGCCAGAGGGACAACGACCACACCTGCGTCGCAGGTGAGTTCGGCACGAAGGCTTGGCTGACGCGGGCGCGATTGCTGTGTCAGTTTGAAAATGCTGCAATGCCCGTGATCGCGCGACCCAGGATCAGCGCATGCACATCGTGCGTGCCTTCGTAGGTGTTCACCACCTCCAGGTTCACTAGGTGGCGGGCCACGCCGAACTCGTCGCTGATGCCGTTGCCACCCATCATGTCGCGCGCCATCCTTGCGACGTCCAGCGCCTTGCCGCAGCTGTTGCGCTTCAAGATGCTGGTGATTTCCACCGAGGCTGTGCCTTCGTCTTTCATGCGGCCCAGGCGCAGGCAGCCCTGCAGGCCGAGGCTGATCTCGGTCAGCATGTCGGCTAGCTTTTTCTGGATCAGCTGGTTGGCGGCGAGCGGGCGGCCGAACTGCTGGCGGTCCATCACATACTGGCGGGCGCGGAAGTAGCAGTCTTCGGCGGCGCCGAGCGCGCCCCAGGCGATGCCGTAGCGCGCGCTGTTGAGGCAGGTGAACGGGCCTTTCAGGCCGCGCACCTCGGGGAAGGCGTCTTCTTCAGGGCAGAACACTCCGTCCATCACGATCTCGCCGGTGATGCTGGCGCGCAGGCCCACCTTGCTGTGAATGGCCGGGGCGCTCAGGCCCTTGGCACCCTTGTTCAAGATGAAGCCACGAATGGCACCTTCGTCGTCCTTGGCCCAGACCACAAACACATCCGCAATCGGGCTGTTCGTGATCCACATTTTGCTGCCGCTGAGTGAGTAGCCGCCGGCCACTTTCTTGGCACGGGTCACCATGCTGGCCGGGTCGGAGCCGTGGTTGGGCTCGGTCAGGCCGAAGCAGCCGATCCACTCGCCAGTGGCGAGCTTGGGCAGGTATTTCTGCTTCTGCGCTTCGGTGCCGAACTCATTGATGGGCACCATCACCAGCGAACTCTGCACGCTCATCATGCTGCGGTAGCCCGAATCCACCCGCTCCACTTCGCGCGCCACCAGGCCGTAGCAGACGTAGTTTAGGCCGGCGCCTCCGTACTGCTCGGGGATGGTGGCGCCGAGCAGGCCGAGCTCGCCCATCTCGCGAAAGACGGCGGCGTCGGTCTTTTCGTGGCGAAACGCCTCGGTCACGCGCGGCAGCAGCTTTTCCTGGCAGTAGGCGTGGGCAGCGTCCATCACCTGGCGCTCGTCGTCGCTGAGCTGGGCGGCGAGGTGAAACGGGTCTTCCCAGCTGAAGCGGGCTTTGGCGGTGGCCTTGACGGGGGAAAGCATGGTGGGTGTCTCCGGTTGGGGTTTTCTGTGGGAAACATTGTCGCCCTCAGCTGCATACTTGTCTAATATTGATCCTGTATTCAGCCATACAGAAAGCGTATTCATGGAGTTCCGGCACCTGCGCTGTTTCCTGGTGCTCACCGAAGAGCTGCACTTCGGCCGGGCGGCGTCGCGCATGGGTCTGACCCAGCCACCGCTCTCGCTCAACATCCAGCAGCTGGAAGCGTCGGTGGGCGCGCAGCTGTTCGCCCGCAACAGCCGGGGTGTGGCGCTCACCGCGGCAGGCCAGGCCTTTTTGCCGCAGGCGCGGGCGCTGCTGGAGCAGGCTGCCCACGCTGCGCGCGAGGCGCGCGACGTGGCCGAGGGCGTGAGCGGCAGCCTGCAAGTGGGCTTTGCAGGCACAGTGCTCTACCGCGGCCTGCCGCAGATGCTGCAAGCCTTTGCCGTGGCCCACCCGCGGCTGCGCCTAGTGCTGCGCGAAATGAGTTCGAGCGACCAGCTGATCGACCTGCTGCACGACCGGCTGGACCTGGGTTTTGTGCACACCACGCGCGTGCCGCCGGGGTTTGACCAGATTCTGGTGTCGAGCCAGCCGTTTGTGGCCTGCCTGCCGGCGGCCCACCCGCTGGCGCCCAAGCGGCGGCTGTCGCTCAAGGCCTTGGCCGGCGAGCCCTTTGCCATGGTGGCGCGCGCTGTCTCGCCTGATTACCACGACCGCATTTTGGGCCTGTGCGCCGGGGCGGGTTATGCGCCCGAGCTGCGCTACGAACTGAGGCACTGGCTGAGCGTGGTCTCGGTGGTGTCGCAAGGACTGGGCGTGGGCCTGGTACCGGCCGCGCTGCAGTCGGCTGGCGTGCCGGGCGCCGTATTTGTGCCGCTGGACACCGCCACGCCTCCGTACGAAACCCACTGCCTGTGGCGCACCGCCCGCAGCGAAAGCGCGCAGCAGACACCGGCGCTGGGGGCATTGCTGCAGGTGGTGCGCGCAGCGGCGCATCCGGCATAAAGTGGTCCTATCGACACATGAACCAGGAGCTCAACATGACCCCATCCACCGAAACCACCCAGACCCTCGTGCTCGGAGGTGGCTGTTTCTGGTGCACTGAGGCGGTGTACGTCAACGTCAAAGGCGTGACCGACGTGGAGTCGGGCTACAGCAACGGCCAGGAAACTGCGCCCACCTACGAGCAGGTCTGCACCGGGCGCACCGGCTGCAACGAGGTGGTCAAGCTCACCTACAACCCGGCCCAGATCAGCACGCGCGAGATCCTGGAGATTTTCTTCGTGATCCACGACCCGACCACCTTGAACCGCCAGGGCAACGACGTGGGTACGCAGTACCGCAGCGGCATCTACTTCAACACGCCCGAGCAGCAGCACACCGCGCAGGCGCTGATCGACGAGCTCAACAACGAAAACCTGTTTGGCAAACCGGTGGTGACTGAACTGTTGCCGCTGGCGCACTACTTCCCGGCCGAGGCATATCACCAGGACTTTTTCGAACGCAACCCGCACCAGGGCTACTGCATGGCCGTGGCGGCGCCCAAGGTGACGAAGTTTCGCAAGACGTTTGCGCGCCTGGCGAAGTAGACAGCGCGGGTATCTTGCGATCTTTCTCATGCACCGTTGACACGTCATGCCATCCTTGATCTTTGTCTACGGAACCCTCAAAGAGGGTTTTCCCAACTTCGCCTTCAACCTGGGCAAGCGCATGCCGGGCACCTACCGGACGCGGCAGCCTTTTCCGTTTTACGTGGTGCAGTTGCCGGTGGAAGACCGCGCCCCCTGGCTCATGAACAACCCAGGGCAGGGCGTGCCCGTGTTGGGGCAGGTGTTCGAGGTGGACGACGCCACGCTTCAGGCCATGGACACCTTCGAAGAGGTCGGCTTGCCGACCGGGTATGCGCGGGTTGAGCTGGAGCTGGAGCCGGCGAGCCATGAGGGCGACGTGCTGCGTGCCCATGCTTACATGAAAGAGCAGCACCAACTCGTCGAATGTCTGCTGATTGAAGGCCCGTTTGCCGACTACACCGCCGAGCTTGCAGTGGGCTACCGGCTGGAGATTCCATGAGGAAGGTCTGCAAGACCTCCGCCATGCGCGTTCGGGTCCCAAACGGGATGGCTGGCGTGCCTGCTTGGCGCGTCGTGTGTCGGGTGGCACACGCAAGCCATCTGGTGCGTCAGACGCCCATTTGGAGCCGAACCCTAGCGTGCCGTGGTTTTGCGGGCGCCTCGCTTCGTTGCGAATTCGGGTGAGCCGTCTAGGCTCACCCTGGAATTCGCGCCTCGCGCCTCATCCTGCAAAAGCCATGCCGCGCACCCGCAGGTTTTGCAGAGCTTCCTTAACCCTTCACGACGGCCTTCACCGGTCGCGGCTGGGTGAGTTTGGGCCACAGCACAATTACCGCCAGCCCGGCCAGCACCAGCGCCGCCGCCTGCAGCTTCCAGGGTTGCAGCGCTTCGCCCAGCGCCAAAGCAGAGGCGCTCATGCCGAACACGGGTACCAGCAGCGCCATGGGCGTGACCTGCGCGGCGCTGTGGCGAGACAGCAGCCAGTTCCACACGCCGTAGCCAAACAACGTATTGCCCACCGCCTGCCAGACCACCGTGGCCCAGACCGCAGGGCTGGTTTGCTGCAACACGCCCAGCATGACCGTCGGCGCGCCCTCGAGCCACCAGGACAGCGCGAACAGCGGCGGCACCGCGAAGGCGCTGCTCCACACCACGAAATGCAGCATGTTGACGCGCCCCACCGATTTGGCCACTAGGTTGGCGCAAGCCCAGGAAAACGCGGCCGCCAGCACGATGAGCACGCCGACGCCGGTGACGGCCGCGTTGAGATGGCTGGCGATCACGCCCAGCCCGCCCACGGCCAGCAGCAGGCCCATCACCTGGTACACACGAAGAGACTCGCGCCAGATCAGCAGCGCCAGGCCAATGGTGAAAAACACCTGCATCTGGATCACGAGCGAGGCCATGCCGGGAGAAATGCTGCTGCGCATGGCCAGGAACAGCAGCGCAAACTGACCCACTCCCAGCAGCATGCCAAAGGCTATCAGCCGACTCCAGCACACGGCCGGGCGCGGCATGAACAGCATCCACGGCAGGGCCGAGAGGGCAAAGCGCAGGGTGGCGAGCAGAAAGGGCGGCAACTCGTCCAGGCCCCAGCGGATCACCACAAAGTTGGTGCCCCAGACCAACACCACCGCCAACGCCAGCAACACATGGGTGAACGGCAACAGGGACTCCAAGAGCACAACGGGCGCCCAGTGTAGGCGCACGGGTGCCCCCCTGTCAGCGACGGGTGGCGGTGATGGCCCGGGTAAGCGCCTGGGTGTTGAACCTCATCATGGCCAGGTAGGAGGGCGCGGGTCCCTGGGCGCCCGACAGTGAATCGGAAAACAGCGCGCCGGCGGGTCTGATGCCCGTCTCGCGGCCGATCTGCTCAATCAGGCGCGTGTCGGAAATGCTCTCGACGAACAGCGCCTTGATCTGTTCCTTCTTGATCTGGCGCACCAGTTGCGCCACACCCTTGGCCGAAGCTTCGCTCTCGGTACTCACCCCCTGGGGGGCAAGGAACTTCACGCCGTAGGCGTTCGCGTAGTAGCCAAAGGCGTCGTGCGAGGTGATCACCTTGCGCTGCAGCGCGGGGATGTTGGCCCAGGCGGCCCGGATGTCGGTGTCCAGCGCCTTGAGTTCGGTGGCGTAGGTCGCAGCGTTGCGCTGGTAACTGTCGCAGCCAGCGGCATCGGCCTCACACAGCCCCTTGGCGATGTTGCCCACGTAGGTCATTGCGTTGGTCACGCTTTGCCAGGCGTGCGGGTCGGTCTCTTCATGGTGATGACCACCCTTGTGGTCATGCGAATCCTCTTCGGCCTTGATCGGCTTGATGCCTTGGCTGACCACCACATGCCCACCCTTGTAGGCGGAGGTGTCGAGCAGGCGGCTCATCCAGCCTTCGAAGCCCAGGCCGTTGGAGAACACGATCTGAGCCTGGCCGACCAGCCTGGCCTGGGCCGGTGTGGGCTGGAACACGTGGGCATCGCTGCCGGGTCCGACCAGGACATCGACCGTTACGCGTTCACCGCCGACCTGTTTGACCAGGTCACCGAGGATGCTGAAGCTGGCCACGGCCTTGACCGGCGCAGCGGTTTGGGCGTGAATTGCCGGGCTGAGGGCGGCGAAGGCAAAGCCGACGAGAGACAGCGCGCTGGCGCGACGGGAGAGGGCGGTCATGGCATTTCCTTTGGGACTTCAGGCTTGCAGGTGGGAAGAGGCGGGGCGACGGTGGCGCAACGCGCCTTGTGGGGCGAAGACCATTGAGAGGAGGTAGGACACGCCGAGCGTGAGCACGATCGTCGGGCTGGTGGGCAGGTCCACGTGGTAAGACAGCAGCAGGCCGGTGAGGCAGGCGGCCAGGGCGAGCGCGGTGGCCAGGAATACCAACGGGCCGAGGCGGCGAACCCAGAAACGCGCTGTGGCGGCGGGCAGCACCATGATGCCCACCGCCATGAGCGTGCCCAGCGCGTGAAAGCCGGCCACCAGGTTGATCACCAAAAGGCCGAGAAAGCCGTAATGCGCCACCGGGCTCCAGCGGCTGACCTGGCGCAGAAAGCCCGGGTCCAGGCATTCGAGCATCAGCGGCCGGCGGAGCAGGACGAGCGACACCAGCGTGACGGCGCTGATGCCACCGAGCAGCCCCAGCGCCGCATCGTCTAGCGCGAGCACGGTGCCGAACAGCACGTGCAGCAGGTCTACGCTGTTGCCTCGGACCGAAACGATGAGCACGCCCAGGGCCAGCGAGAGCAGATAGAAGGCGGCCAGGCTAGTGTCTTCACGCAACACCGTGTTGCGCGACACCAGGCCCGAGCCCACGGCAACCGCAAGACCGGCCACGATGCCGCCGATGGTCATGGCGGTGAGCGAAAGCCCAGCTGCCAGGTAGCCGATGGCCGCACCCGGCAGGATGGCGTGGGCCATGGCATCACCCATCAGGCTCATGCGGCGCAGCATCAGGAACACGCCCACTGGTGCTGCGCTCAGTGAGAGCGCCACGCAGCCCAGCAGCGCATTGCGCATGAAGCCGAATTCGACCAGCGGGCCGAACAGCGGATTGGCGAGCAGCCAAGGCATGAACGGGGAAATGGCTAGCTCGCTCATGGGTGCGCCTCACCGATCGCGTAGGTATGTGCCTGCAAGTGGGGGTGTATGTCCGGCGAGGTGTGGCATGGCGGCGCGTGGTCGTCAAACGGTTCGCGCATGTGCTGGGCACGTGCCCAGTTGGCCTCGGTCAAGACCTCTGCGGTTGGCCCGAACGCAACCAGCTCTCGCGCCAGCAACAGGGTGAGCGGAAAGTGCGCGCGGACCTGGGCCAGATCATGCAGCACGACGATCACCGTCTTGCCCTGAGCCTGCCACCGGTGCAGCAAAGCCAGCAGCTCTGCGCTGGTGCGGTTGTCCACGGCGGCAAATGGCTCGTCCAGCAGCACCAGAGGCGCGTCTTGCAGGATCAGTCTGGCAAACAGGGCGCGCTGCAGCTGGCCGCCCGAGAGCGTGTCCAGCCCCCGCGACTCAAAGCCGGTGAGACCGACCGCAGCGAGCGCTTTTTCGCACAGGCTTCGGTGTTCGGCGGTGAAGCGGCCGAGCGCGCCCATGCGGTGCCAGAGGCCCATGCACACCATGCGGCGGACATCGATCGGAAAACTCGGGTCCAGTCCACTTTGCTGGGGTAGCCAGGCGATGCGCTGTCCGCTCAGGCCACTCAGGTGGCCACTCAAAGGGCGCAGTTCACCCGCCAGCGCCTTAATGAGCGTGGATTTGCCCGCGCCATTGGGGCCGACCAGGGCAACCAGCGAACCCGGCTCGATGCGCAGGCTGAGGTGGTGCACAGCCGGATGGCGCTCATAGCCCAGCGTCAGATCGTGCATTTCGATCGCTGTTCGGCCGCCTGTCGGCCGTGGCGCTGGTGGGATTTTCATGACCTGGGCTGATTTACACTCTTGCAACTGAATTGCGTTAGCCTCGATACTAACGCAGCTGTGTTGCGATAATGAAAGTATGGCCATGTCCACTCGATCACCCAGGGAGTCGGTACCGGTACCTGCCGAGCTGCAGGCTCGGCTGGAGCGAGCCGGCTTGCGTCGCACGCTCGCCACCCGGGCTGCGCTTGGGCTGTTCCTTAACCATCCGCAAGGCATGCTCACCCATGCTCAGGCGCTGAGCGCGTTGCAAGTACGGGGGCTGGACATCAACCGCGTGACGCTGTACCGCTTGCTGGATCGGCTGGCCGCCTGCGGGGCGTTGCAACGCCATGCCGACGATGACGCGCGCACCTGGCGCTACAGCCTCGCCGATCTGGACGACGGGCTGGCGCCGCGCTTCGAATGCGATGCCTGCCACCGCCAGTTCCGCGTGGCCGAGGGCAGCGCCCCGACCCAGGCGGCAGCCACCGACCTGCTGCGCACCCTGGCCCAACTGGGGCATCAGGGCGTGCGCGTGGATGTGGCGATTCACGGCACCTGTGCCGGCTGCCTGCCGGCGCGCGGCGCCTCCAAAAGCCAGGGGTAGTCGCGATGATCGAGACCCGGGAACTTGAGCATGGTTACGAACTGGCTGCGACCTTGCGCTTTGCCGACGTGTCCGTGCCTCAGGGGGGCGTGCTGCTGCTGCGCGGCCCTTCGGGCAGCGGCAAGTCGACTTGGCTGGCGCTGGCCGCTGGTCTGCTCACGCCCAGCGCCGGCAAGTTGCTGGTGGCAGGTCAGGCGGTGGCGGCGCTGAAAGGCGGACAGCGCGACCGCTGGCGCGCCCACTGCATCGGTTTTCTGCCGCAGAAACTGCTGCTGAGCGAGGCGCTCAGCGTGGCCGACAACCTGGGTCTGGTGTTTTTTGCCGCGGGTCAGGCGGTGGACCGCGCGGCCATCGTGGCCACTTTGGACGCCCTGGGTGTGGCGGCGCTGGCCGATCGCAAGCCGGCGCAACTCTCGGTGGGCCAGGCACAGCGCGTGGCGCTGGCGCGGGCGTTGCTGAACCAGCCCCGGGTGCTGCTCGTCGACGAGCCGACAGCCAGCCTGGACGATGCCGCCTGCGACGCAGCGCTGGCTCTGTTGCAACAAGGCGCGGCACAGACCGGCGCCACGCTGGTGATCGCTACCCACGATGTGCGCGTGGTGGGTGCCCTGCCCGAGGCGCAGACGTTGGCGCTGGGCCGTCCGCAGACGGAGCTGGCGGCATGAGCCTGCTTGGCCTGTCCTGGCGCTACCTGTGGTCGCGCCCGCTGACCACGCTGCTCAACCTGTTGCTGCTCAGCCTGGGGCTGGCTTCAATGGCGTTTGTGTTGATCGCCAAAGACCAGATTGACCGCGCGTTCGAGCGCGACCTGCAAGGCATTGACGCGGTGGTGGGCGCCAAGGGCAGCCCGCTGCAGCTGATCCTGGCCGGCGTGCTGCACATCGATGTGCCGCCCGGCAACATTCCGCTGGCCGAGGCGGACCGGTTGCGCCAGCACCCGCAGGTGGCGCAGGTGATCCCGCTCAGCCTGGGCGACAACCTGCAAGGCTTTCGCATCGTCGGCACCACGCCCGACTACGTCGCTCACTACGGCGCCGAGCTGGCGCAGGGTGCGCTCTGGAGCGCACCCATGCAGGCGGTGCTGGGCGCGCAGGTCGCGCGCAGCCTGGGGCTGGTGCCGGGCCAAGCGTTTGAGGGCGCGCACGGGCTGGGCATGGGCGGCACGGTGCACGAAGAAGCCCGCTACACCGTGAGCGGCGTACTCGCGCCATGCGGCTGCGTGCTGGACCGCCTGGCGCTTACCGCCATCGAGTCGGTCTGGCATGTGCACGACGAAATGCACGGCAGCGCCGACATGGACGATGCCGACCGCGCCGCCCTGACCGCCGAGCGCGAAATCACCATGGCGCTGGTGCGCTACAACACGCCGATGGCGGCGCTGAGCTTTCCGCGATTTGTGAACGAGAGCACCACGCTGCAGGCCGCAGCCCCCGCGCTGGAGATTACCCGCTTGCTGAGCATGGTAGGCGTAGGTACGAGGTTGCTGAACGGGCTAGGCGGGGTGTTGCTGGGCGTGGCGGCGCTTTCGGTGTTCATCGCACTGTGGAGCGCGGTACGCGAGCGCCGGAGCGATCTGGCCATGTTGCGCATGCTGGGCACGTCGCCAATCAAGGTGGGCGCGCTGCTGATGGCCGAATCACTCTGGCTCGCCGCCATGGGCTGTGTGCTGGGCCTGCTGGCCGCACACGGGCTGGGGGCCGCCATGGGTGCGATGTTGATGGCCGAGCAGTCGCTGGCCATTTCTGGCTGGCAGTGGGTTCCCGCCGAAGGGTGGGTGCCGGTGCTGGCCCTGGGGGTGGCGGTCGTGGCGGCGCTGGTGCCGGCCATCAGTGCTTATCGGGTCGATGTGACCCAGTTGTTGAACGTGAGGTGAATCGAATGAAAAAGTCTTTGATGTGGTTCGTAGGCGTTGCTTGTCTGTCGACGGTGGCGCTGGCCCAGCATGCCGACAAGCAAATCCAGGAAGACATCATCCGCCACCGCGCCATGGCCGCTGCCCACGAGGCCGCGGCCAAGTGTCTGGAGGCGGGCAAGGGCGAAAGAGTGTGTGTGGCGGAACTTCAGGCCGCTTGCAAAGGTCTGGCGATCGGAAAATACTGTGGCATGAAACACCAGCACTGAACGGGTGCGGTGTAGGGTTCCCACCTTCAGGCGCAAGCCGCCGATTCATCATGAAGCTGTCACACTCGTCTTTCCTGCTGCTGTCGGCCGCATTGGCGCTGCCGGCCACGGCCCAGTTGCTGAGTTCGCCGCTCGGTTCAGGGCCTGCGACCGCGCCCGCACCGGCGCCCGGGGCGCCGTCTGGCGGCCTGCCCAGTGGCCAGGGCGCTGGCGTACACAGCCCGCTCAGCCCGTTTGCACCGCTGCCCAAACGAAGCGACGTGGTGCCCTGGTCGGTGCTGACCGATGTCGACACCAAAATTGAAAATCGGCGCATCGTGCCGGTGTACTCGCCTGCGGTGCGCCAGCTCGACCAGAAGCAGGTGCGCCTGCAAGGTTTCATGATGCCGCTGGGGCCAGGGGAAATGCAGCGGCATTTCCTGCTCGCATCGGTGCCCCTGACCTGCTCGTTCTGCACGCCTGGTGGGCCGGAAAGCATGGTCGAGGTGCGCACCCGAGAGCCGGTGAAATACAGCCTGGGCGCGGTGGTCGTGCAAGGCAAACTGCAGGTGCTGCAGAGCGATCCCCAGGGGCTGTACTACCGCATCACCGAGGCTGTGGGTGTGAAGTAGCGGCGAGGTCAGGCCGCGCCTGCATAGAATCGGGCCATGTTCCATGCCGCCCACTCCGCAGCTTCCTGATGGCCTTGTACCGCCAGGTCAAACGCGAGCTGATTGCCGACATCCAGTCGGGCAAGTTCCAGCCCGGCAAGGCTTTGCCCAATGAAACCGAGCTCGCACAACGCTTCGGTGTGTCCATCGGAACGCTGCGGCGCGCGGTGGATGAGCTGGTGGCCGACCACGTGCTGCTGCGCCAGCAGGGGCGAGGGACCTTCGTCGGCCAGCAGGACAACGACCGCTTCATGTACCAGTTCTTCAAGATCGAACGGCGGGACGGTACGCGCGAGTTCCCCCAGATCCGCTTGCTGGCTTTTGCCACGGCTCGCGCCAGCGCCGACGAGGCCCAGGCGCTCGGGCTGCGTGGCTCTGCCCGCGTGCTTCGCATTGAAAATCTGCTGTCGCTACAAAGTCGTCCGGTGGTGCACGACCGCATCACACTAGATGGCGCGCTGTTTCCGCGGCTGACCCGCGAGCAATTCGAGCAGCGCCCAGGCACCATCTACGAGCTCTATCAGCGGGCGTTTGGGGTCACCGTGGTGGGGGCCGACGAGCGCGCGCGCGCCGAAGGGGCAGATCCGGCCAGCGCCGCGCTGTTGCAGCTGCCGGTGGGTACACCGGTGCTGCGCGTGGCCCGCGTGGCGCGCACCTTTGATCGGCAGCCCGCCGAGTTGCGTATTTCCATCATCGACACCCGCGCCCACGAATTCGTGAGCTCGGCGAGCGCACCGCCATGAGCGAATCGCTGACCGAACTGCGCCAGTTTGCCGAGGCGCTTGCGCTGGACGCCGCCGAGCGGGTGCGCCAGGCGCGGCGCAGTGTGATGGTGCAAGAGAAGGCCGCGGGCGACTGGTTCAGCGCGCTCGACGGCGAGATTGAACAACACATCCGCCAGCGCATTGCACAGGCCTACCCCGACCACGGCTTCCTGGGCGAGGAGGGTGGCGCGGCGGGCGCGCAGGGTGCGGAGGATTGCATCTGGGTGGTTGACCCCATCGATGGCAGCATGAATTTTTTGCGCGACCTGCCGCACTTCGCTGTATCCATGGCGCTCGTGCAGGGAGGAGAGCCGCTGGTGGGCTGTGTGGTGGACCCGGTGCGGGGCGAGCTGTTCAGTGCCGCTCGTGGAAGGGGCGCGCACTTGAACGGCGAGCCGCTGCAAGTGGGTTCGCCGCAGCGCTTGCTCGATGCGGTGGCCGCTACGGTGTTTCCCAAGCCTCACGCTGGCTTCCTGCCCAGCTATGTCAACCAGCTGGGTCGCGTGCTCAGCAAGGTGGCGGGTGCGCGCCGCAGTGGGAGCATGGCGCTGGACCTGGCCTACCTGGCCGCTGGGCGGGTCGACTTGTTCTGGGAGCGGGGCATGGGTGCCTGGGATGCAGCTGCTGGTGTGCTGCTGATCCGGGAGGCGGGAGGCGAGGTCTTCACGCTTGACGGGCTGCCGTGGATGCAGTCAGCGCAGATTGCCGCTGCCACCCCGGGCCTGAGCGATGCCTGGCGCGACCTGCTCACGCGCTGAATCGAACGCTCGCGCTACCTAGGTACCGCGGCGGTGCTGCCGCGCACCACCAGTTCAAAGGGCAGCAGGGATTGGGCAGCAATCGCTTCGCCGGCAATGGCCGAGAGCACGGCGTTGGCGGTGATGCGGCCTAGATCCTGTGTAGGCAGGGCGATGGTGGTCAGTCCGGGGTTGATCGCCTCGGCGAGTTCGTTGTTGTCGATGCCGCAGATGGAGAGTTGGCGCGGCACCTTGATGCCCATGCGCTGCGCTTCGAGCAGGGCCCCGGTGGCGAGCAGGTCATTGCCACAAAAGATGGCGGTGGGCGGCTGGCGCGTGGCCATGAGTGCGCGCAGCCCGCTGCGGCCGCCGTTCAGATTAAAGACCTGCTCGGTCAACAGGCTGGGCAGCAGCTTGAGGTTGGCACGCTTCAGCGCCTGACGCACGCCCTCAATGCGGCTGCGCGCGCGGTCGTTGTGCGAGGTGAGGCCGGAGATGACACCGATGCGCCGGTGGCCTAGCCCCAGCAAGTGCTCGGTCGCCAGGCGCGCGGCGGACTCGTTGTCGAAACCGATGGAGGGAAGCCGTGCGTCGCACGACCAGGTGAGCAGGCTGGGCTTGTTCCAGGCGTGCAGAGCCTTCCACAGGCCGGGTGCGTGATCGGTGCCCACCAGAACCAGCGCATCCACGCCGCGTTGCTGCAGCACCCGCACTACCTCGAACTCAATCACTGGGTCGTAGTCGTGGCTGGCCACCAGCAGCTGGTAGCCAGCACGCGCCAGCGTGGTCTGCATGGCCTGGGTGCTGCGCGCGAAGATGGCGTGGTCCAGCGTGGGGATGACGCAGCCCACCGTGTGGGTGCGCCCGGAGGCCAGGGCGCGCGCAGAAGCGTCGGGCTGGTAGTCGAGCTGGCGCACTGCGGACATCACCATTTCGCGCGTGGTGGCGCGCACCACTTCGGGTTTGCTGAGCACGCGTGAAACCGTGGCAGTGGACACGCCGGCGACCCGGGCCACGTCCTCCAGTGTGGTGCGCTGATTCATGGGCCAGAGCATGCCATACGGTGTCTCATCACATTCAAAACTGCAAGCGCTTGCAGATAATTCTTTAGGGTTTCCCCTTGATTTTGGCTGATCAAGGGATTCTGCGGTTGACATGGACATCTGATCGCAGCACATTGACTGCAAGCGCTTGCAGTTCACAGTGCGTGGTTTCTGTGGCAGCGAACGCGAGGGAAGTCCTTCTGGATTTCGGCAAGCGCCCCCTGTGTTCGCACGTGGGGTGCGACTTTCAATCATGAGGATCACCGTCGTGACCACATCAAGATCGCATGCCATCGGCAACGTCGCCCTCGGGCTCTCTTTGCTCACCTTCGCGGTCTATTTCCTTAACGTGCTGTTCGGCGGGCCGCTGGGGCACAAACCCTGGATGAGCGATGTCAGCGAGATGTTGGTTCTGTTCCTGGCGGTGCTCCTTTTTGTTGCCGGCACGCTAGCTCGGGAGGCAGAGGCCAACGCAGCGAAAGTCGAGGCAACGAAAGACAACACATAGGCCAGCGAAAGGAGTTTGCCATCGCTCACCGAATGAAAGCCGATTGCCGAACACAAGAAAAAAATGCAACCACTGCGCGGCAAAGGCCCGCAAAGGTTCACGCAGAAGTTCACCCCATGACACCACCCACCCCAAGGAGACAAGCATGAAAAATACGTCCAACGTTGAGAAGACACCAGACAACTCACCGATCGCTGCAGAGCGCCGCCAATTCCTTCGAGTGGCCCAGGCCAGCGGCTTCACCGTCGCTGCGATGGCTGCTACCGCCGGTACCTTGTTCTCGCCTGCTGCCGTCGCGCAGACCCGAAATGAGGAGTCCGACCGCGAGAAGGCCGCCAAGCACGTGATGACGATCGCGTCGGCCTACCAGCTTGGAGCCTCGCGAAGCTACCCAATCCTGCAGCGCGACTTCAAGGAAAACATCCAGAACGCCACACGCGGCAAGGTCTATGTGCGCCTGGCGCCAGCGGGCCAGCTTGGCTCTGGTGGAGCCCTGGCGCAAAAAGTCCAGGAAGGCACGATTCAGGCCGCGCAGCACTCGCTGGCGAACTTTGCACCCTTCGCGCCGGTCGTTGACATCATCAACCTGCCCTACTTCTGTGGCTCCAACCAGCGCTTTGTCAACCTGGTGAATTCCGATGCATGGACCAAGGAGGTCCACCCTCAGGTTGAAGCCAAGGGCTTCAAGCCGCTGTTCTATGTCGTCATTGACCCGCGTGTGGTGGCGATCCGCAAGGGTGGCAAGGCGGTGATCACACCTGCGGACTTGGCCGGCGTGAAATTCCGAGTTCCCGGTTCGAAGATGTTGCAGCAGTACTACCGCATGGTGGGTGCCAATCCGACGCCCGTGGCTTGGGGCGAGACGCCGTCGGCCATCAAGCAGGGGGTGGCCGATGCACTGGATCCAGCCGCCGGCGCACTGCATGTGTTCGGCTTCAAGGACATCCTGAGCCACATCACCTTCACACGTGCAGTGCCAGACAGCCAGGTCTATTCCTGCAACCTGGCCTGGTTCAATGGACTGCCCAAGGACGTTCAGGAGGGCATCATGTTCGCGTCGGAAATTACTGCCCAGATGAACCTGGCCAAAGTGCCATCGGCTCGCAACTACGCGATCGCCGAACTGGCAACGGCGGGCGTCCAGTTCCACTCTTTGAGCAGCGCACAGCTGGCCGAATGGGAGAAGACTGGCGGCTACAAGCGCAGCGAATGGACGGAGTTCCGCAATGAGCTGGCTGCCAAGGAGCTGTTCGGCAAGCTTGAGACGGCCGCGAACACCATGGGCCGCCTTTTCGTGCACGACGCCTGATTTCGGCTGACGCTGAAGCAACCGAAGCGAGGTATCGATGAACACGTCCCGCCATTGGCTGAGTGACCTAGACCGTAACCTTGAGCGCTGGGCATTGCTGGTTTTCTACAGCATGCTCGTCATCACGATGGCGGTCGAGGTGTTGCGGCGAGAGGTGTTCTCGTACTCATCGGTGTGGGGCGAGGAGATCGTGCGTTATGCATTCATCTACCTCGTCTGGATCGGCGCTGCAGCTGCTGTGCGCGAGCGGGCCCACATCCGCATTGACGTCATCTTCGAGTTTGTGTCGCCGCGCGTGAAGGCCCTGCTGTATCTGTTCGGTGACCTGGTGATGCTGGTGGTGGCGGTGTTCGCACTGTATTGGTCGTGGGAGAGTGTGGCCGTCAGCCTGAAGTACGGCTCGGTCTCTCACGGTCTGCGCCTGCCCCTGACGTGGTTCCTCAGCGCGGTGCCTGTCGGCTTCGCCCTGCTGCTTTACCGCTTGCTGCAATCGATTCGCCGCGACCTGTCCGACCTGCGACATGGCCGCCCCGTGTTCGAAGGCGAGCGTCTGTTCGACTGACCTGGCCTCAGAACCAAGGGCGCTACTGTGAACTCACTTTTTCCCGGCTCGGGCGAGCAGGTCCTCGACCTCGACTGGAGCTTCTACGGCCCAGTGCTGATTTTTGTCGTGCTGATTGGCTTGGGCGTGCCAGTCTGGGTGGGTATTGGCGCCACCTCGATTGCGTTGTTGCTGTGGTCGGGCGTGCTGCCGATGTCGCTGCTTGGCGGCTCGCTGTTCGAAGGCATCGACGCCTTCGCGCTGACCGCGGTCCCGCTCTTCATCCTGACCGGAGACGTGCTGGTGCGCACCGGTTTGAGCCGGAAATTTCTGGATGTGGCCGAAGCGCTCACCACCTGGTCGCGCAGCGGCTTCGGGTCGGCCACCGTGCTGGTGTGCGGCATGTTCAGCGCCATTTCCGGGTCGGATGCCGCAGGCGCTGCCGCAGTCGGTCGCATGACCATCAATCGCCTGGTGGAATCGGGGTATCCACGCCCCTACGCCTGTGCGCTGGTGGCGGCTGGTGCTTGCACCGGCATCCTGATCCCGCCGTCGATCGCCTACATCATCATCGGGCTGGTGCTGGGTATCTCGGCGTCCACGTTGTTTCAAGCGGCGCTGATTCCGGGGCTGATGATCCTGGCCGGCATCTTCATCACCAACAGCGTCGTCAACCGCATCTACGCCTACGAAAACAAGACGTCTGTCAATCTCAATGAGTGGCTGCGCACCCTGGGTCTTTCGCTCAAGAACGGCTGGTATGCCTTCATCGTGCCCGTGATCATCTTCTATGGAATCTTCTCTGGCCGCCTGACACCCACCGAGGCTGGTGCTGTGGCCGTCATCGTCACCATCATCATCGGATTCGTGCTCGGCACACTCAAGCTAGCCGATTTCCCGGCGATGCTGGTGAGTTCGGCCAAGGTCAACGGCGTCATCCTGCCCATCATCGCTTTCTCACTGCCGCTGGCGCAGGCGTTGGCCACGATGGGTGTCCCGCAAGGTTTCGTGCAACTGGTGACCAGCCTGTCGACCGAGCCCTGGGTGATCATTCTGCTAATGATCGTGATCCTGGTCGCGGCTGGTTGCGTCATGGAGACCACACCCAACATCGTGATCCTGGCGCCGTTGCTCAAGCCGCTGGCCGACGAAATCGGCATGAACGAGATCCAGTTCTGCATCATGATGATCACGACCCTTGGTGTCGGCTTCATCACACCGCCACTGGGCTTGAACTTGTTCGTGGTGTCAGGCCTCACCGGCGAGTCGATCCTGAAGATCGCCAAGCAAGCGGTGCCATTCGTCCTGTCGATGCTCGCGGTCACACTGCTGATCGCCTTCGTACCAGAGATGACCACGATCCTGCTGCCCGATATCTACAAGTGAATTTTCGCGCGGGGCGTAAACGGCCCCCTTCATCCACCTTGGATCCCATGGAGACCGCATGACCATCAAATACCTGAAAAAGGCGAGCAAGACGCCTGAAACCGAAACCGCCACTGCGCAGGCTGTTGTCAATGAGATGCTGGCTGAGATCGAGAAGAATGGCGAAGCCGCAGTGCGTGCCTACGCCAAGACGCTCGACAAATGGGATGGAGAAATGGTTGTGACCAAGGCGCAACTGGCGGAGAACGCCAAGTCTGTCCCCGAGCAGGTCCGCAAGGACATCGATTTCGCCATCGAGCAGGTCACCAACTTTGCGCTCGCGCAGCGGGATTCTCTGAAGGAGTTTTCTACCGAACTTCACCCTGGCGTGACAGCGGGGCAACGTGTGTTGCCTGTCAATGTGGCGGGGTGCTACGCACCAGCCGGGCGCTATGCGCACATCGCCAGCGCCTACATGGGCGTGGCCACCGCCAAGGCCGCCGGCGTCAAGACCATCATCGCGTGCTCCGGCCCGTTTCGCGGCGGATCGATGCATCCCTATCTGATGTACGCCTTCAACAAGGCGGGTGCTGATGTCATCATGACGCTGGGTGGCGTGCAGGCTATTGCGAGCATGGCCTTTGGCCTGTTCACTGGCAAGCCGGCCGACGTGATCGTGGGTCCGGGCAACAAATTCGTGGCAGAGGCCAAGCGCACGTTGTTCGGTAAGGTTGGCATCGATGTGTTTGCTGGCCCATCCGAGGTCGGCATCATCGCCGACGAGACCGCCGACCCAGCCATCGTTGCCAGCGATCTGGTGGGCCAGGCAGAACACGGACACGAGACACCGGCCTGGTTGTTCACCACCAGCCAGGCGCTGGCCGAAGACGTGATGAAGCGCGTACCAGTGTTGATCGAGGCCCTGCCGCCTACCGCGCGCGACGCTGCGGGCGCCGCCTGGCGTGACTATGGCGAGGTGATGCTGTGCGATACCCGCGATGAGGTAGTGGAAATTTCCGACCGCTACGCCAGCGAACACCTAGAGGTGCACGCCACCGATCTCGACTGGTGGCTTGAGACCCTGACCTGCTACGGATCGCTGTTCCTGGGTGAAGAGACCACGGTGGCTTACGGCGACAAGGCCAGCGGCCCCAACCACGTCTTGCCCACCAAGGGCGCGGCCCGTTACTCGGGTGGCTTGTCGGTGCACAAGTTCCTTAAGACCTTCACCTGGCAGAAGATGACGCGCGAGGCGGCGCGCGATATCGGCCTGGCTACCGCACGCATCTCGCGCCTGGAGGGAATGGAGGCCCATGCGCGAACCGCGGACGACCGGCTGGCCAAATATTTCCCGGGCGAGACCTTTGATCTCGGCGAGCCGGTGAAGGTATGAGGCCAGATAGAAAGGCAGTATGAATCCCTTGGTCCCTTCAACAATCGAACCGGAGAATTGATCATGATCACACGCAGTTTTTGCAAAAGTCTTTTCGCCTTGTGCTTGGCGCTTCCACTTTCCTGGGCAGCAGCGGAAACATACCCATCCAAGCTGGTGACGATCGTGGTGCCCTTCCCTGCCGGAGGGGCGCTCGATACGGTCGCCCGAGTCATCGCTGAACAAATGCGGATCGACCTGGGGCAGCCGGTGATCGTTGACAACCGCGCCGGTGCAGGCGGAACGGTCGGCAGCACGGTGGTGGCCAGGGCAGAGCCTGATGGCTACACCATCTTGCTTGGATCCGTTGCGACCCACGCCATTGCAGCAGGCCTCTATCAAAAACTTCCCTACGACCCGCTGAGCGACTTTGTACCTATCACGCAGCTCACCAGCAGCCCGCTGGTGTTGACGGCATCACCCCAGCTGAAAGCCACCAGTGTGGCGGAGCTGATCGCTTCGGCGAAGGCAGCACCTGGGACCATCAACTACGCATCCACAGGCAACGGCACAGCCTTGCACATCGCAGGAGAGGTCTTTCGCGCTGCGACAAAGATCGACGTGGTGCACGTACCTTACCGAGGCGGTGCTCAGGCCGGAGCCGCCATGCTCGCGGGAGAAGTCGGCTACATCATCGCCAACCCGCAGTTAGTCATGGCGTTCATCAAGGCGGATAAGTTGCGGGCCCTGGCTGTCACCGGAGCGAAGCGCCTCGACGCCTTGCCCGATGTGCCGACACTCCAGGAGGCTGGCGTGTCGGGCGTCGACATCACGACATGGTTTGGGCTGTGGGCACCGAAGGGCACACCCGCTGCTGTGGTTGAGCGCTTGAACGCATCGGCGCGCAAGGCGCTCGCTGTTCCCGAGGTCAAGCGACAGCTGGCGGCGCAGGGTGACATGGCCGTGGGCAGTGCGTCAGCCGACTTCTCGAATTTTGTGCGCTCGGAACACAAGTACTGGGTCTCTTTCGTTCAATCGGCAGGCATCAAAATCGACTGAACGTTTGGGTCTGCATCTTCCACAGGAGCACACATTGTCCCGTCCCAACATTCTCGTTATTCAGGCCGATCAGCTGACTGCAAAGGTGCTGCCCATGTATGGCGGGTCAGCGCTGATCACGCCCCACATGAACAGACTGGCGGAGCAGGGCGTGACGTTCCTGAACGCTTACAGCAACAACCCAGTTTGCGCGCCTTCGCGGGCGGCCATGCTGACAGGACGGTTGTCGTCGGAAGTGGGGTGTTACGACAACGCGGCGGATATGCCTTCGTCGACACTGACTCTGGCGCACTACCTGCGTCGCCAGGGATACCGAACCTGCCTGTCGGGAAAGATGCATTTCGTCGGGGCTGAGCAGTTGCACGGTTTCGAGGAGCGGGTGACCACCGACATCTACCCCTCGGACTTCGGATGGACGGCTGACTGGACCCAGGTCAAGCAGCCCTACTCGCCGTCCCGGATGAGTCTTCGCTCTATCGTCGAAGCTGGCTTGTGTGAGAGGAATCTGCAGATCGACTACGACGAGGAAGTGGCCTACCGCGCCGAGCAGTGGCTCTACGACCAGGCGCGCAGCGACGATGACAGGCCGTTCCTGTTGTGGGCGTCGTTCACCCATCCGCACAACCCGTTCATCACGACCAAGAAGTACTGGGATCTCTACGATCACGACAAGATCGTGATGCCCAGCGTGCCCTTCATTCCAATTGCAGAGCGAGACCCATGGTCCAGGCGGTACGCCTACACCATCAGGGCCGATGAGCATGACGTGTCGGAAGAGCAGGTCCGTGTCGCGCGCCATGCGTACTACGCCATGACTTCTTATTTCGACGCGCAGGTCGGCCGCCTTCTTGAGGTGCTTGACCGCACTGGTGCGGCCGACAACACCTTCGTTTTCGTGGTCTCCGACCACGGTGAAATGCTTGGAGAGCGCGGCTCCTGGTTCAAATTCCAGCCTTTTGAGTGGTCGGTTCGTGTGCCCATGATTGCGGCGGGACCCGGTCTGAAGAGGGGTCTCGTTGAGGAGCGGGGTGTGTCGCTGATGGACCTGTTGCCAACCTTCAACGATTTGGTGTCCGAAGGCAATCCTGTCACACCGGTTGATCGCCTGAGCGGTACCAGTCTGGCTGGAATGCTTCACGGAACCGACGCATCGCGGGGAGACGACGTGATGATGGAGTTTCTCGGCGAAGGTGTCTATGCGCCCGCATGCATTCTTCGCAAGGACGGGTACAAGTATGTGTACTGCCGCCACGACCCCGCCATGTTGTTTGACCTCAAGGCAGACCCGGATGAGCGCACCAACCTCGCAGGCCAGCCGGGGCATGCGGACGTCGAGTCCCGCTTGCACAGCGAAGTGCTCAAGCGCTGGGATTACCCTGGGCTCGAGAAGACCATTCTGGATTCTCAGCAGCGCCGGCTTTTTGCCCAGGAGTCGTTGTTGCAGGGGAGCTGGACATCATGGGACTACCAGCCGCCGGCGGATGCCGCGCGAAAGTACGTGCGTGGTGCCGTGGATCCCAACACCACGGCAACCAAGGCCAAGAAGCGGTTCCCCTTTGTGGCGGCGTATCCACCGGATCACCCGCGCGACCCCGCGGCGAATCTCCAGCTGGAGCCAAATGCTGACAGCGGGAAGTTGTCACGGTCATGAAGCTCGACACGCTGTTCGGCCTGCACGGCAAGCGTGCGCTGGTCACAGGAGGCAGTTCAGGCCTCGGTGAGGCGATGGCGCGCGCTTTGGGCCTGGCCGGAGCGAGTGTCGTTTTGGTGTCGCGCCGCTCCGCAGAACTCGAGGCTGCAACCCGACGACTGGCGGACGAAGGCATCGCTGCTCAATGGATTGCTGCTGACCTTGCCACTCCCGAAGGTGCCCAGCAGGGCGCCGCTGATGTGCTGGCGCTCGGCGTAGTGGACATCCTGGTCAACGCCGCCGGGGTGAACCTGCGAGAAGCCTTTGCCGATGTGACAGCAGAGAGCTGGCTGACCCAGATCCACTTGCACCTGAGCGCACCCTTCTTCCTCACCCAGGCTCTCGCACCCGGCATGAAGCAGCGGGGCTGGGGCCGCATCATCAACATCGCCAGCCTGCAGAGTTTCCGTGCTTTTCCCAACAGCGCACCGTACGGCGCAGGCAAGGGCGGCATCGTGCAGCTCACGCGCGCCATCGCTGTTGAGTGGGGCCCGCACGGCATCACCTGCAATGCAATCGGACCGGGCTTTTTCCCCACCGCACTCACCGCCCCCGTGTTCGACAACAGCGAGCTGGCATCTCGGCATGCTGCGCAGACCTGCCTGGGGCGCAATGGTGCTTTGCAGGATGTGAATGGACTGACCGTCTTCCTGGCCAGCGAGGCATCTGCCTACGTGAGCGGCCAGACCATCATGCTGGACGGCGGCTACACAGCGAAATGAGCCACGCCATGGCTGTGCCCGGTCTCGCTGCTTTCGGGGTACCGTCCACCGCCGCGCTGGCATCAGCGCGGCGATGATGGCACCGATCGACACGCTGGACTGCGGTTCAAGTTTCCGGGTGGGCTCCCGAGCGCGTTTCCCGTGGCTGAGCGCATCGCCGAGCGCCCGCCTGCCGACACGGACCGGGCGTGACTGGTCAACGGAGGCTTGTAAGTCTGCGTTACCGGGATAAAGACTTCGCTCGCTCAACCTTTTGTCTTGAACACATCCAATGGCACACCGTGATCAAACCCAGCTGAACCCAGTCGACACCCATCCGGTGATGCTCGGATCATTGGTTCCCCCCAGCGGCGTGAAGCCGCTGAACTTCAGCCCTGGGCCCACATCGCTTGCGGCCGAGGTCGAGGCCGCCATCAAGGCCTTGTTCGACGCGGAACGCATGTGCTCCATGTACCTCTCGCATCGATCCCCTGAATTTCTGGACATTCTCGCCAGCGTGGTGCAACGCTGCCGTGTGGCGATGGAGATACCTGATCAGTACGAGATTCTTTGCATGCACGGCGGTGGGCACGGGCAGTTTGCTGCGGTTCCGCTCAACCTGTGCCCCAAAGGCGATGAAAAAGCGACCTACCTCGTCAATGGCACCTGGTCCAAACGCGCACTCTCCGAGGCATCGAAATACTGCCGCCCCATCGTCGTGTCCTCCGAAAACCCGGATGGCACGTTCACCCACAACCCATCGTTTGCCCACTTGGATCCCGAGTCCAGGTACGTGTATCTGTGCTCCAACGAAACCGTCAACGGAATTGAGATGCACCAGCTTCCCAAGCTGGGCATCAAGGCACCCTTGGTGGTTGACGCGTCGTCGGACTTTTCCACCAAACCCATCGACTGGGTGGGCTGCAACGTCGGCGTTCTGTATGCCTGCGCGTCCAAAAACCTCGGACATCCTGGGGTCACCCTGTGCGTGATTCGAAAGGACTTGTTGGGCACACCCAGCAAACATTGCCCGGGGGTGCTCTGCTACACCACCAATGTCCGTGAGGGAAACTTGTGGAACACCATCGCCACCTTCAATGTGGAGGTGATCAATATCTACCTGCAATGGTTGATCGCGCAAGGCGGTGTGCATGAAATGGAGCGCCGGTCAATCGCAAAGTCGGCCATGGTCTACAACCTGATCGATAGCTCAGAGGGGTTCTATGGCACCCCTATTTCAGATCCATCGATCCGCAGCCGCATGAACGTCCCCTTTGATGTTGCCGGTGGCGACGAGGAAACCACCCGGGACTTCCTGATTCAGGGCTGGGAACGAGGAATCGTCGGCCTCAGAACGCTGACCCCTTTTGGGGTGGGCAAGTACTTGCGGGCCAGTTTGTACAACGGTGTCAGTGAGCATCAGGTTGAAGTACTGGCGTCATTCATGGCAGGTTTTATGAAAGCTGCTCGCGCCAAACGTGCCTATCCTTAAGAGGGTCGATTGCTGTCAGGTTTCAACCGATGGTGGGTAGGCTGGTGAAGCATCTGCCAGTCACCGCTGGGCGGTGTGATCGTGCTCCGCGATATTCGCGACGCCAGCATGCAGAGTCCGCCATACCTCGCCGAGCTGATGCTCGGCTGCTCCTGTTCGGGTCATATCCTGTCTTGTACCGCTGAGCTGCTTCTGCTTGATGTGCTGCAGTAGGACGATCTGATTGCCGGCGCCGGGCTGCTCGCATTGCCGTTTGAAGACGCGGTGCACCAGCTTGCAACCTTGCCCGGTGTGGTCAGTGTTCGCGATCAAGGCCTGGCTGGCTGCATCGAGCTGGCGGTGATTGACGGACAGCCTGGCCGGCATGGCGCTCCGATGCAGGCCGACACGTTCGACCGCGGGCTGCACACACGCGCACTGGGCGACACCCTGGAGCTCGCGCCGCCGTTTGTCTGCACCCGGTAGAGCATCCGGCCCATGGCCGATCGGCTCGCCGGCGCGATCCAGGTCCGCGCCTGTTCGTCGGCAATGGCTGCCTGAAAACCTGGCCTTCGCGCAACCGCTGGGCCTTGCCCGTGCTGCTTGCCAGCCGACCCTCCCATCGGCTTCACTGGATTTCCACAGCAGCGCTTGAGGGCAACGGGGCAGGGCTGTGGAGGAGGTATTTCGCCTGCGACCGCTGAGGTCGCTTGTACTCGCAGACGAGCTGGCCGCGCACTCCCAGTAAATCTGGGAAACCCTTTACAAACATATGAATCATCTAGTTGACTTACTGTGGGCCTGAGTGTCTAATAAATCATCCCGGCAACTTATGAGGAAGCAAAGATGATTCATTACGTGGTGCATGAAGATGGCGACTCGGTCGGCACGATCGTTGTCGAGGGCGTCAAGAGCGGCGAGACGCTGACTGGTTGGGTGATGGAGCAGGACAAGATGGTGTCGCTGCCGACCATCAGCGAAATTCCGATTGGTCACAAGATCGCGCTGCGGGATCTCAACAAGGACGACACCGTGATCAAGTACGGCGTCGACATCGGTCGCGTCGTCGCGCCGATCAAGGCAGGCGAGCACCTGCACGTGCACAACGTCAAAACCAAGCGTTGGTAAATGCCCGCCCAGCGCCGAATCCCTCTCGAACACATTTAGGAATGCAGATGATCAGCAAAGACTCCACCTTCCTCGGCTACCGCCGAGAAAACGGCCGTGTTGGCGTGCGCAACCACGTCATCATTCTCCCGGTTGACGACATTTCCAACGCCGCCTGCGAATCGGTTGCCAACAACATCAAGGGGACCATGGCGATCCCTCACCCGTATGGCCGCCTGCAGTTTGGTGCCGACCTTGAGCTGCACTTCCGCACCCTGATCGGAACCGGCGCCAACCCCAACGTGGCTGCCGTGGTCGTGATCGGCATCGAACCCGCCTGGACCAAGCTCGTGGCCGACGGCATTGCCAAGACCGGCAAGCCTGTCCAGAGCTTCTCGATTTCGCAGAATGGTGACCACGCCACCATCATGAAGGCGTCGAAAGCCGCCCGCGAACTGCTTCAGGATGCTTCGGAAAAGCAGCGCGAGGTTTGCCCGATCAGCGATCTGTGGGTGTCCACCAAGTGCGGCGAGTCCGACACCACCTCGGGCTGCGGCGCGAACCCCACCGTGGGCAATGCCTTTGACAAGATGTACGACCTGGGCACGACGCTGTGCTTCGGCGAGACCAGTGAGCTGACAGGTGGTGAGCACCTGGTGGCCGCGCGGTGCAGAACGCCGGAAGTCAAAGCCAAGTTCATGGACATGTTTGATCGCTATCAGGCCATGATCGATCGCCACAAGACGTCGGACCTTTCCGACTCGCAGCCGACCAAGGGCAACATCGCCGGCGGCCTGACGACGATCGAAGAGAAGGCGCTGGGCAACATCCAGAAGATCGGCAAGAAGTGCATGGTCGACGGTGTGCTCGACTACGCCGAGACGCCCTCTGGCCCGGGTCTGTGGTTCATGCAGTCAAGCTCGGCCGCAGCCGAAATGGTCACGCTGTGCGCAGCTGCTGGCTACGTGGTGCACTTCTTCCCGACCGGGCAGGGCAATATCGTCGGCAATCCGATCGTGCCTGTGATCAAGCTGTGCGCGAACCCGCGCACGGTGCGCACGATGGGTGAGCACGTTGACGTCGATACCTCGGGCCTGCTGCAGCGAGAAATCAACATGGACGGAGCCGGGGACCTGCTGCTCGACATGATGCTGCGAACGGCCAACGGACGCCTCACGGCGGCCGAAGCCCTGGGCCACCGCGAATTTGTATTGACGCGCCTCTACGAGAGCGCTTGATGCCCTATGCCGGCCCGATGGGCAGTCCTGGATGACCTGAGTCTGGATCGGTTCGCTTCTTCGGTGCCCTGGCGATCGCGCCAAGGCGTCCGTTGATGCGGGCGGCCAGGCGAGTGGCCTTGCGAGATTTCAAGGCCGCAGGGGGTTTCGCACCAAGGCTGTCGCTGCTCACCGTTCATCGGCCAATTCATCACGATGAATCGCGGCCACACTGCCCAGCAAGTCCATTGCGCCAACCGGAGATCAGCCCGTGAAAGCCCTCGTCTATACCCAGCCCCTGGAAGTGCAATTGCTCGATCGGCCGGAACCTGAGCTGTGCGATGGCGAAGTGGTCTTGCGCATCGATGCGGTGGGCATCTGCGGCTCTGACATGCACGCGTTCCATGGCCACGATCCGCGCCGAAAGCCAGGCCTGGTGCTGGGCCATGAGTTCTGCGGCACGGTGGTCAAGAGCGCGGCGCCCGCCTACCAGGAGGGTTTGCGTGTCACAGGCAATCCCCTCATCACCTGCGGCACCTGCGACTACTGTGTGCAAGGCCGCAACAACCTCTGCAGCCGCCGCACCATGGTGGGTATGACGCGGCCAGGTGCGTTTGCCGAATACATGTCGATCCCGGCGGCCTCGCTGATCGACATACCGCAGGACATGCCCGCCCTGTATGCCGCGCTCACCGAACCGGCTGCTACTGCGCTGCACGCGATCAACATGAGCCTCAAGGCCATGGCGCGGCCGCTGCCAGAGAACCGCACCCTCATCATCGGCGGCGGTGCCATCGGCATGCTGGCAGCGCTGTTGCTCAAGACCTACGGCTGTCGGGATACGGTGCTGGCCGAGGTAAACCCGCTGCGCCGCCGGTCGGCCGAGAAGCACGCTGGCGTAGCAACCTACGATCCGCGCGAAACCCAGCCGCAGGAGAACGGCTTCGACTACGTGATCGACGCGGTGGGCAGCAAGCTGACCCGGACCGCTGCGCTGACAGCCGTCAAGCCCGGTGGCGTCCTGATGCATGTGGGTCTGCAGGACTGGGCCAGTGAAATCGACATGCGCAAGCTGACCCTGGCCGAGATCACGCTCATGGGCACCTACACCTACACCACAGCCGATTTGCGCGCGACGGTGAAGCTGCTGCATGAAGGTGCATTTGGGGACTTGTCCTGGGTGCAGAGCGTCTCGCTTGACGAAGGTGCGCAGGCGTTTGCCGATCTGGACAGTGGCCGTCTGGCCACCAGCAAGGTGGTTCTGATACCTTAGGGGTGGCAAGTCGGCTTTGTTGGAGTTGGCTTGCTGTCTCGGCTTCTTTGTCATTGCGAAGATTTCGAGGCCTTTTGAAACGAGAGAAATTAGGAGACAAATCATGACCCAGCGCATTTCCCTGCACAAAACACTCACCGCCGCTGCCCTGGTGGCCGCCGCGACAATGGCCGGCGCCGCCGGTTTCCCGGACAAAACGGTCAACTACATCATCCCGTTTGGCCCAGGCGGTGAGTCCGACGTGTCTGCCCGACTGCAAGAGCCCGTGTTCAAGCAGCTCACCGGGCAGAGCATGGCGATCCAGTACCGGCCAGGCGCCGGTGGTGCCGCAGGCTGGTCGCAGCTCAACGGCATGGCTGCAGACGGCTACACCGTCATGGGCACCAACTTGCCGCACATCGTGTTGCAGCCGCTGCAAAAGGACGTGGGCTACAAGACCGACGAAATCACCACGCTGTACTGGTTCCACTACACGCCCGACGCGCTGATCGTGCCGGCCGACAGCCCATTCAAGACGCTGAAAGACTTTGTTGCCGGGGCCAAGGCGGCACCAGGCGCCACCACCTTGTCGGGCTCGGGCACCAACTCGGCCAACCACCTTGCGCAGCAGCAGTTCGACAAGCTCGCCGGCATCAAGACCACCTACGTGCCGTTCGGTGGTACCGGGCCGTCCAACGCAGCGCTGCTGGGCAAGCAAGTGGCCGGCAGCTGGGCCTACACCACGGTGCAGATACAGCTGGGTGACCAGGTGCGTTGCCTGGCCGTGGCGATGGAAAAGCGTCACCCCAAGCTGCCCAACTGCCCGACCTTCAAGGAGCAGGGCTTTGATCTGGTGGGCGGTGCTTACCGGGGTGTGGCCGTGCCCAAGAGCACACCGCCCGACGTCAAAGCCAAGATGGCCGACATCCTGGCCAAGATCAATGCCGACCCGGGTTTCATCCAGAAAATGGAAGAGGGCGGGTTTGCCATGTTGAACGTCGGTCCTGACAAGATGGCTGCTTTCATGTCTGGCATCCAGACTCGCTACGAGGCCTTGGCGAAGGACATGGGTATCGTCAAAAAATAAGTCCGCAGAGCCCTTCATCGAGCGCCGCCACACCCCATGGGAAGCTTCGAATACCTGCTGGAGGCGCTCACACCGCTGAACCTCATGTTTGCTTTGGCAGGCGTGATCGCGGGCACGGTGATCGGCTCTCTGCCCGGTCTCACCGCCACCATGGCGGTGGCGGTGCTGGTGCCCTTCACCTTTTCGATGCCACCGTCCACCGCGCTCATTGCGCTGGGTGCCATCTACACCGGTGCCATTTACGGTGGTGCTTACGCCGCTATCCTGCTCAACACGCCGGGTACACCGTCGTCGATCGCCACCACCTTCGACGGCTACCCGATGGCGCGTGCCGGCAAAGGCGACCTCGCACTCACACTGGCTTGCCTGTCGTCTGTCGTGGGCGGATTGGTGGGCGCCGGTTTCTTGTTGCTGCTCGCGCCACCCATGGCCACGGTGGCGTTGAAGTTCGGACCGGTCGAGTACTTCTGGCTGGCCGTCTTTGGTCTCACCCTGATCGCCTCGCTGGGCGAGGGCAGCATCGTCAAGGGTCTGATGGGTGGCTGCCTGGGGCTGCTGCTGTCGATGGTGGGCGTGGCCGAGGTGGGTGGCGATGTGCGCTACGTGGGCGAGTTCAAGTCGCTGCTGGGCGGCATCGACGTGGTGTCGGCCCTCATCGGCCTGTATTGCGTACCGGTGCTGATCGAGCTGGCTGCCACCCCGGTGCGCCATCTTCAGGCGACCCAGCAAGTCGCAGGCTTCCGCTTGCGCGAAGCCTACGGCATTCTTCGGCGCGCCAAGTTCAACCTGGCGCGCAGCTCCGTCATCGGCACGGTGATCGGCATCCTGCCCGGCGCTGGCGGCTCGATTGCCGCACTGGTCTCCTACTCCGAAGCCAAACGCACATCGCCCCGGCGCGACAACTTCGGCCGCGGTGAGCCCGATGGCATTGTGGCCACCGAGTCTGCCAACAACGCCACCGTGGGCGGCGGTTTCATCCCGACGCTGGTGCTCGGCATTCCCGGCACGCCCCCCGACGCCATCATCCTGGGCGCCCTGCTGGTGCAAGGCATTCGTACCGGCCCCACGCTGTTCACCCAGCAGGGCCCCATCGTCTACACCTTCATCTGGGGCCTGATCCTGGCCACCATCATCATGCTGCCGGTGGGCTTGCTGATCGGGCGGTTTGCATTCCGTTCCATCCTCGCTATCCCTAAGGCGGTGCTGGTGCCTGCGGTGGCACTGCTCACCATCCTGGGAAGCTTCGCTGTGCACAACAACGTGCACGAAGTGCAGCAGATGGTGGTGCTGGGTGTGCTGGCCTGGGGCCTTGCGCAATGGGGTTTCAGTGCCTCGCCGATCGTGCTTGGACTCATCTTGGGCGCCATTGCCGAACGTGGCTTTGTGCAAGGTCACCTGATCGGCGGCGCCAGGGGCAGCGTGCTCGACGAGTTCTTCGGCCGACCGATCTCGCTGGCCATCATCGCCTTCATCGTGCTCGGGCTGCTCTGGCCTCTGTGGATCAAGCGGCGCAACCGGCTGGCCCAGGCAAGACATGGCTGATTCATCGTCGCGTCCCGACCTGCGTGGCGCCATCGGCAGCGTGCTGCTGATCGCGGTGGGCGCCGCCGCGTTGTTTTACTCGGCCGATTTTTCGGACCTGGGTGCCGTGTTCCCGCGCGCCATTGGTAGCCTGCTGGTGGGTTTGGGTGGCCTGTACATCGTCCTGGTGGCGCTGGGCAGGACCCGCGCCGGCGGCGCCCTTGAGGGCTCTCATGGGCGGCGACTGGGCGTGGCGGCCGTCATGCTCGGCTGGGCCTTTGCGCTGCCAGCGCTGGGTTTTCTGGCGAGCAGTGCCATCGCTTTTGCCCTGTTGCTGGTGCTCGCGCAACACGACCGATGGACACCACGCGTCGCGATGCTGTATGGCGCCGCGGGAGCGGTGGTGCTGGTGGGTCTCTATGTGCTTTTCAAGATGGTGCTGCAGGTTCCGCTGCCTTGATCTGTCGACTCCACGTACCGGCTAACGCAACGAACACGGGTACTCGCGCTTGCCTGAGCGTGGCCTCTGCTGTCATCTCTTTTTCTCGAACTTGAAAGCGCCTTGTCATGCACATCCTGATCTGTGAGTTCATGGACGAGCAAGCTGTCGACCGCCTGCGCGAATCGCACACCGTGGTCTACGAGCCCAATCTGGTCGACGACGCACCAAGCCTGCTGAAGAAGGCATCTCTGGCCGATGCCCTGGTGGTGCGCAACCGAACCCAGGTGCGGGGTCCGCTGCTCGATGCGCTGGGGCATTGCCGTGTCGTGGCGCGCCTCGGGGTGGGCCTGGACAACATCGACGTCGCAGCCTGCGAGGCGCGAGGCCTGGTTGTCATTCCGGCCACGGGCGCCAATGCCTTGAGCGTGGCCGAGTACGTCATTGCCTCCGCCATGTTGTTGCTGCGGGGTGGCTACACCAGCACCGCTGCGGTGGCGGCCGGCCAGTGGCCGCGAGCGGCCCTGTCGCAGGGGCGTGAGGTCGCGGGCAAGACCCTGGGACTGGTGGGCTTCGGTCACATCGGTCAGCTCACCGCGCGCCTGGCGAAAGCGATCGGCATGCACGTGATTGCCCACGACGCCTTCATGGCCGCGGACGCACCTGCCTACGGTCAGTCGGGTGTGCGCTGCGTCGACCTGGATGAGCTGGTGGCGCGTGCCGATGTGATCAGCCTGCATGTGCCTCTGGTGGACAGCACGCGGGGTCTGTTTGACGCCACCCGCCTGGGCCAGATGAAGCCGGGCGCCGTGCTGATCAATACCGCGCGGGGCGGGGTGGTGGACGAGCTGGCGGTGGCTGTTGCGCTCAAGGGGGGATCGCTAGGAGGCGCTGCGATCGATGTCTTCGAGACCGAGCCTTTGCCCGCATCACCGCACTGGCAGGGATGTCCGAACCTGGTGCTCACGCCTCATATCGCCGGCGTGACCACGGAGTCCAACGAACGGGTGAGTCACCTCATCGCCGACCAATTGCTCAAGGCACTCAAATGAACCTGTCTCTCGAAGAAGCCCGCACCCTGGTGACCGCTGCCCTGAAGGCCGCCGGCGCTGGTCCCCTGATGGCGGCGAGCACAGCGCGCGCGCTGGTGCTGGCTGAGTCCCAGGGGCAGGGCGGTCATGGGCTCTCGCGGGTGGGGCAGTACGCCACCCATCTGCGCAACGGGCGCGTCAATGGTTCGGCTCAGGCCACGGTGGTTCGGCGAAAGGGCGGTGCGCTGCTGGTGGACGCGCAGGAAGGCCTAGCGTTTCCAGCCTGCGACCTCGCGATGACCGAAGCCGTTGCCCTGGCGCGCACGCAGGGCGTGGCGCTGGTCGGTGTCATGAACAGCCATCACTGCGGTGTAGTGGTGGACCACCTGCGCGCGGTGGCCGATGCCGGCATGGTCGGTCTGGGTCTGGCGAACTCGCCGGCCGCCATGCCGGCGGCGGGTGGCAAGCACGCGATCTTCGGTACCAACCCCATCGCCGCCGTGTTCCCGCGCCGAGACGCAGACCCGTTGCTTATTGACCTGAGCCTGTCCGAGGTGGCGCGCGGCAAGGTGATGCTGGCGGCCAAGAAGGGCGAGCCGATTCCGGCCGGCTGGGCGCTCGATGCCCAGGGCCAGCCCACGACGGATGCCCACGCTGCGCTCGCGGGCTCCATGCTGCCGCTGGGCGCCGCCTCCAGCCCCAAGGGCGCGATGCTGGCGCTGATGGTCGAGCTGCTGGTGACCGCCCTCATTGGCGCCAACTTCGGCTTCGAGGCCGACAGCTTTTTTGTCGACGAGGGCAACCGTCCGCACCTGGGCCAGCTCTTCATCGTGGTGGACCCGGGTGCGCTGGCGGGTCAGAACGGCTACTTCGACCGGATTGAAGTCCTGCTCAGCGAGATGCTGACCGACGAGGGCGTTCGCCTGCCGGGCGCGCGGCGCGAAGTGGCGCATCGGCACGCCGAGGCGCATGGCCTGGAAGTGGCGGACGCCGTGGTGGCATCGCTCAAGGCGCTGGCGAATGGCTGATACCGGCGAAACAGGCATGGCCGCGTCAGCACCGAAGCGATCGGCCTGGCACCCGCTGCACTGGGTGGCGCGCTCGCGTGTGCTGGCACCCGGGGTGCTCGTGTGCGGCGTCATCGCCCTGGCCTCCACCTTTCTCTCCGAACACTACGGTGGCCCGCAGCTGCTCTATGCCTTGCTGATCGGCCTGGCGTTTCACTTCATTCATGGTAACCCGCAGGCCAAGCCGGGCATCGAGTTCTGTGGCCGCACGGTGCTGCGTGTGGGCGTGGCGCTATTGGGTGTGCGCATCACGCTCAACCAGGTGTCGCAACTGGGCGTGGAGGTCGCGGTGGTGATCCTGTTGGCGCTGGTGCTCACCATCTTCATGGGTGTCTGGTGGGCCAAGCTGCTGGGGCGCACCCGCGAGGAGGGCATTCTCTCGGGCGGCTCGGTGGCCATCTGCGGTGCCTCGGCGGCACTCGCCATCTCAGCGGTGTTGCCACAGACCAAAGCCAACGAGCGCTTCACCTTGCTGGCGGTGGTGGCGGTGACCGTGCTCTCCACCGTGGCCATGGTGCTCTACCCTTTGCTGATCCAGGTACTTGGCCTGGCGGCCGGGCCGGCGGGGGTGTTTTTGGGGGGGACCATTCACGACGTGGCGCAGGTGGTGGCCGCGGGCATGATGCTCGGCCCTGACGCGGGCGACACCGCCACCGTGGTCAAGCTGTTTCGCGTGATGCTCTTGATGCCGGTGGTGATGGTGATTTCGCTGCTTTATCGCCGCCAGCAGCCGGCCGAAGGCAAAGATCTCAACATGCCCCTGATCCCGGGCTTTCTGTTGGCCTTCGTGGTGATGATGCTGCTCGCATCGTCCGGGCTGGTCCCGGCGGTGGTGGTGCAGGGCGCCACCGATGCTTCGCGCGTGTGCCTGGTGCTGGCGATCGCGGCGGCTGGCATCAAGACCAGCATCGAGGAGCTGCTGCAACTGGGCTGGAAACCGCTGATGCTGTTCGTCAGCGAGACGCTGTTCATCGGCCTGTTTGTGCTGCTGGCGGTGATGGGTCTCGGCCTGGCCGGGGCACGCTGACCTGGCCAGGGTCACTGGCTGATCTTGCGCGCCTCTTCGATCTGGTATTCGAAGTAGTGCTGTACGCCAAAGGCCAGGCTGCCCATGAAGGCGATCGTGCCCAGCAGCAGGGCGAACACCAGCGCGGCAATGGTCAGCCAGTTGGTGGTGGCGGCCTGCACTGAGGGACGGCGGTCGGCGTTGAACCAGCCCGCCCACTTCTCCGGGTCGGTCAGGGCATAGACGATGGCGGCCAGGCATCCCGCCGCGATCGATCCCCCCAAAAACGGAATCAGCACCCAGGACAGCTTGTCGTCCTGGCCGTAGAGCTGCACCCGCTCCACGCCCCACCAGCCTAGTCCGGCGGCAATGGCATGCAGCCAGCCGATCCAGTCGTCCAGACCGCGCAGGTAGAAACGGTGCAGGCCGAGGCTGCCGAACAGCGCAGCCAGCCAGGCGGCCAGGGTCTTGTTGCGGGCCGCGCCACTCATGGCTGGGCCTCTGGCACCGTGCTGTCACCAGCACCCAGGCTGCGCTGCATCAGCACGATGTCGAGCCAGCGATCAAACTTCCAGCCGCAGGACGGGATGGTGCCGGCGACTTCAAAGCCCAGCGCTTTGTGCACGCCGATGGAGCCCACATTGGCAGAGTCGCCAATCACCGCCATCACGCGCCGCACGCCGGCACGCTCCAGCGCGGCCATCAGCTCGGTGAGCAGGGCGCGGCCCAGGCCTTTGCCGGCCGCTTCGGGCGCCATGTAGATCGAGTCCTCCACCGAAAAACGGTAGGCCGGGCGCGGCTTGAACCAGTTGCCGTAGGCAA
Source organism: Hydrogenophaga sp. (assembly GCF_011390835.1). Lineage (GTDB taxonomy): Bacteria > Pseudomonadota > Gammaproteobacteria > Burkholderiales > Burkholderiaceae_C > Hydrogenophaga. Next base: position 1,544 of record NZ_JAABRQ010000014.1, on the reverse strand, counting down.
AGCCCAGCACCACGCCATCTTCCTCGACCACCAGCCAGGGCAGGCCTTTGGACAGCACGTCGGCCCGCCGGGTGGTCATGTCGGCCTCGCTGGGTGGCGTGGTCTCGAAGGTGCCGGTGCCGTGCAGCACATGGTGGGCGTAGATGCGGGTGATGGCGGCGAGGTCTTGCTCGTGGCTGGGGCGAATCAGAGGCATGAGGTGGGTGGTGACGTGTGGGCGGTGCAGGCGCTCTCGCCCGTGGGCGCTCCTGTCGATGGAGCGCTGGCGCAGGGCTATAATCGCGGGTTTTGTGGCGTTTCGCTGACCGGGTGGTCAGTCGTGTGTCTCAAGCGTTGCAATGAAACGGGTTGCGGTGGCCAAGGCCTTAGCAACCCGGTGGGGTACCGATTTTGGTGCCTCTCCACCCGAAGGATAAATCATGGTCGTCATCCGACTCTCCCGCGGCGGTGCAAAAGCCCGTCCGTTCTACAACATTGTGGTGGCCGACAAGCGCAACCGCCGTGACGGTCGCTTCATCGAGCGCATCGGTTTCTACAACCCGCTGGCCCGCGGTGGTGAAGAGCCGCTGCGCGTGGCCCTGGACCGCCTGACCTACTGGACCGGCGTCGGTGCCGAGCCGTCGCCCACCGTGGCGCGTCTGGTCAAGCAACACGCCGCCAAGGCCCCGGCCTGAGGTGGTTCCAGGCGGGTTGTTCCCGAGAGGAATGGCCTGCCTGACCTGATCCCCTCAGATCTGCGTCCTTTCAGGCATGTCGCCCAGCCCGTTCGAGCCGGCCCCGCTGCCGGTCGATGCGATCGAGCTGGGGCGCATTCAAGACGCCTGGGGCATCAAAGGCTGGGTCCGTATCCAGCCGCACAGCGCCGACACCGACGCTCTGCTTGCTTCCACCACCTGGTTTTTGCAACCGCCCGAAGCTCGCTTCGCGCGCGGTTTTGACGCGTTTTCGGACAGCGTTCGGGTGCAAGTGGCCGAGATCAAGCCGCACGCCGACGGTGTGGTGGCCCGGCTGGAATCGGTGGAGGATCGCAACACCGCCGAAGCCCTCAAAGGCGTGCGCATCTACCTGCCACGCAGCGCCTTTCCGGCCACGCCCGAAGGCGAGTACTACTGGGTCGACCTGATCGGGTTGGCCGTGGTCAACCGCCAAGGCGAGCCCATGGGTGTGGTGCGCGACCTCATGCCCACCGGCCCTCATTCGGTGCTGGTGCTGGAATCCACCGACACTGCAGAAGGTGAGCTGCAGGCCACCGAACGCATGATCCCGTTTGTCGCCGCTTACGTGGACGAGGTGGATCTGAAGGCCCGGCGCATCGTGGTCGACTGGCAGACCGATTACTGACCCCCTGCGCCGCTGCGCGGCTTTGCCCTTCAGGGGGACAATGCCTGCGGCCCGGCGGAGCCGGGTCCACGGCGTTCGCTGAGATGGGTCACCTCGCGCCATGAATTCCCTCCCAGGCGTGCGGGTTTGATAATCCGTCTCGTACCCAACGCACTTGCTTCTACCACTCACCGGCGCGCGCGGTACTTCGACTCAGGGCTCCG
>NZ_JAABRQ010000013.1 GCF_011390835.1 Hydrogenophaga sp. | reverse complement strand
GCTGCGCCTGCCCAAAGTCCGTGCGCCAGGATGTCCATCGTTGAGCGCTGTCCGCAGGCTCAACGGCGACGGATCACTTGGCCAGCTGGATGTCGGTGACCAGCATCTTGCCGCCTTCGTCGGCGACGGCAAAGCGCACCTTGTCGCCCACCGCCACCTTGTCGAGCATGGCCGGATCCTTGGCGGTGAACACCATGGTCATCGGCGGCATGTCCATGCTCTTGATCGGGCCGTGCTTGATGGTGAGCTTGCCGGTGTCTTTGCTGACCTTGCGGATTTCGCCTTCGGCCATTTCGGCCGAGTGGCTCATGCCGCCAGCGTGGTTCATGCCACTCATGGACACTGCTGCGGCCGGCGCGGTGGTCTGGGCGGCAGCCGGCAGGGTGAAGGCCAACGGCAGGGACAACGCAGTGGCCAGGGCCAGGGTAGAGATCGATTTCATGTGAGATTCCTTCAGGTGTAGCTTTGAAAAACCGTGGAGCTGCCGTCTTTGGCGACCAGCAACACGTCGTAGGGGTCTTTGCGCCCGCCGTACTCGGGGCCGTCCATGCCCGGCGAACCGACCGGCATGCGCGGCACCGACAGGCCCAGTGCCTGTGGCTTCTCCTTGAGAAGGCGCTGGATCTCGCGGGCCGGCACGTGCCCCTCGATCACATAACCACCCACCAACGCGGTGTGGCAAGAGCCGTATTTCTGCGGCATGCCAAGCCGGCCTCGAATCGCGCCGTTGCCGGTGTCAAAAGCCTGGGTGCGAAAGCCGTTGGTTTCCAGGTAGGCCATCCAGTCCTTGCAGCAGCCGCAGTTCGGGTCTTTCCAGACCTGCACCAGCGGACCGGCGGGGGCCGTGGCCGATTGCGCGAGTGCCAAGCCGGGCAGCCACGCAGCGGCCGCGAGCGCCGCGAGCTGTCGGCGTTGAAGGCCGCGGGGTTCCGTGTGGGTGGTGACTATGTCCATCATTGCTTGGCTCCAGTTGAGGCTTTGACCAGAATTTTGCCCGCCATGCCAGCTTCGAAGTGGCCAGGCAAAAGGCAGGCGAAGTCAAAATCGCCGGGTCGGTTGAATGTCCAGATGATCTCACCGGTCTTGCCCGGTGCCACGTGGGCCATGTAGGGCTCCTCGTGTTCCATGTTGGGGAAGCGCTTCATGAGCGCCGCGTGTTCGGCCAGCTCCTTCTGCGTGCCTATGACGAGCTCGTGCATCATCTGGCCGGTGTTGGTGAGGGTCAGGCGCACTGTGTCGCCCTGGTTGACTTCGATGCTCGCCGGCGTGAAGCGCATGTTGTCGCCCATCTGGATGGCGATGGTGCGTTTCACAGTCTTGGCATCGCCGGCAATGCCCCAGGCCTTTTGTTCTTTAACCACGGGGCCGATCTTCTTGGCATGGGTTTCTTCGCCATGGGCCCACACGGGAGAGGCGCCCAGAAGGGCCAGCGACATCAGCAGGGGGGTGACAAGCGCGTTCATGGGCACAGGCTTTCAGAGTGATGGGACAAAGGAAAAGTTCGTGGCGGACCCAACCGCCATCGGCTGGGGCTCAATGTGAGTGGCCCTTGGGCTTGACGGCCTGGGCATTCGCCGGCGACGGCATTTCCATGGGTTTGGCGGGCGGGTTGTTGAGCCCTGTCACAGGTTGACCGCCGGCCTTCACCTCGGACTGGAAGCGCGCCGGCTCGGCCAGTGCGCCGGTGTACTCAAAGGCCGAGGTGCCGGGTGGATGGGCATACCACCCCGGGTCGCTGTAGTCGCCGGGTTTTTGGTCTTTGCGCACCTTGAACACGGTGAACATACCGCCCATCTCCAGCGAGCCGTACTGGCCGGAGCCAGTCATCATGGGCGCGGTGTTGTCGGGAATCTGCATCTCCATCTCGCCCATGTCGGCCATGCCGCGCTCACCCATCACCATGTAGTCGGGCGCCACCTTGTTGATCTTGTTCACCAGGCCGCGGTGGTCGATACCGATCATGGTCGGCACATCGTGGCCCATGGCGTTCATGGTGTGGTGGCTCTTGTGGCAGTGCATCGCCCAGTCGCCCTCCTCGTCGGCAAGCAACTCGATCTGGCGCATCTGGCCCACCGCCACATCGGTGGTCACCTCGGGCCAGCGCGAGCCGGCCGGCGTGGGTCCTCCGTCGGTCCCGGTCACTTCAAACTCGTGGCCGTGCAGGTGGATCGGGTGGTTGGTCATGGTGAGGTTGCCGACGCGGATGCGCACCCGGTCGTTCAACCGCACATTGAGCGTGTCGATGGCCGGGAACACCCGGCTGTTCCAGCACCAGATGTTGAAGTCCAGCATAGTGTTGATCTGCGGTGTGCGCGCACCGGGCTCGACGTCAAAGGCGTTGAGCAGAAAGCAGAAGTCGCGGTCCACTTCGCTGATTTGCGTGCTCTTGGTCTTGGGGTGCGTAACCCAGAAACCCATCATGCCCATGGCCATCTGTACCATCTCGTCGGCGTGCGGGTGGTACATGAAGGTGCCGGGTCGGCGCGCCACGAATTCGTAGACATAGGTCTTGCCGACCGGAATCGCCTTCTGGTTCAGCCCGGTCACGCCGTCCATGCCGTTGGGCAGGCGCTGTCCGTGCCAGTGGATGGAAGTGTGTTCGGGCAGCTTGTTGGTGACGTAAATGCGCACGCGGTCGCCTTCGACCACCTCAATGGTTGGGCCCGGGCTCTGGCCGTTGTAGCCCCACATGTTGACCTTGAAGCCGGGCGAGACCTCGCGCACCACGGGCTCGGCCACCAGGTGGAATTCCTTGACGTTGTTGTTCATGCGCCAGGGCAAGGTCCAACCGTTGAGTGTGACCACCGGGTTGTAGGGGCGACCGGTCTGAGGCACCAAGGGCGGCGCGGTGTTGACCGAGGTCTGGATCACCGGCTCGGGCAGGGCCGCGAGGGCCGAGCGGGCTACAGCCACGCTGGCCAGCGAGACGGCCGCACCGGTGAAAAACTGTCGTCGGGTGTTGGGAGAAGTCATGTCGGGTGGTCCTGAATCAGTGGGCGGGAGCGGCTGCTTCAGTGCCACCGCCGCCGGGCGACACAAAGCTGGTGGGGGCGCCACCTTGCAGCGTCCATTGCAGATCGGTTTCGGCCAGCCAGAAATCGCGCTGCGCTTCGATGGCATCGACCTCGGCACTGGCCTGGTTGCCGACCTCGCCCAGCAGGTCCCACACGCTCTTGAGCATGCCGTTGTAGTGCAGCACCGTTTCCTCGGTGATGAAGCTGCGCAACTGGAGCACCTCGCCTCGACTGGCGCGCGCCATCGCATGGCTGGTCTGGAGCACCGCGAAGGCCGTCTCGGAAGCGACCCGGTTGCGCACCGCATCCATGCCGGGCACATGTGCCTGCACCGCGGCCAGCCGCTGCTGCCAGGTGTCGCGGGTCAGCGTCTCAGTGGGCAGTTCGGGCAAATCGGCGGGCAGTCCCAGGCGCGTGTCGGTGCCGCTCAGGCGCAGCAGTTGCAGCAGCGCGCCATCGGCTTTCATGGACGCAAGCTGCGCGCTTTGCAGCGCCATGCGGGCCGAGGCGCGCGCCAGCTGGAAGGGCGTGGCCTGCAGGGGGCTCCAGTTGCCCACGCTGACCATGCGCCGGCCGAGTTCTTCGCCTGCCTCGGCACTGGTGAGCGCCGCTTCTCGAAAGCGCAGCACCTTGCGTGCGGCGACCGCGCTCAGCCAGCCCCTGCGGGCGTCGGCCGCCACTTCCAGCAGTTCTTCCATACCCTCGACCCGCCGCTGCAGGCTGGGATCGATCGTGTCCAAGCGACCGTCGGCCACCTGCTGAGTCGCCAGTACGCCCAGGCGGCTCTGGGTGCGCCTGAGGTCGATGTGCACGCGCCAAGCCTGGCGCACCGCGTCGGCCGACGTCATGAGCATCAGGTTGGGTGCGGCGGTTGGCGTGGCCGAGTCGGAGGGCAGGTTGGCGCTTTCCCACTTAAGCAGGTCAATGTGGCCGCGCTTGAACTGGGCTACGGCGTCGTTGGCGCCACGCCAGTCCACCAGCGGTGGGGCCATGCCGGCCTGGGGCGGCGCAGTGGCCGTCTGAGACCAGGCGCTCAAAGGCAGCAGCAACGCGAGCGCAATGTGACCGAGCCCCCCCCGGGGTGGGCGGCTCGTATGGACAGGCAAGAGGCGTTTTTTGGACATGGGGCCAGTGTCATGGCTGCAGCCCCACAGGTGCCTGTCGGCAACATGACAAATCTGTCATGTTGGGTTGGGGTGGTGCGTGAGCGGGCACACTACGGGCCGTGAACATCCTGATCGTCGAAGACGAACCCAAAACCGGCGAGTACCTGCGCCAGGGGCTGCGCGAGGCCGGCTTTGTGGTGGACCTCGCCACCCGTGGCAACGACGGCCTGCACATGGCGCTCGAAGGCCAGCACGACCTGGTGATCCTCGATGTGATGCTGCCAGAGCTCGACGGCTGGCAGGTGCTCAAAGGCCTGCGCAGCATGGGTCGCCAGATGCCGGTGCTGTTCCTCACCGCGCGCGACCAGGTAGAGGACCGGGTACACGGCCTTGAGCTGGGGGCCGACGACTACCTGGTCAAGCCATTTTCCTTTGCCGAGCTGCTGGCGCGGGTGCGGGTGATCTTGCGCCGTGGCCGCCCTGGGCAGGAGCTGACCAGCCTGCACCTGGCAGACCTGGAGCTCGACCTGCTGCGCCGGCGCATCACGAGAGCCGGGCGGCGCATCGACCTCACCGCCAAGGAGTTTGGCCTGCTGGAATTGTTGATGCGGCGCCAGGGCGAGGTGCTGCCGCGCTCACTGATCGCCTCCCAGGTCTGGGACCTGAACTTTGACAGCGACACCAACGTGATCGATGTGGCGGTGCGCCGACTGCGCACCAAGGTGGACGAGGGGTTTGAGCCACGCCTCATTCACACTGTGCGCGGCATGGGCTACGTGATGGAGATCCCGGAGGCTGGCGCATGAGCGCACGGCGGGGTCTGCGCCTGACGCTCACCGCTCGGCTCACTCTCCTCTACAGCGCCGTTTCGCTGGCCGTACTGTGCGGGCTGGGCGCGCTGGTGACACTGGCCAACCAGGCCCACTTTGTCGATCTGGATCGCGACTACCTGGCTGACAAGGCCGCCTTGGTGCGCCAGGTGGTGGCCAGCAGCACCGACCTTGGCGAGCTGTCGCAGCGGCTGGAGGAACTGCTGCAAAGCCACACTGGTCTGTATGTGCGGCTGGAGCAAACACAGCAGACCCTGTACGGACAAGCCGCCGAGACCTTCCCGGCCGAGCTGATGTCCGCCCCGGGCAGCCTGCAGCCGACCGACTGGACCTGGGACGGCGCCATGCTGCGCGGCGCGGCAGTGGCCTTGCCAGCGCCGCCGTTCATGGGCGGCGACAGCGCGCCGGGGCTGCGCCTGCTGCTGGCCATGGACACGCACCACCACACCCACTTCATGGAGGAGCTGCAGCGCAGCCTCATGGTCTACCTGGTGGTCGCAGCGCTGGTCAGCGGTCTGCTGGCTTGGTGGGCCGCGCGGCGCGGCCTGGCGCCGCTGCGCGACATGCGCGAGCGCGCCCGGCGGGTAACGGCCCACCAGCTCGACGAGCGCATGCAGGTGTCCAGCGTGCCGGTGGAGATGGCCGAGCTCGCCGCCGAGCTCAACACCATGCTGGAGCGGCTGCAGCGCGACTTCCAGCGCCTGTCGGAATTTTCCAGTGATCTGGCGCACGAGCTTCGCACCCCCATCAGCAACCTGCTGACCCAGACCCAGGTCACGCTGGCGCAGCAGCGCGATGCGCCTGCCTACCGCGACACGCTGGCGTCGAACGCCGAGGAGTTCCAGCGCCTGGGCCGTATGGTGTCCGACATGCTGCTGCTGGCCAAGACCGAGCACGGTCTGGCGCTGCCACACCGCGAATCGATCCGCCTGCGCGAGGAGGTGCAGGGGCTGTTTGATTTTTACGATGTGGTGGCCGACGACAAAGGCATCAGTCTGGTGCTGGAGGGGGACGCGACGGTGACGGGCGACAAGCTGATGCTGCGTCGCGCCATCAGCAACCTGCTCTCGAATGCCATCCGCCACGCGCCGCCGAGTTCGCGCGTAGCCGTGCGCCTGAGCCAGACACGCGGCCAGCCCTGCCTTTGTGTGGAAAATACCGGCCCCTCGATCGCGGCCGAACACCTGCCGCGCCTGTTCGACCGCTTCTACCGGGTGGACAAATCGCGCGTCCATCTCGGCGCCGAGGGCACCGGTCTGGGTCTGGCCATCACCCACGCCATCATGGAGGCCCATGGGGGCTCGGTGAGCGTGGAGTCGCAGTCGGACAAGACCCGCTTTTGCCTGCAGTTTCCAGTCGGCTGAGGGCACCAAGCGCGTGCTAACGTAGCGTCCATGACCACCGGTATCCGATACACCTTGCTGTCCATCCGCGACCTGGCCGTTTCGTTTGGACCGTTTGCGTTGCTCACGGTGCTGCTGCTGGCGCTGGCTTACTGGTGGCTCGACCCGAATCCGCCCAAGCGGGTGGTGCTGGCCACCGGCCCTGACCAGAGCGCTTACGACGAGTTCGGCAAACGCTACGCCGAGGCGTTGGCCCGCTACGGCATCACAGTACAGCTCCTCCCCTCTGAGGGATCGTCGGACAACCTGGAGCTGATCCGCAGCGGCAAGGCCGACCTGGGCTTTGTGCAAGGCGGTACAGCTGACATCGGCTACGACGAGGAAGATACCATCGTCTCGCTGGGCAGCCTGTTTGTGGAACCGCTGTGGCTGTTCTACCGCGAGGACGCCGCGAAGAAGCTGGATCAGACGAGCACCATCGACAACCTGGCCGACCTCAAGTCCTGGCGCGTCAACGTGGGCACGACTGGCAGCGGCGTGCCGCGCCTGTTCTCCACCTTGCTGGACGTCAACCGCATCAACAAGGACGAGGTCCAGCTGAGCGAACTGGCGCAAACGCCCGCGACCGTCGACTTTCTGAATGGCCAGCTCGACGCCGTGGTGTTCGCCTCTGCACCCGAGTCGCTCATGGTGCAGATGCTGCTGCAGTCGCCGGGTGTGAATCTGCTCGACTTTGCCCAGAGCGAGGCGTACTCGCGGCGCTTTGGCTACCTCACCCCGGTGGTGATGCCACAGGGCGTGGTGGACCTGGCCAACAACATCCCTGAGCGTGACATGCGGCTGGTGGCCTCGACCACCAGCCTGCTGGCCAGCGCCAAGACGCACCCGGCCATCCTGCAGCTGTTTGCCCAGACCGCCGTCAACCTGCATGGCGGCTCGAGCTGGTTCAGCCGGGCCGGCGAATACCCCAGTCTGGAGCACAGCGAGGTGCCCCTGTCGCCCGAGGCGGTGCGCGCCATCCGCAACGGCCCCCCCTTTCTGCAACGCTACCTGCCGTTCTGGCTGGCCAATCTGGTCGAGCGCATGTGGCTGGCCATGGGCCTGATCATTGCGTTGGCGCTGCCTCTCTCGCGCATCGTGCCACCGCTCTACAGTTTTCGCATCCGCTCACGCGTGTTCCGCTGGTATGCGGAGCTGCGCGACATCGAGCAAAGCCATGAGAATGGCAGCGAGCAGCCTATCCAGCCGCTGCTGGATCAGCTCGACGCGATGGAGAGCAAGGTGGAGAAAGTGGTGGTGCCGCTTTCGTACACCGACGAGCTCTACGCGCTGCGCAGCAACATCGGTCTGGTGCGCAAGAAGTTGCTGCGAAAAGTCTGACCGCGGCAGCGCCGCTCAGTGCCGCAGTGCCATCGGATCGGGCGCGCCGGTCACCAGCCGCAGCCGGCCTGCGGTGTGCAAACGCTGCAGCCCGGTCCTGCTGAGCGAGATCGAGCGGCCTTGTGGCGCAGCGAACTGAAACAGGCGACCGTGCGGGCTAGCCCAGTTCAGCTGGCAACGCATGGTGCGGCCAGACTCATGTAGATCCACCCAGGCTCCCACGGACAACCCGTCGGCCACCGGCAGTGGCTCTCGCCCGTTGAGGGCAAGCCAGTCGCTGGTCACCGGTTCGGTGTCGACAAAATCGGGCGGCGTGTGGAACGCACTGTCGACAAACTGACCACTGTCCTGAGACTCGCTCGGGCGCACCTGAATGCTGTGGCTAACGCCACCCGACTGGGCACTTCGGCCGGCATCGGCCCACGCTGATTCATGAACCAGGTCCACGCTGTGCTGCGTGCGGTAGGCCGCATCCTGCAGTCCCAGCAAGGTGTGGAAAAACGCCTCGGCCCTTGGACGCGGGTAGTCGATGGTGTCCAGCCCTTCGCGCAAGGTGCGCAACACGTTGGGCACCACCTTGATCAGGCGCGGCCGGTTGCGGCTGGCCAGCACCAGCTGGCTGGACCACAGCAGATCGGTCAGCACGTCGATGTAGCGCAGCACCGGTGCATCCGAGGTCAGCGGGCTGTCGGTGACGTCCAGGCTCAGCCGCGCATGGGCCACCACCTGAGCCCAGGGACCGGTGACAAAGCGCCGCACCACGCCTGGTGCGCGCGCAAAGTCGTCGCGCGCCTGAAACTCAGCCGCGAGTTGCTCGGCGAGCCCGTTGCGCTGGGTCACTTGCACCTGGCGTGGCTGAGCCGGGACTGGGGGCATCAGCGCTTCGGGCTCGACAGCGAGCGGCAAGTGCCCGATGGCGGCGGACAACAGAGCTGGCAAGCGGTGCCCTGGCGCTTGAAGGGAGCGCACCACAGCCAACAGCGAGCTTGCAAAGGCTTGGAAGCCAGCGTCTTGCTCGGTGGCAAACGCCAAGCCTCGGGTCGTGATGCTGTCCAGCAGCCGGCGCGCCGGGTTCTGCCGATCAGCGAAAAAACGGGGGTCGGTGCGTGCGAGCTGTTGCAGCGGCGCCTTGAGCTGCTGCACCATGTCGCGTACCGAGGGCAGCAGGCGCGGCTCGTCGACGGCCTCGCTCAGCAGGCGGTTGACCAACTCGCCGGCCAGGGTGCGGACCATGGCGTTGCCCGAACCCGATCGGCCCTGATCGGACACGGCAGCGCCAGCCTGGGCCAGGTTGCCCGCCAGTAAATGGTGCAGCCGATCAAGAGGCAGCAGCGCGTGCAAATCTGACAGGGCTTCGACAGGCATGGCATCCACCGTGGAGCCGGCGGCGCTGACGCGCTGGGCCTTGCGCGGCGCGGGCGACTGGATCACCACGTAGCCTGCGGGGGCAACGCCTTGACGGTCCAGCCACTGTTCGAGCTGTTGGTAGAAGTCCGAGAGCCGTTGTCCCAGCGGAGCTGCACTCGCTGCGAGCCAATGCGACCGGATGACATCAGACACATGCAAGGTGTCCAGCGCAGCCACCAGCGCGGTCACCACCGCCTCAGGTCGCAGGGGGTTAGCGTCGGCGCGCAGCACCTCAAAGCCTTGCGCGCGGCTCAACCGGGCGCTGAAGGCTGCCAGCTCGTCGGCCGCTTCAAGCTTGATGATTTGCTGCACACGCGTCAGGTTCACCGACTGCTGCATCTGGTCATCACCCATCAGCTCCAGTTCGTCGAAGCTCAGCGAGTTGAGCTGGCGAGCGGCTGGCGCAGCGCTCAGTACAGGGGGCTCGGCCTGCTCCAGGCCATCGCGCAGCGCATCCAAAAGGCGTTGGCTGAGGAGGGCGCGGTGCGTCATCAATGCACTGCGCGCCTGCCCAAGACTGTGTTTTTCATGTCCGTGGCGGGCGGTTGCCTCGCGTTGAGCCAGCGCGGTCTGCGTCTGGTCCAGCCAGCTTGGAATCCAGCCGCGCGCCAGCACCAATGCCTCGGCCAGGCAGGCTTGCAAGGGGGTGTCGATGCGGGCGGTCATGGCTGGCGGGTGAACCCACGAGGGGCAAGGTGGAACCTGCTTCCCATTGTGAGCAGCCCGTCCCGGCGCAAAGCGCCGAAATGGGGCCAAAAACCGGCCAGTTCAGGGCTTCGAGAGCAACTCGCGCCAGCCGTCTGGCCCCAGGGCGCGCAAGGTAGCCAGGTTACGCTCCACGATCGCGTCGGCATCCCCGCCCTCGCTGGCCACGGCGCGTTCTACGCTGTCTTCACGCAGCAGATGCAGCGCGGGATAAGGTGCGCGGTTGGTCGCGTTGGTGATGTCGTCAGGATCGGTGCCGTCAAACTGGTAGGCCGGGTGGAAGCTCGCCACCTGGATTACCCCATCGAGTTCGTGCTCGGTGACCACGTCATCGACCACGCCGAGGAAATCGTTGAAGACGGCAAAGTCGGGAAACAGCGAAGGGTGCACCAGCAGGGTGGTATCGATCTGTTCGGCCGGGGTGGTCTTCAGCAGCCCCAGCTCGGCATCGAGCTCGTCCAGAAACGCATCCAGATGCCGCGCGCGGCTGACCACGATGCGCACCTGGTTCTTCACATACACCGCGCGTGCAAACGGGCACAGATTGAGCCCGATCACTGCCCGCTCGATCCATCGGCGCATATCGGCCAGAACCTGTTCGTCAGTCAGTTCCAAAAGAATCTTTCCGAAGCAATAGTAGGTTCAACCCAGGATGCCGTGGAACCGGCTTTGCCGGGCCACAAGCATCGCCACCTTGAGGAGGTGCCTCGCCGCAGGCGCGGCGCGGGGGTGAGTCAATCTCAAGCCAGGCTCTTGAATCGCGCGCGCTTCGGCTTCGCGCCCTCTTCGCCCAGGCGCTTCTTCTTGTCGGCCTCGTACTCCTGGTAGTTGCCGTTGAAGAAGGTCCACTGACTGTCGCCTTCGGCGGCCAGGATGTGGGTGGCGATGCGGTCAAGGAACCAGCGGTCGTGGCTGATCACCAGAGCACAACCCGCGAACTCGAGCAGCGCCTCTTCCAGCGCGCGAAGGGTTTCCACGTCGAGGTCGTTCGACGGCTCGTCCAGCAGCAACACGTTGCCACCCTCGGCCAGGGTCTTGGCCAGGTGCAGGCGACCGCGCTCACCGCCCGACAGGCTACCCACTCGTTTCTGCTGGTCGCCGCCGGAGAAGTTGAAGCGGCCGCAGTAAGCGCGACTGGGCATCTGGAACTTGCCGACCGTGATCATGTCGAGCCCACCGGAGATGTCTTGCCACACGGTTTTTTCATTCGCCAGGTCTTCGCGGCTCTGATCGACCACTGCCATCTTGACCGTCTGGCCAATCTTGACCTCGCCGCTGTCGGGCTGCTCTTTGCCGCTGATCAGCTTGAACAGCGTGGACTTGCCCGCACCGTTGGGGCCAATGATGCCGACGATGGCACCGGCCGGAATCTGGAAGCTCAGGTTGTCGATCAGCACGCGGTCGCCGAAGCTCTTGGTGACGTTCTTGAATTCAATCACCTCGTTGCCCAGGCGCTCAGCCACCGGGATGAAGATTTCGTTGGTTTCGTTGCGCTTCTGGTAGTCGACATCGCTCAGCTCTTCAAAGCGCGCCAGACGCGCCTTGCTCTTGGCCTGGCGACCCTTGGGGTTCTGGCGCACCCACTCCAGCTCTTTTTTCATCGCCTTGGAGCGAGCATCCTCGGTGCGGTTTTCCTGCTCCAGACGGGCTTCCTTTTGCTCCAGCCAGCTGGAGTAGTTGCCTTTGTAGGGGTGGCCGCTGCCACGGTCGAGTTCCAAAATCCACTCAGCGGCGTTGTCGAGGAAGTAGCGGTCGTGGGTGATGGCGACGACAGTGCCAGGGAAGCGCGCCAGGAACTGTTCCAGCCAGTCCACCGACTCGGCGTCCAAGTGGTTGGTTGGCTCATCGAGCAGCAGCATGTCGGGCTTGGAGAGCAGAAGGCAGCAAAGCGCCACACGGCGCTTCTCGCCACCGGACAGCACACCCACCTTGGCGTCCCAAGGCGGCAGGCGCAGCGCATCGGCGGCGATTTCGATCTGGTGTTCGCTGTCGGTTCCGGCGGTCGAAATGATGGCTTCAAGCTGCGCTTGCTCAGCGGCGAGCGCATCAAAATCGGCATCTTCTTCGGCGTAGGCAGCGTACACCTCATCCAGCCGCTTTTGCGCTGCGCGCACCTCGCCCAGGCTTTCTTCCACCGCCTCGCGCACATTTTGCTCGGGGTTGAGCTGAGGCTCCTGCGGCAAGTAGCCGATGCGGATACCCGGCATCGGAATCGCTTCGCCCTCGATCTCGGTGTCAATACCGGCCATGATCTTGAGCAACGTGGACTTGCCCGAGCCGTTGGTTCCCAGCACGCCGATCTTGGCGCCAGGGAAGAAGGACAAGGAAATATCCTTCAGGATTTGTCGCTTGGGCGGCACGATCTTGCCGACCCGGTTCATGGAGAAAACGTATTGAGCCATTTGTGAAAAAAATCTTAGTGAGCGAAGGGAACGGAGGCGAATGCGTCAGCAGACACAGCGCCATGCCACCAAAACGTATTGAGCCATTGCTGATTCGGTACTGGGGTGGTCAAGGAAACGGCGTCTGGCGGAGATGTCCGCCTGCGGGGCCTAGTCTGATCGACCGGTGGCTATGGCAGCCAAAACCCCCATTATCCCCTGCCTCTACGTTTCCCTATCAGGCGCGCAGAAGTGGGCGGCCCAGCGTCAGCTCAGGCTGTCTGGTTCGCCGACATTGCGCAAGGCGGCCTGTGCCACCGCGTCGAGCGCACCTTCGACCACATCACCGCGCGAGATCACGCGCAGCACCTCGTTGTTCAGCAGCCGCTTGAGGGTGCGCCGGGTCATGGAATGCGCCAGGCCGCGGGTGGATATGAACATGAACAGCGTGCCGTGCGGGCTGGCCCAGGTGAGCTGGGCGCGAACCCAGCCGCCTTCGATCAGCAGGTCGACCCATGCACCGGGCAGCAGATCGGTGGAGGCAGACTGCAACGGCTCCAGTGGCATCGGACCCGATTCGTCCGACACGTAGCCCGCGTCCATGGCTTCCTGGCCTGCCATCCAGAAACCTTTGCCCGCTTCGTCCTGCGGCACTGGCGCTGGCGCCGCGTCCACTCGCTCCACCAGCGTCGGGACCACGGCCATGAGCGTGGGGGGAGCCGGCGCCGCCACGGGAGTGGGCGTGTCGAAGGCCTGCTCCTGCAGGGCCACCAGCGCGTCAAAAAACTGCGCGGTGCGGTCGGCTGGGTAGTCGATGAGCTGCAGTCCCTGTCGCAACTGGCTCAGCAGGCGCGGCACCAGCTTGACCAGGCGGCTGCGGTCGCGGCGGATCAGCGAAGCCTGGGCGCTCCAGATCAGCTCATCGGCCACGGAGGCAATCGGCGGGCCATCGGTCCCGCTGAGCTCGCCGCAGAGCTGCGACTCGGCGACCGCTTGCGCCCAGGGTCGGCACAGGAAATCCACCACAAAGTCGGGCACGTCTTTTTCAGCCAGCCGATGCTGGAATTCCTTGGCCAGCCGCTCGGCCAGCAGGTGGCGCTGCTCGGCGTGCAGCAAGGCGCGCGCCGCCTCAGTGCGCATCTGGTTCTTTCGCGTGTCGTCCTCGTCCCACCGGCGGCGCAGCCGGCGCAGCAGGCGGGCAAACACCTCCTCGGTGGCCGGTGCGCTGTTGATCGCCTTGACCGCGCCAACCACAGAGCGCCTGAGCTCGGCAAAGCCTTCATCGCTCTGGCTCAGGTACCCCAGGCTGCGCTGGGTGATGGCTTCGAGCAGCTGGCGCGCCGGGTGCTGGCGCTCGCTGAAGAACCGCGGATCGGCGTGTGACAGCTTCACCAGCACCGGCTCCAGCAGACCAATCTGCTGGCGGATCGCGGGCAGCAGGCGCTCGTCCTGCGTCAGGTTGTCGAGCATCAGGCGCACCACCTCCTGGCCCAGCAGGCGCCCGAGGTGCTGTTCTTCGACGATGGGCAGCTCGGGCGGCGCGGAATCCGGTGACGGGCTGGCCCGCTGGCGCAGGCGCTGGATCAAAGGCTCGACCATGTCCATGTCTTCCAGGGCCGTCATGGACAAGGGCACGGTGTGCAGGAACTCGTGGCTGCCGCCATCCAGCGCCGGCCGCTCCAGATCGCCGGCCAGCAGTTGGCGCAAACGACCCAGCGTCAGCAGGGTGAGCCCGACGGCGCCGCGAGGCACGTGCTCACGGCGCAGCC
The DNA here is from genome assembly GCF_011390835.1 of Hydrogenophaga sp. Lineage (GTDB taxonomy): Bacteria > Pseudomonadota > Gammaproteobacteria > Burkholderiales > Burkholderiaceae_C > Hydrogenophaga. The sequence continues at coordinate 98,898 of NZ_JAABRQ010000013.1, read as the reverse complement.
GCGTGGCCGGGCTCTCCAGTGGCTCCACCCCGTGCACCAGCAACCACTGGGTCAGCTCGCGGTAGACCTGACGCAAGCTCTCGCCCAAGGCGCCGGCGGCCGGAGGAAAGAGCGCGGTACGCTGCGCGACATCAGGCACATGCTGCACCAGCACGGCGCGCAGGGCGCGAGCGAAAGCTGCGGGTTTGAGGGGGTTGAGGTCGCCCTGTACGGTGAGCCAGCCCAGCAAGCTGCTGACGAGGGCATTGAGGCGGGGCAACAGGTCGGCGCTGACCCGCGTGAGCTCTTGTTCGGCCAGCGCGAAGCCAATGGTGGCGTCGATCTGCTGCTCATCAAGCAGGCGTAAATCGTCAAAGCGCACCGGCGAACGGCCCACCGCATCCATCTCGCCGCCGTGGTAGAGCGCACGGCGCAGCTCTTCGTGCCAGGTGCGCTTGAGGGCGTCCTCCTGAGCCACGAGCCGCCTCACCAGCGCGGGGTCCAACCGGCCGTGGGTGCGGCTCATCTGGCCCGCGTGATCGGGATTGATCGACGCGTTCAGGCCTTCGAGCAGGTCCTCGACCATCGAATCCGAGACGGACAGCACCGATTCCAGGCAGTCCTGCAACGAAGGTCGCAGACGGCTCATGTCGTTGGCCACGCCCAGGCGCAGCATCATCGGGGTCTTCATCAGGGCAATGGAAGGGGCCAGTCGGTCGGCATCAGAAGGGGGAAGTCAGGGCGTTAAGCAAAGTGTCGCGAAGCAGCCCTACACCATTATGGAAGTGGTGAGGGGTTTTTCCCTGCCTGACCGTCTGACCGGTCGTTGGCGCAGACGTGCGACAATATGGCCGTTGCGCTGCTTCAGTGACTCGCAACACCAGCAGCCTGCTGGAGGATCAGCGCCACACCGACTGGGGCGCACCGATCCACTGTCTGACCCCTGTCTGCCTTCTACTGAGCGGATGCCTTGGCATTCGAACGGGCAGATGCCCCCAGCGCCCAGGAAGGGCGCCACAACTAAATGACTTTTGACGATTTGAATCTGGCCCCGGCCATTGTCCAGGCAGTGCGCGAGCACGGCTATGAGACCCCCACCCCCATCCAGATCGAGGCCATCCCGGCCGTGCTGGCCGGGCGCGACCTGCTCGGTGGCGCCCAGACGGGCACCGGCAAGACTGCCGCCTTCACCCTGCCCATGCTGCAGCGCCTGAGCGAGAGCGAGCGCAGCAAGAGCAAATTTGGCGGCATCGGCATACGGGCTTTGGTGCTCACCCCAACGCGCGAGCTCGCGGCCCAGGTCGAGGAATCCGTGCGCACCTACGGCAAGCACGTGGATCTCAGCTCCACCGTGGTGTTTGGTGGCGTCGGCATGAACCCGCAAATCAACGCCATGAAGCGCGGTGTCGATATCCTGGTGGCCACGCCCGGTCGCCTGCTCGACCTGCAGCAGCAAGGTTTTCTCGACCTCTCCGCCGTGCAGATGCTGGTGCTCGACGAAGCCGACCGCATGCTCGACATGGGTTTCATCCATGACGTGAAGAAGATCCTGGCCCTGGTACCCAAGGACAAGCAAAGCCTGCTGTTTTCAGCCACCTTCAGCGACGAGATCCGCGACTTGGCTAACAACCTGCTCAAGGATCCGCTGAGCATCCAGGTGACACCGCGCAACACCACCGTGCAGCGCATCACCCAAGTGATCCACCCGGTGGGTCGCGGCAAGAAAAAAGCACTGCTGGCGCACATCATCAACCAGCACAACTGGAGCCAGGTGCTGGTATTCACCCGCACCAAGTTCGGCGCCAACAACGTGGCCGAGTTCCTGACCAAGAACGGCATTCAGGCTATGGCGCTGCACGGGAACAAGAGCCAGGGTGCCCGCACCCAGGCGCTGGCCGGCTTCAAGAGCGGAGACATTCGCGCCCTGGTGGCCACAGACATCGCGGCGCGCGGCATCGACATCGATGAGTTGCCACACGTGGTGAACTACGAAATCCCCAACGTCTCTGAAGACTATGTGCACCGCATCGGGCGCACCGGTCGAGCCGGCAAGAGCGGCGAAGCGGTCAACTTGGTGAGCCTGGACGAAGAAGGCTTCATGATGGATATCGAGCGCTTCACCAAACAGCAGATTCCGGTGCAGATCTTCCCGGAGTTCATGCCCGAGCCGGGCGAGAAGCCCGAGCCCATCGCCATGGGTCGCCAGACCATCTGGGGTGGCGCGGGCAAGCCGCCCAGCCGCGAAGTCATGGCGGCGGCGGCCAAGTCAGCTCGTACCGAGATGTTGCAGCGGGTGCGCGAAAAGAAAGCCACCGAGGGTGGTGGCAACGGGGGTGGTGGTCAGCGTCAGCGCCAGCGGCCTGCCAGCGGTGGTGATGGTCAGCCCCGTGCCGATGGCGAGCGCCAGGCGCCTCGCGGCGAAGGCCGGCGCGCCGGTGGCCGCAATAGCGGTGGCGGCAACCGTCCCAATCACGGCCAGCCTCGCCACACCGAGCCGCGCGCCGAGCGTGCGCCGCGTGAAGACCGTGGTCCGCGCGAAGACCGTGAGCCACGCGAAGAGCGCCAGCCTGGACCCAATGCCCACCTGGGCAGCCTGCGCATCCGCGAACCACGTCCTCGCAGCGCTGCACCGGGCGGCCAGCCCGACCCCCTGCGTACCAGCATCGACTCGATGCGCGGCGGTGGCAACCGCGGCAAGGGCGGTGGTGGCGGCGGCGGTGGTCGCGGCAAGGGTGGCGGCGGTGGTGGTGGCGGTGCCGCCGATCCACTGCGCACCAGTTTCGGTCGCATTCGCTGAAACGCGAACACGCCAGGAAAAAAGCGGACTTCGGTCCGCTTTTTTTCGCCTAAGAACAGGCTAAGTTGGCCACTCAAGAATTCACTTCGTCGCAGGAACAAGGTTGTTCCTGGGCACACAACGTTCCCTAGGAGTTCACATGAACAAGACCCTGATCACCCTGATGTCCGCGCTCACCCTGGTCGCCGCTGGTGCCGCCAGCGCCGCTGCACCAACAGCCACCGCCGCGCCTGCTGCGCCCTTGGTCAAGCACACTGAAATGGCCACCACGGCCACCCAGCCTGCTGACATGGTCACGCCGGCCACCAAAGCTGCCAACGCGCCCAAAGCGGATCACCTGAAAATGGCTCAGCATGCGGAAAAGAAAAAGGACATGAAACACAAGCTCACCAAAGAAGACGCCAAGCACAAGGCCGTGAAAGAGGTCGCCCCCAAGGCCTGATGACTTAGCAGCAACGGCCAACAGCGGGCAGGTGCCCGCTGCTGGCCTTTCTGGTGGCGCTGTAAGAAGGATGTGGATTGACTACAGTGCATGCATGACTTCGCCCTCTACGTCCGACCAGCCTTCGACCCAGCCGCGCTACGCCACTTTGATGCTGGCTACCGCCAATGTGCTCAACCTGGCACAGGCCGGCCGGCATTTCTACAGCGGCCAGGACCCCTACAGCGAGACGGATTTCCGTCGCAAGGTTGACTGGCTGGGTGAGCGGATCCATGCGCTGAATGCCGACGTGCTGGCGGTGCAGGAAATATGGGACGAGGTGGCGCTACGCGCCGCGGTGGCGGCCAGTGGCCTGAACTATGATTTTGTGTCGGTGCCCGGTGCAGAAAACGGACCTGGCCACAGCGGCGCACAAGGCACGCCGCGGGTCGGCATCGTCACGCGCCTGGCGGTGGAATCCGTGGAGTCGCTGGTCAACTTCCCGCCGCAGGCGGTAGTGCAGGTGCCAGGTCTGGGCGCGCACGAGCACTTCGAGCGCCCGCCGCTGCTGGTCACGCTCAAGCTCAAGCACGGCCAGCCGGTGGCGGTCATCACCGCCCACCTCAAGTCCAAGCGACCCAAGTTCCTGCAGGACTCGGACGGTCGCACCAGCGAAGACACCGACGACCCAGCCGTCCAAGCGCTCGGCACCTTGCGCTCGCTCATCATGCGCGCCGGCGAGGCACTGGCCCTTCGGCTGAAGGTGGTGGAGCTGCTGCACCGCACGAGACTGCCACTCGTCGTCATGGGCGACCTCAACGACAGCCCGCACAGCGTGACCACCCAGCTGATCGCCGCCACCTCACAAACCGCTTACGACAAAGGTGCGCGGGACAGCGCGCTCTACAGCGCGTGGGATGTGCAAGGTGAAGCCGCGCTGCGGCGCGATGTAGCGTATTCCCATATCCACCAAGGCTACCCCGAAGTGCTCGACCAGATGCTGGTAAGCGAAGAGTTCGTGGCCACCAGCCGCCACGCCATCGGCGATGTACGGCGGGTCGAGGTGTTCAACGACCACCTGTTTGAAGGCCGCGATCGCACCCGCAGCGACCACGGATTTGTGCGCGCGTTGCTGCGCCTGCGGATGCCCGACGACTGAAGCTACCGGCGCGCACCTGCGCCACCATCAACCGCGAACGAACAACGTCACCAGAGGCTGATCGCCTATCTGCCGGCTACGGTGGCCATGCAGCTGGGGGTCAAACGCAGCGCCTTCGGGCAAGGTATCGGCCGAATAGAAGTGCTCACCGGGCCCGAAATCGCGGGTGCTGCCATCTTGCAGACCAATCTCCATGCGGCCCTGCAATACAAATAGCCACTGCGGCGCGCCGGTGCAATGGAATTCGCTTCGAAAACCAACCGGACTCTGGCGCAACTGGTAGCCGTCACAGGTCATCAGCGGCGAGAGGAGCGCGGCCGGCGTTCCTTCGGAGAGCGACACCACCTCGTCGCGAAAGCGGGCGTAACCATCGCCGTCGGTGAACAGCACGACCTTGTGAAAAGACGTCATGTGGGCTCCTGTCGGGCAAGTCATCTGCCCGGATTGAACGTTTCGGTTTTAACAGAAGGTAACGACCCGTTTGTTTAAATCTTTCCTAAGTGTTGCCAGCACAGAATGCTCTCCGTCCCGGTCTTCGACCGACGACATATTCAACCCTCCAACGGATTTCTCATGAACAAAACCCTGATCGCCCTGGCTGCTTCCGCCCTGCTGTCCATCGGTGTGGCTCACGCCACCACGCCAGCGGCCCCTGCCACTGCCAAGCCTGCTGCTGCACCTGCTGCTGCACCTGTCGCCGCTGCTGCCACGGCACCTGCTGCTGGCAGCGACACCGCCGCACCGGCCAAGAAGGAAGAGATGAAGAAAGAGATGAAGAAGGAAGAGAAAAAGGAAATGAAGAAGGAAGACAAGAAGTCCTGATTCATCAGAACCGTCTCGACCAGTCCAAGCGGGGTTCTCCCCGCTTTTTTTTCGCGCACACTTGACAGTCATGAAGATACTGGTGGCTGAAGATGACTCGATGCTGGGCAGCGGTATCGAGCGTGGCCTGCGCCTGGCAGGCTTCAACGTCGACTGGGTGCGCGACGGCAAGGCCACGGAAGCAGCCCTGCGCACCGTGGCCTACGACCTGCTGTTGCTCGACATCGGCCTGCCAGGCAAAGACGGCCTGCAGGTGCTGCGGTGGCTGCGCAGCCAGCAGCAGGAAGTGGCGGTGCTGGTAGTCTCGGCGCGTGACGCGGTGAGCGACCGCGTGGCCGGATTGAACCTGGGCGCCGATGACTACCTCACCAAACCCTTTGATCTGGACGAGCTGATCGCCCGCATACACGCCCTGGGGCGCCGCCGCAGCGGTCGGGGTGAGCCCGAAATGCGCCTGGGCCGCTTGGTGGTGCAGCCGCTCAAGCGCCAGGTGCTGCTCGACGGCAACCCGGTGGCGCTCGCTGCCCGCGAGTTCGACCTGCTCGCAGTGTTGATCGAGCGCCCGGGCACCGTGCTCTCGCGCGAGCAACTCGAAAACCGCCTATACGGCTGGCAGGACGAGGTCGCGAGCAACGCGGTCGAAGTGCACCTTCACCACCTGCGCAAGAAGCTGGGCACAGCCTGGATCAAGAACGTACGCGGCGTGGGCTACAAACTGGTCGAGGCCGATTGAACTCCATTCGCCAGCGCTTGCTGCTGTGGCAGATTGGCGCCCTCATCGTCACGGGCGTGCTGGTCAGCGTGCTGACCTACCTGCTGGCCTGGAACGGCTTCAACCGCATCCGCGACTACGGTCTGGAGCAAATCGCCTATTCGGTGGTGCGCCACGGCGTCAAGCCGGCGCTCGTGCGCCCGCTGATGACGCCCGCTCCCGGAAGCGCACCACTGGCCCAGTCCACCGCTACGGAAGCCGAAAACGACGGCGAGGCGACAGAGGACCTGGGTCAGTTCGTGAGCCAGATCTGGGACGATGCCGGCCAGCTGGTCTACTCCTCGCTCGACAACGTGGGCCCGCCGCTGCAGCCGCACGGCTTTCACGTGGTGCGCTGGGAGGACGAAGACTGGCGGGTCTACACCGTGGCCGACCGCCGGCAGGTGGTGCAGGTGGCGGTGACCTCGGCCAACCGGACCCAAGGTTTTGCCGACCTGGTGCCTTGGTTGCTGGTGCCGCTGGGCCTGCTGGTGTTGCTGCTCAGCCTGCTGATCCACACCGCGGTCACCCAGGCCTTGTTGCCGCTGGATCAGCTTGGCCGGGAGATCGGCCGGCGCGAAGTCAACGACCTGCACCCCGTGCCAGCCGACGAGCTGCCTGACGAATTGCAGCCACTGGCCAGTGCACTCAACCAGCTTCTGGAGCGGGTCGACCAGCTGCTCTCGGGTCAGCGGCAGTTCATCGCCGACGTGGCCCACGAACTCAACACGCCACTGGCCGCGGTGAAGCTGCAAGCGCAGCTGGCTCGGCGGGTGAGCGAGGGTGAGCGCTCGGCAGCGCTCGACGAGCTGGACCAAGGTATCGCCCGGGCGGCCCATCTGGTGGCGCAGCTGCTGCAGATGGCACGACTGGAGCCCGAACTGGCCCAGCGGCAGAACGAGGTGGTGCGCCTGGACCTGCTCGCCAACCAGGTGGTGGCGGCGTTTTCTGCCCAGGCCGAGGCTCACCACATCGACCTGGGCCGCGTCGGCAACGACAGCGCCACCGTGGTCGGCGACCCCTCGGAGCTGCGCGTGTTGCTCAACAACCTGGTGTCCAACGCGCTGCGCCACACGACCGAGGGCAGCCGAGTGGACGTGCGCGTATCTCGAAGCGGTGACGAAGTCAGCCTGGCGGTAAGCGACGACGGTCCGGGCATTGATCCAGACCAGCGCGAAGCCGCTTTGCAGCGCTTTGTCCGCCTGAACCCTCAACAAGGTCACGGCAGCGGCCTGGGGCTGGCCATCGTCTCGCGCATTGTTCAGCAACACCAGGGGCGCCTCACGCTGGACGAAACGCCCGGCGGTGGTCTCACGGTACGCGTACAGTTTCGGGGCATCGAGCCGCCAACCGAGTCACCTTGAGAACTGGGCAGGGCAAGCCGGATCGTGTCTGCATTACAAACGCTTGCAAAGAAGGTGGTGCCGTTTAGCCCCGTTTTGCCGCGCCCAGCGTTTCAGTGAGCTCCTTCCACTTTTTTGGAGCTCTCTGATGCGCCCTCCTGCTTCCTTTACCCTGCCCCGCTGCCTGTTGCTGAACGCCTGCGGCGCGCTGGCCTTGCTGGCCACCCTGCCCGCACATGCCCTCGGTAGACTGGCCGATGTTCAGCTGATCGACCGCGATACCGGCGAGGTGCTGCCGGTTTACCGCCACCAGGGTGACCATTGGGTGGCCGGTCGCAGCGGGGCGCGTTACGCCGTGGCCCTGCGCAACACCAGCGCGGGCCGCACGCTGAACGTGGTCTCGGTCGACGGCGTGAACGTCATTTCCGGCGAAACCGCGGCCTTACACCAGACCGGCTATGTGCTCGGCGCATGGCAGAGCTACCAGGTCACGGGCTGGCGCAAGAGCGACAGCCAGATCGCGGCGTTTCACTTCACCGCCTCACCCACCTCCTACGCCGAGCGAACCGGTCGCCCGGCCCACATGGGCGTGATCGGTGTGGCGCTGTTTCGCGAAAAGGTGGCGCCACCGCCGGTGCTGTTGCCCGCCCCTTATCCCCACAGCCGTTCGCGTGACCATGAGCGCCTGGGCGCAGCGGCGGGCGAGGCCAGCGCCGAGAGCGCCGCACCCATGGTTCAGCAGCGGGCCGAGGCCAACGGCACCGCCGCCGCCGAAAGCCTGTCCAACTCGCCGATGGCATCGCGCCGCATGGTGCCGGCGGCACCCGCGCCGCGCCTGGGCACGGGACACGGCGCACGTGAAAGCGACCGGGTCGGTCACACCACCTTCGAGCGCCGCAGCTCGAGACCCGACGAGATCATCCGAATTCGATATGACAGCTTTGACAACCTGGTGGCCATGGGCGTCATTCCACAAAGCCCAGTACCGCCCCGGCCGAATCCGTTTCCCGAGCCCGCCGTGTCGCGCTACGCGCCCGATCCTTCCTGAGTCAGCGGGTGGACACTGCCGTATGGCTGGGCCGAGGTAGCGCCTGGGGGTCGCCGCCCATAATCCAGCGCATGCACGACAGCGCCGAGCCCAGCGACGGGCACCTGATGCAGGCCTATGCCCATGGCGACACGCGTGCGTTTGAGACTCTGTACGACCGTCATGCCCTGCCGGTGTGGCGCTTCGTCCTTCGCAGCGTACAACAGCCCGAGCTGGCCGACGAGCTGGTGCAGGAGGTGTGGCTGACCGTGGTGCGAGAAGCGATGCGCTACGAGGCGCGAGCACGCTTTCGCACCTGGCTGTTCACCCTGGCGCACCACCGCATGGTCGACTACTGGCGCCGCCACCGGCCCCATACCAGCCTGGATGCCAGCACCGAAGACGGCGCCTCCCTCGCCGACACCCTGGCCACTGAATCGGGGTTTGGCCCGGAGCGGCGGCTCGATTCGCGCGAGCAGGCGCAGGCCCTGCTGGACGCGCTCGCAGCTCTGCCTCCCGCGCAACGCGAGGCTTTTCTGCTGCAGGCCGAAGGCGGCCTGAGCGTGGCCGAGATCGCGGCCACCACCGGCGTGAGCTCCGAGACCACCAAAAGCCGGCTGCGCTATGCCCGCGCCCGCCTGCGCGAAGCCCTGGAGGCTTTCGCATGAACCGCCCCGACGACACCCAGAACCCAGCCTCTCGCGACCACGACCCGCTGCTGCAGCGTTACCACGAGGCCAACTCGCTGGACAGCGCGCGCCCGACGCCCACCCTGCGTGAGAGCGTGCTGGCACAGGCCCGCGCAGCCGCAGCGACGCGTACGCCCACCGCCAACCACCGCCCGGCCGCCAACGATGCAAACTGGACGCTTCGCGCACTGGGCAGCCTGGCCGTGCTCGGTCTGGTCGGCCTGCTGGCGCTGCAATTCGATCGCGGCAGCGAAGCAGAACAGGACACCGCACTGGGCCTGCCCAGCCCCAGCGCACCCACCGCTCTGCCGCCGGCGGCGCCCGCCTCAAGAGTGCCACCCCCCGGACCACGCGCCGAAGGACTGCCTGACAACAACAAGGCACCAGGGACTCTCTCCGGCAACACGACCGAGAACACCTCCGCCACGCCAGCGCGACCCAAGCACCCTGCCGCGTCTGCCAGCCGCCCGGTGCCTGACGCACCACCACCGCCAACCGTTCAGCGAAAACCAGTGCTGAGCGCAGCAAGCCCGGACCCCTTCCCCGCCAATTCTTCGGCCAGCTCACCAGCCACTGCCGCATCGCCGGCCAGGCCTGCACCTTCCCTGGGGCAGATACCCGGAGCACTCGTCGAGACAGCGCCATCGGCAACGCCACCGCTCGCCGAGCCACGCGCAGACAACGCTGGTGCCAGCGCCCCTCCCACTCGCGCACAGGCGCCTGCGGCCGCAGCGATGCGCGGCATTGCGCCTCCCGCCGCCTCTCCCATGGCCGCCGAATCGGCTGCCGATGCCTCGCAACTCGTTGACATCCTGATCCAGCCAAGTGCCACCAGCGCCGCACTGCTGGACGCAGTGGCGCGGGGCGATGTCGAGGCCAGCCGCGCTGCGCTTGAGCAAGGTGCTGATGTCAACGCGGTGAACCGCAGCGGCCAGACGGTGCTCATGCTCGCCGCCCTGGGAGGTGACGCGGCACTCGTTGATCTGTTGCTCAAAGCCGGCGCCGACACCCGCCGCACCGACCGCACCGGCGCCAGCGCAGCCGAACTGGCGCAGCGCACAGGCCACGATGCGATCGCCCAGCGCCTGCGCCCGCGGTGAGTACCATCACGGCATGAGCACAGCACACACCCCGCCCGAACCGCAACGCATCCATTTTGGCCACCAGGGTCGCGTCGTCATCGTCACTGGTGGCGCACAAGGCATTGGCGAAGCCTGCGCTCGCCGCTTTGCGCAGGAAGGCGCGTTGGTGGTGATTGCCGATGTGGCCGATGTGCCGGGCAAGGCGCTGGCCACCGAGCTCGGCGCGATGTACCGCCACTGCGATGTCGGCGACAAGCTTGACGTGGACGACCTGGTGGCCAAGGTCATGACCACCCATGGCCGCATCGACGTGCTGGTGAACAACGCCGGTATCTTCAAGGCGGCCGATTTTCTGGACGTAAGCGAAGCCGACTTTGACGAGGTGCTGCGCATCAACCTTAAGGGCGCGTTTCTCATGGGTCAAGCGGTGGCGCGCGAAATGGCGGCCGAACGCAGCGGCTCCATCGTCAACATGAGCTCGGTCAACAGCGTGCTCGCCATCCCCAACATCGCCAGCTACAACGTGAGCAAGGGCGGCATCAATCAGCTCACCCGCGTGATGTCGCTCGCGCTGGCGCCCCACGGCATTCGCGTCAACGCGGTGGCGCCGGGCACCATCGCCACCGAGCTCGCCGCCAAAGCGGTGCTCACCAGCGACGCCGCCCGGACCAAGGTGCTGAGCCGAACGCCCATGGGCCGCCTGGGCGAGCCGGATGAAATCGCCGACGTGGTGGCCTGGCTGGCCAGCGACGCCGCCAGCTACGTCACCGGCGAAATCGTCACGGTAGACGGCGGACGCATGGCGCTGAACTACACCGTACCGGTCTGATGGCAGACCCCCCGCGCCGGGGATATTGCAGCCAGTGCCAGCGCCCGGTTCGGGCTGCACACTACCATCTGGCCATGTGTTTTGAACCACCCACCCTGCATCCTGCGCGCTGGACCCACTGGGCAAGCGTCGCTTTGCTGGCCTGGACCGGCCTGCTGACCGCACCTCTCTCTGCTGCCCAGGCCGCCCGCGCGCCAGACACCGTACCCGTGATCGTGTCGGCTAGCACAGAGATGTCCGATAGCGTGACGTTGGATGTGCTGGGCAGCGGGCTAGCGCAGCGCTCGGTCACGCTTTTTCCCCAGGTCGAGGGCGAAGTGGGTCGGGTCCTTTTTCGAACTGGCCAGTCGGTTCGGGCTGGCCAGTTGCTGGTGCAGCTGGATGATCGCGCGCAGCGGTTGGCGGTAGATCTGGCCACGGCCCAGCTGGAGACCGCGAGCCTGCTGGCGCGGCGCTTTGAGTCGGCACGCGGCACGGGCGCGGTGCCGGAAATCGAGGTGGAAGCGGCGGTGGCCGCGCAGCGCAATGCGCAAATCGAGCTGGCCCAGGCCCGACAGGCGCTGGACGAGCTGAAGGTGAACGCGCCCTTCGCGGGCGTGGTGGGCATCGCGGCGGTGGAACTAGGCGACCGGGTGTCGCCGAGCAGCGCCATCACCACGCTGGATGACCGGCGCAATCTGGTGGTCGAGTTTTCGGTACCCGAAGCCTACCTCGCCCGCTTGAAGCTGGGCCAGCCGGTGCAGGCGACCAGCCCGGCATACCCCGATGCGCCCATCGCCGGTACCGTGCGCGAGGTCGACAGCCGCATCGACACTACCCTGCGCACCGTGCGCGTGCGCGCCACTCTGCCCAATACTGACGACCAGCTTCGCCCCGGCATGTCGTTCCAGATCCGCCTGGTGCTGGCAGGCCAGCGGCGCATCAGCGTGCCCGAGCTGGCCTTGCAGTTCAACCGCGAAGGCCCCTTTGTCTGGGCGGTGCGCGACGGCAAGACCGAGGCGGTGCCGGCCCGCGTGTTGCGCCGCTCCGCTGGGCGGGTGTTGATTGACAGCGAGCTGCGCGCGGGTGAGCCCGTGGTGGTGGAAGGCGTGCAGCGGGTGCGACAAGGCCGCGCGGTGCGCGTGGTGGGCGAACGCAGCGACACCGGGGCGCCCTGATGGAAGACCGCGCAAGCGACCTGCCGGCGCTGTCGATTCGTCGGCCCTGGCTGGTGATCGTGATCAACCTACTGATCGTGATCGCGGGCGTGGGGGCTTGGCTGGGCGTGGAGGTGCGCGAGCTGCCCAACATCGACCGCCCGGTCGTGGCGGTGCGCGCCGACTACCCCGGCGCTGCGCCCGAGACCATCGATGCGGAAGTGACCCGCGTGGTCGAGGGCGCTGCGGCCCGCGTACCAGGGGTATTCCTGGTGCGCTCGGCCAGCGAAGAAGGCAACCTGCGCGTCATCATCGAATTCAACCCCGGCGTGAACCTGGTGGAGGCAGCCAACGATGTGCGCGATGCCGTGGCTCGCGTCGAAGGCTCGCTGCCTGATGGCGTGGAGAACCTCACCATCGTCCGAGCCGACGCCGACGCCGAGCCGGTGATGCAGCTGGCGGTGTCGAGCAAATCGCTGGAAATCGACGAGCTCTCACGCCTGGTGGAAGACCGCATCGAGCCTGATCTGATCTCGGTCGAGGGCGTTGCCGACATCACCCTGTTTGGTGACCGGCAGCGCGTGATGCGAGTGCGCATCGACCCATTGCGCCTGGCGGCCTACAACGTCTCGGTGGACGATGTGGCCACCTTGCTGCGCACCGCGCGGGTCGATGTGCCCGCCGGCAGCCTGTCCTCGGCCGACCAGGAGGTGCTGGTGCGTGCCAACGCCACTGCCAGCTCGCCCCAGAGCCTGCGCGCCCTGCGCCTGGGGTCACAGCTCACGCTGGGCGACGTGGCCGACATTTACTACAGCCCGGCCGATGCCACGGCCTATGTGCGGCTCAATGGCGAGACCGTGATCAGCCTAGGCGTAGTGCGCCAGGCGCAGTCCAACAGTGTGGCCATCTCCGACGGCGTTCGCGCGGTGGTGGATCGGATCAACCGCGAGGGCGACGACCTGAGGGTGAGCGTGGTCGCGGACGACGCGGTCTTTATCCGAGGTGCCATCGCCGAGGTCAGCACCAGCCTGGTGCTGGCGGTGCTGATCGTGGTGGGGGTAGTGGGCATCTTCCTCGGCCAGTGGCGCGCCACACTGGTGCCCCTGGTGGCCATTCCCATCGCCTTGATCGGTACTCTGGCGGCGATCTGGCTGCTCGGCTTCTCCATCAACCTCATCACACTGCTTGCGCTGCTGCTGGCCACCGGCCTGGTGGTGGACGATGCGATCGTGGTGCTGGAAAACATCCAGCGGCGCCGCGCCCTGGGCGCACTGCCGCGTGCGGCTGCCGTGCTGGGTACGCGCGAGGTGTTCTTTGCCATCGTGGCCACCACCGCCACGCTGGTGGCGGTGTTCGTACCGATCTCGTTTCTGCCGTCGGCAACCGGGCGACTGTTCGCTGAGTTCGGCTTTGTGATGGCGGTGGCGGTGGCGATATCCTCGTTCGTAGCGCTCACGCTGGGTCCGCTGATTGCATCGCGGCTGCCCCAGAACCACACGCCTGGCCCCGTCTGGCGGCGCCTGTCCGCTGTGGGGGAGCGCGGCGTGCGTCTGTACCAGCGGCTGATCACCGCCGCGCTGGCACATGCCCTTTGGGTGCTGGGCGTGTGTGTGGCGTTGGCGGCGGCGGCGGCGTTCGCCTACACCCAGCTCGACCAGGAACTCACCCCCACCGAAGACCGCGGTGTGCTGTCGATCCGCCTTGATGCCCCCGATGGCGTGGGCCTGACATTCACCGACCGGCAGCTCGAAGCCGCGTTGGCGGTTGTGCAACCGCTGAAAGATCAGGGCCTGGTCACCAACATTTTCACCATCACCGGGCGCTTCGACCTGAACCGCGCCCAGATCGTGGCCCCGCTGAGCGACTGGGGCGAGCGCAGCGTGAGCCAGAGCGAGCTGGCGGCCCAGCTGCAAAAGGCGCTGAACGATTTGCCCGGCGCGCGTGTGCGCATTCGTGGCGGCAACTCCCTGGGCGTGGGTGGCGGCGACGGCAGTGTGCAGATGGCCATCACCGGCGACGACTACTCGCGCATCGCCGAGGCCGCCGACGCGTTTTCACGCGCCATTGAAGAGCGGTTACCCGCGCTGCGCGATGTGCGCGTGGACTACAACGCCACCCAGCCCCAGCTCACGCTGCAAATCGACCGCGAACGCGCCAGCGCGCTGGGCGTGCCGATCGATGGCCTGGACACGGTGCTGCGGGCGCTGGTGGACGGCACCGAGGTCACCGACGTCACGGTCAACGACCGCACGGTGCCGCTGTTCCTGCAGTCCAGTGCGCGCGGCGCCACCGATCCGTCCGACCTGCTGAGCTACAGCGTACGCGCCCGCACGGCCGATGGCGACCGGCTGGTGCCGCTGTCTCAGTTTGTGCGCATCACCGAAACCGCCATCGCACCCGAGCTGGAGCGCTTCGGCCAACGCCGCGCGGTCGAGATGAGCGCGGTGAACCGCGAAGGCGTGCCGCTGCAGACGGTGGTCAACGACCTGCGCGCGCTGGCCGCCAGCGAGTTGCCCGACGGCATGGGCCTGCTGTTTCGCGGCGACGCCGCCACGCTGGAGCAGACCGGGCGCGACATGGTCATCACCTTTGCGCTGGCGCTGCTGGTGGTGTTTCTGGTGCTGGTGGCACAGTTCGAGAGTGTCACCAGCGCCAGCGTGGTGCTGATCAGCGTGCCGTTCGGTCTGGCAGCGGCGGTGTTTGCGATGCTGGCCAGTGGCACGTCGGTCAACCTCTACAGCCAGATCGGGCTGCTGTTGCTGGTGGGAGTGATGGCGAAGAACAGCATCCTCATGGTGGAGTTCGCCGACCAGCTGCGCGACGCCGGTCGCAGCGTCGCCGAGGCAGCGCTGGAGTCGGCCACCACCCGGCTGCGCCCCATCATGATGACCATGGCCTCCACCGTGCTGGGTGCCCTGCCTCTGGTGCTTGGCTCAGGGCCTGGCGCCGAATCGCGCGCCGCCATCGGCTGGGTGATCTTCGGCGGACTGTCGCTCGCCGCACTGTTCACGCTGTTTCTCACGCCCGTGCTCTACCTGGGCATCGCCCGACTGGTCAAGCCGCGCGCCCAGCAAGGCGAGCGCCTGGCGGCCGAGCTGAAACAGGCTGATACGTCAGGCCGGTGACCCGCCCGATGGAGCCTGACCGAAAGATCAGGACGTCAGTTCAGCGGCTTGAACCAGACCATCGGCGCGGGCGCGGACGATCGCCTGCTCCATGAGTCGGCGGGCGCTGTCACCGGCCTGGGCCAGTGGCTGCAAGCGCAGACTCAGCTCAGCGAACGCGTGCAAGGCATCGGCCAGTGCCTCGTCATCCAGCGCCGTCTGCGCCAACGCCACCGGATGGGTGGCACACAGGACGCGCGCAGCCAGCGCCGCGTATGTGGTGTCGCAGCCATAGAGCCCGTGGGTCTGGCCGTCGATGCGCACGCGCAGCGTCTGCCCGTAGCGCCCGCGCTCGGCCTCCACGCGGGTCAGCGCAGCCAGCGACAGCTTGCGCACCCGCACCGGGCCGCCGCTGGCTAGCACGATCAGCGAGTGCTCGGTCAACACCCACAACCCACGCCCGGCGCCGACCACTCGACCACTTACATAGGCGCGGATGCGCTCTTCACGGTCCAGCTGGTTGCGCAGCCGCTCCACGTCGTCGTGTGAAAGCTTTGCCAACGCATGCGGGTTGTCGCCTTCGATCAGCATCTCAATCAGCTCGGTGTGGCTGCGCAGGTATTCGCTCAAGCTCATGGGTCGACAGGCTCCGTGAAGTGGATGGGATTAGCGCACAAGGAATGCGGATGCAAAGCAGACTGTCGTGCAAGCCGCCGCGCCAGCGCCGGCCTGGGGTCTTGCAGGGCATTTCACGAGCACCACGCCTGTCGGCCCAAACGCTGCTAGGTCCCTCACCCGCTAGTGGCTACACTTTTCCTCATGTCCTCAGCCCACCAATCCATGACCGCACCCAATCAACTTGAGAATTGGCTGACTGAAGAGGCCGCCGTCCAGCAGCTCCTGAGCACTGGCCCGGGGCCAGGCGCGGCGCAGCCCGAGCAGATCATGGGCAAGTCGGGCCTGGAGCAGATGCAGGCCATGCTGCGCGGCGAGCTGCCTTTTGCAGCCATCGCGCGCACGCTCGACTTCATGGCGATCGACATCGGCGACGGCACCGCCACCTTTCAGGGCACACCGGGGCCGCAGCACCTCAACCCCATGGGCACGGTTCACGGCGGCTGGTTCGCCACCATCCTGGACTCTGCGCTGGGCTGTGCCGTGCACACCAAAATGCTGCCGGGCCGCGGTTACACCACCGCCGAGCTGAGCGTGAACATCGTGCGTGCCCTTACCCTCAAGGTGCCGCGGGTGCGCGCGATTGGCCGCGTCATCCACTGCGGTCGCCAGCTCGCTACGGCCGATGCGCAGCTGGTCGGTCCCGACGGCACGCTCTACGCCCATGCCACCACGACCTGTCTGGTGTTCGACCTGAAACACAAGCCAGCCGGCGGGGCGACGACATAATTCACTTTTGAACCATCAGGCAAGGACTTCTGGCATGCGACTTCTTCACACCATGCTGCGCGTGGGCAACCTGCAGCGATCCATCGACTTCTACACCCAGGTGCTGGGGATGCAATTGCTGCGCACCTCGGAGAATCCCGAGTACAAGTACTCTCTGGCCTTTGTGGGTTACGAGGGCAACCCGGCGCAGGCCGAGATCGAGCTCACCCACAACTGGGGCACCGAAAGCTACGAGATGGGCACGGCCTACGGCCACATCGCGCTCGGCGTGGTCGACGCCTACGCCGCCTGCGACAAGATCAAGGCGGCCGGCGGCAACGTGACGCGCGAAGCCGGCCCGGTCAAGGGTGGCAAGACGGTGATCGCGTTCGTGACCGACCCCGACGGCTACAAGATCGAGCTCATCCAGCGCCCCGAACACGCCACCGGCGTTGGTCTGGGTTGAATCCCCACCGGGCAGACAGGTTTCGCCCAGCAAAAAGCCCGGACAAGCCGGGCATTTTTTCGCCAGATGAGCGAGGCTTACTGCGCAATCATCACCTCTACGCGACGCGCCTCGGCGTTGTTGCCGCTGCCGGTGGTCTCCTCCGGCTTTTTGAGCTCGATGCTGGTTTCGGCCACGCCGGCGCCCATGAGCGCATTGCGCACGCCCATGGCGCGCTGCTTGGCCAGCTCGGCGTTGAAGGCTGCATCGCCAGTGGCGTCGTGGAAGCCCGAAATCACCAGCTGCTTGCCGGCCTGGGCGGCGGCAATCGCGTCGCCCAGCGCGTCCAGCGCACCGGTGGCCAGATCGGCCTTGCCGGAAGCGAAGTAGAACTTGACCACGCCGTTTTCCACCACCACGCTGGCGTCATCGCCCACCGCCGGCATGGCAGCGGCTTGCGCCCCGTCCGCGGCCGGTGCGGACATCGAAGCGGAGGCCGCAGCGCCACCACCACGGGCCTTGTGGATGCCGAAGCCCAGGGCTACGCCCACGGCCAGCAAAATCGCAAAAATCACAACCACTGCGACGACGCGGCTATCCTCGTCGGTATCTTGGGAAGACATGAAACAGACTCCGTGAAAAAAAGAAATCGATGCGCCAGCGCCGGGACAAGCCTCGCTGGCGGATGGCGAGGCGTGAACACAGCCAGCCTGAACAACCCACGATTGTAAATGCCCACCCACACCGAACGGCCTGCCCCCATCACCCTACCCCGCCTCCCTCGGCCGCGCACCTGGGTGCCGGCCGAACGCAACGGCGAGCAGATGATGGCCGACACCCTGGCCGCCTGGCGCGCCCAGGGGCCACGGCCAGATCTCTGGGTGTTTGGCTACGCCTCGCTGGTCTGGCGCCCGGAGTTTGAGGCGGTGGAGACCCGGCTGGCCCGCGTGCACGGTCACCACCGCTGCCTGCAGATGTGGAGCCGCGTCAACCGCGGCACGCCCGAGCGGCCCGGCCTGGTGTTTGCCCTTATGCGCGGCGGCAGCGTGCAAGGCTTAGCGCTGCGTATTCCGCATGAACGGGTCGAAGCGCTTATGCCCGCGCTCTGGGCGCGCGAAATGCCCAACCCGGTGTACGACCCGAAATGGCTGCCCTGCCAGACAGCCCAGGGCCTGGTGCCCGCGCTCACCTTCACACTCTCGCGCCGCAGCCCCAACTACACCGGCCCGCTGGGCGACGATCACTACCGCGAGATCTTCACCCATTCGGTGGGCCGCTACGGCAGTACGCTGGACTACGCCCGCCAGACCCTGCAAGGCCTGCGCGAGCACGGTATCGAAGACCGGGCGCTGGCGCGCCTGCTGCGTCTAGCCGAATGAGTTCCGAACAACACGCTGCCTATACTGAACGCATGAACATCGCCGATCTGCGCAAAAGCTACGAAAAAGCCGAACTCAGCGAGTCCGCTTCCGACCCCGACCCGCTGCGGCAATTCGACCGCTGGCTGCAGGAAGCCATCAGCAGCGAGGTACCTGAGCCCAACGCCATGACCGTGGCCACCGTGGGATCGGACCTGCGGCCCAGCACCCGCGTGGTGCTGATCAAGGGCTTCGACGCGCAAGGCATCGTCTGGTACACCAACTACGGCAGCCGCAAGGGCCGCGAACTCGCAGGCAATCCGTTTGCCGCCCTGCAGTTTCACTGGGTCGAGCTGGAGCGGGTGGTGCGCATCGAGGGCGTGGTCGAAAAAGTGAGCGATGAAGAAAGCGACGCCTATTTCAAAAGCCGACCGCTGGACAGCCGCATCGGGGCCTGGGCCAGCCCACAAAGCGAAGTCATCGACAGCCGCGCGGTGCTGGTGGCCAACGCGGCCAAGTACGGTGCGCAATTCCTGCTGCAACCACCCCGCCCGCCCCACTGGGGCGGCTACCGCCTGAAACCCGAACGCTGGGAGTTCTGGCAAGGCCGCAAGAGCCGGCTGCACGATCGGCTGCGCTACACGGAGCAGGCTGAAGGCGGGTGGTTGCGGGAACGGCTGGCCCCGTAGCGAGCAGGCTGAGCGCTCAAGTCGGGGACCGTGTGCTGCATGCACGCGCCTGCAACCAGGCGGTCTAGGGCTGCGGACCCCAGGGTGCGGCCAGAAGAAGCTGATTGCCCTGCGTTTTGACCAGCGGGCGCAACTGCTTGGCGAACGCCATGAAGTCGGAATCTGCAAAAAGCTTCCTCCAGAATTCTCTACGATCCTCGTCGCTTTCGAAACGCCAGAGGTGAACCAGCTGATGCAGTTCACCGGTGTCTGAGATGAAGTAGCCGATCAGATTCTTGGAGAAGCCACCCGCTTCCAGTGCGGGCCAACCCAGTGTCGAATAGAGGCGGACGACCTCCGCCATTTGGCCGACAACCACAGAGTAGGTGCGTTTTTCGTAGATGGTGGGCATCGAGTGGGATCCTTGGTGTGATGGGTCACGCATCTGAGACGAAAAAATCAAGATGCGGGTGGTGCGTCATGGAGCCAACGGCGCCATAGAAACGCTTGGAACGCTCAATGTCGTTGGATCCAATCATCACGTGGCTCTGAACATTCACTGGTCTCCTGCGTGATAACGCGGTTGTCGATCTGGCAATGGCGCGTATGCCGACGGGGCCATGTCACGCGTCTTCCCGCTTACGGACAATCGGCATCAACCCCGGATGATCGGCTTCGCACCAGGATTCACGCTTCGCTCACTCGAAAGAGCCAAGCTGCTCAACCACCTGTAACGATACCGCCTGCAGATCCTCATCCCCAATCAACCCAGGTGATATCTCCCGCAAAGGCAGCAGCACAAACGCCCGCTCGCCCATGCGCGGGTGAGGCACCGTGAGATCGGGCGACGCGATGCCCGCATCGCCATACAGCAGCAGGTCCAGGTCCAGCGTACGCGGGGCGTTGCGGTAAGGGCGCTCG
Organism: Hydrogenophaga sp.; assembly: GCF_011390835.1. Lineage (GTDB taxonomy): Bacteria > Pseudomonadota > Gammaproteobacteria > Burkholderiales > Burkholderiaceae_C > Hydrogenophaga. The sequence continues at coordinate 78,984 of NZ_JAABRQ010000013.1, read as the reverse complement.
CGGCCAGCGGTGTTTTCGATAGCCTGCAGGGCGTGCAGCAGGGCGGGCGCGGTGAGGCGGGTGGAGATGCAGGCCACGGCGTTGATGTAGTCGGGGCCGGTGGCGTCCACCGGGGCGCTGCGGTAAAGGCTGGAGGCCTGGACGAGCGATACGCCAGGTGTGGCCGCCAGGGCGGCGATCGCATCGCGCACCGCTTGGGGCGAATCGCCCAGGTTGGCGCCAAGCCCCACGTAGGCGATGACTTCGTCGCGCTGCTCGCTCACACCGCGCTGGGTCCTGGATCAGTCGCCAGCGACCGGGCCGCCCGCGTCGGGCGCGGCGGCAGCGCCACCGGGCTTGCGACGGCGGCGGCGGCGCTTCTTGGCCGGTGAAGGCGCATCCCCAGCTTCGGCAGAGCCAGGCTGGTCGGGAGCGCTATCGTGTTCGCCCGCGTCGTCACCGGCAGTGTCATCGCGACGAAAGCGCGGATCGTCTTGCGGTGCACCGGCCGCGCTCGCGGGGTGATCGGCATCGGTCGGTTTGACGCGGCGGCTGCGCGAGCCGCCGGCGCTGCGGCCAGGCTGGTTGCTGCGCTGCGCGTCGACCATGTCTTCGCGCATGACGTCGCTCACGTTCTGGAAGGTTTCCCACCAGTGGGCCAGCTCCTCCTCCACCTCGCCGACTTGGGCGCGCAGGCGCAGGAAATCAAATCCGGCGCGAAAACGCACCTGGTCCACCAGGCTGAACGGGCCGTTGCCCACGCGCTTGTCAAAGCGCGGCTGCATGAGCCAGATTTCGCGCATGTCGGCGCCGAGCTTGCCGCGGCCAGACACGTCACCGATACGGTTTTCAAACACGTCATCCACCGCGTCAAGCAGCGCCGCCATGGGCGCGGGCGGGCGCTGGTTGCCGCGCGGCTGCAAACGTTGCTGCCAGCCGGTACGAACATCGGACCACAACACGCAGGCCAGCAGGAAGCTGGGCGCCACCGGCTTGCCCTCGCCGACGCGGCGGTCGGTATCTTGCAGGGCGAGTTTCACGAACGGGTCGTCGGCGCGCTGCACCACCACGTCAAGCAGCGGGTAGATGCCGGTGTCCAGCCCTACCTGGCGCAGCTGGGCCACACTGTCGAGCGCATGGCCGGTCTGCAGCAGCTTGAGCATTTCGTCGAACAAGCGGCTTTGCGGGACGTCGGCCAGCAAACCGCGAGACGAGGCCAGGGGAGCGAGCGTCTTGGCGTCAAAACTGAAACCGAGGTGGCTGAGCTTGGCGCCGAAACGCACGGCGCGAATAATGCGCACCGGGTCTTCGCGGTAGCGGGTGGCGGCATCGCCAATCATGCGCAGTGTTTTTTTCTTCGCGTCGCGGATGCCGTGGTGGAAGTCGACCACGATCTGCGACTCGGGGTCGTAGTACATCGCGTTGATGGAGAAGTCGCGGCGGGCCGCGTCTTGCTCGATCGGACCCCAGACGTTGTCTCGCAGCACGCGGCCGCTGGCGTCCACGGCGTGAGTCATGCCTGCGAGCTGGCCTTTGCTGGTGCGCTCATTGCCCTGGACCTGATCGGCGTCGGCGCTGTCAAGGTAGGCTCGGAAGGTGGAGACCTCGATCATCTCGTGCTCACGCCCGCGGCCATAGACCACATGCACGATGCGAAAGCGCCGACCGATGATGAAGGCGCGGCGAAACAGGCTCTTGACCTGTTCGGGCGTGGCGCTGGTGGCCACGTCAAAGTCTTTGGGACGCAGGCCGAGCAGCAGGTCGCGTACCGCGCCACCGACGATGTAGGCCTCAAAGCCGCCTTGCTTCAAGGTGTGCACCACGTCAAGCGCGCGCTGGTCGACCAGGCTGCGGTCGATGCCGTGCATCTCCACCGGCACGTCTTCGCGTTTGCCAAACTTCGGGATCGGGGCTGATTTAGTGCCACCGGCTTTGCCCAGCAGCTTGTCAAAAAATTTCTTGATCATTCGAATAGGTTCAGGATGCGCCAGCCGCGCTCGGTGGCGATGGCGCTGAGGCGCTGGTCCGGGTTGGTGGCCACGGGCTGGTGCACTTTTTCCAGCAGCGGCAGATCGTTGATCGAGTCGCTGTAGAAGCTGCTGTGCGCGACACGGTCCCAGGACAGGCCGCGCTCAACCAGCCATTGTTCCACACGCGCGACCTTGCCGTCGCGAAACGAGGGCGTGCCCCGGATTTCGCCGGTGGGCTCACCCTGGACATCGCGCTCGAGCTCGATTGCGATCAGCTCGTCCACGCCAAAGGCCTGGGCGATGGGGCGGGTGACAAATTCGTTGGTGGCGGTGACGATGATCACCACGTCGCCTGCGGCCTCGTGCGCACGCACCAGTTCCAGCGCCTGTGGCTTCATGGCTGGGCGGATCACCTGCTCCATGAAGCGCGCGTGGGCCTCGGCCGCTCGCTGCTGTCCGTGTTCGCGGACTGCGCTGGTGGCGAAGCGCACGTACTCGGCGATATCCAGCGTGCCCGCCTGGTATTGCTCGTAAAAGGCGTCGTTGGCGCGGCTGTGGGTCTCTGCATCGCGCCAGCCCAGCTCCACGGTGAAGGCACCCCAAGCGTGATCGGAGTCGAGCGGCAGCAGGGTGTGGTCGAGATCAAACAGGGCGAGGCGCACGGAAGAGGCAGACATGAAAGTTGATTCAGCGAAGCGCCGGGCAACCGGGCTCGCGGGTGGGGTCAGTCGTTGTCCAGCATGGACTTGATGAGCGGAATGGTCACGGCGCGTTTGGTGCGCAGGCCGTAGGCGTCGAGCTGCAGCAGCAGCGCCATCAGGCTGGAAAGATCGCGGGCAAACCGGTTGAGCATGAAGTCCATGACCTCGTCACTCAGGAACAGGCCGCGCTCGTCGGCGGCGCGGCGCAGCACAGCGCGCCGCTCGGTCTCGCCCAGGGCCAGCAGCTGGAACACATGGCCCCAGCCCAGGCGGGTGCGCAGGTCTTCGCGCAGCTTCAGGTCGGCCGGCGGGCGGTCGGCGGCGGCCAGCACCCAGCGCGCCGGGCCGTGGGCCGGGCTCTGCGCGTTGACGAACCAGTTGAACGCAGCCGCCTGCTGGTCGGCGGTGTAGAGCTGGCAGTCGTCGAGCAGCACCGCGTCCCAGTGCTCGTCGTAATCAGTGGGGTGCAGGGTGCTTGCGTCGATCCAGCCGACGCGCACGCCCTGCTCGCGCAGCGACTCTCGCACCGCGCGCAGCAAATGCGTCTTGCCACTGCCGCTCTCACCCCAGAGGAAGGTGGGCACGGGCGAGCGCAATGGGTTGCCGGCCCAGAGTTTGAGGTGTTCCAGCACCGCCTCGTTGCCCACCGGCACAAAGCTCTCCAACGTGGGCGTGGGCGCCAGGCCAATGTCCAGCGCAAGCTGCTTCATGGGCGGAGAGCCATTGGTCATGCGGCGCCGTCCGGATCTTTCGCCGCGACCGGAGCTGGGGGCGCATCCTCAAGGTACATCTCGCTGGCGAGGTAGCCCGCTTTGGCGCGCCGGATCGCCACCAGCAGCACCGCGCTGGCCGGCAAGGCAATCAACACGCCGACAAAACCAAACAGCTGGCCAAAGGCCATCAGGGCGAAGATAACGGCGATCGGGTGCAGACCGATGCGCTCGCCCAGCAGGCGCGGCGTTACGTACATGCTCTCAAACACTTGGCCGAGGACAAATACCAGACCCACCAGCGCCACGCCCAGCAGGCTCTGAAATTGCAACACAGCGGCCAGCAGGCCCATCACCAGCCCGAGGCCAAAACCCAAGTAGGGCACGAACACCGCCACGCCCGTGAAGACCCCGATGGGCAGGGCGAGCTTCAGGCCCACCAGGGCCAGGCCGATGGTGTAGCAAACCGACAGCACGCCCATGACCAGCAACTGACCCCGCAGGTACTGGCCCAGCACCTCGTCGGTCTCGTCCAGAAAGCTCTGCACGCCAGCGCGCCAGCGCGGCGGAATCAGTCCCTTGAGCCGGCCCACCAGGTTGGCCCAGTCCAGCAGCAGGTAATAGGCCACGATGGGCGCGAGAACCAGGTTACCAAACACCGCGGCCAGCGCACTGCCGCCGATGCGCAGGGACGACAGCAGACCGCCCACCAGATCGCTCTCATGGCCGGCGATCAGCTGGCGCAACCACTCGCGCACCTGCACCACGTCGATCTGCAGGTCGATACCAAAACGCGCGGCCAGAGGCAGCAACACGTCGTTCACGCGGTCCAGCAGCAGTGGCACCTGCTCCTTGAGCAGCGGCACCTGCTTGGTGATCACCGGCACGATCAGCAACACCACCGCCAGACCCACCAGCGACAGCAACGTGATCGCCATGCCCGCACCCAGCCAGCGCGGCACGTGGCGCGCGTGCAGCCGCTCTACCAGCGGGTGCAACGCATAGGCCAGCACCGCAGCCAGAAGGAACGGCATGAGCACCGGCGCCAGCAGCGCGAGCAACAACCAGGACACCACCGCAATGGCGGCCCAGGAAGCGGCGCGGATCTGGGTGGGGGTGAAGGTCATGAAGGTTCGATGGCCGCAGGGGCGCGGCCTTTAAAATCAGGAGCAAATTCTATTCCTCGCACCCGCTCCGCCCTGAAACAGGCTGCCCGCAGCCGCAACCCCGCGCCTGGCCCCACTCGCCAAGACCGCCTACCATGACCTCCAGCCGCCCCACCCCCCTCTCCTACAAAGACGCTGGCGTTGACATCGACGCCGGCGACGCACTGGTCGAGCGCATCAAACCGCTGGCCAAAAAGACCATGCGCGAGGGCGTGATGGCCGGCATTGGTGGCTTTGGCGCGCTGTTTGAAGTGCCCAAGCGCTACCGAGAGCCGGTGCTGGTGAGCGGCACCGACGGCGTGGGCACCAAGCTCAAGCTGGCTTTCGAATGGAACATGCACGACACCGTGGGCATCGACCTGGTGGGCATGAGCGTGAACGACGTGCTGGTGCAAGGCGCCGAACCGCTATTTTTCCTCGACTATTTCGCCTGCGGCAAGCTCGATGTGGACACGGCTGCAGCCGTGGTCGGAGGCATCGCGACCGGCTGTGAGCTGAGCGGCTGCGCGCTGATCGGCGGCGAAACCGCCGAAATGCCCGGCATGTACCCGGCCGGTGAATACGACCTAGCGGGTTTTTGCGTGGGCGCGGTCGAAAAAAGCAAGATCCTCACCGGCCAGGGCGTGAAGTCCGGCGACGTGGTGCTGGGCCTGGCCTCACACGGTGTGCATTCCAACGGCTTTTCGCTGGTGCGCAAATGCATCGAGCGCGCCGGGGCCAATTTGCCCGCCACGCTGGACGGACTGCCTTTCAAGCACGCCATCATGAAGCCGACGCGACTGTATGTAAAAAACGTGCTGGCCACGCTCGCCAAACACCCGGTGAAGGCCCTGGCCCACATCACCGGTGGCGGCTTGCTGGAAAACATCCCGCGCGTCTTGCCCGAGGGCACCGCCGCACACCTCCAGCACGGCAGCTGGCCGCAGACCGAGCTGTTCGCCTGGCTGCAGCAGACCGCCGGCATCGACGACACCGAGATGAACCGCACCTTCAACAACGGCATTGGCATGGTGGTGGTAATTGGTGCCCTCGAAGCGGCCGCCTGCGCCGCGACCTTGCGCGAACTGGGTGAGACGGTCTACGAGATCGGTCGTATCGCCGAACGCGGCACTGGCGCGGCGGTCACCGTCGCCTAAGGAACGCATGAGCGACGCCACGCCGCGTCGCCGCCTGCCCAGGAGCATCTGGGCGCTGGGTTTCGTCAGCCTGCTGATGGACGTGTCGTCCGAAGCAATCCACAGCCTGCTGCCCGTCTTCATGGCCACCGTGCTCGGCGCGAGCATGCTCACCATCGGCTTGCTCGAAGGCGCGGCCGAAGCCACCGCGCTCATGGTCAAGGTGTTTTCTGGCGTGCTAAGCGATTGGTGGGGCCGCCGCAAACCGCTGGCTGTGCTCGGTTACGGCCTGGGCGCGCTGTCCAAACCCCTGTTTGCGCTGGCCGGTGGTCTGGGCCTGATCGTGACCGCGCGCCTGCTAGACCGGGTGGGCAAGGGTATCCGCGGCGCGCCGCGCGACGCGCTGGTGGCCGACCTGGCGCCGCCTGACAAGCGCGGCGCGGCCTTTGGCCTGCGTCAGTCGCTGGACACTGCCGGCGCCTTCCTGGGCCCGCTGCTCGCCATGGGCGGCATGCTGCTCTGGGCCAACGACTTTCGCGCCGTGTTCTGGGCCGCCACCGTGCCTGCGCTGCTATGCGTGGCGCTGCTGGTGTGGGGCGTGCGGGAGCCCGAGCGCGCGCCGGGCGCGGTGCGCAGCAACCCGATCCGCCGCAAGAACCTCAAGCGCCTGACGGGCGCCTACTGGTGGGTGGTGGGCATCGGCGCGGTATTCACGCTGGCCCGGTTCAGCGAGGCCTTTCTGGTGCTGCGCGCCCAGCAAGGCGGGCTACCGCTGGCCGCCACGCCGCTGGTGCTGATTGCGCTCAATCTGGTGTTTTCTGCCGGCGCCTACCCGCTGGGCAAACTGTCCGACTCAATGAGCCACACCAGGCTGTTGATCGCAGGCCTGCTGGCGCTGATCGCCGCCGACGGCCTGCTGGCCTGGAGCAACCAAGGCGCGGTGTTCTGGGCGGGCGTGGCCTTATGGGGCCTGCACATGGCGCTCACCCAGGGACTGCTCGCCACCCTGGTGGCCAACGCCGCGCCAGCTGACCTGCGCGGCACCGCGTTTGGCGTGTTCAACCTGGCCTGTGGCGTGTCCCTGCTGATCGCCAGCGGCTTGGCTGGTTGGCTCTGGGACCGGCTGGGTGCGTCGAGCACTTTCTTGGCAGGCATGGGCTTTGCCGTGCTGGCGCTACTGGCGATTGCGTGGCGCAGCCGGATCACTGGCCGTACCACTTGAGTGGACTGCAACCCCGGTCGATCAGATGATCTGCTCGGACATCAGCACTCGTGAGCCGGGCCGCGCGGACAGCGCAGCGTGCAGCAGGTGGAACGCGATGCGCTCGGCCGGCACCACGCGGTAGCGCGCCGGCAGCAGCGGCCGCAGCCATTGCGACACCATCACACCCAGTTGCTCGGCTGGGCGCGCCTCCTCGCGCTCGCCGCCGATCAGACCGGGCCGCACGAATGTGAGCGAGGGATAGCCCAAGGCCTGCAGATCGCGCTCCAGCTCGCCTTTGGTACGCGAATAGAACACGCGGGAATCGGGGTCGGCGCCAAGCGCCGAATTGAGCGCATAGGCCTGGGCGCCGTGACTGCGTGCCAGCTCGGCCACCCGCAAGGGGTGGTCGTGATCGACCCGGGTGAACGCCGCCCGCGAACCCGCTTTCTTGATGGTGGTGCCCAGGGCGCAGATCACCGCATCCACCGCCCACCAGTCGGCATCAACCGGCAAAACGTCAAAGTCCACCACCGGGTTGAGCAACTTGGCGTGCGCAGGCAGGGCCCGGCGTGTGGGTGCCACCACCTGCTGCACCTTCGGGTCGATCAGGGCCAGCTTCAGCACCTCGCCGCCCACCAGGCCGGTAGCCCCCACCAGCATCACTCGTGTCATGTCGCGTCCCTAAACCAAACGCCGATTGTCGACGGCTTACCGATCACGGCCCGATGATGCGGCGCTGCAGAGCCTGGTACGCGGGCAAGCGCGGACCGCCCAGGGCCAGCGCGCGATCGATGGCCTGTACCGCTGCCGCACGGTCACCCTGCTCCAGCCGCACCTGGGCGAGGTTGTTCCAGGCATCGGCAAAGTCGGGGTGGGCCTGCACCGCCGCGAGGTAAGCGGTCGCGGCGGCAGCCCGCTGGCCTTGCGCATACGCAATGTTGCCCAGGCCAAGCAGGCTGATGCGGTGGTCAGGCCACCGCATCAGCGCGGTGCGCCAAGCGAGCTCGGCAGCAGCCGGGTCGACCCGCTCCAGGGGCGCGACCGCCGCCGCCCAGCGGTCGGCCTCGGCCGTTGCCGGTAGCCGGTCGGGCGCGATCACGCGCGCCGCCCAGCGATCCGAGCGTGCCCAGGTGAGTTCGAAGGTCGACAGAGGCAGCACCAGCCGCGGCGTGGTCCCCGAGTGCAAGGTGACGGTTTGTGCGGCTCGGTTGTAACCGATCACCACCGCGTAGTGCCACTGCGGCGCGATCGGCAGCGACAGGTTCTGCAACACCAGCACCGGCGCGCCTGCGGCCACCTCGTCGAGCAGCGCCGACAGCCGAGGCGCCAGCAAATACGGCACCAGTCCTTGCCGCCGCGTGGCGGCCAGCATCTCGACTTGCAAGCTGCCCTGGCGACCCGGTAGGTAGACCTGGGGCGTGAGCACATCGGGCGTGACGCGGCTACCTGCTGCCTGGGCCACCATGGCCAGCGAAGCCGGGCCGCACAGTGTGTCGTCCTGGGGAAAAAAGGGCACCTGTGCCAGCAGCACGTGTTCGGGCCAGCTCGCCGACCAGCCCTCCTCAAACACTGCCACCGACGGCGCAATGGCGCAACCCGACAGCAGCATCAGCGCAGAAAGCAAAACCCCCGCCAGAGCGGGGGTGGTGCGTGGCGACCGGACAGGTCGCACCGCGGGATCAGCGAATGGCACGGGTGAAAGGGAACACCTTGGTGAAGCCCAGGATGTCGGTGATCAGCAGGATCACGAAGATGGTGAACAGCACCCCGACAATGCCCGCGCCAGCCGGCGCCTGATCGACCCGCTGGGCCAGTTGGGCGACTTCAGCATCCGACATCGCCTGGACGCGGGCAACCGCGTCATCAGCGCTCACGCCCTGGGCCTGCAGTTCGGCGCGCACATCGTCGCGCGTCAGAAAGCTGGTCACGCGGTCGCGGTTGGCGTCGGCCGCCTCGGCGCTCATGGCCTGCTCAGTGCTGACGATACCCGCCTGGGCCATCAGGGGCAGGCCAGCCAGTGCGACGCAAGGGATGAGAACGGTGGCGACGAGGCGTTTGAGGAAGGTGAGCATGGCGTGCAATCTTTAAGGCGTTGAGAAAAAGCGCCCGAAACAATCAGGGCGCAACTCATCATCAGCAGTCAGCTGGTCCGCGTCAATAGGGCTTACAACCGGAAACCCTGACGAGCACGCTCAGTTCAACTCGCGCCGCAGTTCCAGCAAGCGCTGCTCGATGGCATCGCGGTCAAGCGCGTCGTCGGTCTGGGCCACATAGATCTCGAGATCGCTCACCGCCAGCCGGTTGTCGCCCATTTCGGCCCAGGCCAGTCCGCGGTCGCGGTACTCGACCCAGGCGTCGGGCAGCAGGATGAGCAGGCGGTCCTGCACCGCGATCAGGCGCAGCCAGTCTTCCTGGGTGCGGTGCACTTCCTTGAGGTTGCGCAGCATGCGCGCCAGGATTTCGCGCGGCCCTGCCGCCTGCAGGTACAGGCCCACCGGCACATCGAAGTCGTCCACCAGGCCGTTACGCCGCTTGTATGGCTCTAGCCGCTCGGACAGGTCTTCGCGGCTCAGCGACTGACCAGTGAACGGGTCGATCACGACCTGGCCATTGGGCAGGTTGACCTTGACCATGAAATGCCCGGGAAAGTTGACGCCGCGGGCCTTCAGGCCCAGGCCCTGGGCCAGCTCCAGCCATAGCACGGCCAGCGTGATGGGGATCGCGCGCCGCGTTTTGAGCAACACGTTGACGTAGCTGTTGTCCGGATCGTAGTAGTTGTTGACGTTGCCGCCAAAGCCCATATCGCGGAAGAAAAACTGATTGAGCACCCGCAGGCGCTGCATCGGCCCGGTGGCTTCAGCGCTGCGCCGCTTCACGCGGGCGAGCAGCTGGTCGACGTCGCCAAGAACCTGCTGCACGTCGAGCTCGGGGTATTCGTCCTGCGCGATGGCCGCGGCGGCCTCCAGCAGCGGGAGGCTGTCGTCCTCTCCGACCAGGGCAGCGAAATAACCCAGCGGCGTGGCCGCTGAAAGATCGAACGCAAAAGACATGGGTCCAGACCGAAATGGTCCTCATTTCCGGACGAACTGGCGCAACTTCACGCCCGAGAGCATCAGGGCCAAGAAGTAAACCACCACCGCACCGATGATGCACAAGGTAGTTAAGCCTACACGCTGCAGGCCATGCCCGTCAAAGGCCAGCCAGTTCTGGGCCGAGGCCACCCACATCAGGTACACCGCCAGCAGGGCACTGGCCGCCACCACCTGTAGGCCGAAGCGCGCCCAGCCCGGCGACGGTGTGTAAGCCCCTCGGCGTATCAGACCAATCAGCAGCCAGGTTGCGTTGACCATCGCCCCGAGGCCGATCGCCAGCGCCAGGCCAGCGTGGGCCAGCAACGGCACCAGCACCAGGTTGAGACACTGGGTGAGTACCAGCACCACAATAGCGATCTTCACCGGGGTGCGGATGTCCTGGCGGGCGTAAAAGCCTGGTGCCAGCACCTTGATCGCGATCAGGCCCACCAGGCCGGCGCCATAGCCCATGAGTGCCACCGACGTCTGCTGCACGTCGTGATCGGTGAATCGGCCGTAGTGGTAGAGCACCGCCACCAGCGGTTTGGCAAAGGTCAGCAGCGCCACCGCACACGGCACGGCCAGCAGCACCACCAGCCGCAAGCCCCAGTCAAGCAAACCGCTGTACCGGGCGGCGTCATTGGCGCCTTGAGCCGCTGCCAGCTGCGGCAACAACACCACACCAAGCGCCACACCGAGCATGGCGGTGGGGAATTCCATGAGCCGGTCGGCATAGGTCAGCCAGCTCACGCTGCCGGTGACTAGGTGGGACGCGATCTGGGTGTTAATCAGCAGCGAAATCTGCGCCACGCTCACGCCCAGCAGCGCCGGCAGCATGAGCGTGGTCACCCGCCGGGTGCCCGGATGATTCCAGGCGCTGCGCAGAGACGACCAGCGCAGGCGGATACGGGGCAGCAGCCCCAGCCGGTACAAGGCCGGTATCTGCACTCCGAGCTGCAACATGCCACCGAGCAGCACGCCGCCGGCCATGGCGTAAATCGGCTCGATGCCCATGCCGCCCAACCAGGGTGCGCCCCAGTAAGCGGCTGCGATCATGGCCAGGTTGAGCAGCACCGGCGTTGCCGCCGGTACGGCAAAGCGCTTCCAGGTGTTCAGGATGCCGGCTGACAGCGCCACCAGCGACATGAAGCCGATGTAGGGGAACATCCAGCGCGTCATAAAAACCGCTGCCTCGAACCCCTCGGGGCTCTGTTTCAGACCGCTGGCCATGGCCCAGACCAGCACCGGCGCCGCGGCCACGCCGATCACGCAGGTGGCCGTCAAGGCCCAGGCGAGCACGGTGGCGATCTGGTCGATCAGTTCCCGGGTAGAGGCGTCGCCGTCTTTCTCTCGCGCGGCGGCCAGCACCGGCACAAAAGCCTGGCTGAACGCGCCTTCGGCGAACAGCCGGCGCAGCAGATTGGGGATGCGGAAGGCAACGTTGAACGCGTCCGTGAGCGCGCTGGCACCAAACGTGGCAGCCATGAGCAGCTCGCGCACCAGCCCGGTAATGCGCGAAGCCAGCGTCAGCAGCGAGACCAGGGAGGCAGATTTGAACAGCGACACCGAGGAAGTTTAAGGCACCCCCTGCGCCGCCTCTGGCCTGTGCCCCCGCGCTTGCAGGTGATGGAACGCAACCACGGCCCGGCTAAGCCGGCTGCACGGTTGCCCTGGGCGCTTCTGCTCGGCAGGCACATGAATGGTAGAATCGCGGGCTTTGCTGGCAACATCTCCAAACATCGAAGGAAACACATCATGGCCACCAAGCCGAAGAAAAAGAACCCCCGACTTGCCTCGGGCCGCAAACGCGCCCGCCAGGACGTCAAGCTCAACGCAGCCAACACCTCGCTGCGCTCGAAATACCGCACCGTGGTGAAGAACGTCGAAAAGGCCGTGCTGGCCGGCGACAAGGTCAAGGCCACCGAACTGTTTGCCAAGATGCAGCAGGTCGTGGACATCGTGGCCGACAAGGGCATCTTCCACAAGAACAAGGCAGCGCGCGACAAGAGTCGCCTGTCCTCCAAAGTCAAGGCATTGGCAACCGCCACCGCCTGACGACCCACGGGTCTGGCCCCAGCGCCCGACCCACAGCCCGGACCCGTCAGGGTCTGCCGTTTGAAACGGGTGCGCTGCCAGCAAAAGCAAAAAAGCCGTCGCAAGACGGCTTTTCTGTTTCCGGGCCAAGCCTCACCTCTTGCGGGCCGGCGCTTTGACCTTGCCCGTGAAGGTAGCCTTCATCACCACGCGCTGGTCCTTGATCCACGCGCCGCTGACTTCGGTCACGCTGTCGTTCACCCGGTCATGCCCTGCTTGACCGCGTCGTCAAAGCTTTTCTGGCTGCCTGAGATGATTTCGATGATTTTGGCGACGGCCATGTTGCAAACCCTTATAAATGAATGGGTTCTTCTTACGACGATCTCGTCGCATGAGGCCAAGCCGGCGGATTCAGGCGGGTGCGTCCGGCAACAGGCAGCCTTCAGCCACCTGCAACTCGTTGTCGCGGGCAAAGTGCATGACGAAGTCCCAGGCCATGGGATCGGCCTCGCGCAGATCGGTGTGAACCACCACGCACTTGACGCCGTTGATCGTGTTGGGCACGCACCAGGGTGAGTAGCTCAGGTGACTGCCCGGGCTCGCTCCGCCAGGGCGAAACGGGCTCATCACGCCCGCCAAACGCTCCGCCCAGTCGCTCGGGCGAAAGGTACGGCCACTGGCGGTAACGCCCTGGATGAACACTTGTTTGGCTTCGGTTGGGGCCATCGATGGAGAGCCTCGGGATGGGGCGCTGAGTGGGGTGCTGGCCAAGGATCGCTGGACCAGACCGCTGTGGGTATTCTATCTTATATAAGACTTGAGATCAGGGAAAACCCGCACCCATGCCCCACGACGCACCAGACGGGTTCGGTCAGATTCGTGTGTTGTCCGCGCGAGTCGCTGGGCTGTTGCATCACTGTGATGTGCAGACAGCAAGGATCGGGTCGGTACCTGCCTCTAGAATCGCTTTTTGACGGCTCAACCGGCCTTTGGCCACGTTGGGCCGATTCGTTTTCTCACGCCTGCACCGGAGTCCCCCATGAACGCTGCCCTGAATCCCGTGGCCTCGCCGCACGTCATGAACACCTACGGACGCCTGCCGATCGCACTGACGCACGGCCAAGGTTGCCGCGTCTGGGACGTGAATGGCAAGTCCTACCTGGACGCGCTGGCCGGCATCGCGGTCAACACCCTGGGCCATGCGCACCCCAAGCTGGTACCCGCCTTGCAGGACCAGGTGGCCAAGATGATCCACTGCTGCAACTACTATCACATACCCGACCAGGAGCGGTTGGCGCAGATGCTGGTGGAGCGCTCGGGGCTGACCAATGTGTTCTTCTGCAGCACCGGCCTGGAAGCCAACGAGGCCGCGCTCAAGCTGGCGCGCAAGTTTGGACACGACAAAGGCATCGAGCGCCCGGAAATCGTGGTCTATGAAAAAGCCTTCCACGGCCGCAGCATCGCCACCCTGTCGGCCACCGGCAATCCAAAGATCCAGGCCGGGTTCGGCCCGCTGGTCGAAGGCTTTATCCGCGTGCCGGTCAATGACCTGGCTGCGCTGAAAAAAGCCACGGCCGGCAACCCGAACGTGGTGGCCGTGTTCTTCGAGGCCATCCAGGGCGAAGGCGGCGTGAACCCGATGACGGTGGATTACATGCAAGGCCTGCGCGCGCTGTGCGACGCCAACGACTGGCTGATGATGATCGACGAGGTGCAGTGCGGCATGGGCCGCACCGGCAAGTGGTTTGCTCACCAGTGGGCTGGCATCCTGCCCGACGTGATGCCGCTGGCCAAAGGCCTGGGCTCTGGCGTGCCGGTCGGCGCGGTGGTGGCCGGCCCCAAGGCCGCGAACATTTTTGCGCCCGGCAACCACGGCACCACCTTCGGCGGCAACCCGCTGGCCATGCGGGCCGGCGTGGAGACCATTCGTATCATGGAAGAAGATGACCTGCTGGCCAATGCCGAGCGGGTGGGCACGCGACTGAAAACCCGGTTCGCCACCGCCCTGATGGAGCACCCTGGCGTGCGCGATGTGCGTGGCCATGGCCTGATGCTGGGCATCGAGCTGGCAAAGCCCTGCGGCGCACTGACGCAGCGTGCAGCCGACGCCGGCCTGCTGATCTCGGTCACGGCCGACAGCGTGATCCGCATCGTGCCGCCGCTCATCATGACGGAGGCCGAAGCCGATCAGGTGGCAGACATCCTGCTGCCGCTCATCACCACCTTCCTGGCCGAGTGAGGCCCACCCCCGAGCCGCTTCGCGATACGACGCCAAGGGAGCGCCAGCAGCGGACTCGCGAAGCCAGTTCCGCACTGGCCACGCCTGTTGCGATATACACACCGACCCTCTGAAGCCATGCACATCCAACACTATCTGCAATTCAAGGACCTCAATGCCGACGAATACGGCTACCTGTTCCAGCGCGCCGCCTTCATCAAGCAAAAGTTCAAGGCGTTCGAGAAACACCAGCCGTTCGCCGACCCCGACCGCACGCTGGCGTTGATCTTCGAAAAGGCCAGCACGCGAACCCGCGTGAGCTTCGAAGCAGGCATGTACCAACTGGGCGGCTCGGTGGTACACCTGACCACCGGCGACAGCCAGCTCGGCCGATCCGAACCCATAGAAGACAGCGCCAAGGTGATCAGCCGCATGGTCGATCTGGTGATGATCCGCACCTACGAACAAGCCAAGCTGGAGAGCTTCGCGGCGCACTCGCGCGTGCCGGTGATCAATGGCCTGACCAACGAATTCCATCCTTGCCAGATCCTCACCGACCTGTTCACCCTGGCCGAGCACCGGCCGGCCGCCAGCGGTCTGCCGCTGGACGCGATCCGCGGCAAGGTCGTGGCCTGGGTGGGCGACGGCAACAACATGGCCAACACTTGGCTGCAGGCTGCCGAGCTGCTGGGCTTCACCGTGCACGTGAGCACGCCCAGCGGCTACGAGGTTGACCCGGTGCTGGCCGGTATCGCCAACCGCAACTGCTACAAGGTCTTCAAGAACCCTCGCGAGGCCTGCGCCGGTGCCGACCTGGTCACCACCGACGTCTGGACCAGCATGGGCTTTGAAGCCGAAAACGAGGTGAGACGCACCGCGTTTGCGCAGTGGTGCGTGGACGAATCCATGATGGCCGCGGCCAAACCCGATGCGCTCTTCATGCACTGCCTGCCCGCCCACCGCGGCGAAGAGGTGATGGCCGAGGTGATCGATGGGCCGCAAAGCGTGGTCTGGGATGAGGCCGAAAATCGCATGCACGCGCAAAAGGCCTTGATGGAGTACCTGCTGCTCGGTCGCCTGTGATGCACGCACCAGTGCGATGACCGGCCGCACTGACGGGGCCATGCAGCCCCTGCTCGATGCCATTGCGCAGATGGTCCGACCCGTTGATGCTCAGCGCGTGTTTCACGGGCGCGGCGGGCTATTCCCGGGCTGTGAACACCTGGCACTGGACGCTTACCCGCCCGCCTGGCTGCTGACGGCATTCGCGCCGATGAGCGACGCCGAACTGGCGCAGGTGCACGACGCGCTCACCGCGCGCTGGGCCCAGCTTGCGCCCGATGAGCCACTGAACTGGGTGTTTCAGCGCCGCGACGGCCATCGAACCGAGACCCGGTTGATGGTCGGCAGCGTGCCCGAGCCACATGTGGTGAGCGAAGACGGCGCGAGCTTTGCGGTGCACCTGCTCCAGGGTCAGAACCATGGTCTGTTTCTCGACATGGCTGAAGGCCGGCGCTGGGTGCGCCAGCAGGCAGCTGGGCAGAAGGTGCTCAACCTGTTCGCCTACACATGCGCGTTTTCGGTGGTGGCGCTGCAGGGTGGCGCCAAGCAGGTAGTGAACCTGGACATGAGCGCGGGCGCCATCGCCCAGGGTCAACACAACCACGCACTCAACGGCCTGCAGTCCGGCGCCGGCTTCCTGTCTCACGACATCTTCAAAACCTGGGGAAAGATCACACGCAGCGGCCCCTACCACCTCGTCATCGTGGACCCGCCGAGCTTCCAGAAAGGCAGCTTCGTGGCCACCAAGGACTACGCCAGACTGATGCGCCGCCTGCCCGAATTGCTGCGCCCTGGCGGGCGCGCCATGCTCTGCCTCAATGCGCCAGAATTGAGCGTGGACTTCCTGCAAACCCAGATGGCCGAAGTCGCTCCCGAACTGGCGTTCGAGCAGCGCCTGCCCAACCCGGCCGCTTTTGCCGACGTGGACGCCGAGCGCTCGCTCAAGGTGTTGATTTACCGCGCCCCCGAGGTGCCGCCACGCACCGAGGCCTGAGCCATCTCAAATCCCTGCCTCAGCTGCGGCGTGTGCTGCGCCAGTTTCCGCGTTGACTTCTCCGTCATGGAGACCCAGACTGGAGGCGGCACGGTGCCAGACGGCCTGACCGTCGAGGTCACCCAACACACCGCCCGCATGCGCGGCTCCGACCACAGCCCGCCGCGATGCGCCGCGCTCACCGGCAGGCTTGGCGAGCGCGCGGCCTGCGGCATCTACGATTGGCGCCCGTCGCCTTGCCGAGAGTTCGAAGCAGGCAGCGAGGCTTGTCAGCGCGCCCGAGTGCGCCATGGCTTGCTACCGCTGATGCCGTGAACTACGCTTAATTAAAAGGGTCATGTGTCGATGAACAGGCCTTCACCAGCTTTCTGGCCCCATCGATTCATCCAGCCAAAGCGAAAAATTTAGACTGCGTCCATTCATGGAAAAGAGCATATGTCGATGAGTGCCAAACCTGACAATTCATCGTCGTTGACAGGCCTCGGCACAGCCGGGGGCGTCAGCACCCCAGTGGATCCAAGTGACGAGGAATCTGGGCAAGCACAGCATCCAAGCCAACTCGCTGAAGAAGCCAGGCGCGTCAGTGCACTGGCTTTCGGGGCGACCTCAGAAGGCGTTGTCATTGCGGACAATGCTCGTCGCATCATTCTGGTCAATCCTGCATTCGAGTCCATCACCGGATACAGCCAGCAGGAAGTGGCCGGGCGCACCTGTGCGTTCCTGCAAGGCCCGCTAACCGACACCGGAACCGTCGACGGCATCCGCAACGCTTTGCAGGAGCACAGCGCGTTCTCAGGCGAAGTCCTCAACTATTGCAAAGACGGCCGCATTTTCTGGAACGACCTGTCCATTTCTCCGGTGCGCGATGCCGATGGGAGTGTGACGCACTTCATTGGCATCATGCGCGATATCAGCGAACGCAAACGTGCTGAGGCAGCTCTACGCGAAAGCGAAACCCGCTACCGGGATGCCGCCGAGGTCATGGGTGGATACATCCTGGATATTGACACCAATTTCCGGTACACGTTTGTGTCAGAACGCGCAGAAAAGCTGCTCGGCTACCCTTCGAATGAACTATTGGGACGCACGCCGGCCGAATTCATGCCGCCAGGTGAGATCGACAGGGTCAATGCCTGGCTTGAACAGCACTTGGAAAAGGATGGCTCGGTTCACGGGCTGGAGCACCGGATCGTCACGAAGGCCGGTGCTGTGCTTTGGCTACAAGTCTCCCGAATCCCCCTTCACGACAGCAAAGGTACCCTCACCGGATATCGCGGAACTGCTTTTGACATCACACCGCGCAAGCAGGCTGACGCCGCACAACGCGAGAGCGAGGCGCGTTATCGAGATGCGGCCGAGGCGGCCGGAGGATACATCTGTGACCTGGGCGCTGACTTCCGCTACACCTATGTATCGGAAGCGGCTGAAAGAATGCTGGGATACACCCCAGAGGAAATGCTTGGCCGCACGCCGGCGGCCTTCATGCCACCGGGAGAGATCGAAAGAGTCAACGCCTGCTTTGAAGACTACAAAAAACCGGACGGTTCGCTCTACGGTCTCGAATACCGTGTCGTCACCAAATCCGGCTCGATCAGCTGGATGCAAACCTCCCGAATTCCACTTCGCGACCGTCAAGGTGCTGTGACTGGCTACCGAGGTACCTCGTTCGACATCACGCCTCGCAAGCTGGCAGAAGCATCGCGCGCTGAACTCGAAACTCAACTGCGCGAATCGCAAAAGATGCAAGCAATAGGAACACTGGCAGGCGGTATTGCACACGATTTCAACAACATCATTGCGGCGATTCTGGGCAACGTCGCTCTGGCACGCGAGGATGCGAGTCCAGCATCGAAGGCGCAAGAGAGCCTGGAGGAAATTCATAAGGCCGCCAGCCGCGCCCGGGACCTGGTGAAGCAAATTCTGGCCTTCAGCCGGCGACAGCACACTCACTACCAACAGACGGCTCTTGGTCCAGTGATCGAAGAGACGGCAAGCATGCTGCGCGCCACGCTGCCAGCGCGGGCAGCCATTTTCGTGCAATGCGCCCCCAACACACCAGATGTTTCAGCCGATACCTCGCAAATGCAGCAGATCCTGATCAATCTGGCCACCAATGCCGTGCAGGCAATGGATGGCCAACCGGGTCAGATTGACATAAGGCTCGATGCTGTCGTTCTTGATGATGACTTGCTGACACAACATCCGTCGCTGCGCGAGTTTCACAAACAGAACCAGGATGCCGCGGTGCGCCTCACCTTCAGCGATGACGGGCCTGGAATGAGCCAAGCCATTCTTGCTCGGATCTTTGAACCCTTTTTCACGACCAAGCCTGTGGGCGAAGGCACCGGACTGGGGTTGTCCGTGGTACACGGCATCGTGCAAGGTCACAAAGGCGTGATCGTGGTCAACAGCGAACCAGGCGCCGGGACTCAGTTCACGCTGTATCTGCCCGCCTGCCCCACCCCGTTGGGCACTGCATCGGACCAACCACCGCAGGACGTGAAGCCGGCCACCTCGCCAGCCTCCCCGCTGGCGCCTCAATCCGGCGTTTCAAAAGGCCTCTCAGTTTCTGCTCCTCACATCCTGTATCTCGACGACGATGAGGCGCTGGTTTCGCTGGTGAAACGACTGCTGGAACGTCGTGGTTACCGCGTCAGCGCCCACCACGATCAGCAATCTGCGCTTGATGCGATCAGCGCTGATCCGGCCGGCATCGATTTGGTCCTGACCGACTACAACATGCCAGGCATGTCCGGGCTCGATGTTGCCCGCTTGGCTCACGCGATCAAGTCGGACCTGCCCGTTGCCATCGCGTCAGGTTTTATTGATGAAAAGCTGAGCGCGCAGGCCCAGAGTGCCGGGATAAACAACCTCATTTTCAAAGCAAGCTCAGTGGATGAGTTTTGCGGCGCGATCGAGGCCCTACTGTCTGCAAGAGACTGAACGCCGAGGGAGGCGCGCAGGTTCACGCGACAGTCACGCTGGTGGGTATGCCATGAAGCGCTTCATCAAAGACCGATTACCAGCCACCTTGAGTTGCCCACTTCGCTGATTGCGGCCGCGCAAGTTTGCAGTCCGATCTGCAACACGCCGTGATGCTGACACCTCACCTGCGCTTTGGCGCGGATTTGTGGCTGGCAGCAAAAACGTTCGACAGACCCTGGCTCAGCGATCGGGAGGAGGCTGCAGCGTGATCGGAATGGTCCGGTTTTTGCTGGGCACGGGAGTCGGTGCGTCACCCGCCTTCGAGCAGCCACTGCAGCCGGCTTCGCAGGCGCTGCAGCTCGGCGCCGCTGCCAGCGATTCGTGCACCCGGCCCAAGGGCTTGCGCCACGCCTCTGGCAGCCAGTACCAGACTGCATAGCCTGCTGCGCCCAGCCCGATCAGGAGCACCAACACCTGTTGCATCAGCTGCCTCCGCCCAACCACAGCGCCAACCGGTAGGTGACGAAACTGGCGAGGTAGGCCAGACCAAACAGGTAGCTGGTCATGAGCAACGGATAGCGCCAGCCATTGGTCTCGCGCTTCACCGCCACCAGGGTCGAGATGCATTGCGGCGCAAACACGTACCAGACCAGCAGCGAAAGCGCTGTGGCCAGTGACCAGCTTTGCGCGATCAGACCACCGAGCTGGGCTTCCGTGTCGCCTCCAGTCGCCGAGAGCGCATACACCGTGCCCAGGGCACCCACCGCCACTTCGCGTGCTGCCATGCCGGGCACGAGTGCGATGGCGATCTGCCAGTTGAAGCCGATGGGCGCGACCAGCGGCTCAAGCCAGTGGCCTATGGTGCCGGCGAAGCTGTACTGAATAGCCGGGCCTGTGGCGCCCTCGGGCGCACCGGGGTAGGAAGACAGGAACCATAGCAAGATCATCAGCGCCAGCAGGATGCCACCCACACGGCGCACAAAAATTAGGGCACGCTCATAAAGCCCGCGCGCCAGGTTGCGTGGGCTGGGCCAGCGGTAGGTAGGCAACTCCATGATGAGCGGCGTGGGCCGTGCGTGGCCGCGCCACAGCATGAACACACCGGCCACCGCCATCGCCGAGACGATGCCGCCGAGGTACAGGCCGAACATCACCAGCCCCTGCAGGTTGAACAGGCCCCCCACCGTACGCGACGGGATGAAGGCGCTGATGAGCAGCGCGTACACCGGCAAGCGCGCCGAGCAGGTCATGAGCGGGGCGATCATGATGGTCACCAGTCGATCTCGCCAGTGGGTAATGGTGCGGGTGGCCATCACACCGGGCACGGCGCAGGCGAAGCTGGAGAGCAGCGGAATGAAGGAGCGGCCCGACAGCCCTACCGTGCCCATCACGCGGTCGAGCAGAAAGGCCGCGCGCGGCAGATAGCCCGAGTCCTCCAGCACCAGGATGAAGAAGAACAGCACCAGAATCTGTGGCAAGAACACCAGCACGCCGCCGGCGCCGGCGATCACGCCATCGGTCAGCAGGCTGGTGAGCGGGCCCGCCGGCAGCACGGTCTGGATGCCGTCCGACAGCGACTGCACGCCAGACTTGATCAGTTCCATCGGCAGCGCTGCCCAGCTGAATACGGCCTGGAACATCAGGAACAGCGTAAACCCCAGCAGCACCATACCCCACAGCGGGTGCAGCACGACGCGGTCCACCGCGTCGTCTCGCGCCAGCGTGTTGGGCGGCTGTTTCACCGCTTGAGCCACGATGCGTCGCACCGCCTGCTGCGTGGCCATCACCTGCTCCACCGTGCCGGCGTGCCAGCGCCCGGCGCTGGTCACCGCTTCGCGGGGCTTTGTGGGCAGGTGGTCGAGCTGCTCAAGCAACGCCCGCGCGCCGTCGTGCTGCACGCCCACGGTTTCCACCACCGGCATGCCGAGTTCGCGTTCGAGCGTCTCTCGGTCCACCTCGACGCCCGACTGCCGGGCCAAGTCGACCATGTTGAGCGCCAGCACCATGGGCAGTCCAAGCGCACGCGCCTCCAGCACCAGCCGAAGGTTGAGCTTGAGGTTGGTCGCGTCCACCACACAAACCACCAGATCGGGTAGCGGCTCGTCTGCGCGCTGGCCGGTGACGATGTCGCGCGTGACGGCTTCGTCGGCGCTCAGTGCATTGAGGCTGTAGGCACCGGGCAGATCGATCACCAGCACCTCACGCCCCTGCGGCGTGCGCAGCGACCCCTCCTTGCGCTCCACCGTCACGCCGGCGTAGTTCGCCACCTTCTGCCGGCTGCCGGTGAGCAGGTTGAACAGCGCGGTCTTGCCGCAGTTGGGGTTGCCCAGCAAGGCCAGGCGCAGCGGAAGCGCAGTGTCAGCCGTGCGGACCATGTTCATGCTTCGCTGCCATCAACGCTGGCGGCGCGTACGCGGATCAGGGCCGCCTCGTGGCTGCGCAAGGCAAAGGTGGTATGGCCCACGCGAACCGCCATCGGGTCGCTGCCCGGAAAACCCTTGGCGATCACACGCACACGCTCCCCAGGGAGAAAACCGATTTCCAGCAGCCGCAGGAGCACCGCCTGCTGCTCCTCGTCAGCCGGCGAAGCGAGCGAGACCACCTCGGCCCATGTCTGGCTGGGCCACTGGTGCAAGCCCACTGCAGTGGGCAGATCGGTGATCACATTCATGATCTCATTATTGATAACGATTCTTATTCTCGCCTGAAATGCAGGTGGCTGCCATCGCCCGATGCAAATATTTTTGCGGCACTTGAGGCGCATCAACCCGCGAAGCCCGACCGAGCACATTCACCCGCAGGCTGTTGGAATTAACCGACACCACTGCGCGCCAGCTTCGTTACCTTCACGGGCATGAAACGCCTTTGGGACATCTCACCACCCCTCCACGCCAGCAGCCCGGTGTTTCCGGGCGACACGGCCTACCAGCAGCACTGGTCGGCCACGCTCGGGCCTGGCTGCCCGGTGAATGTGAGCGCCATCACCCTGTCGCCCCACACCGGCGCCCACGCTGACGCTCCGCTGCACTACGACCCCGACGGTGCACCCGTGGGCACGCTGGACCTTGAGCCCTTTCTCGGCCCCTGCCGCGTCATTCACGCCATGGGCGTGACCCCGCTGGTGCAGATCAGCGACCTGGATCACGCACTGGCCGACCTGCCGCCACGCGTGCTGGTGCGCACCTATGAGCGCATGCCGCAAGACCGTTTCGACGCCGCCCTGCCCGCCTTCGCCGCGGACACCGTGAAGCGCCTCGCAGACCTCGGTGTGTTGCTCATCGGCATAGACAGCGCCAGCATCGACCCGGCCGAAAGCAAGACGTTGGACAGCCACCAAGTGATTCGCCGCCGCGGCCTGCGCGTGCTGGAAAACCTGCTGCTCGACGACGTTCCCGAAGGCGATTACGAGCTCATCGCCCTGCCCCTGAAACTCACCACGGCCGACGCCTCGCCGGTGCGCGCCATACTCCGATCGCTCCCATGACCATCACCTTGAACGACTGCCGCGCGCTCGACGCGCAAGACCCCTTGCGCTCGCTGCGCGATCTGTTTGCCTTGCCCCCCGGCGTGATCTACCTCGACGGCAACTCGCTCGGTGTGTTGCCCATAACCGCCGCGGCGCGCGTGGCCGATGTGGTCACCCGCGAGTGGGGCACCGACCTGATCCAGAGCTGGAACAAGAATCACTGGTTCGAGCTGCCGCAAAGGGTCGGCGACAAGATCGCGCGGCTGATTGGCGCCGGACCTGGAGAGGTGGTGGCGACCGACACCACCTCGATCAACCTCTACAAGGTGCTCTCGGCGGCGCTGAACATCGCAGCGCAGGACGCTCCCACGCGCCGGCAAATAGTGAGCGAGCGCAGCAACTTCCCGACCGATCTCTACATCGCCGAAGCACTGTGCAAAGAGCGCGGGTTCGAGCTGGTGCTGGTGGAACCCGAGGGCGTCAGGCAAGCCCTCACTGCTCAGGTGGCCGTGCTCATGCTCACTCACGTGAACTACCGCACCGGCGCCATGCACGACATGGCCGCCGTGACCGCCGCCGCCCACGCCGAGGGCGCGCTGATGGTGTGGGACCTGGCGCACAGCGCTGGCGCGGTGCCGGTCGACCTGCACGCGGCGCGCGCCGACTTCGCGGTCGGCTGCGGCTACAAGTACCTGAACGGCGGACCCGGCGCACCGGCCTTTGTCTGGGTCAACCCGATGCACACTGATCGCTGCTGGCAGCCGCTGGCTGGCTGGTGGGGCCACGCTGCCCCGTTCGCTTTTACGCCCGACTACCAGCCCGCGCCGGGCATCACCCGCTACCAGTGCGGCACCCAGCCCATCATCAGCCTGGCCGCGTTGGACTGCGGGCTGGATGCCACGCTCGCGGCCGAGTCACTGGGCGGCATGAGTGCATTGCGCAAGAAGTCGCTGGCGCTCACTGACCTGTTCATTCAACTGGTTGAAGTCCGCTGTGCTGGACACGGTTTGGGCTTGGCGACTCCTGACGATCACCAGCAACGCGGCTCACAGGTTTGCCTCACGAGAAGCGATGGCGCTTACGCCATCGTGCAGGCCTTGATCCAACGCGGCGTCGTGGGCGACTTCCGTGCCGGTGATGGTGACCGCCACCCGGACATCCTGCGCTTCGGATTCACCCCGCTTTACCTCGGCTTTGAAGATGTGTGGCACGCAGTGGAGCAGCTGCGCCACGTGCTCGAATCGAGCGAGTGGAAACAACCCGAGTTCAACCAGAAACACGCGGTGACCTGATGACGTGCCCGCACCAAGCCAACCCAGGCGCCAGCGCACCCGGCGAGCGCATCGTGAAGGAAGAAAAAGCCCAGCTCGACTTCAGCCACGACATGAGCTACGGCGACTACCTGCAACTCGACAGCATCCTGAGCGCACAACAACCGCTGTCGCCCGCGCACGACGAGATGCTGTTCATCGTGCAACACCAGACCAGTGAACTCTGGATGAAACTCATGCTGCACGAGCTCACTGCGGCCGTGCGCAACGTCGCCAGCGACGAACTGCCCACGGCGTTCAAGCAACTCGCCCGGGTGTCCAAGATCATGGAGCAGCTGGTGCACGCGTGGGACGTGCTGGCCACCATGACACCGCCCGAGTACAGCGCCATGCGACCCTACCTCGGCAAGTCCAGCGGCTTTCAGAGCTTTCAATACCGCTGCATCGAGTTCGCGCTGGGTAACAAGAATGCCGCCATGCTCCAGCCTCACGCCCACAATCCAACTCGGCTGGCCATGGTGCAAGCCGCCTTTGAAGCGCCTTCTTTGTACGACGAGGCCCTGCGCCTGCTGGCTAGGCGAGGCCTGCCCGTGCCAGCCAGCCATGTGGAGCGCGAATGGACCCAGGCCTACAGCGCCAGCCCGGCGGTCGAGCAGGCTTGGCTGCAGGTTTATCGTCACCCGCAGCAACACTGGGACCTGTACCAACTCGGCGAAGAACTCACCGATCTGGAAGACGCGTTCCGCCTTTGGCGCTTTCGTCACGTGACCACGGTCGAGCGTGTGATCGGCTTCAAGCGCGGCACCGGTGGCACCGGCGGTGTGAGCTACCTGCGCAAGATGCTGGACGTCGTGTTGTTTCCGGAGATCTGGTCGTTGCGGACCGACCTCTGAAATCAGACTCGGCCCCCGGTTGCGCTGGCCGTCCTGATCACGAAACGCTGGATGCTGAACTCTGAAGGGCGCGTCAGAGCGACGCCCATGTCGCACACCAGGCGACCTTGATCCAAATCGTCCTGTGTCATGCTGCCGAGACCGCAGCGCACGAAAAGGGCTTGCTCAGGTCGCTCGCCAACCAAGGCTCCCGCGCGCCATTCTTGAGTCAGGAAGGTTTCGATACTCAGCTGCACCTCAGTCCACAGGCGTTCGCTATTGGGCTCGAACGCGACCCAGCGCAGGCTCCGCTGGATCGAGGCCTCGATGCAGGTCATCAGGCGCCGGCTGGACACGTACCGCCACTCGGGGTCGCTGGAAATCGTGCGAGCACCCCACACGCGAATGCCTCGTGCGGGCACCTGGCGCAAGCCATTCACACCGGCTGGGTTGAGCTGCTCCAGCTGCGTCGCATCCAGGTTGACCTCCAGACGCAGCGCCCCCGTCACCACTTCATTGGCAGGTGCTCGGTGCACGCCGCGCCGCGCGTCAACACGGGCATAGATGCCGCAGACGGATCCCGATGGAGGTAACCACACGTCGCCCGATCCGCCAGGCGATGACACCCACGGGTAGTAGAGCGCGGCGTGAACGGCATTGAGCTGGTGGCGCCAGCTCAACGCTTGCGCCACCGTCAGCCCCGGCGGTGTATCCAGCACCGCAAAGCGGTGGGCACCGGGTCGCGCCACATGCGCCAGCAAGACCCTGGCGATCTCCAGCGGACGGTTGACCCTGCCGGGGCCTGAAGCCAGGGCGGTGCTGCCGGGCGCCGCCACGATGGCGATGTCTTCGATGGCTTCGGTCGCGGCCAGCGCTTGCACATATTCAGCGGTAGAAGGGTCTTGGCCTGGCACTCGCGATACATACAGCCGCGATCCGCCTTCGCCGAAGAATGCCCGCACAGAAAGGGCAAAGGCCTGCAGCGCGGACACCGTGCCAGGGCTCAGGCCAGCGTCGGCAGGCCGGCCGTAGGTGCGCTCAAAATCCGGGTAAGACGTGAGCGGCGAAGCGGACCCGGCGTGGCCGCCGATGGGTCCCTTGAGCGTCGGACCGATGAAGACCGCCGCACTGGTCGGCGCCCGCTGAATGCTCCGCGGCAGAAAGCCGTTCTCTTCGATGTAGACGCCCGGGGCCAGGTAAGGCATATGGTGACTCCTTGAGCCTGGTCCCGAGCGAAGCTCAGCTCACTTGGCCTGAATGCCGTTGCGCAGGATCACGTCCGACATGGCAGCTGTGTCGACGCGGATGCGGTTGGCCAGGCCTTCGGGTGACGTACCGGTGACCTGCCAGCCTTGTGCCAGGATTTTTTCGCGCACGTCGGGACGGCGAACAATCTCGACCAGCAACGCCGACAAGCGCTTCACGTGGGCCTTGGGCAGGCTGTTGGGTGCTGCCACCGCATTCCAGATTTCCAG
The DNA here is from genome assembly GCF_011390835.1 of Hydrogenophaga sp. Taxonomy (GTDB): domain Bacteria; phylum Pseudomonadota; class Gammaproteobacteria; order Burkholderiales; family Burkholderiaceae_C; genus Hydrogenophaga. The sequence goes on along the minus strand of NZ_JAABRQ010000013.1, from coordinate 52,751 downwards.
CTGCAGGTTGCGCACACCGGCTTCGGTCAGCGTGGGCACCTCGGGCACCACGCTGCTGCGGCCGGCCGACGTCACACCGATGGCGCGCAATTTGCCGCCTCGTACCTGGGCCATCGCCAGACCTGGTGGCAGTAAGGCCAGCTGCACCTGCTCGCTGATCATGGCGGTGATCACCTGGGGGTTGCCGGTGTAGGGCACGTGCACCGGCGAGATACCAGCGCGCGATTTGATGAGCTCCATGCCCAGATGGGCCACGGTGCCCACACCAGGCGTGCCGTAGTTCCAGCGATCACCCGCCTGGCGCGCCGCGGCCAGAAACGCCGCGCCGTCCGCCGGTGCGCTCATTGGCGCAGTCAGCACAAGCGGCGCCACCGCGATCAGCGACACCGGGGTGAGATCGGTCAGCGGGTCGTAGGTGGTGGCCGGGTTGAGGATCTTGGCAATGGTGAGGTTGCCGTTGATCATCAAACCCAGGGTGTGGTCATCGTCTGCGCGAGCCACCGAGGCCGCCGCGATGTTGCCGCCGGCACCGGCGCGATTCTCCACCACCACCGGCTGACCCAGCGCCTGCGCAAGCGGTTCGGCCAGGGTGCGGGCCATCAGGTCGGGCGAGGAGCCCGCAGGGAATCCCACCACGAGCTTGATCGGCTGGCTGGGCCAGGTGGCCTGAGCGAACACGGACGAAGTGGCGCAAGCCAGCGCGATAGCGGCGGCGATGACAAAACGGCGTTGAGTGCGGTGCATCTTGCGATCCTGTTGGGTCAAAAAGACAGCAGGTTAACAGCCCTCACACAGGCGCGTGTCCAGCACGCCCCAAGGAACCGGCTTCGCCGGGCCTCAGGTGTGCTACCCCTCGGGGGAAGCCGCGCGGCGGCGAAGGGGGACTACACAGGCTCGGGCGGGCCGGCATAGAGCCAGGGATTGTCCAGCAGCGCTTCTCCCAGCGCGGCCATGGCGGCGTTGCGCCCCAGGCGCACCACTCCGCTGGCGTGGAAGATGGAGCCGTTGCGCGCCGAGCGCTGCTGCACGCGCGCGTTGCGCTGCCAGCGCGCCTGCGCGAAACGTTCTAGCAAACGAGGCCAGGTGTCTGCAGACACCGCCCCCTGTTCAGCAAGCAGGCGGTCCAGTGTCCAGGCATCTTCCAGCGCCATCGCGGCGCCCTGGGCGAGGTAGGGGCGCAGCGGATGAGCGGCGTCACCCAGCAGCGCCACGCGACCCTGCGCATGCTCACCGGGTCCGCGCATCGGCGGTCGGTCGTTGAGCGCCCAGAGTGTCCAGCCGGACACCGCGTCGATCATGGCCAGCAGCTCGCTGTGGGCCGGCCCCAGGGCGCGAAACAAATCGGCCGCCTGGGCCTGGTGCGACCAGCTGCGGGGATCGGCGCCCACCGCACCGCCGTGACCCTGACCCAGCACGCCATGCACCACCGCCACCACGTTGAACCAATCTCCACGCTTCACCGGGTAATGCACCACATGCAGCTGCGGTCCGAGCCAGGCGGTGACCACCGGCGCGCGCAAGGCCAGCGGCAGGTCGGCACTGCGCACCATGCCACGGTAGGCCAGGTGACCGCTGGCTCGCACCGGCTGCGCGCCCAGCATCTGGCTGCGCACGCGGCTCCAGAGCCCGTCGCTGCCAATCAAGGCCTGGGCGCTGAACGCGGTATCGTCTTCCAGCGTCACCCGAATCCCGTTGGTGCTCTCGGCGTATCCCGCCACGCGCGCACCGAGCTGAAGCGACACCGGTGCCTGCTGTTGCACGGCGTTCAGCAACAGAGCGTGCAGATCGGCGCGGTGCAGCGTGGCATAGGGATGGCCATAGCGCTTCTGCATCGCCTGACCCAGTCGCAGCCGACCCAGCACGCTGCCCGCGTGGGCGTCGCGCACCATCAAGGCTTCGGGAAAAGCGGCGCAGTCCACCAATGCATCGCTGAGACCCCAGTCGGCCAGCACGCGCACCGCATTGGGCCCCAGCTGCAAGCCCGCTCCCACCTCACCAAAAGCGGTGGCCTGCTCCAGCAGCTGCACACGAATCTGCGAGCGGCCCATTGCCAGGGCAGCACCCAGGCCACCGATACCCCCACCGACCACGATCACGTCTTGCGTCATGGCTGTCGATTGTGCAGCCCATCCGTGCGGAAGGTTTGACCCGACGCAACGCCGCCCGCCGCCGGCGTCCAGGCGGGTTGGCTCAGAGCACGCGGTTGAACCAGGCCAGCGACAGACCAGCGGACACCATCACCAGCAGCGCAGCGAACAAGGCCAGCAGACCGGAGACCTCCGTCTCCTTCTTCTGCACCGTGAGCCGGGAACTGAGCGACTGGTAGACCTGCTTGAGATTTTCAGCGGTGCCGGCGTAGTAGTACTCGCCCAGCGTGGTCTTGGCGACTTCTTTCAGCGTATCTTCGTCCAGCCGGACCCGCATGGACCAGCCTTCAAAGCCGATGACTTCGCCATCCACCGTGCCCACACCCACGGTGTACACCCGCACACCGCGGTCCGCCGCCATCTTGGCCGCCTCGGCCGTTTCGACGCCGGTGGTGCGCTGACCGTCGGTGAGCAGGATCACGGCTGCCGATCCGTAGGAGCCCGGCGGCACCGGTTGAAAAGCCTTTTGCTCGGTCCTGGGCTGATCGATCGCGCGCCCTCGTGGCGCGAAGGGATCGTTGTTGCGCCCGTAGGTCAGGCTGGCCAGGTCGATGCCCTGGCCTGGAAACAGCTCGCCGAGCGCGACCACCAGGGCGCTTCCGATGGCGGTGGCGCGCTGCAGCTGGAACTTGTCGATCGCCGCATTCAGGTCTTCGCGGCTGAGCGTGACCGGCTGCACCACCTGCGCCGTGCCGGCGAACGCGACGATGCCCACTTTCACATGGCGAGGCAAGTCGGCCAGAAAAGCCTTGGCTGCGTTTTGTGATGCCACCAGGCGGTTGGGCTCCACATCCTCGGCGCGCATGCTGCCCGAGACGTCCATGGCCAGGATGATGGTCTGCTCGGTGCTGGGCAGCACGATGGTGGCCATGGGCCGAGCCGAGGCCAGCAGCATGGCGGCGAACGCCAGCAGCAACAGGAACGGCGGCACATGCCGGCGCCAGCCTGGGCTCTTGCCCATGGCTTCGCGCACGATGGACAGGCTGGCAAACCGCAGCGACGCCTGACGCCGGCGGCGCAGCAACCACCAATACAGCAGAACCAGCAGGGGCAGCGCCAGCAACAGCCAGAGGAACTGCGGCCAGAGAAAGGTGACGGGCAAGTTGGAGAGGTTGGTGTTCATGGTCGGGCTCCCAAGTGCGGTGCCCCGCGCCGGGCGGAACGCAAAACAAGCAAGAGATCATTCGGCATGGCAGGCATCACCGGGTCATGTGGGCGGGCAGTGGCTGCCCGGCGCGCAAGGCACTGCGGCGACGGCGCAGGTCCACGAAGCGCAGGATGGCATCGGCCAGGTCGTCGTCGGTGGCCAGCTCCAGCGTGTCCACACCAGCTCGGTTCAAGCTCTCACGCAGCAGAGCCTCGCGCTGCGCGGCGATTCGGGCGAAGCGCTGGCGAAAACCGCTGTCGTGCGTGTCCACCAGCATCTGCTCGCCGGTCTCGGCATCGCGCACCGTCACCAGGCCCAAGTCGGGCAGGTTGAGCTCCAGCGGATCGAGCAACCGCACCGCCACCACGTCGTGGCGCCGGGCCAGCTCCCCCAGCGGCTTTTCCCAGCCCGGTTCGCTGATGAAATCCGACACCACGAACACCGTGCTGCGCTGGCGCACTGCATGGGTGGCGCTCCTCAACAGATCGGCCAGTCGCGTCACGCCATTGTTCTTGGACGGAGTCGACGATGCGGCCACCCCTTTGCGCACCAGCTGCATCAAGCGCAGCACCTGGGCGCGTCCTCCTCGCGCAGGCAGCACCGCGTCGACCTGAGCCTGGCCCAGCGCGCCGTATTGCACCGCTCCCACGCGGTTGCCGTGGCGGCTGATCAGGCGGGCCAGCACCGCAACAAAACCCAGCAAGAGCTCGCTCTTGCGTTGCGAGCCCGAACCGAAGTCGACCGATGGACTCAGGTCCAGCAGAAACCAGGCCGACATTTCACGATCTTCGGTGAACACGCGCACATGCGGCTGCTGCAGGCGCGCCGTCACATTCCAGTCGATATGGCGCACGTCGTCATGGTGCTGGTACTCGCGCAAGTCGGCCAGGTCCAGACCACTGCCGCGCATGAGCGTGCGGTGATCGCCCTGCAGCAGGCCGTCGAGCCGGCGGATCACGGTCCATTCCAGGCGCTGCAGCATGGCATCTGCGCGCTCCGACGGCTCAGCCGCCGGTGGCGCTGGCACTTCGGCTTCAGGGCGTCTTTTTTTGAAAAGGCCAAACATGGGGCAACGCGCCGTCAAGCCGCTTTCTTTTCGTGTTCGAGGGGCCGCGCAGGCGGCTTGACGCCGGCCATGATGCGGCCGATGAGCGCATCACTGGTCAGCCCTTCGGACAGGCCTTCGTAGGACAGCACCACGCGGTGGCGCAGCACATCGGGCACCAGGTCGGTCATGTCTTCGGGCAGCGCGTAGCTGCGCCCGCGCAGCATGGCCAGGGCGCGCGCGCCCTCCACCAAGCCAATGGTGGCGCGAGGACTGGCACCGTAGGTAATGAAGCGGGCGAGGTCCTTGATGCCGTGCTTGTCGGGCGTGCGCGTGGCCGAGACCAGCTTCACCGCGTACTGCACCAGCGCCGGGTCCACATACACCTCGCGGCACTGGGCCTGCAGCGCGGCGAGCTGATCGGTGGTGGCTACCGCCTGCACCTGCACTGCCGGCCCGGTGACCCGCTCGACGATGACGAACTCTTCTTCATCGGTCGGGTAATCCACCAGCACCTTCATCATGAAACGGTCCACCTGCGCCTCGGGCAGCGGATAGGTGCCCTCGGTCTCGATCGGGTTTTGCGTCGCCATCACCAAAAACGGCGTGGGCACCCTGTGTGTCTCGCCGGCAATCGTCACCTGGCGCTCCTGCATCACCTCCAGCAGCGCACTCTGCACTTTCGCCGGCGCTCGGTTGATCTCGTCGGCCAGCAGCAGGTTGGCAAACACGGGGCCAAGCGCGGTGCTGAAATCGCCGTTTTTCTGGTTGTAGATGCGCGTGCCCACCAGATCGGCAGGCACCAGATCGGGCGTGAACTGGATGCGCTTGAAACGCCCCTGCACCACGTTGGCCAGGGTCTTCACAGTGAGGGTCTTGGCCAGCCCTGGCACACCCTCCACCAGCAGGTGACCCTGTGCCAGCATCGCGACCATGACCCGCTCCAGAAAACGGTCCTGACCGACCACCACACGTTTCACTTCGTACAGGATCTGCTCCATTAGCTGGGCGGTGTCGGGGGTGGCATTCTGGTCCATGGGGTCTCCTGGGTAAGGTTCAGATTCAGCGTTTCAGGCGTTCAGAAAGGGGGCAAACCAGCGGCAGACGCAGCACTCTCGATGGGCACAGCAAAACCAATGCCCACAAACGTGCGGTGGCTGGTGGGGTTGAGGATGCCGGTGACGATGCCGACCACTTCGCCACTCATGGTGACCAGCGGCCCGCCCGAATTGCCCGGGTTGGCCGCGGCGTCGAACTGGATCAGGTTGCCAATTTCCTGCTCGCCCTCGGGCGAGCGGAACGAGCGCCCAAGGCCGGAGATCACGCCGGCCGAGGTGGAGGGGCCGATGCCAAACGGGAAGCCTATCGCCACCACCTGGTCGCCTGGCACTAGGTCAGCCGTGCTGCGCATCGTGGCGGCGATGAGGTCATCGGGAATGGTCTTGGCCTGCAGCACCGCCAGGTCATTTTCCGGCTGCGCGCCCGTCACCGACGCTTCCGACTCGCTGCCGTCGGCAAACACCAGCCTGATCACCTGCGCCGACTGCACCACATGCAGGTTGGTGAGGATGACCCCCTTGTCGACGATGACCACGCCAGTGCCCACGCCTTGCTCCACCTCTTCGCCCTGCTTGTTCTTCGCGAACGACATGACGCGCACCACTGCGGGGCGGATCTTTTCGGCCGCGCGTGCCGCAGCCGAGGGCATGTTCTGGGTGGTGAGCGTGCGCAGCACCGCGGCGTCTATGTCTTTCTGGGTCAGCGCCTTGGGGCCCAGCGCACCACGCTGGAGCACGCTGACCAGTAGAAGCGTGGCCAGCAGGGCCAAGGCCGCCCACATCACCCGTGGATTGACCGCCGCAGCCGACAGTGCGGTGCGCCAGCGAGCGCGGGGTACGGAAGGCACCACCGTGTCCGTCGCCGGCGGCTGGGGTACCCGCGCAGTCGAGCCTCGGTCCGACCGGCTGTAGAGAGCGGGCTTTCGCATGGCAGCTCCTTGGCGCCACGGGTCCGGCAGGGCCGGGTCCGGCGGCTGGGTCACCGCGCCAGGATGGACGCGGTTCGATACATCATGCCGCGTTGCGGCGCCCCGCTCAAGCGCTCAACAATTGCCTGAGCACGTAGGGCAGGATTCCGCCAGCGCGGTAGTAGGCCACCTCCACTGGCGTGTCGATACGCAGCACCAGCTGGATCTCGCGCCGCTGGCCACCCGGCGAGGTGATCACCAGCGTGGCTTCGCTCTGGGGTCGCAGCTCGGGGTGGGGCAGCACGTCAATGGTTTCATCCCCTTTGAGGCCCAGGGTTTCCCAGGAGTCACCGGCCTTGAACTGCAACGGCAACACGCCCATGCCCACCAGGTTGCTGCGGTGGATGCGCTCGAAGCTGCGCGCCACCACGGCCTTGATGCCCAGCAGCTGCGTGCCCTTGGCCGCCCAGTCGCGGCTGGAGCCGGTGCCGTATTCCTCACCCGCCAGCACCACGGTGGGCACACCGGCCGCCTGATAGCGCATGGCGGCATCGTAAATCGAGACCTTGGCGCCCTTGCCTTCGTACAAAGTGAAACCGCCCTCTTCGCGCGAACCATTTTTGTCGGCGGGCAGCATCAGGTTTTTGATGCGCACATTGCCAAACGTGCCGCGCATCATCACCTCGTGGTGACCACGGCGCGCGCCAAAGCTGTTGAAGTCGGCCTTCAAAACACCTCGATCACGCAGCCACTGACCAGCCGGTGAGCTCTCCTTGATGGAGCCAGCGGGTGAAATGTGGTCGGTCGTAATGGAGTCGCCAAACAGCGCCATGATGCGAGCGCCTTTCACCGCTGCGTCCACGACTTCCGGTTGATCCGGCGAAAAACCCTCAAAGAACGGAGGCTCGGCGATATATGAGCTCTCTGGCCAGTTGTAGACCTCGCCGCTCACGCCTTGGATGCGCTCCCACAGCTTGCCCGGCTCGCTTTTCACGCGCTCGTAGTTTTCTCGGTAGGCCTTGCCGTTCATCGCGGTCTTCATGAAGCGGTGGATTTCTTCGCTGGTCGGCCAGATGTCGCCCAGGTAGACGGGCTTACCGCCCTTGCCCATACCCACCGGTTCGGTCATCAAATCGGTCTTGACATTGCCGGCGATGGCATAGGCAACCACCAGCGGTGGGCTGGCGAGGAAGTTGGCCTTGAGGTTGGGGTGGATGCGCGCCTCAAAGTTGCGGTTGCCCGACAGCACCGCAGCGCACACCAGGTCGTTCTTGATGATCGCCTCGTTCAGCTCGGGTGTGAGGTCGCCGGCATTGCCGATACATGTGGTGCAGCCGTAGCCCGCCAGCGCGAAGCCAAGCTTTTCCAGGTAGGGCAGCAGGCCGGTCTGGGTGAGGTACTCGGTCACGATTCGTGAGCCGGGTGCCAGCGAGGTCTTGATGTGCGGCTGCACCCTCAGTCCCGCCTCCACTGCCTTCTTGGCCAGCAGGCCTGCGGCGAGCAACACGCTGGGGTTGCTGGTGTTGGTGCAGCTGGTGATAGCGGCAATCAGCACGTCGCCGTTGCCTACCGTGATGTCTTTCTGACCAGAGGCTGGCCGCGCGGCCAGCGCGGGCCGGTTGCCCACCATCTCCGCCAGATCGCGCGGCGCGCCGGCGGGTGCTTCGGTCACACCCGATCCGGCGGCCCGACCGCCGTCTGGGTGCACCTTCACGCGCATGGCCAGTCTCTCTACCGGTTGGTTAAAGCCGTTTTCAGCGTTGGGCTTGCTGAACAACGATGCGAACTGGGTCGCGACCTGCCCGAGCTCGATTCTGTCCTGCGGCCGCTTGGGGCCGGCCAGGCTGGGCGTGACCGAGCCCAGGTCGAGCTTGACCACCTGCGAATAGTCGATCTCGCCAGCCTTGATCGTCGCCCCCGGCGCTCCGGGCACGCCGAAGATACCCTGGGCGCGAAAGTAGGCTTCAAACGCTTCGATCTCGGCCTTGCTTCGGCCGGTGCCGCGGAAGTAGTCCAGCGTCTTGTCGTCGACAGGGAAAAAGCCCATGGTCGCGCCGTACTCGGGCGCCATGTTGGCGATGGTGGCGCGGTCGGGCAGGGTGAGCGACGCGGTGCCCGGGCCGTAGAACTCCACGAACTTGCCAACCACCTTGTGTTGGCGCAGGATCTCAGTCACGGTGAGCACCAGGTCGGTCGCGGTCACGCCCTCGCGCAGCTGGCCGCTCATCTCGAACCCCACCACGTCGGGCGTGAGGAAGTACACCGGCTGGCCCAGCATCGCCGCTTCGGCCTCGATGCCGCCCACACCCCAGCCCACCACGCCAATGCCGTTGATCATGGTGGTGTGGCTGTCGGTGCCGACCAGGGTGTCGGGGTAATACAGCCCGCCCTTGAGGTGCACGCCGCGCGCCAAGTACTCCAGATTGACCTGGTGCACGATGCCAAAGCCGGGCGGCACCACGCGGAAGGTGTCAAACGCCTGCATGCCCCATTTCATGAACTGATAGCGCTCGTGGTTGCGCTGGAACTCCAGCTTCATGTTCAGGTCAAGCGCATTCTTGGTGCCGTAGTAATCAACCATCACCGAGTGGTCGACCACCAGGTCCACCGGCACCAGCGGCTCGATCTTTTTCGGGTCATGTCCCAGCCGCTCAGCAGTGCTGCGCATGGCCGCCAGGTCAGCCAGCAGCGGCACGCCAGTGAAGTCCTGCAACACCACCCGCGCCACGGTGAACGGAATCTCGTCGGTGCGTGCTGCCTTGGGCGCCCAGTTCGCTAGCTGCTTCACGTGCTCGGCCGTCACCCGCTCGCCATCGCAGTGGCGCAGCACACTCTCCAGCACGATGCGCAGCGACACCGGCAGACGCTTGATGTTCGGAAATTGTTTGGTCAGCGCGGGTAGCGAATACAGCCGCCCGGCTTTGCCACTGGCGGTCTTGAACGGTTTGACGACGGATGCAAACGGGTGCGCAAAAGACGGGAAAGGGGTCACGAAACACTCCTCTTGGGGAACAGACACCTACCCATTGTGAACCGCCCGCATACCTGTGACCACGGCGCGGTTACTGTCGCCCGAAACGGGCGGATTCGAACGTGGCCAGGCGATACGATGGTGCATGACCATGCCCAACCTTACGCCGATTGCCCACAGCCTGCTCGCGCAGATTAAGCGCATTGCGCAGGTGTTTACGCCCTCACCGGTGGTCCAGCTTCATGTACCGGCGCGCGCACCCACCGGCCAGCCGCACGATGCCGAGTTCTGCGCCATTGAACTGGCAGATGGCGGTTTTGGTCTCTCTTACGTGCTGCTGGGTGACACCCTGCAGGCGCTGGTGGCCCAGCATGGCAGCAGGGCGAGCGCGCCGCTGGCTGGCGCCGACCCTTTGGTACTGGCCCACCGGCTGGTGGATGGCAGCGCGGTCGAGCGTGCCCTGGCGCTGGCCGCGATCAACGCCTTGACCGATTCGGTCTGGCGCCAGGTGGGCTACCAGCCACCGCCCGCCGGCAACTCGCTGGGTGACATCGAACTGGGGCCGCACGACCACCTCGGCATGATCGGCTTCTTTCCCCCGCTGGTGCAGCGGGTGACCGAAGCTGGCGGGCGGCTGAGTGTGGTGGAGATGAACGGAGCCATGGTGGCGCGCCAGCGCGAGCGCTTCCCCGGCTTGTCGATTTCGCTGGACCGCTCGACCCTGGAAGACTGCAACCTCGTGGTCGGCACCTCGACCATGCTGCTCAACGACACCCTGGACGACATGCTGACAGCCGCACCGCGCGCCGAGCACTTCGCGGTGATTGGACCCTCGGCCGGTCTCTGGCCCGACGCCCTGTTTGAACGCGGCGTCACCCTGCTCGGCGGCACGCGGGTGATTGACCCTTCAGCGTTCCGCGAAGCCATGGCCAGTGGCGCGTCGTGGAGCGCGGCAGCGGCCAAATTCGCGATTGGCAGGCGCGACTGGCCAGGCTGGCGCGCCCTGACTGGCATTGGCGCCTCGGCCGCCTGAGCTGCGTTGGCTCCGCTCGCACAACCCAAAAAAAAGCGGCCCGAAGGCCGCTGGTGATGCAATCGGAACGGCGATCAGGCCGCCACGCCCTTGGCGGTGTCCACGTACTCGTCGATCTGGTCGAAATTCAAATACTTGTAGACCGCGTCGCCGTTGGTGCTGAGCACGCCCATGTCGGTCAGGTACTCGGCCTTGGTCGGGATCCTGCCCAGCTTGGAACAAATCGCGGCCAGTTCGGCCGAACCGAGGTAGACGTTGGAGTTCTTGCCCAGGCGGTTGGGGAAATTGCGCGTGCTGGTGCTCATCACCGTGGCGCCCTCTCTGACCTGCGCCTGGTTGCCCATGCACAGCGAACAGCCCGGCATTTCCATGCGGGCACCAGCGGCACCGAACACCCCGTAGTGGCCTTCGTCGGTGAGCTGCTTGGCGTCCATCTTGGTGGGCGGTGCCATCCACAGCTTCACCGGGATGTCGCGCTTGCCTTCCAGCAGCTTAGACGCTGCACGGAAGTGACCGATGTTGGTCATGCACGAGCCGATGAAGACCTCGTCGATGGCGGCACCGGCCACGTCAGACAGGGTCTTGGCGTCGTCCGGGTCGTTCGGGCAGCAGACGATGGGCTCGCTGATCTCTGCCAGATCGATCTCGATCACGGCGGCGTACTCTGCACCCGCGTCGGGCGCCAGCAGCTCGGGCTTGGCCAGCCAGGCTTCCATGGCCTTGATGCGGCGGGCGATGGTGCGCTCGTCGTGGTAGCCCTGGGCGATCATGTTTTTGAGCAGCACGATGTTGGAGTTGATGTACTCGATCACCGGCTCCTTGTTCAGGCGTACGGTGCAACCAGCGGCTGAGCGCTCAGCAGACGCGTCGCTCAGCTCAAAAGCCTGCTCCACCTTCATGTCGGGCAGACCTTCGATCTCCAGAATGCGGCCAGAGAAGATGTTTTTCTTGCCCTTCTTCTCCACAGTCAGCAAGCCGGCCTTGATGGCGTAGAGCGGAATCGCGTGCACCAGGTCGCGCAGCGTCACGCCGGGTTGCATCTTGCCCTTGAATCGCACCAGCACCGACTCGGGCATGTCCAGCGGCATCACGCCGGTGGCTGCAGCAAAAGCCACCAGGCCGGAACCTGCCGGAAAGCTAATGCCGATGGGGAAACGGGTGTGGCTGTCACCACCAGTGCCCACGGTGTCGGGCAGCAGCATGCGGTTGAGCCAGCTGTGGATGATGCCGTCGCCCGGGCGCAGCGAAATGCCGCCACGCGTGCTGATGAAATCGGGCAGCTCGTGGTGCATGGTCACGTCCACGGGCTTGGGATAGGCGGCGGTGTGGCAGAAAGACTGCATGACCAGGTCAGAGCTGAAGCCCAAACAGGCCAGGTCTTTCAGTTCGTCGCGTGTCATCGGGCCGGTGGTGTCCTGGCTGCCCACGCTGGTCATCTTGGGTTCGCAGTAGGTGCCGGGCAGCACGCCCTGGCCTTCAGGCAGGCCACAGGCACGCCCCACCATCTTCTGCGCCAGGGTGAAGCCCTTGACCTTGCCAGACGGCACGACCGGCAGACGGAACAGGGTGGAAGGCTTAAGGCCCAAGGCTTCCCGCGCCTTGGCGGTGAGGCCGCGGCCGATGATGAGCGGAATGCGGCCACCGGCGCGCACTTCATCAAACAGTACCTCGCTTTTCACCGTGAACTCAGCGATCACCTTGCCGTCCTTCAGCGCCTTGCCTTCGTAGGGGCGCAGCTCGATGGTGTCGCCCATGTTCATCTGGCTCACGTCCAGCTCGATCGGCAACGCGCCAGCGTCTTCCATGGTGTTGTAGAAAATCGGCGCGATCTTGGAGCCGAGGCAAACACCACCGAAGCGCTTGTTGGGGACAAAGGGAATGTCTTCACCGGTGAACCAAAGCACGCTGTTGGTGGCCGACTTGCGGCTGGATCCGGTGCCGACCACGTCGCCCACATAGGCCACCAGGTGGCCCTTGGCGCGCAGGTCTTCGATGAACTTGATCGGGCCGCGCTTGCCGTCTTCTTCGGGCGTGATGCCCTCGCGCTTGTTCTTCAGCATGGCCAGTGCATGCAGCGGAATGTCGGGGCGGCTCCAGGCATCGGGCGCGGGCGACAGGTCATCGGTGTTGGTCTCGCCGGTCACCTTCAGCACGGTGAGCGTGATGCTCTTGGGCACTTCGGGGCGGCTGGTGAACCACTCGGCGTCGGCCCAGCTCTGAACCACGGCCTTGGCCAGTGCGTTGCCCTTGTCGGCCTTGTCCTTCACATCGTGGAACTGGTCGAACATGAGCAGGGTTTTCTTCAAGCCCTCGGCGGCCACCGGCGCCACGACTGCGTCGTCCAGCAGATCGATCAGCGGCGTGAGGTTGAAGCCACCCAGCATGGTGCCCAGCAACTCGGTGGCTTTTTCGCGGCTGATCAGCGCGCACTTCTCGGTGCCGTGGGCCACGGCAGCGAGGTAGCTGGCCTTCACCTTGGCGGCATCGTCCACGCCGGCCGGCACGCGGTGCGTGATCAGCTCAAGCAGCGTGGCTTCTTCGCCCTTGGGTGGGTTCTTCAGCAACTCGATCAGATCGGCGGTTTGCTGCGCACTCAATGGGAGGGGGGGAATACCCAGGGCGGCGCGTTCGGCCACATGGTCACGGTAGGCTTTCAACATGATTTTTTTCTCCGTACGTTTCAAACAAATTCAACTGGCAAAAAACGGGTCCCGCCCGGGCTGGCAGAGCGGGTCAAGGTCGGGTGACGACGGGGTCGTCCAGCAGGCCGGGAGGTGGTGATTTTTCAAACGCCTGGGCCACAAGCAGCTGCTCGGGGCTGGTGCAAACATCCGCCATGCGCTGTCCCAGCTTGGAGTTGACCAGCATCGACTTATTGGACAGCTGCAGCCAGACGGCGTCGCCGGTGAGCGCCTCCAAGCGCACAGCGCCGGACTTGCTTTCCACCGCGAACATGCGGAACTTGGCTTTTTTCACCTGCAGGTCAAAGTAACCCGGCGACTGGGCATCGGGCGTGAGCGTGACCACCTGCCCCAGCTCACACGGCAAGCGGCCCACGTGAACTCGCTCGGCCACCGCCAGCTCCGTCGGCGTGAGATCCCTCTCCGGCGCCGGTTGCGCGACCTGGGTGGCCTTGCCATTGTGGGATCTGCTTTGTTTGGGCGCGGCAGCCGCCTGCGCCTGCGCGGCGCTGGTCGCGAAAGCCAGAATCAGGGTGGGTAGCAGCCATTTCATCGGTTTGTCTCCTGCAATGGTGAAGCCAGCGGCCTTGGCTTACAGCCCGGATCGAACCAGGCCACGGCCTCAGGCGGCAGGGCGCGACCGGTCTGGTGCGCCCTCACCAGCACCTGCCAGTGGTAACGAACACTGGCGCGGTCGTGAAGCTGGCCTTGGAAGCTGATGGGGCCCCAGTCGGCATCGGCTGCCGCGCCCACGATCCGTGTCGCCGTCTCCACCTCAGTTTCGGTGGGTGCAAAGGCGCTCAGTATTGGGCGAATCTGCTGGGGGTGGATGCTCCACATGCGGGTGTAACCGAGTTCGCGCGCCGCGCGCTGCGCCGCCGCCTGCACCGCCTGCGTGTCAGCGAATTCGGTGACCACGCAGTGCGAAGGCACTTTTCCATTTGCATGACAAGCTTCGGCCATCTCCAGCTTCGCACGAACCACCAGAGGGTGGTTGAACTGGCCCGCCGAGGACATGGCTTCGCCAGGGATGGCGCCACCGTGGGCTGACACAAAGTCCATCAATCCGAAACTCAGCGACTGCACCCGCGGATGAGCGGCGATGTCAAACGCGTTTCGCACCGCCAGCGGCGACTCGATCAAGACATGGATCGGCAGCGCCTGGGCGCCAGCGCGGTCCAGCGCGGCCACAGCAACAGCCAAGTCGGCCAGGGTGTCCACCTTGGGCACCATCAGGTGCGTCATGCGCCGCCCCACATTGCCGACGATGGTGTTCACATCACTTTCAAAAGCGGGGTGGTCGACCGCGTGAACGCGCACCGCGATCCGGGCAGACGCGCCAGCCTGGGTGACCAGCTCGGCCACCAGCGCCGCGTGCTCGGCCTCGCCACCCACCGGCGCACCGTCTTCGCAGTCCAGCGTGACGTCAAACACGCAGGTACCGAACTCGGCCGTCATCTCGGCCTGCAGCTGCAGGCTCTTCTTCATGCGCGCCGGCACGCCGCTGTAATGGTCACAGACCGGCAGCACCAACGCGCCAGCCTGGGCACCGAGCAAGATGTCGCGAGGATGCGGTTTCACGTGCACAAATCAATGAGCAAGCAGCGATCGCCGTGGCGCGCTTCCAGCACAAGCCGTGGAACCGGCTTCGCCGGGCCACTGGTTTGATTCCCCTGGGGGGAAGACGCGAAGCGGCGCAGGGGGGTCACAGCAGATGCTTGACGCCGTCTTTCTCGCCTTCGAGCTCGGCCAGGGTCTTGTTGATGCACTCTTGCGAGAAAGCATCGATATCCAGACCTTCGACCACCTTGTATTCGCCGTTTTCGCAGGTTACCGGGAAGCCGAACATCACGTCCTTCGGGATGCCGTACCAGCCTTGTGACGGGATACCCATGGTGACCCACTCGCCGTTCGTGCCCAGCGCCCAGTCGCGCATGTGGTCGATGGCGGCGTTGGCCGCCGAAGCCGCGCTGGAGAGGCCACGCGCTTCGATAATGGCCGCGCCGCGCTTACCCACGGTGGGCAGGAACACGTCCTTGTTCCAGACCTGGTCGTTGATCATGTCCTTCACGCTGGCGCCGTCGATGGTGGCGAAGCGATAGTCGGCGTACATGGTAGGAGAGTGGTTGCCCCACACAGCCAGCTTCTTGATGCTGGAGACGGCCTTGCCGGTCTTGGCGGCGAGCTGGCTGGCAGCGCGGTTGTGGTCCAGGCGCAGCATGGCGGTGAAGTTGCCGGGCTTCAGATCGGGTGCGCTCTTCATGGCAATGTAGGCGTTGGTGTTGGCCGGGTTGCCCACTACCAGTACCTTGACATTGCGCGAGGCCACGGCGTTGAGCGCCTTGCCCTGGGCGGTGAAGATGGCGCCGTTAATGGCCAGCAGTTCGGCGCGCTCCATGCCGGGGCCGCGCGGACGCGAGCCGACCAGCAAGGCGTAGTCGGCGTCCTTGAAGGCGGTCATCGGGTCGCCGTGTGCGGTCATTTCCACCAGCAGCGGGAAAGCACAGTCGTCCAACTCCATCATCACGCCCTTGAGCGCCTTCTGGGCCTTCTCGTCGGGAATCTCCAGCAGCTGCAGGATGACGGGCTGGTCTTTGCCCAGCATTTCGCCCGAGGCGATGCGGAACAACAGGGCATAGCCGATCTGACCGGCAGCACCGGTGACGGCAACACGTACAGGCTTCTTGCTCATGTAAAAACTCCAGATAGGGACGTTGGTTGGAAACAAGCGGTCGGGGAAGCATTCGATTCCATGCTTCCCGGAGACAGGGGCCGCTAGCCTGCGGGTAAACCCGCAAAACAGGGGTCAAAGTCAGCCAGCAAGTGTACTCGCGCAAACCCTGATAAGTCAATTTGTCTTATGTCTTATATAAGATATGATTGCGCCAGCCGAACACCCTTCGACTACCAGATTTCGCATGCCCACCTCGCCCGTCACGCCCCCCTCCAACCCGGCAACTGCACTGCCAGCCGAGGCACGCGCCGAGGGCGAGTTCGCGGGTCAGACAGCGCCGGCCTTCAGCCCGCTGTACCAGCAGATCAAGACGCTCATCCTGCGTAGCCTGCAGGCTGGCGAATGGAAACCGGGCGACGCCATTCCCAGCGAGTTCGATTTGGCCGCGCGCTACCGAGTCAGCCAGGGTACGGTGCGCAAGGCGATCGACGAACTCGCCACCGACAACCTGCTGGTGCGCCGCCAAGGCAAGGGCACCTTCGTCGCGACCCATGCCGAGCAACACATTCAGTACCGTTTTCTGCGCCTGTTGCCCGATACCGGCGATCTCGACAGCCAGGGGCCGGCCGAGCGCCACATCATCGATTGCCGCCGCCAGCGCGCCAGCGCAGAAGTGGCGCGCCAGCTGGGTGCCCGTACCGGCGACCCGGTGCTGCAGGTGCGCCGCGTATTGTCTTTTGACGCGTTGCCAGCGATCCTGGAAGAGATCTGGTTGCCAGGCGGACCGTTTAAGGGCCTGACGGTGGAGACCCTGTCTGATGACAAAGGCCCGATGTACGCCCTGTTCGAGACCCAGTTTGGCGTGCGCATGGTGCGCGCAGTCGAGAAAATCAAGGCGGTTAGCGCCGATGCGGAGGCCGCCGCGCTGCTCAATGTGGCCGAAGGCCAGCCTCTGCTGAGCGTGGAGCGCATCGCCTATACCTACAACGATGTGCCCATGGAGCTGCGGCGCGGCCTCTACCGCACCGACTGCAGGCACTACCGCAATGAGTTGAACTGAGCTGAACGTGCGACACCGAGCGCGTTGCAGGTCAATCGCCCCAGCGTCAGCCTCCAGTATGTTGCCTTGCCCTAGAATTTGAGTCCTGCGCGACCGAGTTACCAAGCCGTTACATCGCCTGCCAACCTCCCGCCCCCACCTCCGCAAGAAAGCCCCTCACCATGACCGAATTGAGCCGCAAGCGGCCCGAGTTCCGCAACATCAATGCGTTCAAGGACCTCACCACCTACCGCCTGCCCCCGGCAGGCTGGGTCTCCATCTTGCACCGCGCCAGCGGCGGCCTGATGTTTGTGCTGCTGCCCCTGATCGTCTGGCTGTTCGACACCTCGATTTCCTCCGAAATCTCGTTCGCGCGCTTCACCTCGGCATTTACGGCCGGCATCGGCTTTATTCCCGGCTGGCTCTTCAAGCTCGTGGTGCTGGCCCTCATCTGGGCCTACCTCCACCACCTCATCGCCGGGCTGCGCCACCTGTTCATGGATGCGCGCCACGCAGTGACCAAGGAATTTGGCAAGTCGTCGGCCATTGTCACGCTGGTGCTGAGCATCGGCCTCACCCTGGTGCTGGGCGCCAAGCTCTTCGGCCTGTACTGAGCAACACCACAAGGATCACCCACCATGTCTGTCAACTACGGTTCCAAACGCGTCGTCACCGGCGCCCACTACGGTCTGCGCGACTGGCTGGCCCAGCGCCTCACCGCCGCCGTGATGGCGGTGTTCACGCTCATCGTCCTGCTGCAGGTGGTGTTCACCTCGGGCCCGATCGGCTACGAATCCTGGGCCGCCATCTTCGCCGCCCAATGGATGAAGGCCCTCACCTTCGTTGTGTTTCTGGCCCTCACCTACCATGTGTGGGTCGGCATGCGCGATATCTGGATGGACTATGTGAAGCCCGCCGGTGTCCGCGTCTTACTGCACGTGTTCACGATGGTCTGGCTGGTCGCCTGTCTGGGCTGGGCCGTTCAAGTTCTCTGGAGGCTCTGATTTCATGTCCGCAACCGCAAATCTTCCCAAGCGTCAATTTGACGTGGTCATCGTCGGTGCCGGCGGCTCTGGCATGCGCGCCTCACTGCAACTGGCCCGCGCTGGTCTCAAGGTCGCCGTGCTGTCCAAGGTGTTCCCGACGCGTTCGCACACCGTGGCCGCCCAGGGCGGCATTGGCGCCTCCCTCGGCAACATGAACGAGGACAACTGGCACTACCACTTCTACGACACCATCAAAGGCTCGGACTGGTTGGGCGACCAGGACGCCATCGAGTTCATGTGCCGCGAAGCGCCCAAGGTCGTGTACGAGCTCGAACACTTCGGCATGCCGTTTGACCGCAACCCCGACGGCACGATTTATCAGCGCCCATTTGGTGGCCACACCGCCAACTACGGTGAGAAGCCGGTGCAGCGCGCCTGTGCCGCGGCAGACCGGACCGGTCACGCCATGCTGCACACGCTCTACCAGCAAAACGTGCAGGCCCGCACCACCTTCTTCGTTGAGTGGATGGCGCTGGACCTGATCCGCGACGAGAGCGGAGACGTCGTGGGCGTGACCGCCCTGGAAATGGAAACCGGCGAAACCTACGTGCTAGAAGCCAAGACCACGCTGCTGGCAACTGGCGGCGCCGGGCGCATCTTCGCGGCGTCCACCAATGCCTTCATCAACACCGGTGACGGTCTGGGCATGGCGGCACGCGCCGGCATCCCGCTGGAAGACATGGAATTCTGGCAGTTCCACCCGACCGGCGTGGCCGGTGCCGGCGTGCTGCTGACCGAAGGCTGCCGTGGAGAAGGCGCGATCCTGCTCAACAGCGAAGGCGAACGCTTCATGGAGCGCTACGCGCCCACCCTGAAAGACCTGGCACCGCGCGACTTCGTCAGCCGTTGCATGGACCAGGAGATCAAGGAAGGCCGTGGCTGCGGACCCAACAAGGACTACGTGCTGCTCAAGCTCGATCACCTGGGGGCCGACACCATCCACAAACGCCTGCCCTCGGTCTACGAGATCGGCGTGAATTTTGCCAACGTCGACATCACCCGCGAACCGATTCCGGTCGTGCCCACCATCCACTACCAGATGGGCGGCATCCCGACCAACATCAACGGCCAGGTCGTCACGCCCGCAGCCGATGGCAGCGGCAAGCAGGAGGTCGTTAATGGCTTGTACGCGGTCGGCGAATGTTCCTGCGTGAGCGTGCACGGCGCCAACCGTCTGGGCACCAACTCCCTGCTCGATCTGCTGGTGTTCGGCCGCGCGGCCGGTAACCACATCGTTCAGCACCACGACAAGACCAAGACCCACAAACCGTTGCCTGCCGACGCGGCCGACAAGACCCTGGCGCGCCTGGCGCGCCTGGACAATGCGACTGACGGCGAATACGCACAGGACGTGGCCAACGACCTGCGCGCCGCGATGCAGCAGCACGCCGGCGTGTTCCGCACCCAGGCCAGCATGGACGAGGGCGTGGAGAAGATCAACGCCATGCGTGCGCGGGTCAACGCCATCGCACTCAAAGACAAGTCCAAGGTCTTCAACACCGCGCGCATCGAAGCGCTGGAGGTGGAAAACCTGATCGAATGCGCCCAGGCCACCATGACGTCGGCTGCTGCGCGCAAGGAATGCCGCGGTGCGCACACGGTCAACGACTACGAGCGCCCAGCCGACGACGCGCAATTCCCGCTCGGCCGCAACGACGCCGAGTGGATGAAGCACACGTTGTGGCACAGCGCAGACAACAGCCTGTCGTACAAGGCGGTCAACCTCAAGCCGCTGACGGTGGAATCCGTTCCGCCAAAAGTCAGAACATTTTGATCACCCAGTGCACCTGCGGCGCCCTGAGCCAACCGCACAGCCGTTAACCGAATTCAGGATCACACCATGTCACTTCGCACATTCAAGATCTACCGCTACGACCCCGAGAAGGACGCCAAGCCCTACATGCAGACCATCGAAGTGGAACTCGACGGTCACGAGCGCATGCTGCTGGACGCACTGGGCAAGCTCAAGAAGGTCGACCCTTCGATCTCGTTCCGTCGCTCCTGCCGCGAAGGCGTGTGCGGGTCGGACGCGATGAACATCAACGGCAAAAACGGTCTGGCCTGCCTGACCAACATGAACACGCTGCCCGGCGTGATCACCCTGAAGCCGCTGCCCGGCCTGCCCGTGGTGCGCGACCTGATCGTGGACATGACGCTGTTTTTCAAGCAGTACAACAGCATCAAACCCTACTTGATCAACGACACCGTGCCGCCCGAAAAAGAGCGCCTGCAAAGCCCGGAGGAGCGCGAAGAACTCAACGGACTCTACGAGTGCATCCTGTGCGCCAGCTGCTCCACCAGCTGCCCGAGCTTCTGGTGGAACCCGGACAAGTTCGTCGGCCCTGCCGGTCTGCTGCAGGCCTACCGCTTCATCGCCGACAGCCGCGATCAGGGCACGGCCGAGCGGCTGGACAACCTGGAAGACCCGTACCGCCTGTTCCGCTGCCACACCATCATGAACTGCGTCGACGTCTGCCCCAAGGGGCTGAACCCGACCAAGGCGATTGGCAAGATCAAGGAAATGATGGTGATGCGCTCGGTCTGAGCGCCCACCTCCAATCACCATGAACGCCACCAGCGACGCGCTGCTCGATGAGCGGGCTCTGAGCAAGTTGCGTTGGCGCTGCCGGCGGGGACTGCTCGAAAACGATTTGTTCATCGAGCGCTTCTTCAGCCGGCATGAATCTGACCTGACTGTCAGTCAGGCCGAAGCTCTGGGGGTTTTAATGGACCTGTCCGACAACGATCTGCTGGATCTGTTGCTGGGCCGAAAGCACCCCGAGGGCGAATTGGCCCGCGCAGACATCAGCCAGGTGCTGGGCATGCTGCGCGCAGCCCGGACCACCGTTTAAGAACGCCATTCGATACCGCGCCACGTGAAGGAAACCGCATGAAACTCGTTGACAACAAAGCCACCCTGTCGTTTTCTAATGGCAGCCCCAGCGTTGAGTTGCCGGTCTACGCCGGCAGCATTGGCCCCGACGTGGTCGACATCCGCAAGCTGTATGCACAGACCGGCATGTTCACCTACGACCCGGGCTTTCTGTCCACCGCCTCCTGCCAGTCGGCCATCACCTACATCGACGGTGACAAGGGAGAGTTGCTGTACCGCGGCTACCCGATCGAGCAGCTGGCCACACACTGCGACTTCCTCGACACCTGCTACCTTCTGCTCAAGGGCGAGCTGCCCGACGACAAGGAGCGCACCGATTTCCATAAGCTCGTGACCAACCACACCATGGTCAACGAGCAGATGCAGTTTTTCCTGCGCGGGTTCCGTCGCGATGCCCATCCCATGGCCATCCTGACCGGGCTGGTGGGTGGCATGTCGGCCTTCTATCACGACAGCACCGACATCAATAACCCGGAACACCGGGAAATCGCGGCCATCCGACTGATCGCCAAGATGCCCACGCTGGTGGCGCTGGCCTACAAGTACAAGTTCGGCCAGCCTTACATGTACCCGCAGAACAGTCTGTCCTATGCGGGCAACTTCATGCGCATGATGTTTGGCACTCCGTGTGAAGAGTACGTTGTCAATCCGGTGCTAGAGAAGGCACTCGACCGCATCTTCATCCTGCACGCCGACCACGAGCAGAACGCGTCTACCTCCACCGTGCGCCTGTGCGCCTCCTCGGGCACCAACCCGTTTGCTGCCATCGCCGCTGGTGTGGCCTGTCTCTGGGGTCCAGCCCACGGTGGCGCCAACGAGGCCTGCCTCAACATGCTCGAAGACATCCAGCGCCAGGGTGGCGTGGCCAAGGTCGGCGAGTTCATGGAGCAGGTGAAGGACAAGAACTCGGGCGTCAAGCTCATGGGCTTCGGTCACCGCGTCTACAAGAACTATGACCCACGCGCCAAGCTGATGCAGGAGACCTGTAACGACGTGCTGGCCGAACTGGGCCTGGAAAACGACCCCCTGTTCAAGCTCGCCAAGGAGCTGGAGAAGATCGCGCTGGAAGACGAGTACTTCGTATCCCGCAAGCTCTACCCCAACGTGGACTTCTACTCTGGCATCGTGCAGCGCGCCATCGGTATCCCGGTCAATCTGTTCACCGGCGTGTTTGCGCTGGCCCGCACCGTGGGCTGGATCGCCCAGCTCAACGAAATGATTGGTGACCCGGAATACAAGATCGGCCGGCCGCGCCAACTGTTCACTGGTTCGCCGCGCCGCGACATGCCACAAGCAGTCGGCCGCTGATCGCGCGACGCGCTCAGGGCCGTTTCATCGGCCCGGCCGCAGCGCCCGCGCCCGCCCCGCGAAATGCCGGGCGGGCGTTTTTTCGGGTGAAGCCCTAAAATCACCGGTTACATCCACCGACCTGACCAAGACCACACACACGCCAAATGGGACGCACCCTCTACGACAAGATCTGGGACGAGCACGTTGTTCACACCGAGGACGACGGCACCTCGGTGCTCTACATCGACCGGCACCTGGTGCACGAAGTCACCAGCCCACAGGCCTTCGAAGGCCTTCGCCAGGCTGGGCGCAAAGTATGGCGGGTGAGCTCCATCGTTGCCACCGCCGACCACAACACGCCCACGACCGGCTGGGAGCACGGCTACGATGGCATCACCGACCCGATCAGCAAAGAGCAGATCGTCACGCTCGACAAGAACATCGCCGAGTTCGGTGCGGCCGCGTTTTTTCCGTTCATGTCCAAACGCCAGGGCATCGTGCACGTGATCGGCCCGGAAAACGGGGCTACCCTGCCAGGTATGACTGTGGTCTGTGGTGACAGCCACACTTCGACCCACGGCGCCTTCGGTGCGCTGGCACACGGCATTGGCACCAGTGAGGTCGAGCATGTCATGGCCACGCAAACGCTGCTGGCCAAGAAGGCCAAGAACATGCTGGTCAAGGTCGAAGGCCAGTTGGGCAAAGGCGTGACCGCGAAGGACATCGTGCTCGCCATCATCGGCAAGATCGGCACCGCTGGCGGCACCGGTTACACCATCGAGTTCGGCGGCAGCGCCATTCGGGCGCTCTCCATCGAAGGCCGCATGACGGTGTGCAACATGGCCATCGAAGCTGGTGCGCGCGCCGGCCTGGTGGCGGTGGACGACAAGACCATCGACTACGTCAAGGGTCGCCCGCTGGCGCCCACTGGCGTGGTGTGGGATCAGGCGGTGGCCTACTGGAAAACGCTGCGCTCCGACGCCGATGCCCACTTCGATTCCGTGGTCGAACTCGATGCGAGCCGCATCGTGCCGCAGGTCACCTGGGGCACCTCACCCGAGATGGTGCTCGGCGTAGACGGCAGCGTGCCCGATCCCGAGAAAGAAAAAGACCCGAACAAGCGCGGCGCGATCGAGAGGGCGCTCACCTACATGGCACTGCAGCCTGGCAAGCCGCTCAACGATATTTTTGTCGACAAGGTGTTCATCGGTTCCTGCACCAACAGCCGCATCGAAGACATGCGCGAAGCGGCGGCCCTGGTGAAAAAGCTGGGGCAAAAAGTAGCCAAGAATGTCAAGCTCGCTATGGTCGTGCCTGGCTCGGGCCTGGTGAAAGCGCAGGCCGAGCGCGAAGGCCTTCACGAGATCTTCAAGGCCGCCGGATTCGAGTGGCGCGAGCCGGGCTGCTCCATGTGCCTGGCCATGAACGCCGACCGGCTGGAGCCCGGCGAACGCTGCGCCTCAACCAGCAACCGCAACTTCGAAGGTCGCCAGGGTGCTGGCGGCCGCACCCACTTGGTTTCCCCCGCTATGGCGGCCGCTGCGGCCATCCATGGTCACTTCGTCGACGTCCGTCAATTTGTCTGAAAGGAAGACGCTATGAAATCCATCGCTGCCATCCTCGCCGCCACCTTCGTGCTGGCTCTGAGCGCCTGCAACACCGTCCAGGGCGTGGGCCAGGACATCCAGAAGGGCGGCCAGGTGCTCGAAGACGCGGCCAAGAAGAAATAATGACGCCGTTCACCTTGCACAAGGGGTTGGTGGCGCCCATCGACCGGGAAAACGTCGACACGGACGCCATCATTCCCAAGCAGTTCCTGAAGTCGATCCGCAAGACTGGCTTCGGGCCCAACCTGTTTGATGAGTGGCGCTACCTCGACAAGGGTGAGCCAGGCCAGGATCCGGCGACGCGCAAGCCCAACCCCGATTTCGTGCTCAACCAGCCGCGCTACGCGGGCGCCTCTGTCCTGCTGGCGCGAAAGAACTTCGGTTGCGGCTCCAGCCGCGAACATGCGCCTTGGGCGATTGAACAGTACGGTTTCCGTGCCCTGATCGCGCCCAGTTACGCAGACATCTTCTACAACAACTGTTTCAAGAACGGCATCCTTCCCATCGTGCTGCCCGAGGCACAGGTGGACCAGTTGTTCAACGACGTGCTGGCGTTCCCAGGCTTCGAGCTGACAATCGATCTGGAGCGCCAGGTGGTGATCAAGCCGCAGGGCGATGAGCTGCCGTTCGAAACGCAGGCGTTTCGCAAATACTGTCTGCTCAACGGTCTGGACGACATCGGTCTCACGCTGCGCCATAAGGACAAAATTGCCGCCTTTGAGTCCGAGCGGCTGGCGACCAAGCCCTGGCTGGCGCAAACGATGTAACAACCCCCGCGCCGCCTGCGGCCTCCCCCCCTCAGGGGGGCGTTACCAGTGGCCCGGCAAAGCCGGTTCCACGGCAGCCTGGAACAGACACTTTTTCTCTCATCCATCCCAATGAAAATCGCAGTTCTCCCCGGTGACGGCATCGGCACCGAAATCGTGGCCGAAGCCGTCAAGGTGCTGGACGTGCTGGGTCTTCCGTTTGAAATGGAATCGGCCCTGGTCGGCGGCGCTGCGTATGAGGCCCACGGTCACCCGCTGCCCGAGTCCACGCTCAAGCTGGCGCAATCGGCCGACGCCATCCTGTTCGGTGCGGTCGGCGACTGGAAGTACGACAAGCTCGACCGCCCGCTGCGCCCTGAGCAGGCCATCCTGGGCTTGCGCAAGCACCTCGGCCTGTTCGCCAACTTTCGCCCCGCCATTTGCTACGAGCAGCTGGTGGGCGCATCCAGCCTCAAGCCCGAGCTCATCTCGGGCCTGGACATCCTCATCATCCGCGAGCTCACCGGCGACATCTACTTTGGCCAGCCGCGTGGGCGTCGCACCGCAGTCGATGGTCACTTTCCCGGTGCGGAGGAAGCCTTTGACACCATGCGCTACTCCAGGCCCGAGATCGAACGCATTGCCCACGTGGCCTTCCAGGCGGCGCGCAAGCGCAACAAGAAGGTGACCAGCGTCGATAAGGCCAACGTGCTCGAGACCTTCCAGTTCTGGAGAGACGTGGTCACCGAGGTGCACGCCCAGTATCCCGACGTGGAGCTGGAGCACATGTATGTCGACAACGCGGCCATGCAGCTGGTCAAGAAGCCCAAGGCTTTTGACGTGGTGGTCACTGGCAACATGTTTGGCGACATCCTGTCCGACGAGGCATCGATGCTGACCGGCTCCATCGGCATGCTTCCCTCGGCATCGCTGAACGCGAAAAACCAGGGCCTGTACGAACCCAGCCATGGCAGCGCGCCGGATATCGCGGGCAAGGGGGTCGCCAATCCGCTGGCGACTATCCTGAGCGCGGCGATGATGTTGCGCTTCAGCCTGAACCAGGAAGCGGCTGCGCAGCGCGTCGAAGCCGCCGTGCAATCCGTGCTGGCCCAGGGCCTGCGCACGCCTGACATCTGGAGCGAAGGCAGCACGCAGGTGAGCACCGTGCAGATGGGAGATGCGGTGGTGCAGGCGCTGGCCTGAAGCTTTGGCTCAGGTCAACCACAAGGGCAGCTCCGGCTGCCTTTGTGTTTTTCGGCCCAACAGCCCGACGTTGTCAGCCGGCGACAAGCCCTGCTCCGCTACAATCCCAGCCATGATTGCCGCCTACCCGTTCACCTTGAACACCGCTTGTGCCGACAGGGCAGCAGCGGTTGCGCGCGCAATCAACACCAAAACCACGACCATCACGGGCTGATCCAGCCTGGTTCGTCGTGCGCCCTCCCGGCCAGACGAGCCGGGTAAGCCGGTCTGGTCTGGACCTGTTGATTCACTGAAGAGGGCAAAAAATGAGCAAATTGGTTGGTCTGGTCGGCTGGCGTGGCATGGTCGGCTCGGTGTTGATGGATCGCATGGTCGAGGAACAGGACTTCGACCTGATCGAGCCCCTGTTTTTTTCGACCTCCAACGCCGGCGGCAATGCCCCGGCCATGGCGAAAAACGAAACCACGCTGCAAGACGCACACAACATCGACGCGCTCAAGCGCTGCGACATCGTCATCACTGCGCAGGGCGGTGACTACACGACCGAGGTGTACCCAAAGTTACGGGCCGCGGGCTGGAAAGGCCACTGGATCGACGCTGCCTCCACGCTGCGCATGGAGAAAGACGCCGTCATCATCCTCGACCCGGTGAACATGCCGGTGATCAAGGACGCGTTGGCCAAGGGCGGCAAGAACTGGGTGGGCGGTAACTGCACGGTGAGCTGCATGCTCATGGGCGTGGGCGCGCTGTACAAGGCTGGGCTGGTGGAGTGGATGAGCACCCAGACCTACCAGGCGGCTTCTGGCGGCGGCGCGCAGCACATGCGCGAGCTGCTCACCCAGTACGGCACGCTCAACGCCGAAGTCAAGGCGCTGCTGGACGACCCCAAGAGCGCCATCCTGGAAATCGACCGCAAGGTGATCGCCAAGCAGCGCGCGCTCTCGGACGCGGAAACCGCCAACTTCGGCGTGCCGTTGGGCGGCTCGCTCATCCCGTGGATCGACAAGGACCTGGGCAACGGAGTGTCCAAGGAAGAGTGGAAAGGCATGGCCGAAACCAACAAGATCCTAGGACTGGGCGAAGGCTTCGGCTCGGCGCCCATTCCGGTCGACGGTTTCTGTGTGCGCGTGGGCGCCATGCGCTGCCACAGCCAGGCGCTGACCTTCAAGCTGAAGAAAGAGGTGCCAGTGGCCGACATCGAAGCCATGATCGCGGCCGACAATCCCTGGGCCAAGGTGGTGCCCAACACACGCGAGGCCACCATCCGGGACCTGACCCCCGTGGCCGTGACCGGCACCATGAACATCCCGGTCGGGCGCATCCGCAAGCTGGCCATGGGCCCTGAGTACGTGGGCGCCTTCACCATCGGTGACCAGCTGCTCTGGGGAGCTGCCGAGCCGCTGCGCCGCATGTTGCGCATCCTGCTATCGGCCTGAATGTCAGCAATGGAAACCGCGCCTGGCTCCCTTCGAGCCCGGCGCCAGCGTTGTGACTCCACAACGCAGAGGCACCACAAACCCGACCAACGGGCTCCTTGGAAACTCAAGCGGATTCTCAGCTTGTCACCCTAATGCGTTGATGTTAAGGTCAATTCTCGGTTCTTTACGTCGAGGTCCAAGTGCCATCCACCACCCGCAATATTCCATCCAAAACGGCCTCGTCGTCCCTCAAAAAGCCCACTTCAGTCGGTCTGAGCCGGTTACACGCAGTTGCCGCTGCGGTGGTGCTTTGCACCGGGCTCGCGCACACCTCTGACGCACTCGCGCTGGCGCTGGGTCGCATCGCGGTGCAGTCGGCCCTGGGTGAGCCGCTGAGGGCCGAAATCGACGTGCCCGACATCAGCGCGGAGGAGGCGTCGAGCCTGCGCGTGGGTCTGGCCTCGCCCGAAGCGTTTCGCGCCGCCGGCATGGAATTCAACCCAGCGTTGGGCAGTGCTCAGATCAGTCTGCAGCGCCGCCCGGATGGCCGTGCGTTTCTGCGCCTGACCAGCCCGCGCCCAATCAACGAGCCCTTTGTCGACCTCATCGTCGAGGCCAACTGGGCCTCTGGTCGCATCCTGCGCGACTACACGCTGCTGATCGATCCGCCCAAGATACGCGCTGCGACACCCGTGGCTCCGGTTCCCGCCGCTGCTGCGCCCGCCAGGCCCACGCCAGCCCCAGCGCCGGCGCCCGTCGCTGCCCAGCCCCTTCCGCCCGTGGTGGCACCAGCGGCAAGGGCGCCTGCCCAAGCGCCAGTTCGTGCGCCAGCCGCAGCTCAGCCCGCTGCAGCACCCCAAGCCGCCGGCGGCCAAGTCCGCGTGCGCGCTGGCGACACTGCCGGGCGCATTGCCAACGCCAACCGTCCGGCAAACGTGTCGCTGGACCAGATGTTGGTCGCCATGCTGCGCGCCAACCCGGACGCCTTCATCGACGGCAACGTGAACCGCGTCAAGGCCGGGTCCATCATCGACCTCCCTGGCGCCGCCGATGCAGGCAGCACCTCCGCCGGTGAGGCCCGGCAGATCATCGCGGCCCAGAGCCGAGATTTCAACGAATTCCGCCGCAGCCTGGCCAACCGTGTTCCTGCAGCCGCCGTCGACGCTGGTAGCCGCGAGGCAGCCGGTCGCGTGCAGGCCGAAGTGCAAGACCAAGCGCCCGCGGCCCCCGCGCAGGACAAGCTCACGCTTTCCAAAGGCGACACCCCCGCAGCGACCGCGGCCGAAGAGAAGATCGCCCAGGATCGGCAAGCGCAAGATGCATCGACCCGGGTCGCCGAACTCTCTCGCAACATCGACGAACTGGCCAAGCTCGGTACCACCACGGCAGCCGCCACCGCCGCCGCCAGCGCCTCGCCGGGTGCCACACCAACCAGTGCGGTGACCCTGCCGGGCGCGGTGCCCACCACAACCGAAACAACGGCTTCCACGCCAGAGGCCGATACCGCCACGGCGACCGCCCCCACCGAAGCCGCGCCGGCCGTGGCCGAGCCAGCTCCCGCCGCGGCACCTGCACCGCTGCCTGTGCCCGAACCCATGCTTCAAGAGCCATCGCTGCTTGAGCAATTGCAGGAAAACCCCTTGGTGCTGCCCGCTGCGGGTGGCCTGCTGGCCTTGCTGGCGGGCTTTGGCCTGTACCGGATGCGCCAGCGCAAGAAAGGCGCCGGTGTCGACAGCTCCTTCCTCGAAAGCCGGCTGCAGCCTGACTCGTTTTTTGGCTCCAGTGGTGGCCAGCGCATCGACACCGCCGAAGCCAGCGCTTCGGGTTCGTCCATGGTGTATTCGCCCAGCCAGCTGGATGCAGCCGGTGACGTGGACCCGGTCGCCGAAGCCGATGTCTACCTGGCCTATGGCCGCGACCTGCAGGCCGAGGAAATCCTCAAAGAGGCCATGCGCAGCACGCCCACCCGTGTCGCCATCCACAACAAGTTGCTGGAGATCTACGCCAAGCGCCGCGACGCCAAGGCCTTCGAGGTTGTGGCCACCGAGGCCTACGCCCTGACACAGGGCCAAGGCCCAGAATGGGAACAAGCATGCGCGCTGGGTAAGGAGCTGGATCCGAGCAACCCGCTGTACCAGCCAGGTGGTGCGCCCGCTCAAAAGGTCGTGGCCATGACGGCCGCCGGTGGCGCCATGACAGTGCCGTTTGGCAGCAGCACGATGTCAGAGACCACGGGCCGGGTCGGCGAAGGCGCTCTGGATCTGGACCTTGACTTCTCGACGGACGAGCCCGCAGTGGCCGCCGACGACGTGATGTCGGCGCTGGACGACTTGAAGAACACCGAGGCACTCACCGAAGCCAAAGCACCCGAGGCCCTGGCACCCGAATCAGGACCCATGGACTTCGATCTGGACTTCCCTTCTGAGCCGGCGCCCCTGCAGGCGGCCAAGTCTGATGAAGCCGCACCTGCGCCAGCGCCCGACGTGCCTATGTTCGACGACAGTGAGGTCCTGCCAGACTTTGCGCTCGACGCACCTTCGGAGCCAGCCCCCTTGGCTGAAGTCGAGCTCGGATTGCCCGAGTCCGCGGCCGCTGCAACGGCTGTGGAGAACAACGAGCTGATGTCCTTCGACCTGAGCAACATCAACCTCGATCTGGACACGCCAGAGCCCGCCGCAGCGGTGGACAAAGACCTGTCCGAAGAAAACCCGCTGGAAACCAAACTCTCGCTGGCCGAAGAGTTCCGGGCCATTGGCGACTTGGAAGGCGCGCGGTCGCTGGCGGAAGAAGTCTTGGCAGAAGCCTCGGGCACGCTCAAGACCAAGGCCAGCACCTTCCTGAGCGATCTGGCCTGAGGCCGGGGCCGGCTCGCGCGTCCGTGCCTTGAGCGCTACCGTACCCGAGTCCACGGCCCCCGACGTTCACACGCTACAGCGCATGGCGCTCGGCGTGAGCTACAACGGTCGGGCGTTTGAAGGCTGGCAAAGCCAGGCCAGCGGCCTCACCGTGCAGGACCACCTGGAGCAGGCGCTGGCGACCTTCTGTGCCCTGCCCCGCGTGCAAACCCTGTGCGCCGGTCGTACCGACTCCGGTGTGCACGGCCTGATGCAGGTGGTGCACTTCGACTCCCCACTGGACCGGATCGACAACGCCTGGGTACGCGGCACCAACCGCTTCCTGCCCGACACCATCGCGGTGCAATGGGCGCAGCGCGTCCCTTCCAGCTTTCATGCCCGCGCCAGTGCCCGAGCACGCCGCTACGCCTATGTGTTGCTTGAGTCACCCGTGCGGCCCAGTGTCGACAACGGCCAGGTGGGCTGGGTTTTTCGACCGTTGCAGATGGATGCCATGGTAAGTGCGGCGCAGGTCCTGGTCGGCGAGCACGATTTCAGCTCGTTCCGCGCCTCCAGCTGCCAAGCCCACAGCCCGGTCAAACACATGCTGCGCATCGCCATCACGCGCCGGGGCGCCTACTGGCGTTTCGAGTTCGAGGCCACCGCCTTCCTGCACCACATGATCCGCAACATCATGGGCTGCCTAATCGCCATCGGATCCGGCAAACAGCCGGTTCAGTGGATGATGGAGGTGCTGGCGGCCCGCAGCCGCGACGCCGCCGCGCCCACCTTTTCTCCCGACGGTTTGTACTTCCTTGGACCGGTTTACGATGCGTCGTGGGGTTTGCCGGACCGCACGCCCGCATTTGACTGGCTGCCTTAGCCCACCCCCGACCCGGACTCACGCTGTGAGCCCTTCGCCCCCTCAAGGGGACGGCACGAGTGGCCTGGCAAAACCAGCTCTACCGTGCCCCTGAACAAATGTCACCCTCGCATTCGATGAGCCCGCACCGAACACGCATCAAAATTTGTGGACTGACACAAGAAGCTGACGTCGACGCCGCAGTGCATGCCGGCGCCGACGCGATCGGCTTTGTGCTGTACCCACACAGCCCACGCTCTGTCTCGCCCGAGCGCGCGGGGGAGTTGGCGCGCCGCCTGCCCTGCTTTGTCACGCCGGTGCTGCTGTTCGTCAACGCCAGCCCGGAATTCATAGCGCAAGGCACCGAGGCCGTTCCGCAGGCTTTGCTGCAATTTCATGGCGACGAAACGCCCGACGACTGCCTGTCCGCCGGGCGCCCATACATCCGGGCTGCTCGGATTGCCCCCGGCCCGACGGGTGCCGGCTTCGATCTCTTAAAATACGCGCTGGACTTTGCTTCTGCCCAGGCTATCCTGCTCGACACCCATGTCACAGGTTATGGCGGTAGCGGCCAATGTTTTGACTGGACAGCTTTCCCTTGGTCACATCCTCAACTAAACGCCAGCTCTCGCCTCGTTTTGTCTGGTGGACTCGACGCAGCAAACGTGATCGATGGCATCACGCAAGTGCGGCCCTGGGCCGTTGATGTGAGTTCCGGCGTCGAAGCCCGCGCACCCGATGGTGCGGTGATCAAGGGCAGCAAAGACGCCGCCCGAATGAGCGCCTTTGTGGCTGCGGTCCGCGCAGCCGATGCGCAGTTATTCCGCCCGAGCTGAAGCCCCCTTAGTGCTGGCTCGGGCCACCAAACCGAGAGCACACCATGCAGACCTACCAGCAACCCGACGCCCGAGGCCATTTCGGAATCTATGGCGGCAGCTTCGTGAGCGAGACGCTTACCCACGCGATCAACGAGCTCAAGGCCGCGTACGCGAAGTACCAGCACGACCCCGAGTTCCTCGCTGAGTTCAACAGCGAACTGGCCCACTTCGTCGGCCGCCCGAGTCCCGTCTACCACGCTGCGCGCATGAGCCGCGAGCAGGGCGGCGCACAGATTTTCCTCAAGCGCGAAGACCTTAACCACACTGGCGCTCACAAAATCAACAACACCATCGGCCAGGCCATGCTGGCCAAGCGCATGGGCAAGCCGCGCATCATCGCCGAGACTGGCGCCGGCCAGCATGGTGTAGCCACCGCCACCATTTGCGCACGCTACGGGCTGGAGTGTGTGGTTTACATGGGCAGCGAAGACGTCAAGCGCCAGAGCCCCAATGTCTACCGCATGAAGCTGCTGGGCGCCACGGTGGTACCGGTGGAGTCGGGCAGCAAAACGCTGAAAGACGCGCTCAACGAAGCCATGCGCGACTGGGTCGCCAACGTGGACAACACCTTCTACATCATCGGCACCGTGGCCGGCCCTCACCCCTACCCCATGATGGTGCGCGACTTCCAGAGCGTGATTGGCGAAGAGTGTCTGAAGCAGATGCCGGAGATGCTGAAAGAAGCGGGATGCCACAGCGAGCAACCCGACGCGGTGCTCGCCTGCGTGGGCGGTGGCAGCAACGCCATGGGCATTTTTTACCCCTACATCAACCACGCCGCCACGCGCCTGATCGGCGTCGAGGCCGCTGGCGAAGGCCTGGAGAGCGGCAAGCACTCGGCCTCGCTGCAAAAGGGCAGCCCCGGCGTGCTGCATGGCAACCGCACCTACGTGCTGCAGGATGACAACGGCCAGGTCACCGAGACACACAGCGTGAGCGCTGGCCTGGACTACCCTGGCGTAGGCCCCGAGCACGCGTTCCTCAAAGACATCGGGCGTGCCGAGTACGTGGGTATCACCGACACCGAAGCGCTGCAGGCTTTTCACTACCTTTGCCGCACCGAGGGCATCATTCCAGCGCTCGAATCCAGTCACGCCATTGCCTACGCCATGAAACTGGCCAAAACCATGAAGCCGGACCAGTCCATCCTGGTCAACCTGTCCGGCCGCGGCGACAAAGACATCGGTACCGTGGCCGATTTGTCGCAAGCCGATTTCTACTGCCGCCCCAGCTGCAAAGGCCAGTCGGTCAAAGGTAGCGCTGACACCGCAGTGGTGAAGATAACGGCCAATGCTGCTCGAAGCACCGCCAGCGTGGAGGCGAAAGCACCATGAGCCGCATCGACACGACCTTCAGTGCCCTGAAGGCCCAGAACCGCAAGGCGCTCATTCCCTTTGTCACGGCTGGCTTTCCGTTCGCCAACATCACGCCCGAGCTGATGCACGGCCTGGTCGCGGGTGGCGCCGATGTGATCGAGCTCGGTGTGCCGTTCTCCGATCCATCGGCAGACGGGCCGGTGATCCAGAAGGCGGGTGACCGCGCACTGGCGCTGGGCATTGGCCTGGTGCAGGTGATCGCCATGGTCAAGAGCTTTCGCGAGCGCAACAGCCAGACCCCTGTGGTGCTGATGGGCTATGCGAATCCGATCGAGCGCTACGACCAGAAACACGGCGAGGGCAGCTTCGTGCGCGACGCTTCTGCTGCCGGTGTTGACGGCGTGCTGGTGGTCGATTACCCGCCGGAAGAATGCGAAGACTTCGCTGCCACCCTGCGCGCCCACCAAATGGACCTGATCTTCCTGCTGGCGCCCACCTCGACCGACGAGCGCATGGCGCAAGTGGCCCGGGTGGCCAGCGGCTACGTGTACTACGTGTCGCTCAAAGGCGTGACCGGTGCCGGCACGCTGGATGTCGGTCAGGTCGAGGCGATGCTGCCGCGCATCCGCCAGCATGTGACGGTGCCGGTGGGCGTAGGGTTCGGCATTCGCGATGCCGAGACCGCCAAAGCCATCGGCAAGTCTGCCGACGCCGTGGTCATCGGCAGCCGCTTGATCCAGCTGATCGAGAACGAGCCGCATGAGAAGGTGATCGCAGTGGCATCGCATTTCATGCGGACCATCCGAAAAGCGTTGGACGCTTGAGTGATGAGGACACCCACGCTGCGCCGTTGCGCGGGTCGCTGCCCCCCGAGGGGCTGGGCCGGCTCAGGAGGCGACCCGGCAGCTGGCTCACGGCCCATCGCCTGCCTGCATGGTCTAATTTGATTTGCTTTAGGAGAACCGCATGTCTTGGCTAGAAAAACTGCTGCCCCCCAAGATCACGCCCACCAATCCGACCGAGCGCCGCAGCGTGCCCGAAGGGCTGTGGATCAAGTGCCCGAGCTGCGAAGCCGTGCTGTACAAGTCCGACCTTGAAAAGAACCAGAACGTCTGCCCACACTGCAGTCACCACCACCGAATCGGCGCCCGCGCCCGGCTCAATGCATTCCTGGATGCCGAAGGCCGTTACGAGCTCGCGCAGGAGGTGTTGCCGGTCGACGCGCTGAAGTTCAAGGACAGCCGCAAGTACCCTGAGCGCCTGAAGGAAGCGCTGGAGACCACCGGTGAGACCGACGCTCTGGTCGTGATGGGCGGTGCGGTGCAAGGCATGAGCCTGGTGGCCGTGTGCTTTGAATTTGACTTCATGGGTGGCTCGATGGGCTCGGTGGTGGGCGAGCGCTTTGTGCGTGGCGTGGAAGAAGCGATTGCGCAGAAGGTGCCGTTTGTGTGCTTCACCGCCACCGGGGGTGCCCGCATGCAGGAGGGTCTGCTGTCGCTGATGCAGATGGCCAAGACCAACGCGGCCCTGACCCGTCTGGCGAAGAAGGGCTTGCCCTACATCAGCGTATTGACCGACCCCACCATGGGTGGCGTGAGTGCCGGCTTTGCATTTGTGGGCGATGTGGTCATTGCAGAGCCCAAGGCTTTGATCGGTTTTGCTGGTCCGCGCGTGATCGAGAACACGGTGCGCGTGAAGCTGCCCGAAGGCTTCCAGCGCGCCGAGTTTCTTCAGACCAAGGGTGCGCTGGACTTCATCTGCGACCGGCGCGAGCTGCGCGCCACGGTGGCCAATGTGCTCGCGATGCTGCAACGCCAGAGCGCTGACGCGGTGGTCGCTGATTGAGCAATACCGACGCGGCGGCGCCGCTCACCCTCCAACAGCTGCCGCTGTTTCCGCTGCAGACCGTGCTGTTCCCCGACGGCTGGATGCCACTGCGCATCTTCGAGGTGCGCTACCTCGACATGATCAACCGCTGCCAAAAGGCGGGGGCACCATTCGGTGTGGTCTGCCTGTCGGAGGGCAGCGAGGTGCGTCGCATCGATCCCAAAGCGCCCCCCACCGGCGATGCCTTTGCGCGTGAGGTATTTTTTCCGGTGGGCACACTGGCGCGGATCGAGCGGCTGGAAAAGCCGCAACCAGGCCTGCTCATGATCCACTGCCGCGGTCTGCAACGCTTCCAGATCGACGCCAGCCACCAGTTGCCGCACGGTCTGTGGGTGGCAGATGTCACGCTGCAGCCCCCTGAAACCGTGGTGCCCGTGCCTGAAGACCTGATTGCCACCCGCGACGCCTTGCTGCGCCTGCTGGATAACCTGCGGGAGCGCGAGCCCGACAGCCTGAGCGAACTGCCCCTGCAACCGCCATACCGCTGGGACGATAGCGGCTGGGTGGCCAACCGTTGGGTCGAGCTGCTGCCCGCGCCGCCTGAGCTCAAGCAGCGGCTGATGATGCTCGACAACCCATTGCTGAGGCTGGAGCTGGTGTCGGACCTGCTCGACAAGATGGGTGTGGAACGGTAGGAGGCATAGAGCCCCCTTGCGAGCCGCATCCTGCTGATGCCACTCGCGGCTGCGCAGCTGCTCAAGCCTTGCCTCAGGGCAGCATTGACAAGGCGTGCATGTATCGCTCACTCACCATCAGCTCGTCCCATGCCAATGGAGCGCCTACGGGCAACAGAGCTTGACGTCTGGCCTCACTCGCTGCGCTGAGTGCCCAGTCGCCCTGGAGCACCGCGCGCGACAGGTCGTCGATGGCCGCGTCGATGGGCGTGCCGTCCTCCACGATGGACTGGTTGCACAGCAGCACCATGTCCGCGCCCGCAGCCAGCGCTGCCAGCGCCGCCTCGGTGAAGCTCACCCGCTGGCCATCGATAAAGCGCGCCGCTTCCATGCTCAGATCGTCGCTGAAGATGGCGCCGGTGAAGCCCAGCCGGTGACGCAGGATGTCCTGCAGCCAGCGAGCAGAAAAGCCTGCCGGGCGGCGATCGACCTTCGGGTAGATCACGTGAGCCGGCATCACTGCCTCCAGACTGCTCGACAACCAGCCGTAGGGGGCAGCATCCTCCGCCAGGATGGCCTTCAGGCTGCGGCTATCGACCGGGATCTCCAGGTGCGAGTCGGCCTTGACGAAACCATGGCCCGGGAAGTGTTTGCCGCAGTTGCCCATGCCGCTCTGCTTGAGTCCCAGCATCAGCGCTTGCGCGAGCAGCGTGACCACGCGCGCATCCCGACCCAGCGCCCGGTCACCAATCACCGAGCTGCCGCCGTGGTCAAGGTCCAACACCGGGCTGAAGCTCAGATCTACGCCACAGGCGCGCAGTTCGGCGCCGAGCACGTAGCCGGCAGCGGTCGCCGCGGCGCAGGCGCGCAGAGCCGAGGTTCCCGTCATTTCACCGGCCTTCTCCGGCCTCATCCACAGAGCGCCCAGCGCAGCCATCGGAGGCAGATGGGTGAAACCGTCGGTACGAAAGCGCTGCACCCGACCACCTTCGTGATCGACTGCGATCAAGAGGTCTGGCCTCACCGATTTGATCTGACGACACAGGGTGGTGAGCTGGTCTCGGTTTTGCCAGTTGCGGCCGAAGAGGATCACACCACCCACCAGCGGATGCGCCAGGCGCTGGCAGTCGGCTCGCGTCAGGCTCAGACCAGCGACATCGATGATGAGGGGAGCGTGCACGGTCATGGGTTTTTCGATTCGGCAGGGTTTTTTTTGTGCTCGGCGCTCAGGCGCTCCACCACCACAAAGCTGGCGGCGTAATCGGTTTCGTCGGTCACAGTCACCTGCGCGCTGAGACCCTGGGCGTCGAACCAGCGCTTGAGCTCGCCGTGCAACACGATCACCGGCCGGCCACTGGGCTCATTCAGGATTTCGCAGCGCCGCCAGCTCATCGGCATGCGCATGCCCAGGCCAATGGCTTTGGAGAAGGCTTCCTTGGCCGAAAAGCGGGTGGCCAGGTAACGCAGGCCGCGCTGTGGCCAGCGCGCACTGCGCTGTTGCCACACCAGCCACTCGGACTCGCCCAGCACCTTGTGAACAAATCGCTCACCCTGCCGCTGAACCGTGGTTTCGATCCGGCGGATGTCGCAGACGTCGGTGCCGATACCGTAGATCATGCCGGCCTTGAGGCGAACGCTTCGTCGATGCAGCGGTTGTACGCGGCCACGGTGGCTGCGTAGCCCTGCTCCAGCGCATCGGCGATCAGCGCGTGACCGATCGAGACCTCGCTGACACCGGGCACCATGCACAGAAACGCGATGAGGTTGTCGCGGTTGAGATCGTGGCCGGCGTTCACGCCCAGACCATTGTCCAGCGCGGCCTGTGCCGCTGCGCGAAAACGCGCCAGTTGCACCGCCTGATCGGGTGTACCCCAGGCCGCGGCGTAAGGCTCGGTGTAAAGCTCCACGCGGTCGGCGCCAACCGCCTTGGCCGCCGGCATGGCTGCGACATCCGCGTCCATGAACAGGCTGACCCGAGCGCCCAGCGCCTGGGCCTGCGCCACCAGCGGTGCCAGCCGCTGCGCGTCTTCGGGAAAGCGCCAGCCGTGGTCGCTTGTGAATTGGCCTTCGCTGTCGGGCACGAAGGTGACCTGGTGCAGGGGTAGCCCGCGCGAGCGCACATCGGCAGCAATGGACATGAGGTTGTGAAACGGGTTGCCTTCGATATTGAATTCGCGATCGGGCCAGTTCCGCATCAGCTCGGCGAGGTCGAACACATCGTGGCGACGGATGTGGCGTTCGTCGGGCCGAGGGTGCACGGTGATGCCGCGCGCACCCGCCTGCAAGCACAGAGTGGCCGCACGGGTCACCGACGGGATGCCCAGGTGGCGCGTGTTGCGCACCAGCGCCACCTTGTTGAGGTTGACCGAGAGGGCGGTGTGCTGCGGGTTGGGAACGGAACTCATGGTCACAGAGGTGGGTTGGGCAAGGCATCGAGCTCGGGCAGGCGACGCATGGCCTGTACATCGAGCATCAGCTGGCGGGTCTTGAACACGCGCACGCCGCAATGGTAGTGCAGGAGGGTGCGAAGCTGCGTGCGCAGGGCTGGCAGAGCGGGCGCGCAGGCGCGCAGGGTGGCGATAAACGCATCGTCGGACCGCATCGCTCGCTGCAGCGCCAGCCATTGCACACCGGTCAGGCTGTGCACCTCGTCGGGCTGTGCAAGTCGCAGACCGCTCTCGGGCGCCAGCAAGTAGTTCGCCTGCGGGTCGAGCGCCGCCAGCGAGCTGCCCTCCTGCCCCAAGTCCGAAAGAAAGCCCACCTCGCGCAGCAGCAGCAGCTCGAAGGCGCGCAAGATCAGCTGCTGCGCATCACCCCGCTCGGCCAGCAACTGAACCGCCATCGCGTAGTGGTCGAACAGGCCCGGATGCGGATCGTCGCGCGCGAGCAGCCGCATCAGCAGTTCGTTGAGGTAAGTGCCCGATAGCAGTGCTTCGCCCGTGGGCATGACGTGGCCGCCCTGCCACTGCGCCGACTTCAGCGAGCGCACCTCGGCGTCGCCTCCCCAGCTCAGCAACAGCGGCTGCAGGGGAAGCAGCACCGGGCGAAACTGCGAGGTCGGCCGCTTCACCCCCTTGGCCACCAGCGCAATGCGGCCCTCGCGCCGACTGAACACCTCCAGGATCAGACTGGACTCGCTCCAGTCATAGCGGTGCAGGACAAAAGCAGGCTCTTCAGCCGAGCGACGCGTGACCATCGTCGAATGTGCTCAACACCAAGATCCCTGGCTGCGACCCGCGCAGCGGCGCAGCGTGGGGGCCACCTTCACTCATACCCGAAAGACCGGACCCGCGCCGCATCATCGGCCCAGCCCGACCGCACCTTGACCCACAGCTCCAGAAAGACTTTGCAGTCCCAGAGCTTTTCCAGTTCCTGGCGGGCCTCGGTGCCGATGCGCTTGAGTTTTTCGCCCTTGTCGCCGATCACCATGCCCTTGTGCCCTTCCCTCTCCACGACGATGGTCGCTGCGATGCGCTTGAGCGCACCGTCCTGCTCGAACTTGTCGATGATGACGGTGGAGGTATAAGGCAATTCGTCGCCCGTCAGCCGGAACAGCTTCTCGCGCACCATTTCACTCGCCATGAAACGCTCGCTGCGGTCGGTGAGCTCTTCCGGCGCGTGCATCCAAGGCTGGCGGGGCAGGTACTTTTCGCAGATGCCAAACAGCCGCTGCACGTCGCGCGCCGTCTTGGCCGACATGGGCACGAACTCGGCAAACGCACGGCGCTCCTGCATGGACTGCAACCAGGGCGCCAGGTCACCCCGGCGATGCACCAGGTCAAATTTGTTGGCCAGCAAGACGACAGGGATGTCGTCAGGCAGCAGATCCAGCACCTTGGCATCGGCCTGGTTGAAGCTGCCAGCCTCCACCACAAACAGGATCAGATCCACATCAGCCACCGCACCCAGCACCGTCTTGTTGAGCGAGCGGTTGAGCGCATTGCCGTGCCGGGTCTGAAAGCCCGGCGTATCCACGAACACAAACTGGCTGGCGCCCACCGTGCGGTAGCCCGTGATGCGGTGGCGCGTGGTCTGGGCCTTGCGCGAGGTGATGCTGATTTTCTGACCCACCAGCGCATTGAGCAGGGTGGACTTGCCCACGTTGGGCTTGCCGACAATCGCGACCAGGCCGCAGTGTTGGCTATCCGGATCGATGACCTCAGGAGCCGCGGGCTCTTCGTCGGTGGGAGGCAAGCCCGTATCAGCCCCTGCGTCACGACCTAGCGCTCGCGCCAGCATGGCATCGAGCTCGGGGTTGGAGGGGACTGGGGCTTGGTCGGCGGTGGGGTCGGGTTTGGATCGTGGCATGTCGGGTCGGTTCACGCCGCACTCAAGCGGCGGGGTTGGGCGGCACAGGCGCTGCTGCGGGTCGGGCTCGGTGCAGGTGCTGCAGCATCGCTGCCGCAGCAGCCTGCTCGCCGGCGCGACGAGAAGCGCCAATGCCGCGCTCGCTGTGGCCCGTGTCGGTCACGGTGCACTCCACGTCAAAGGTCTGTTTGTGGGCCTCGCCCAGCGTAGCCACCACACGGTAGACCGGCAACTTCATCTTGCGCCCCTGCAGCCACTCTTGCAACTCGGTTTTGGGGTCCTTGCCCATGGCACTCATCTGGGCGTTGAGTTCGACACCGCTGAAAAGACGGCGCACCAGGCTGGATGCGGCCTCGAAGCCAGCGTCCAGGTACACCGCGCCGATCACAGCCTCCAGCGCATCGGCGAGGATGGACGGCCGCTTGTGGCCACCCGAGCGCTTTTCGCCATCGCCCAGCCGCAAGGCTGCCGCCAGATCGAGCCTGGAGGCCAGCTGGAACAAGGTGTCCTGCTTGACCAGATTGGCACGCACGCGGGAGAGATCGCCTTCAGGCAGATCGCTCAGTTTTTCAAAAAGCAGGCCCGAGACCGCCAGACTCAGCACCGAGTCGCCCAAGAACTCCAGCCGCTCGTTGTGATCGGCCGAAAAACTGCGGTGGGTGAGAGCGCGCTCCAGCAGTCGCGGATTGGCGAACGCCAGCTCAAGTCGCTTCTGCAGCGCCTGCAGTTCCGGTCTCAAGCGAAACGTCGGCCGCCAAGGCCCCAGTTACCCCGCACCAGGCTCACTTGGAGCGGCCCTGGTACCTCATGACCAGGAAGGCAGGGCCGGCCAGGTGCACATCGCGCTCGTAGGCGAAAGACACCACAACCTTGTTACCCTCCTTGCCGACTTCCAGGTCCTTGCCCGAAATGGTGGTGATGTCGTCGATGGTGGCTGCCTTATCAAAAATGGACCGCACCTCGCCCACCGTCTCGCCAGCCGAAGCCTTGTCCACGGCTTTCTGGACCGCCATGTACTCGATGTAGGTGGGCACGACCTGCGCGAACACCACGCCAGCGAAGGCCAGCAAGATGCCGACAAAGAGAAGGCCTAGAAAGGTCAGGCCGCGTTGTGATTTGCGCTGCGTCATGTGTTTGTACTCCTGCTGTGCCTCAAAGCCCTCGCACCACCGTCATTCAAACGAACCGATGCGTCCCAGATCGCCAAAATTCATCCAGACAAAAAACGCCTTGCCCACGATGTTGGCCTCGGGCACAAAACCCCAGTAGCGTGAGTCAAGCGAATTGTCCCGATTGTCACCCATCATGAAGTATTGGCCCTGTGGCACTTTGCACACCACGCCCTCGACGGTGTAGCTGCAATTGGACTTGTTGGGAAAATCGCTGGCGCCTGGAATGAAGGCGGGGCGATCCTCGTCGTTGAGGGTGCCGTATTGCTTGTCCCCTACCGTCTCGCGAAACTGCTTGGCGTAGCGCATGCTGTCGCCATCGAAGAAGTCTGGCAGGGCTTCCTGGGGCACTGGCTGCCCGTTGATGGTCAGGCGCTTGTTCAGATAGGCCACCTCGTCACCGGGCACGCCCACCACGCGCTTGATGTAGTCCAGGCTGGGCTGCGGCGGATAGCGAAACACCATCACATCGCCCCGCTGGGGCTCGTGGTTGGCCAGCAGCTTGGTGTTGAACACCGGCATACGCAGCCCGTAGTGAAATTTGTTGACCAGAATCAGGTCACCTACCCGCAGCGTCGGGATCATGGAGCCCGACGGAATCTTGAACGGTTCGAACAGAAATGAACGCAACACAAACACCGCCAGGATCACGGGGAACAGGCCCGCTGTCCAGTCCAGCCACCAGGGTTGCGCCAGCAGCTGCTGGCGGGCCGGCTCCACATCGCCCTCGACGTCGCTGAAGCCTTGCTTGCGCAGCGCCTCCTTGCGACTCTGGTGCTCTTGCAACAGGTGATCGGCAGCGCGCCGGCGTTGCGGCAAAAACACCAGCTTTTCTGCCAC
This sequence comes from Hydrogenophaga sp., assembly GCF_011390835.1. Taxonomy (GTDB): domain Bacteria; phylum Pseudomonadota; class Gammaproteobacteria; order Burkholderiales; family Burkholderiaceae_C; genus Hydrogenophaga. The sequence continues at coordinate 11,137 of NZ_JAABRQ010000013.1, read as the reverse complement.
CCAGTAGACCCCGGTGACCGCCACCGCCAGCATCAGCAGCAAGGCGAAGTTGCCTTCGACCGAGCCGGTGTACCAGGCAAAGGCGTAACCCACAAAGGCCGCCAGGATCAAGCCCGTGATCATGCTCATTGCGGCCTGCATCAGTCTTGCACCTGCAATATGGCCAAGAAGGCTTCCTGGGGAACTTCCACCGAACCGATCTGTTTCATGCGCTTCTTGCCAGCCTTCTGTTTTTCGAGGAGTTTGCGTTTGCGGGAAATGTCACCCCCATAGCATTTTGCCAGCACGTTCTTGCGAAGCGCCTTGATGGTCTCGCGCGCGATGACGTTGCCTCCGATGGCGGCCTGGATCGCCACGTCAAACATCTGCCGGCTGATGATCTCGCGCATCTTGGCCACCACCGCGCGACCACGGTACTGGGACTGGCTGCGGTGCACGATGATGGACAGCGCATCGACCTTTTCCCCGTTGAGCAGGATGTCGACCTTGACCACATCGGCCGCCCGGTACTCTTTGAATTCGTAATCCATCGAAGCGTAGCCGCGGCTCACCGATTTGAGCTTGTCGAAGAAGTCCAGCACGATCTCGCCCAGCGGCATGTCGTAGGTCAGCATGACCTGCTTGCCGTGGTAAGCCATGTTGAGCTGCATCCCGCGCTTCTGGTTGGCCAGCGTCATGACCGCGCCCACATACTCCTGCGGCATGTACAGATGCACGGTCACGATCGGTTCACGGATCTCTTCCAGGCGCCCCTGGTCGGGCATCTTGGAGGGGTTCTCCACCATGATCACTTCGCCATCGGGCTTGACCACCTGGTAGACCACGCTGGGAGCGGTCGTGATCAGGTCCTGGTCGAACTCGCGCTCCAGCCGCTCCTGCACGATCTCCATGTGCAGCAGGCCGAGAAAGCCGCAGCGAAAGCCAAAACCCAGCGCCTGGGACACCTCGGGCTCGTACATCAGCGCGGCGTCGTTGAGCTTGAGTTTTTCCAGCGCATCGCGCAGGCCGTCGTATTGGTTGGCCTCGGTCGGGTAAAGGCCGGCGAAGACCTGTGGCTGCACCTCTTTAAAACCGGGCAAGGCCTGGGCCGCAGGGCCTGCGTTGTTGGGCAGCTTCTTCTCCAGCGTGATGGTGTCACCCACCTTGGCCGCCTGCAGCTCCTTGATGCCCGCGATGATGTAGCCCACCTCGCCGGCTTGCAGCGACTCGCGCGGCTCTGTGGCCGGCGTGAAGACACCCAGGTTGTCGGCGTTGTAGACGGTGTTGGTCGCCATCATCTTGAAGCGTTCGCCCTTGAGCAAGCGGCCATCGACCACGCGCACCAGCATCACCACACCCACGTAGGCGTCATACCAGCTGTCGACGATCATGGCGCGCAGCGGTGCTTCGGGCTGACCGCGCGGCGGCGGAATACGAGCCACAACCGCTTCCAGGATGTCTTCCACGCCCATGCCAGTCTTGGCCGAGCACGGAATGGCATCGGTGGCATCGATGCCGATCACGTCTTCGATCTCGGCCTTGGCGTTGTCCGGATCGGCGTTGGGCAGATCCATCTTGTTGAGCACGGGCACCACTTCCACGCCGAGGTCCAGCGCGGTGTAGCAGTTGGCCACGGTCTGCGCTTCCACGCCCTGGCTGGCGTCCACCACCAGCAGCGCACCTTCACACGCCGAGAGCGAACGGCTCACCTCGTAAGAGAAGTCCACATGGCCAGGCGTGTCGATCAGGTTGAGGTTGTAAACCTGCCCATCGCGCGCTTTGTAGTGCAGCGCCGCGGTCTGCGCCTTGATGGTGATGCCACGTTCTTTTTCGATGTCCATGGAGTCGAGCACCTGCTCGCTCATCTCGCGATCGGCGAGGCCTCCACAGCGCGAGATGATGCGATCGGCCAGCGTGGACTTGCCGTGATCGATGTGCGCGATGATGGAAAAATTGCGGATGTGATTCATCGAAAAAAACGGCTCAACTCAAAGACATAGGTGGGCTGACTTAGCGCAGCACACGAGCATAAAAAAGGGCGCGTCAGGTGTTGACGCGCCCAGAACCAACAATCAATGGCAACTGCGATAGTTGGGGTTTCATTGTAGGCAAAAAGCCCGAAAGACACACCACCCACACCGCTTTTCCAGGTTGTCGCAGCGCAGCAACAAGCAACTTATCCACAGATTGATCACAGGCGATCCACACTTTCAGCGCGACCGCTGTGGATGACCCGTGCACAGTCACTTGGCATTTTCACATCGTGGTTCAGCCAGCGTGCCCAGCGCACAAATCGGGCTCCAGATACGCAGATTTTATCGAATTCGCTCATGGGCATCTGCAAGTTTGTAAGCAACCACTGACTTTTCGGGTCAGCGGATTGACTTGAGTGCCTCCTGCTCATGTGTCGCAAAACGACCAAATCGCAAAAATGCCCCCACACCCGACACGGGACTGGGGGCACGTGAGGCCACGCAAGGGATCAGCGTGCCGGGCGGATCACGGCGTACTGAGCCCACTCACCGCGGCGGAACAGCACGTTGATGGGCTTGCTCTTGTCCAGCTTGGCCAACGCTGCGTCGAATTCCTTGATGCCCGGGGTCTCGGTGTTGGCCAGCTGCACGATCACATCGCCCTCCCGAAGACCGGCACGGGCAGCAATGCCTTCGGCAGCTACCACGAGCACACCGCCCTTGAGGTTGAGCTCCTTCATCTGCGCGGCCGTGAGCTCGGCGAGCGAGAGGCCCAGCGACTTCGCCGCGCCCGTGGCCGGTGTCTTGGGTGCCTCGGGCGCCTCCGCGCGCTGCTCGGTTCGCTCAGGCTCCAGCTCCGCCACGACGATGCTCAGGTTGCGCTCGGCTCCACGCCGGAACACCGTCATGCTGCTCTTGTTGCCCGGCTTGGTGTTGCCCACCAGCCGAGGCAGGTCGACGGACTTGTCGATCGGCTTGCCATCGAACTTCACGATGATGTCACCCGGCTCCACGCCGGCTTTGGCGGCCGGCGAATTCGGCTCCACGCCGCGCACCAGCGCACCTTTGGGTGCACCCAGACCAATCGACTCGGCCACATCCTTGCTGACCTGATCAATCTGCACGCCGATGCGCCCTCGGGTCACGCGGCCGGTGGTTCTGAGTTGATCGGACACGCGAACGGCTTCATCGATCGGGATGGCAAACGAGATACCTTGAAAACCGCCCGAGCGAGAGTAAATCTGGCTGTTGATGCCCACCACCTCGCCGCGCATGTTGATCAAGGGCCCGCCGGAATTGCCCGGGTTGATCGCCACGTCGGTCTGGATGAAAGGGAGGAAGTCGCCGGTGTCGCGCTTCTTGGCACTGACGATGCCTGCGGTCACCGTGTTCTCCAGACCAAACGGCGAGCCGATGGCCATCACCCACTCGCCGACCCGCAGGCGGTCAATGTCACCGATCTTCACCGCGCTCAGCCCGCTGGCCTCGATCTTGACCACGGCCACGTCTGAGCGCTTGTCGGTGCCGACGATCTTGGCTTTGAATTCGCGCTTGTCCGTCAGGGTCACGATGAGTTCGTCGGCCCCGTCGACCACATGGGCGTTGGTCATGATGAGGCCGTCGGCACTCAGGATAAAGCCCGAACCCACGCCGCGGGGCTGCGCCTCCTCGGAAGGTCCCCGGTCAGACCGCGGGCCACGAGGGATCGCGCCAGGAGGAATCGGGATGCCAAAGCGGCGGAAAAACTCCAGCATCTGCTCGTCCGGGCCCGAGCCGGACTCCGCCTTGGCTTTCTCCAGCGTGCGGATGTTGACTACCGAAGGACCGACCAGGTCGACCAGGTCGGTGAAATCGGGCAGGCCCCGCACACTGGGCGCAACGACCGCAGGCGTCTGTGCGCCCAGCGGCGCATGAACCAGAAGGGCTGCACCACCAGCACCCGCGAGCGCGGCGCCGGCCAGCAGGGCCATTTGAGGGAGACGGAGCCAACGGCGAAGCATCATGAAAAACCTCTACTCAGACAAGATCGGATCGAACAACAAAGCAATGGTGTATCCGGAAAGCGCAAACCCCGGGCATCACAGCGACACACGCGGGCGCGAAGCAATTCAGCGCGTTCGCTCCAGCGCGTCGGCAAACCGGCGCAGCGTGGCTGTCGGCACTTCGCCCAGCACGGTGAGCCAGTGGTTGTCCAGTCGCCGCGTTACGGAATGGGTGGCGCCCACGGAAGCCACCTTTTCCTCGCCGTGGCGCTTGGCATCAAATGCCTCAACAAACAGGGACACCGAGGCCAGGCCATCGGAGAACACCCACTGCATGCCGGGGATATCGGTCGACCCGGCCACATCACCGCGGGTGTAGCAGCTCATCGAGGCAAAACCGGGCACCGGCTCCTTCAGGCGCCAGCCCTCAGCGTCAGGCGTGGTCTTCTTCTGCACCGAGCGCTGCACATCGTAGCCCCTGGTGTCGTTCATCTGCTGGCTGAGCTTGTCCATGCGCACCGGTGCGTCCAGCTGCAGCTCGGAAAACGCCACCTGTTCCAGCACGGCGCCCTGCTCATCCAGCGTCTGCATCTTCACCACGAGGCCCGACTTTTTCTCAGCCCAGATGCGGTAGCCAAAACGCAATTCGTCGCGCGGCACGATCTCGATGCGATCGGCCTTGTGCCCAGCCACGCGGTCCACGCCGGTTTCCCGCACGTCGTAGAACGCCGGGATGCCATTGCGAGGGGTGCGCAGCAACTCGGGAAAGAGACCCAGCGACTCGCGCTTTTCCACCCAGGCCGTCTTGGTTTCGGGAGCGAAGGTGATGACGTCGTTGTTGCGCCGCAGCGTGGTGCGCGGCGCGCCGGTGAGCGTTTCCACCCTCTCCATCTGCTGAACGCCATCGCACACATGCCAGATGCGCGAAGCCGACATGGCCGATCCAGCTGAGACCACCAGAGTGCCCTGGTAAGCGCGCTGCCGCGAGGCCTCGTGCATGCGGGTGAGCCAGTCGTTGATGCTGCGGGTTTCGGTCGCCGCAGGCACCGTGGTCTGGGCCACCACCGGCATCCCCAGACCCGTCAACATTGCCGCGGCCACCGCCACCCCCCAACGCCGAAGAGATGGCATCACCAAGGCTTTTCGCCACGCCAAGAACAGGCCTGCATCGCCCCGCCCAGTCCCTTCAGCGGCCAGTGGCTGCGTCACTTGCAAGTCAACGGTCATGGGATTCAGCGCCCGTTGGCGTCGTAGGTGGCATTGCGCAGAAAGCCAGCAGGCATTTGCAGTGCGGACACGCCGCCAAACTGCCGGTGCTCAGCCATCAGGGATTCGAGCTGCGCGTCGCGGATGAGCACACCCTGACGGGTGTTGACCGCCACCGGCTCAGCGCCAACCTGGGACAAAGGCGACGCCGGTGCCGCAGCTGGACCGATCAGCGCCAGCTGGGGGCTAGTGGTGTTGGTCGGGCTGCCCGTCGTGGTGCCCAGCACGGTCCAGCTCACCGCCATCACAGCGGCCAGCGAGGCCACGCCCGCGAGCAGTTTCCAGCGGAATACCGCATCGTTCGCGGCCTGCCCACGGACATGGTGGATTGCCGCTGCCCCTTCAGGCGCGCCAGGGGTTGCGAGCGGCTCCTGCGCCAGTCGCAGCTGCACCGCCGCAAGGAACTGAGCCGGGGATTGTGCAGGCAGTACCGGAGCTTGACCCCGCAGCGACTCGCCGATGAGCTGGTAGGCGTGCCAGCGGGTGGCGGTCGATGCCGGCGAGGCAGCACCGTCAAGCCAGCCGTCGAGCTCGTGCGCGGGCAATTCACCATCCAGCATGGCCGATAGTGTGCTGCCCTGGTCCAGGTCTTCACCAGCACCCGATACGGGGGCCGAGGTCGAATTTTTGTTCTGCTTGGCGTTCATGTCCTGATTTCCTGTTTCCGGCTCGCTGGCCCCTGAATTCCCAATGTCCTGCGCATTCACCAGCGCTTGCCCGTCTGGCGATCCAGCATCGGCTTGATGCGGCTGGAGATGGCCTCACGAGCCCGGAATATCCGGGATCGCACGGTGCCGATGGGGCATTCCAGTGCCTGCGCGATCTCTTCGTAGCTCAAGCCTTCGATCTCGCGCAAGGTGATCGCCATGCGCAATTCTTCAGGCAGCGCATCCATCGCTGCGTTGACCGCCTCGGCGATTTCCTTGCTGGCGAAGATCGCCTCAGGCGTCTCGGTATCCGCCACATTGGGATTTAGTTCGCGATCCGAGCCGGAAGTTTCATCGTCATCGGCAGATTTCATCTGCGACTGGAAGATCAGCGGGTCGCGCTTGAGTTCCATCAGTTGCTTCTTGGCTGTGTTGACAGCGATGCGGTAGAGCCAGGTGTAGAACTGTGCGTCACCGCGAAACTGGCCCAGGGCGCGGTAGGCGCGGATGAATGTCTCCTGGGCGATGTCGGGCACGAGATCAACATCGCGCACCATGCGCCCGATCAGGCGCTCCACCCGCCGCTGATATTTGATGACCAGCAACTCGAAGGCCCGCTGCTCCCCTGCCAGCGTGCGCTGGACTAGCATGACGTCGCTGTCGGGTGGTGGTGGGGCGGTGTGGTCTTCTTGGGTCATGCGCGGCAAAATATACCGCACGACCCTGGCAGTGCCGTCGAGCGCTCCACAAGCCCCGCCTCAATCAACGCGTGGCCTGCACCCACGCGCGCCGCAAGTCGTGCCACCGCGCCGGATCGCTCACCTGCTGCACGCAGATCCAGGCCGGCACCTCCTACGGGCCATGCAGCCGCAACCAGGCCATGGTCTAAGCATCGAAAGCCGCTTCGACACCCCGTAACGGCGTGCCCTCGGTCGCTGGTCCGGCGTGCCAATAGCAACGGCCGGTCCCGCCGTCGACCGGCCCCGGCACCTGGACATCCCTGTACAGCCGGCCGACCGCGGGTTCGCGCCAACTGCGCCAGGCCATCACACTCCAGATCAGGCAAGCCGCGCCGCCGACCGAAGGCAGCAACCAGCCCGACGGCGCGCTGGGCCACTACCAGACGGCCCAGACCAGGGTCAACGCACCCGCCAGCCCCAACAGCAGGCGTCCGCACAAAGCGCAACGCCCCACCGGGTACATCACCGATGGGGCGCGCTGCATGGGTCAGGGGTGAGCAGGAGCCAGTCACCCGCGCTGAATTCAAATGCGTCGGAAAACCAGCGAGCCGTTGGTCCCGCCAAAACCGAAGTTGTTCTTCAGCGCCACATCGATCTTCATGTCGCGGGCGGTGTTGGCGCAGTAGTCCAGGTCGCACTCAGGATCCTGGTTGAAGATATTGATGGTGGGCGGGCTCTTCTGGTGGTGTACCGCCAGCACGGTGAACACGCTCTCGATACCCCCTGCGCCACCCAGCAGATGCCCCGTCATGGACTTGGTGGAGTTCACCACCGTTTTCTTCGCGTGGTCGCCCAGCGCAGCCTTGATGGCGTTGGATTCGTTCACGTCGCCCAGCGGGGTTGAGGTGCCATGAGCGTTGAGGTAGTGCACCTCATCGGCATTCACACCGGCGTTGCGCAGCGCGTTTTGCATGGCGCGTCGCGGGCCATCCATGTTGGGCGCAGTCATGTGCCCAGCATCGGCGCTCATGCCATAACCCGCCACCTCGGCATAAATGCGAGCGCCTCGGGCCGTGGCGTGTTCATAGGACTCCAGCACCATCACTCCTGCGCCTTCGCCGAGCACAAAGCCATCGCGATCTTTGTCCCAGGGGCGCGAAGCGGTCGCAGGGTCATCGTTGCGGGTCGACAGGGCGCGCATGGCGGCGAATCCGCCCACACCCAGAGGCGACACGGTGGCCTCAGATCCACCGGCGATCACCACGTCGGCGTCGCCGTATTCAATCTTGCGAGCCGCCTCACCGATGCAATGAAGACCAGTGGTGCATGCCGTCACCACGGCAAGGTTGGGGCCTTTGAAGCCGAAGCGCATCGACACATGGCCGGCGATCATGTTGATGATCGAGGCCGGCACGAAAAACGGCGAAATGCGGCGCGGGCCGCGACTGACGTACTCGGCGTGCGTGGCCTCGATCAGCGGCAGGCCGCCGATACCCGAACCGATGATGCAGCCGATGCGGTGCGCAGCCTCCTCATCCAATGCATCGCCCATGGGCAAGCCCGCATCCACCACGGCCTGATGCGCCGCGGCAATGCCATAGTGAATGAAGGTGTCCATCGAGCGCGCTTCCTTGGCGCTGATGTAGGACTCCAGGTCGAAACCCTTGACCTCGCCAGCGATCTGGCAGGCGAACGCAGACGCATCAAACTTGGTGATGCGATCGATACCGGAACGCCCGGCCAACAGGTTGGCCCAGGCATCGTTGACGGTATTGCCCACGGGGCTCACGCACCCTAGGCCGGTCACCACGACACGACGTCGACTCATCAATATCCTCTCAGGTCCCCGCCGATGACATCTCGGCGAAGCTAGTCTTGGTTTGGCCGCGCGCGGCACCCCAGCAGACCCTCTGCGGAGCGCCGGCTCGCTGGCCGCTCACCGACCCGTTCAGGCCTTCTGATGGGCCATCGCGTAATCGATGGCGTTTTTCACCGTGGTGATTTTCTCGGCGTCTTCGTCAGGAATCTCGATACCGAATTCGTCTTCCAGAGCCATCACCAGCTCGACCGTGTCCAGCGAATCGGCGCCGAGATCAGCCACAAAGGCCTTCTCCGGGGTGACCTGGCCCTCTTCCACGCCAAGTTGCTCGGCAATGATTTTCTTTACACGTGCTTCGATATCGCTCATAAGTCCCTCTGAGGGTGGTTGAAATACAGGCCGCCATTTTAGCCGGGCTAGGGAGCTGACCCTAGACGGCCCGCCGGGCGGCTTTATCGGCTGGTACAGATCGGTGCCAAGGCGCGGGTTCAGGCCATGAACATGCCGCCATTCACATGCAGCTCCTGGCCCGTGACATAAGCTGCCTGCGGGCTCGCGAGGTAAGTCACCGCGTGAGCAATGTCCGCCGGTTTGCCGAGGTGGCCGAGGGGAATCTGCCCCAGCAGCGCCCTCTGCTGCTCTTCGGGCAGCGCGGCCGTCATGTCGGTTTCGATGAAACCCGGCGCCACACAGTTGACCGTGATGTTGCGGCTGCCGAGCTCACGGGCCAGAGCGCGCGTCATGCCGGCCACACCGGCCTTGGCCGCCGCGTAGTTGGCCTGCCCTGCGTTGCCGGACGCACCGACCACGCTGGTGATACTGATGATGCGGCCATAGCGCTGTTTCATCATCGGGCGGATCACGGCCCGGCTCATGCGAAACACCGCCTTCAGGTTCGTGTCGAGCACGGCGTCCCAGTCCTCGTCCTTCAGGCGCATGGCCAGCATGTCGCGCGTGATGCCCGCGTTGTTGACCAGCACGTGCAGTCCACCGTGTGCCTTGGTGATTTCGTCGATCAGGGCCTCGCAAGCAGCGCCCTGGTTGACATCCAGCACCGCACCGCGGCAACCCTCGGCGGCCCCAGCCACAGCCTTCAAGGCGGTTGAAATCTTGGCCGCGCCAGTCTCGCTCGTGGCCGTGCCGACAACGATCAGACCTCGTGCGACCAGTTCGTGCGCGATTGCCGCGCCGATGCCGCGTGAAGCGCCTGTGACCAGGGCCACCTGGCCAGCGAAAGTGGGTTCAGACATGTTTGTGCTCCTGGGCTCAGCCCAACAGATTCTTGACCTCGGCCAGGCTGGCCGGGTCGAACAGAGGGGCGCCGGTCAGGCTCGCATCAATGCGTTTGGCCATGCCGGCTAGCACCTTGCCCGGGCCGCACTCCACCAGCGTGGCCACCCCGCGCGCCTGCATGGCCTGCACGCAAGACACCCAGCGCACCGGTCCAAATGCCTGACGGTAGAGGGCATCGCGAATGCGGTCGGCATCGGTCTCGACTGCCACGTCGATGTTGTTGACCACCGGGATCTGGGGCGCTGCAAAAGAAGTGTCCGCCAGCTTCTCTTTCAGTGCCTCAGCGGCGGGCTTCATCAGGCTGGAGTGAAAGGGCGCCGATACCGGCAGCGGCAGCGCCCTTTTAGCCCCTTGGGCCTTGAGCAGTTCGCAGGCTTTGTCCACCGCAGCCTTGCTGCCGGCGATCACCGTCTGCGCAGGGTCATTGAAATTCACCGCCTCGACCACCTCGGCGCTGCCCGCGCCAAAGCTCGCCTGGGCCTCGGCGCATCCGGCCACGACACGCTCGGCGTCCATGCCCAGGATGGCGGCCATCGCCCCGGTGCCAACCGGCACCGCAGCCTGCATGGCCGCCGCCCGAAATCGCACCAGCGGCGCCGCCTGGGTGAGCGTCAGCGCGCCCGCGGCCACCAGCGCCGCGTATTCGCCCAGCGAATGCCCTGCCATCACAGCAGGCGCAGCGCCTCCCTCGGCCTGCCAGACCCGCCACGCGGCCACACCGGCCACCAGCATCACGGGCTGGGTGTTGGTGGTCAGCGCCAGCGCCTCCTTGGGACCCTCGCGAATCAGTCGCCCCATGTCTTCACCCAGCGCATCAGACGCCTCCTTCACAGTGCTGGCGACGGCCGGGTGATCGCCCCAGGCGTCCAGCATGCCGACCGACTGGGAGCCTTGTCCGGGAAAAACCAATGCAAATGGGCTCATGGATGTGTTCTTTGAAAAGGTGGAGCTAGCGCGCGGTTCGGCCCCAGATGGCGCCAGCCGGGACACTTAGAAGTCGAGCAGCACCGAGCCCCAGGTGAAGCCGCCGCCCACGCCTTCGAGCAGCAGCGTCTGGCCGCGCTGGATCTGTCCCGCGCGCACCGCATGGTCGAGCGCAAGCGGGATCGATGCCGCCGAGGTGTTGCCATGCTCATGCACCGTCACCACCACCTTGTCCATCGACAGCTTGAGCTTCTTCGCGGTGCTTTGCATGATGCGGATGTTGGCCTGATGCGGGATCAACCAATCGATATCGGCCGCTGTGCGACCCGCTTTGGCCAGCGAGGCCAGTGCGGTGTCCTCCAGCACGCCGACGGCGAGCTTGAAGACGGCCTGCCCATCCATTTTGAGCAGGGGGTCGCCCAGGATGTTGCCACCCGACACATGCCCGGGCACGCAGAGGATACCGGCGTGTTTGCCATCGGCATGGATGTCGGTGGCGAGAATGCCAGGTGTGTCGCTGGCCTCCAGCACCACGGCTCCGGCGCCGTCGCCAAACAGCACGCAAGTGGTGCGG
>NZ_JAABRQ010000012.1 GCF_011390835.1 Hydrogenophaga sp. | reverse complement strand
ATGGCGGGGATGCTGGCGCGGATGCGGGTGTCTTCGGTGATGTGACCGCTGTCGTCCTGCGGCACATTGAGGTCGGCTCGGATGAAGACACGCTTGCCCTTGGCCTGGCCTTGTGAGCAGAGGTCGGAAAAACGGATGAATTGCATGGTGGGTACCGGTGGGCGGTGGAGAGGAGCCCCGACGGCACGGGTCGTCAGGGCCTAACTTGTCGATTGTAGGAAAGCCCGCCGCAGGCACAAGCCATTGCTCGTGCAGTCCGGCACCCTGAACGCTGAATGAGGACTGGTCTGCATGGCCCATCGACTGCTGAACCAGCGTGCGCCTGGAGGCTTCCCGGTGCGGGCCGGCCAAGGACATCACTGCGACGGTGCACAGGCGAAGACACGCGCCGGCACACGCTGACACCCGCCCGACATGCACAAGACACGCCGGTTTTAGAAGATAGGCACCACCAAAGATCACCTTGGACTTGCAACCGCTGAATCAACGGACGCATGGGCCTCAGGAATCGACGGTTCTGTCCATTTTTTTAAAAGGAACATTGAGATGAAAAAGACCATTCAAGCTGCCGTGATCGCTTCCCTGCTCACTTCGTTTTCGGCCTTTGCACACCACCCGGCCGAAGCGATCATTGACGCAGACACTTGGGGAATGATCGACCAGAACTTGCAGGACGCCGACTCGCCCCACCTGGACCTGGACTTTGACACCATGGGATCGGCCAGCACCGATGCGAACACCGGCGGTGGTTCTGGTTCTGGTTCTGGTGGCGGATCCGGTTCCGGTTCCGGCGGTAGCCGTCGCTGAAGTCGCACCGGCCTCACAAGGCCAAGCCTGCCGAGGTCGGCAGGCTTGGCCTTGTAGCATGACCTATCCGGAAGACCGTCAGGCCCGTGCCATGCTCAAGCCGTCGCCCAGTGGCGCATCGCGCGAGCCATCAGCACCTTGCTCACCTGATAGAGCAGCAGCAGGCTGCAACCCGCGGCCAGCGCCGCCAGCCAGTGTCCAGGTGCGAGCACCGCAAAGCCAAAGGCCCGCGCCACTGGCGGCAAATTGGTCACTGCCGCGAGTGCCAGCAAGGTGCCGATCAGGACCCAGACGCTGGTGGACGTCAATCCGGACAGCAGCGTTTTCCAGCGCATCTGGCTCGAGCGGCTGGGCAGGATCAGCACGGCATTGGCGCTGACCAGCACCACGAAGGCGGCGGTGCTGGCCATGCCAGCGTCCAGCCCCTGACTCAGCAGGCCCGCATACAGGCCAACCACCGCAGCCGTGGCCAGCCCGCCTTGCAGCAGGCTCAGGCCCACGTGTGAGATGGACAGCAAGGGCTCCGAGGTGCGGCGTGGCGGCCGCTCCATAAGGTCACCATCGCCTTCTTCGGCCTCGAACACCAGCGAGCACGCCGGGTCGATCACCAGTTCCAGAAAGGCGATGTGCAAAGGGGCCAGCACCAGCGGCAGACCGAACAGCACCGGCAGCAGCGCCAGCCCGATGATGGGCACGTGTACAGCCAGCGTGTAGACCATGGCCTGACGCAGATTGGCAAAGGTTCGGCGGCCGCGGTGGATGGCGCCTACGATGGACGAAAAGTTGTCCTGGAGCAGCACCAGCGACGCGGCTTCGCGCGCCACATCGGTGCCGCGCTGGCCCATGGCGATGCCGATGTGCGCCGCCTTGAGCGCGGGTGCGTCGTTAACACCGTCGCCCGTCATGGCCACCACCTCGCCCTGTGACTTCAACGCCTCCACCAGTGCCAGCTTCTGATGTGGCTTGACGCGGGCAAACACGTTCACGGCGGTCACCCGCTGCCCCAAGGTGTCGGGGTCCATGGCGGCCAGCTCGTCCCCGGTCACCACCCCAGTGGTCTCGATGCCAGCCTGCGCAGCAATGGCCGCGGCTGTGCGCGGGTGGTCACCGGTGATCATCACCACGCGGATGCCGGCACGCCGGCATTGCGACACGGCCTCGGGCACTTCAGGCCGCAGCGGGTCGGCCAAGCCGACCAGCCCCACCCACTCGAAATCGAAATCGTGCTGGATGTCGGGCCAGTCGTGCCCCTCGCGATGGCCCGCTTTGGCCACACCGAGCACGCGCAGACCCCGATCCGCCATGGTCACAGCCTGCGCCGTGACCTGCGCGAGTTGCTCGGCGGACAGATGGCACAGGTCAGCCACAGCTTCGGGCGCGCCCTTGGCGGCCACCACGTCATGGGGCGTCTCGCGGCCTTGCCAGAGGTGGCTCATCGCGAGCAGTGCGGGTGACAGCTCGTATTCACGGGCGAGAGTCCACTGCGGATGCAGATGTTCGGTGTTCTCGAGCTGCCGGCGCGCCAGGAGATGGAAGGCCTGCTCCATCGGATCGTGCGGATCGATCTCGCTGGCGAGCACGGCGTACTCGAGCAGCTCGTGAAAGGGTTCTGGCAGGCTGTCGGGCGGGAGCTCACGCGCGTCCAGCGTCTGCTCGCCAACACACAGGACGGCCACCGCCATGCGGTTCTGGGTGAGGGTGCCGGTCTTGTCGACACACAGCACCGTGGTCTGGCCCAGGGTCTCGATGGCGTTGAGCCGGCGGGTGAGCACCTGCTGCAACGCGAGGCGGCGCGCGGCCAGCGCGAGAAACACGATCATGATCACCGGCAGCTCCTGCGGCAGGATGCCCATGGCCAGGGTGATGCCGGCCAGCACCGCTTCCAGCCAGCCGCCACGCAGCATCCAGAACAACCCGGACAGCAGCACGCACAGCACCACGCCGATGACCACCAGTCGGCGCGTGAGCCGTGCCATTTCTTCCCGCAAGGGCGATGCCTGCAGCTCGATGCTCTGCAGCGATTGCCCGATGCGCCCGAGCTCGGTGTGGCGGCCGGTCGCCGTCACACGCACCATGCCCTGTCCGCTTACCACCATGGTGCCGGCGAACACCCGGCCCTCTGGCAGCTGCTTGGCCACGGCCTCGGACTCGCCGGTGAGCATGGATTCGTCGGTGGCGAGCTCGTGCGCCTGCAGCAAGTCGCCGTCGGCCGGAACGCGGTCACCCTCGGCCAGCAACAGCACATCGTCGCGCACTACCTCGCGGCCCGGTATGCGCAGCGTCTCGCCACCGCGCAGCACCAGCGCGCGCGGGCTGGAGAGATCGCGCAGGGCTTCCAGCGCGTTGTCGGTTCGGCGCTCCTGCAAGACCGTGACGGCCATGATGATGACCACGAAACCGAGCAGGATCATGGCCTCGTGGGCGTCGCCCATGGCCAGGTAGATCGAGCCCGCGCCCATGAGCAGCAGGAACATGGGCTCGCGCACCACGTCCCAGGCCATGTCGAGCAGGGTGCGGCGCTGGCTCACGCCAAGCTCGTTGGGGCCGTCTTCGCGCAGGCGCTGCGCGGCTGTTTCAGGACTTAGGCCGGGGGGATCGTCTTTGTTCATGCGGCAGCGGGATGGATGCCATGCATGCTACTGCGGACCACATGGCCCATCCGCAAGATGGCGGCGCCACCCAGCGACGTTGGCCGCCCTCCCCGCTCAAGCGCTCACACCGGGACCCTGGCGAAGGCGGTCCTGGTCGAGTTGCGCTCGCGGACAGCGCCCATGCAGGGGCACACCGTGCTGGCGGCGTGGTCGTTGACGAATCCATGCAGAACACACAGGCAGGTTGTTCTGCGCGCCTCCTGTTGCAAGGGCCGGAAGCGGAACGGCACCGGTTCAGTCGTCGTCATCCCCGTGCCGGTCATGCCCGGAGTCGCCGCCACTCCAGGCCGCACTCGGGATCAGGCCACTGGGCGACTGCTGCCATTGCCAGGCCCCAAAGGCCAGCACGGCCAGCAGCAGCAAGGCGGCCAGCCAGGCGCGGTTCTTCTGCACCAGGTGCGGCCCCGGGCCTTGCACCCGACCAGTGAGCATGGGCAGCGCCTGGTTCTTGCGCCGCAGAAGGCTAAGTCCCGCGATCAGTCCGATGTGGGCCAGCACCACCACCAGCAAGGCTTCGCCCAGCCATTCGTGCAGCTCGGCCACCAGGTCGCCACCGAGGACGTCGCCCCATTCGTTGTAGGTGGCGTAGCCGCTGAGCGTGAGCGGAAGCACCAGGGCCATCAGCGCAATCACGGCCAGGGCCATGAGCAGGTTTTGCCCCTGGCGCCAATTGACCGCCATCGGCGCAGCGCGCAGCGAGCGCCACCAGGCCGGGGCACTCGACAGCTTGCGCCACAGCAGGCCCAGGCCGGCGTGTCGGGGCCCGAACACGCCGTAGAGCACACGAAAGGCCAGCAGGCCGGCCATGGTGTAGCCGAGCGTGACGTGCAGAAGCCGCCAACGCTCGCCATCGGCGGTGAGGTAGGCACCGAGGAAACACAGCGCGAACAGCGCATGAAACACACGTGTGGGCGCGTCTGTGACGAGACGGCGATTCGCGCTGCTGCTGGCAGCGGCGGCCCGAGGCGCTTGCGCCAGGGCATCGAGAGTGGGTGTGGTCGACATGGGGACTTCCGTGGTTCAGTCGTGGGGATCAGTCATCGGAGGAGCGCAGACCCACGCCCTTGCGGCCACGCAGGTCGGCCGGCAGGCGCACGCTGTCGTCGTCGAAATTGCCCTGGTCAGCGCCGGTGTGGCAGGCGATGCAGTTGGCCGCGCTTTTGATGCTGGTGTGTTGCCAGATCGACGGGTTGAGCTCGCGGTGCTTGCGCACAAACCAGGCTGAGCGCGTGATGCGGTCTTCGGGAGGCGCATCGGTCACTCGGCGGTAGCTTCCAGCATGGGCCTGCAACCAGGTGCTGAGCGACTGCACGGTCGCGTCATCCAGCGAAGCGTCGGTGCCGTAGTGTTTGTCGAGGCCGCTCATGATGCGCTTCCAGGAAGCCGCCGGCAGCAACGCCGGCGGGTAGGCGGTGTGGCAGGCAGCGCATTCCTGCGTGTAGGCCTTGGGCATGTCGCGCGGCATCAGGCGGTCGCTGTCGGCGTGCACGGTGGTGAGGCCAAACGCGCTGAGTACGGTGGTGACAATCAGGATTCGGGTGGCTGGCATGGTGTGCTCCGGTTGAGGCTTTGAGGAGTTTCAGGGCTTGAGGCTGAGCAGGTAGGCCAGCACATCGGCTTTTTCCGTCGCACTGCACTCGCGGCTCACCACGTCCTTGCAGTTGCGGCGAAACCACTTGTCCGCCTTGGCGCTGTCGGTGAATGCATGAGTGTTGAAGGCTGGCGCCATGGGCGCGATGCGCTTGCCGGTGCTGGCGTGCTTGCCAGCCTCGGTGGGAGGGGTGCCGTGGCAGGATGCACACGACCATTCGCTGCCGTGGGTGCGGTTGAAGAAGCTGCGCCCTGCGTCAACGCGGCCTGGCGCACCGGCCTGGGCGCTCCAACGGTCGAGTTGCTCGGCGGCTGTCGTGTCGGCCGCGAAGGCGGGACCAGCCAGCAGCGCCAGCGCGATGGGAACGACTCGGCTGGCGCCGTGGAACAACGGGAACCGGACAGGGGAAAGAGGGCTCATGCAGACTCCAGCAAGGTGAGGAGCCGTGATCATGAAAAAACGTGCCTGTACGCAAGCTGAAGCCGGCGTTCATCCTGCGTTCAGACTGAAGGACCGAACATCAGCGCTGTACCGGGCCTCCCACGGTCTGCTCAGGAGTCAAACCATGTTCACTGTATTTCTCAGGCTGAAAGCCGCTCTGACCGTCGCGGCGCTGGCCGCTATGCTCGCCCCGCCGCTGGCCCAGGCAAGCGACCGCGATCAGGAGCGCGCACGCCAGGCGGTGCAGGCAGGGCAGGTGATGCCCCTGCCTGCCGTGCTCGACAAGCTAGCGACCACCCACCCGGGACAGGTGCTGGAAGTGGAGCTGGAGCGGGAGGATGGCGCCTGGTACTACGAGATCAAGCTGCTGCAGGCTGATGGCCAGCTGTTGAAACTGGAGCTCGACGCCCGCACCGCCGAGGTGTTGCGCAGCAGAATACGACGATGAGATTGCTGCTGGTCGAAGACGAACCCACCCTGCGCCGACAACTCAAGCAAGCGCTGGAAGGCGCCAGCTATGTGGTGGACGAGGCCGACAATGGGCGCGATGCCCAGTTTCTCGGCGAGACCGAGTCCTTCGATGCGGTGCTGCTCGACCTCGGTCTGCCCCAGCTCGACGGCCTGACTGTTTTGCAGCGCTGGCGCGCCGCCGGGCGCACGATGCCCGTGCTGATCCTGACCGCGCGCGACAACTGGAGCGAAAAGGTGGCCGGCATCGACGCTGGCGCCGACGACTATCTGAGCAAACCCTTTCACATGGAAGAACTGCTGGCGCGACTGCGCGCGCTGATTCGCCGCGCCAGTGGCCTGGCGTCCCCGCTGCTGCAATGTGGCGCGTTGGCGCTGGACACCCGCAGCGGGCGCGTGACCGTGGCTGGCGACCCGGTGGCGCTCACCAGCCACGAGTACAAACTGCTGGCCTACCTCATGCACCGGCCCGACGCGGTGGTCTCGCGCACCGAGCTCACCGAGCACCTGTACGCGCAAGACTTTGACCGCGACTCCAACACCATCGAGGTGTTCGTCGGCCGGCTGCGCAAGAAGCTGCCAGTGGCCATGATCGAGACCGTGCGCGGCCAAGGCTACCGCCTTGTCTCACCAGCCTGAATCCGCCTCATTCCGGAGGTTTCTCGATTGCCATCCAAAACCGCCACCCGACCCTGGGGCCGCACCGGCTCGCTGCGGTTTCGGCTGCTGGCGGCCACGCTGGTCGCGCTGAGCGTGGCGCTGGTGCTGGCGGGTCTGCTGCTCGGCGGGCTGTTTCGGGAGCATGTGATGCGGCAGTTCGAAACCACGCTCACCAACCAGCTCGACCAGCTCACCGCGCGGCTGGAGGTGGACGCACAAGGCCAGCCCCAGATCGACGAGCAACGGCTCTCTGACCCGCGCTGGGAACGACCCTACTCGGGCCTTTACTGGCAAGTCGACCAGCTCAGTCCAGACGGTCAGACGCGCAGTGCCGCGCTGCGCTCGCGCTCGCTCTGGGACGACAGCCTGACGCTGCAGGCCGATGTGCTGCAAGACGGTCGGCGCCACGTGCACCAGGGCATCGGCCCGCAAGGCAGGCCCATGCTGATGGTGGAGCGCACGGTGCGCACCAGCCTCACACCAGGGACCGGCTGGCGCCTGGTGGTGGCCAGCGACCTGGCGTCTACCGAGCTGGCCGTCGACGATTTCAACCGCATGCTGGCGCTCTCGCTGGCTGGGCTGGGGCTGCTGCTGGTGCTGGCAGCGCTGGCACAGGTGACGGTGGGGCTGGCGCCGCTCAAGGCCTTGCAGGGTGCGCTCAACCGGGTGCGTGACGGCTACGAGCCAAGGTTGCAAGGCGCGTTCCCCGACGAGTTGCAGCCCCTGATCCACGACTTCAACACGGTGCTGGACCGCAACGCCGAGACCACGGCACGCGCACGCACCCAGGCGGGCAATCTGGCGCATGCGCTCAAGACGCCGCTGGCGGTGATGGCGCAGGCGGCCAACCACCCGGCCGAGCGCGCCGCGCTGCCCGCCCTGGTGCGCGAGCAGGTCGCGGTGGCGCAGCGTCAGCTCGACTGGCACCTGGCGCGGGCGCGCGCAGCCGTCACGCAGGGCCTGCCCGGCCAGCGAACCGAGTTCGAGCCGGTGCTGCAGGGGCTGCTGCGGGTGATGGGCAAGGTCCACGCAGCGCGCGGACTGCACTGGCGAGCCCCGGCGACGGCGGCGCTGTTTTTCGCGGGCGAGGCCCAGGACCTGCAGGACATGCTGGGCAACTTGCTGGACAACGCGGGGCGCCTGGCCAACACCGAAGTGGCCGTGAACGCCAATCAATCGGGTGACCGGCTGCTGATCACCCTTGACGACGACGGGCCGGGCATCGCGCCGGAGCAGCGCAGCGCGGCGCTGGCTCGCGGGATTCGGCTCGATGAGTCGGGGCCAGGCTCAGGACTGGGCCTGCACATCGTGGCCGAGCTGGCAGATCTGTACGGCGGGTCACTCGAACTGGACCAGAGCCCGCTGGGTGGGCTGCGGGCTCAGCTGAACCTGCCAGCGGCACCGGCTTCGGCCTGAGCCCTTGCAGCGGGCCAGACCACCTCAGGCGGCGGGCGGCAGGGCAGCAGGGCGGTCTTCCCGAAAGCCCCGGCCCAGCCGGCTCGCGAGCAGGCGCGTGGGGTACAGGGCGGCCCATGCCGAAAGCACACCCAACACGATGCCAGCGACCGTGTCAGAGGGGAAATGCAGGCCCAGCGCCACCCTGCTCCAGGCGATGAGCAAAGCGCTGAGCAGCAGCGCTGTGCGGGCCATCGGGTGAGTTGCCCACCAGCAAGCCGCCACACCCACCGCCCAGGCAATGGCCGCGTGACTGCTCGGGAAACTGGGCGAAGGCTCTTTGGCCAGCCACTGCTGCCCCATGCCGAGCACAAAGGGCCGTGGCATGGGCCAGGCGCTGGAGATGCCGCGCACGATGAGCCAGACCAGCAACATGGCCAGCAATGCATGCAGCGCCGCGCGGCGCCACCGGGGTGGACCCAGCACCAGCGCCAGCAACACGCCCACCAGCATCACCTTGGGCCAGACCGTGCTGCCGAACAAGGCCAGCTGCATCAGCCAGGCGGGGGCCTGGTCGTTGAGGTTAAGCCAGAGAAAAAGTTGCTGATCGATCGGATTCATGAACGGCAGGGTGCGACAACGTTGAGCGCATTGTCGCGTGCCTGCGTGGACACATCCATCAACCCCAGCACGGTGTGAAACACGTTGTCGTGCGACAGCCGTGCCGCCGCCTGCTGGCGCAGGCAGTCGATGCTCACGCCGCTGCGCTGCTGCAGCGCAGGGGAAAGCCATCCCACCATGGGCACATGGGTTTGCTGATCAGGCGCAAACGCATAGGGCACGCCATGCAGGTACAGCCCGTTTTCGCCCAATGACTCGCCGTGGTCGGACACGTAGATCATCCCGGTATCGAAGCGGCCTTCGGTGGACTGCTGCTGCAGCCATTGCAGCGACTGGCCCAGGAAATGGTCGGTGTAGGCGATGGTGTTGTCGTAAGCATTGACCAGCTGCTCGGGCGCGCAGGCCGAGAGCGTGTTGCTCGTGCACTCGGGCAGGAAGGGCTTGCGGTCGACTGGCGTGCGCTTGGAATAGGCTGGCCCATGACTGCCCATCTGGTGCATCACCAGCACCACGCCCCGCGCGCGCCGCACTGGGTCGAGTGCGGCGATGCGCTCGTCCAGCCCGTGGAGCATGGCTTCATCAAAACACTCGCCGCCTTCGCACAGGCCGGGCAGGTTCAACTCGGAAGTGCTCGCATGGGACACGCGATCACAGATGCCCTTGCAACCCGACTGGTTGTCCAGCCAGAGCACGGCGAGACCGGCGCGTTGCAACACGTCGAGCAGGTTTTCCTGCGTTGGCGTCTTGTCGCCACCGTCTTCGCGGGTGAGCGGCGAAAAGATGCAGGGCAACGACACCTGGGTGTTGGTGCCGCAAGAGCGCACCTGGGGAAAATTGACGAGACCGCTTTGCTCCTGCCAGCGCCGCAGAGCGGGCGTGGTCTCGCGGGCATAACCATTCAGTCCCCAGTTCTCGGCTCTGGCGGTCTCGCCCACCACCAGCATCAGCAGAGGCGGCCGGACCTGGGTGGCGTAGCTCGCACCAAGCGTGGCGTCTTCACCCGTGGGTTGCAGGGTGCGCACCTGCGGCGGCAACTGGTCCGCGGCGACGCGGGTGGCAGCGTAAACGCTGTTGAGCGGGTTGATCATGTAGCGAACGTCTTTGTGGTTGCGCATCAGCGAAGCCAGCCCCTGATAGCTCGCCAGGCCTGCGCCCACCATCACCAGCAGGCCCACGACCACACCGGTCAGGTTACGCCCCGTCTGCGCCCACCAGACCCGCGAGACCACCGGCCGGTGCCAGAGCCACCACAGCGGCGGCCCGGCCACCAGCAACACCGTGCCCACCAGGTGCAGCGAGAGCAGGTCGCGCACCTCGCGCACGTCGGTGTGCGCCACGTTGGCCAGCATGGTCGGGTCCATCACCACGCCGTACTGCCACATGAAGTGGGTGTTGAACGCAGCCACCAGCACCAGCAGCGTGGCGGCCGGTCGGAACACACGCGGCCAGGCCAGCAGCGAGAGCAGAGCGGCGGTGGCCGCCGTCACCACCAGCCCCAGGCCCGCCAGCAGCACCAGACGGTGCGCCAGCGTGCCCTCCAGCGCGAAGATGCGCTGCCACAACGGCAGGTTGCCCGGCCCGGCCAGCCACAGCGCGATCAGCCAGACGGCATGCATGGGGCGGCGTTCGGCGGCGCCCATGGTGGGCAATCGGGGGCTTCTGGGCACACTCGGAGACAAGGCGGTCATGGCACACGGACTGGCGCCAGAACAACCTGGCGAGTCCAGTGTGGGCAGCCGGTGTTAAATCAACCTTATGTGTCCTTGCCCGAGCGTCAGGCGGGCCAGCGCAGCGTGAAGCAGGTGGTCATGGGTGGCTGGCCGGTGGACCGCTCCAGACGCGCACCCATCTGCTCGGCCATGCGCTCGACCAGGCGCAGGCCCAGACCCAGACCGCCCGCCTGGCCTGGCGCGGCGGCGACCGAAGGCGCCGGTGCGCCCGCGCGCTGGCCGTCGTCGCTCACCGACACGCCAAACTCACCGCCACGCCGCCAGACCTCGACCTCCACCTGGGTGCCAGGTGGCGTGTGGCGCAAGGCGTTGGCGATCAGGTTGCGCAGGGCAAGCTCGAGCAGCAAGGGCGAAACGCGCACCGCCACCGGGACATCGGGCGACTGCAGCGAAAGCTCGTGCCCGCTGGCATGACCCAGCGGCGCGTGAGTCGCTACGAGCTGCCCGGCCACCTCGGCAATATCCACTGGGGTCAGCTCACCAGCCCCCCCCTCGCTGCGTTGCGCCCGTGCCAGGTCGAGCAACTGAGACAGGATGCGCCCGGCACGCAACGACTCTTGCTCCAACTGGGCCAGGCGCTCGGGCGTGGGCTCGTGCTGCGCGGCACCCGCTTGCAAGGTGATAGCCGTCAGGGGCGTGCGCAACTCATGTGCCACGTCGGACGCAAACTCGCGCTCGCGCTGGGCCTGTGCCTGCAGACTGCTGACCAGGGTGTTAATGGCCGAGACTGTGCTCACGAACTCTCGGTGGCGGTGCTCGGTGTTGAGCCGCTGACCGGCAGCGCTGTCCAGCTCGCCGACCTCTCGGGAGAGCCGCTCCAGTGGCCGCAAGCCACGGCGGATGGTCCACCACAGCACCAGCGCCACCAATGGCAGCAGCAGCAGGGCAGGAAGGGCCACATGCTCGGCAATGTCCAGACCCAGGGTGTTGCGCTCGCGCTTGTCCACCAGCACAGCCACACGCCGCACCCGCTCGCCCTGGGATTGTTCGGCCACATAGGCGCGCCAGTCTCGCGGTCCGTTGCCGTTGGTATAGACCACATCGGTCAGGCCAGGACGGCTCAGGCGATCCAGCGCCAGGCCCTTCGCCAGCTGGTGGGTATCGGTATCGAGCGCGCCATTGGTCCAGGCCAGCACCGCCAGATCGGGGATGTATTCGTCGTCAACCCCAACGATCCCGGGCGGTGGTGTCACAGCGTCTGCGGGAGCGGTCGCCAGCCAGAGCTGGGCTGTGGCCACCAGCTGGCCGTCGATGAACTTGCGCGCCTCGCGAAAACCGGTCGACACCGCCACCGCCACCAGCGTGATCCACACCGCCAGCACGGCACCAAAAGTCCAGAGCCAGAGGTGACGCCAAAGCGCGGGGCGCTCGGCTGGGACAGACTCGCGAGGGCGCAGCGGGTTGGGCGCGGCGGCAGTCATGTCTTGCGCGGTCGGTCGGCGGCGCCCACCACCGGCGGCACAAAGTAGCCCACACCTCGCACGGTCTTGATCAGCGACTCGCCTAGCTTGCGCCGCAAGTGGTGCACGTGCACCTCCAGCGCGTTGCTTTCCAGCGCTTCGCCGAAACCGTAAAGCGCCGACTCCAGCCGCGACTTGGACAACACATTGGGCCGTGCCTGCAACAGCGTGAGCAGCAGCGCAAACTCCTTGCCGCCCAGGGCCACCAGCTCGCCGGCGCGGTGCACCGTGTGGGCGGCAGGGTCGAGCACAAGGTCGCCGTGTTCGATCACCGGATTGCTGCGGCCGCCGGCGCGCCGCAGCATGGCCCGCAGGCGCGCCAGCAGCTCGGTGGAGTCGAAGGGTTTGACGATGTAATCGTCGGCACCGCTGTCCAGGCCGCTCACGCGGTCGCTCACGCCATCGCGCGCCGTCATGATCAGCACCGGCATGTCCGCATGGGGCAAGCGGTCGTGCGCTTGAGCGCGTCCGTCGCCTCGCACGCGTGCCAACAGGTCCAGGCCGTCACCGTCGGGCAGGCCCAGATCGAGCAGCATCACGTCGAACGGCTCCACACTCAGCGCCGCCCAGGCGGGAGACAGCGCGCCGCACACGTCCACGGCATAGCCCGCCTTGCGCAGCGTGGCCGCCAGGCCATTGGCAATGCCGGGATCATCTTCCACCACCAGGGCGCGCATCGGATTCGTGTGTTGGGTTGACACGCGTCGGCATGACGCGTTGCCAACGATTATCTCGCTCGGGGTTAAGCGCGGCTTAACGCAGCACGTGGACACTCGCGCCGCATGCCTCCTGCCGCCGTCCTCACGACCAACACTGCCTCCACTGCCTGGCGCCACCCGGTCACGCGCTGGCTGGTCATGTTGCTGCTGGCCACGCTGGCCTGGGACGCCAGTGGGGGCGATTTGCCGTTGATGCAGTGGATCGGTTCACCCAGCGGGTTTTCGCTGCGAAACCAGTGGTTGCTGTTGCAGGTGTTTCACGAAGGTTGGCGGCAATTTTTTGCAGGTCTCTTGTTGCTGATGGGCGTGTGGGCACTGTGGCCAGCCCGCTGGAACCAGCCGCGCCTGGCCGCCATGGACCTGCCACGGCGCGAGCGCTGGACCGTCATTCTGCTGGTCTTGCTCAGCTTGCTCGCCGTCAACCTGGTCAAGCTCAACAGCCTGACGAGCTGCCCCTGGGACTTGCAGGCCTTTGGGGGCAGCGCGCGCTACGTGTCCCACTGGGCGCTGGGCCAGGTCGATGGCGGGTCGGGGCGCTGCTTTCCTGGTGGCCACGCGTCCAGCGCGTTCGCCTTCGTAGGCTTGTGCCTTCCCTGGCTGGCGCCGCCACGCACAGCGCATCGCAAGCCCGACGCCGGCCTGCGCTGGCTGGCCTTTCTGGTGCTCGCTGGCCTCACCGCTGGCGCGACGCAAACCCTGCGCGGCGCCCACTTTCCCAGCCACACGCTGTGGACGCTGCTGATCTGCGGCAGCGTGTCGTGGGCCGGCTGGCTGGCGGCACGGCCCTGGATGGCCAAGGCCTGAGCGACAGTGGAGCGCGGACGCGACCCGCACAGCGGCGCAGCGAGGGGGAGACGGGCCTACCAGCCGAGGTAAATGTGCAGCGGCAGGTAGACCGCCATGCCCGCGATGATGGTGCCGAGCACGCCGCGTTGCCAGGCGAACCAGGCCAGGCCTGCGACCACGGCGAACAGCCGCGCGTCCTGCCAGGTGGTGACCAAGGCACCCTGCGCCATCACGATCTCGGGAATGACCACGGCCGCCAGCGCGGCGATGGGCGCGTAGTTCAGGCCGCGCTGGGCCCAGCGTGGCAAGGTCCAGGGCCGGCTGGAGATGAAAAACAGGCTGCGCGTGAGCACGCTCACCACACCCAGCGCGAGGATGATGGCCAGGGTGCGCAGGTCGAGCTCAAACACCGCGGGCTCCCGCGGGACCGCGTGGCGCCCGCACCGCTTCGATCACCAGGCACACCGCCACCGCGCTGGCGATCGCCACCACGATGTTGAGCTTCAAGGGCAGTGCCCACGCCGCCACGGCGGCGGTGCCCGCCACGCCCACCGAGACCATGCGCAGCCCCGTGCTGGCCATGGACGCGAGCACACCCACCAGCGCCAGAATGCCGGCAAAGCCCAGACCCCAGGCGGTGGGAATCGCGTTGGACAAGGCGATGCCGATCAGGCTGGCGCCCATCCAGGCCACGTAATTGATGGCGCAGTTGCCCATCATGTAGGCCTGCTGACTGAGCCGTTCCTGCGGCGTGACACCCGGCACGGGAAAGCGCCGGGTGAAAAACACATAGGTCAGGTCGACCATCACATAGCCGCTGACCAGTCGCTGCCACAAGGGCAAGTGCATCATGTAAGGCCGCAGGTGGGCCGAGAACACCACGAATCGCAGGTTCACACAAAAGGCCGCGGCCACGATCACCCAGATCGGCGCGCCGCCCATCAGCATGGGCACCGCGGCCAGCTGGGCGCTGCCGGCGAAAACGATCAGCGTCATCAACACCGCTTCCAGCACCGACAGCCCAGCCGCCACCATGGCCACGCCGGTCATTAGGCCCCAGGCGGCAATGCCCATGGAGACGTTGCTCTGGTCGCGCACGCCCTCCCAGAATTCGGGCTGTTGCCGCACTTCCTTGAGAAAAAACATCAGCGCGGATCCCTGGTAACCGCAGCGTCAAGCACCTGACCCGCTTCCAGGCGCTGGCCGCGCAGGAACTCGCCCGCGGCCAGGCGCTTGCCGCCTGGGCGTTGCAACTCGGTGATCACCAGCACGTCCTCGCCGGTCTTGACCCGGATGCCGTCAGCGTCCACCGCCAACACCTGACCCGGCACACCGGCCTCGGCGGCGGGCTGCGCGCGCGCCGACCAGAGCTTGATCGTCTCGCCCGCGAGCGCGGCCTGTGCACCAGGAAACGGATCGAATGCGCGGACGCGGCGCGCAATCACCTCCGCCGGCTCTCGCCAGTCGATCGCGGCCTCGGCTTTCTCGATTTTGTTGGCATAGGTCACGCCCTCGGCAGGCTGCGGCACCGGGCGCAGGCCACCGCAGGCGGCCAGCTCCAGCGCCTCGACCATGAGGCGCGCACCGAGATCGGCGAGCCGGTCGTGCAGGCTCGCGGTGGTGTCGTCGGACCGAATGGCCATCGGCTCGGCCAGCAGCATGTCGCCGGTGTCGAGCCCGGCGTCCATCTGCATGATGGTCACGCCGGTTTGCGCGTCACCTGCTTCAATGGCGCGGTGAATGGGCGCAGCACCTCGCCATCGCGGCAGCAGCGAGGCGTGGATGTTGAAGCAACCCAGCTTTCTCACCCCCACGCCTCCCGCTTCGCGAGGTGCGCTGCCCCCCAAGGGCGCTTGAGCGTCTTGAGGCGGCCCGGCGACGCTCATCGCGTCTAGCACCCACTGAGGCAAGATCAGGCCGTAGGCGGCGACCACCATGGCGTCGGCGCGTGCCGCGGCAATGGCGTCACGTGCTGCGGCAGCGTCCTCCGGGTACTTGCCGTCAAGGCGCAGGCTGCGCGGCTGCGCTACCGGCAGGCCATGTTCCAGCGCGAGCTGTTTGACCGGCGAGGCCTGCAGCTTCATGCCGCGCCCCGCAGGCCGGTCGGGCTGCGTCAGCACCAGCACCACCTCAAACCCGGCGGCCTGCAGACGCTCCAGTGCCGAGCGCGCAAAGGCCGGGGTACCGGCAAAAATGATTTTCATGGGATCGGGAGAGGAACGCGGGCCGAGTTGACTCAGCGCGCCATGTCGAACAGATCGTCTGGCAAAGGCTCGTCGCTGAAGCTCACGCGCCGCACCACACCAGCGGCATCCAGATACAGGTGCACAAAGCGCGGGTTGTTCATTTCCTGAAACCGGTAGGTCCAGAGCACGCCCTCAAAACTCGCCACCCGCTCAATGATCGCCGGGCGGCCTAGGTGGAGCAGCGCTTCTTGTCGCGTCCATTGGTTGACCGGGATGCGCTCCAGCCGGGCGCTTTCCATCGCCTGCTCGGTCTGGCGCAGGCGGCCGGCAGCGTCGAGATCGAGGTTGTAGACCTGCTGACCAGCGGGCTGGCGCGAGTACTGCAATCGCGTGCCATCGGCCAGCCCATACACCCCCGTCGGGCTCCCGAGCCGGCTTTCGATCTCACTGCGCGTGGCGCCCAGCGGCACACGCTCGGGCATGAGGGCGCAGCCCGCCAGCAGCGTGATCAGCCCCATGGCGAGGGCGCGCTCCACCCAGCTCATCAATCCCGCTCCGCCTCGCGCTGTGCCTTGAGGAGCTTGCTCTTGATGCGGTTGCGCTTGAGCAGCGACAGGTATTCCACAAATACCTTGCCCATCAGGTGGTCCATCTCGTGCTGGATGCACACCGCCAGCATGCCTTCGGCCTCGATGCTGCGCTCAGCGCCGCTGAGATCGAGCGCACGCACACGAATCGCCACCGATCGCTCGACACCGTCGTAAATGCCGGGCACCGAGAGGCAGCCTTCTTCGCCTTTTCGGGTTTCTTCGCTGGCCCACTCGATCTGTGGGTTGATCAGCACCTGAGGCTGGTCGCGCTCTTCGCTCACATCGATGACGATGAGACGCTCATGCACATCGACCTGAGTGGCCGCCAGGCCAATGCCATTGGCTTCGTACATGGTGGCGAACATGCGCTCGGCGAGTTCGCGGATGCGCGCATCGACCGCCTCCACCGGACGGGCAACTGTGTGCAGGCGAGGATCGGGGTAACAGAGAATGGGTAACGGCTGGGCGGAAGTCATGCGATCAGGTCCGACGGTGCTCAAAACCGCTCGTCGGTGACGGGCGGTCCGGGCGCGGTGCTCTCGAGGGAACAGGGTGGTGAATTTGTCGCTATTTTCGCCAATTTTCGTCGGCTGCGCGGCTACGCTTGTCCAGAAACATTGCCTAATCAAAGGCTTGGGCGCAGAATCAAAAGCGCTTTGTCAAGACCAAAATGCTGCTGCTTCTTCGCTGTCAGGCCCAGTGCCGGCGCAACGTCTGAGCAGCCGCGCATGCCCCAGGGCCCACACATGCCATTCCAGACCGTCCCGCCTGCTCAACGTTCCCCACTGCACCGCCTGCGTCCGCTGGCCGGCTTGAGCGCCCTGGCGGCCGCCCTGCTGACCGGCCAAACATGGGCCCAGAGCGTACCCAACTTTCCAATCACGCCAGGCCAGCGCGCCACGGCGAACCAGGTGGCCGAAGCCGGTGTGCCCCTGTCCGAGCTCGCCCCCAACGCGCCTGACAGCTACACCATCAAACGCGGCGACACGCTGTGGGCTATCTCGGGCGTGTTCCTCAAGAGCCCGTGGCGTTGGCCCGAGCTCTGGGGCATGAACCTGCAAGACATCCGCAATCCCCACTTGATCTTCCCCAACCAGGTGCTGTATCTGATCAAGGCCAATGGCCGAGCCACCCTGTCCACGCGGGGTCCTGGCGGTGATATCGAGACGGTCAAGGTCTCTCCGCGCATCCGCTCGGAAGGACTGAGCGATTCGGCGGTTCCCCCAATCTCGCTGCAGGCCATCGAAGCCTTCCTGACCTCGTCCCTGATCGTGGACGAGACCACGCTGGCCCGTGCACCGCGCATCGTCGCCACGCCTGAGACGCGTGTGCTGCTGAGCCGGGGCGACCGTGCCTATGCCCGCGGCGCTTACAGCAGCGGCGAGCCCGGCGAACCGCTGAGCATGGACGAGGGCAAGCCGCGCGACTTCCGCGTTTTCCGCAATGCCACCCCGCTCAAGGACCCGACCACCGGTCAAATCCTCGGTTACGAGGCCCAGTACTTGGGCAAGGCCCAGCTGGAGCGTGGCGAAACGTCGCGCCAGATGGCCGATGCCGATGGCAAGGTGCAGACCGAGCTGATTCCAGCCACCATCGATATCGTGGCGGCCAAGGAAGAAATGCGGGTAGGCGACCGCATGCTACCGGAGCCGGAACGCCTGCTCTCCAACTACGTGCCGAGTGCGCCCAGCGGCGTGCAGACTGGCCAGATCGTTTCAGTCGGTCAAGGCAATGCGGTGACCTTTGCGGCCCAGAACCAAGTGGTGGTGATCAACCGCGGCAAGGTCGACGGCATCGAGCGCGGCCATGTGCTGGCGCTGCTGCGTGAAACCAGCACGCTGACCGACAAAACCGACGACGCCCGCCCCACGCTTCGCCTGCCTGGCGAGCGCAATGGTCTGATGATGGTGTTCCAGACCTTCGACCGACTGTCTTACGCCCTGGTGCTGGACATCCGGGACGGCGTCAAAGTGGGCGACCGCTTCACCAACCCTTGAGCCCGTCGTGACGCCGGACGAGCTGGTCGCCTGGCTGCGTCTGCTCGGCACACCTGGCGTCGGGCCTGAGACCGCGCGCAAGCTGCTCGCCGCCTTCGGTCCCCCCGAAGCGGTGTTCGAGCAAAGCCCAGTCGCGCTGAGTGCGGTGGTCGGCCCCAAGCTGCAGCAGGCTTTGTGTGTCCCGTCTGAGGGACTGGACGACACCGTCGCCACCACATCGGCGTGGCTGGCCAGCGGCGCCAATCGCCACCTCCTGACCCTGGGCGACCCGCGCTTCCCGCCCGAGCTGCTGCAGATGGTCGACCCGCCACTGCTGCTCTACGTCACCGGCCAGATCGACGCCCTGCACCATCCCCGGCGGCTGGCCGTGGTGGGCAGTCGCAATCCGACGCCCCAGGGTGAACAGAACGCCCGACAGTTTGCACGCGCGCTCGCAGAAGCCGATGTCTGTATCGTCTCCGGCCTGGCGCTTGGCGTGGACGGCGCGGCGCACGAGGGCGCGCTGGCGGGCGGTGCACCCACCATTGCGGTGGTGGGCACCGGCCTGGATCGCGTTTACCCCAAGCGCCACCTGGAGCTGGCGCACCGCATCGCGGCGCAGGGCGCGATCGTGAGCGAATACCCGCTGGGCACGCCTCCGCTCCCGGCGAACTTCCCGCAACGCAACCGCCTCATTGCCGGCCTGTCACAAGGCACGCTGGTGGTGGAGGCCGCGATCCAGTCGGGCTCGCTCATCACCGCCCGACTGGCCGCGGAACAGGGGCGCGAGGTGTTCGCCATTCCAGGATCCATCCACGCGCCGCAGTCGCGCGGCTGCCATGCACTCATTCGCCAGGGTGCGAAGCTGGTGGAATCTGCCCAGGACATCCTGGAAGACCTGCGCATCACCTCACCCGGCGCATCGCCTGGAGACGATTTCATCGCTCCCTCACCGACGGATCCCGAAGGACTGCTGTCCGTGATGGGCTTCGACCCGGTGAGCTTCGACGCCTTGCAGGCCCGCACCGGCCTAGACACCGCCACGCTGCAGGCGCGGCTGCTGGAGCTGGAACTTGAAGGCGCAATAGGCCGACTGCCCGGTGGCTTGTTGCAGCGGACTGGAGCGGGTTGAGTCTGCACTCAGGCAAGCTGCACACTCCTGCGCTGGTGGCCCCAAGTCCCGTGGGCAGCAGGGGAGTCGGTCAAGAGCACCGCCGATCTGGCTTGGCCAGTCGGCCAGTGCCGCCCACCTAAGGGGGTGGCGCCGCCGGTGGCGCGGAGGCGGGCTAACTCAACAGGCGCTCGGGATTCGCATCCAGCTTGGCCAAGGCCTCGCGGGTGGCGCGCACCGTGAGCGCTTCTTCCTCGCTTGGCACCAGCAGCCCGGCCTGCAGATAAGCCGCGACACGGGAGGCCTGGATCAGGAAGCAACGTCCGCCATTGGTGACGAACATGTAGAGCTGACCGCGTTCGCTGCGCCAGGCCAGCTGCACGCTGTTGAACTTGCCGTTGTGGTCCAGTCCGAACCAGGACCCGATCTGCAATTCCACCGCCCAGGCCCGCATGGCTTCGCTGGGCTTGCTGCCACCCTGGTTGACCACCTCGATGTTGCTGGCATCGACGCCGGTGATCATCTCGATGCTCTCGTTGTCCAGATCCAGGTCGCCCACACCGCCCTCGGGCAAGTAGTCCTCCAGGTGAGCCAGTCGCTGTGAGAGGCGGTCCAGGCTTTCCTGGGGGATGGACTCGGTGCGCGACATGAAAGCATCGGCCAAGATGTCGCTCACCGACTTGATGTGCTCGTCCTGCATACCGGGCGTGTAGCCCAGCATGCTCATGCCATGGCGCAGGCGCTGTAACAGGTTGGGCAGTTGCTGGATCACGCGCGCGCGATCGGTGCGGCTGGGTTTGGCGCTGGCGGCCCACAACAAATCAGTAGCCACCTGCTTGAGCGAGCTCGTCTCCTCGTGCTTCAAACCGTATTTGACGCTAGACACCGCCAGCACCTCGACCCAGACCTTGAACAGGAAATCGCGCACCTCGTCGCGCACCGGCACCTCGTCAAGCAGCTTGCGCAGCTCGATGGTGTACTGCACCGAGAGCGTTTCCTTTTGCTCGACCTGCTGCGCCACGCTCACAAAGCGGCTCGCGCTGCCTTGCTCGCTGAGGTACGTGGATAGAAACTTCTGGAATTCGTCGTATACCAGCTGGAACACGCGCCGACCGGTCTCAGGGTACTGCTCGATCACCTGCACCACGCGCTTGATCTCGGCCTCCAGCGCGGCAGACCCCACGTTCGATTCAAAACCAAGCACACACGAGCCCATGCGGTCGATCAGTCGGCGAGCGGGGTGCTGCAGCGCGCTGAAAAACTCGGGCTCGGCGAGTGCCACGCGCAACACCGGGATCTGCAACCGGGCAAACCAGACGCGCACGCTGGGAGGGATTCGCTCTTCGGCCAGGATGGCCTGGAACATCAGTGCAACCACCTCGATGGTGGCCTTCTCGGTGGGCGTGGATGCGGCCTGCTTGAGTTCGGTCGTGCGCTGCCGCAACTCGGTGGCGGCTTGGTCCACGTGGACCGCGCCCATGACAACGGCACTACCGTCCAGACCACCGCCGCTGGGGCGCGCACCGCCTTCCCCCACGGCCGAGGGCATGGCGTGGGCCATGGCCTGCTGCAGTCGCGCAGACGGCGGCGCCATCAGCTGCGTGGCCTCGAAGTCACCACCAACCTTGTCCATCAGCAAGCGCTTGAGGCGGCCCACCACCCCTTGCGCCCGCATGCGTGCACGCGCCAACGGTGTGGAGCTGGTCATGAGCCGGGTTTCGTCATGCACGCCCATCCCGGACGATGCCGCGCCGCCGTGCCCTCCGTCGAAGCCACTGCCCTGAACAGAGCGGGCAGCGCCATAACGTGCACCGCCTGCGCCGGGCCTGCCTGAGCCAGATCGTTCGGCTGAAAGCCCGCCATCATGCCCGACACCACCCCCATCCGCAGGTCCAGAAGGAGGCCCGCCTTCGCTGCGCGCGCCTGGCGTACGCTTGACCAGCGCCTGGAGATCGATTTCCTTCAGAACTCCGCTGGAAACCAGGAATTCGTTGGCAGCCTTGTAGGCCTCCAGCATCTTGGCCCCCAGCACCGGTGCCATGCTGTCCTGCACGAGCTGCCAAGCCTCGCGCGTCATGCCGGACTCAAGCCACTGGTCAACCAGCACACGGGCCGTCACATCGGGCAGCAGCACGTCGCCGCGCGGCAGTTCTTGGCGTTTTTCCAGGTGCTGGATGCGCAGCCGCAATTCGTTGAGTTCGGTGGACGAAGTATCGAGCACCCGCATCGCCAGCCGCGACGCCATGATCTGGTCGTCTATGGCGCCCTCGGCCACCAGTTCCAGGCGACCGCCCGTGCTCGGGGTCGTGCTCCCGGAGCGGGAAAAGCCGGGCAGCAAAGTGCGCTGCATGGCCTTGCGGCTCTGGTTGATCCAGGCTGTCTGGTGGTTCTGGAATCCGGTCCAGGCATCGCGCCGTATCTGCATCTCACGGGCCGGGCCGGCTTGATCGAGCACAGTCGTCAGGCGGTTGTCGCAGGCCTTGACCAGATCGGGAAGCATGCGTCCTACCTGAACCACAAAGAGTTCACGGGCCTGTTTGGCCAAGGAGGAGGCGTGCTGATCGGGAGAGGACACAATTTTTTCAGTATGACACGAATGCGAAATAGTTCACGGTCTAGCCCCCAAAATCGACCGCCCGGCCGCGCAGGCACTACACGACAGCGCCCGCGTTCGGATCGTCCGGATCACCCTCTTGCTTGGGCCCGCTCTTGATCAAGTCTTCTCGTTTGATACCCAGCCACATCGCGATGGCCGCAGCGACAAACACCGAGGAATAAATGCCAAACAGGATGCCAATCGTCAGCGCCAGCGCAAAGTAATGCAAGGTTGGGCCGCCAAACAACAACATCGACAGCACCATGATCTGGGTGGAGCCGTGCGTGATGATGGTACGGCTGATGGTGGCGGTGATGGCGTTGTCGATGATCTGCACCGTCGTCTTTTTTCGGTGGCGGCGGAAACTCTCACGGATGCGATCAAAAATCACCACAGATTCATTGACCGAATAGCCCAACACCGCCAGCACCGCGGCCAGGACCGCCAGCGAAAACTCCCACTGGAAGAAGGCGAAGAAGCCCAGGATGATGACCACATCGTGCAGGTTGGCGATGATGGCTGCGACCGCGTACTTCCACTCGAAACGAAAGGCGAGGTAAATCATGATGCCCACGATCACCATGGCCAGCGCCTTCAGCCCGTTCTCGACCAGTTCGCGGCCCACCTGCGGGCCCACGAATTCCGTGCGCCTGAGCTCCACCGAAGGGTTCTGCGCCTTGAGCGCCGACAGCAGGGTCTGGCTTTGTTCACCCGAGGTGCTGCCTTCGCGCACCGGCAGGCGCAGCAGCACGTCGCGCGAGCTGCCGAAGTTCTGCACCGGCACCTCGGCATAGCCGAGCGACTCGACCACCTGCCGCACTGCGGCGAGATCGGCCGGCTGCTCGTAGGCCACCTCCATCACCGTCCCGCCGGTGAACTCGACCGACAGGTTCAGCCCTCGCGTGACAAGAAAAAACACCGCGGCGATGAAGGTGACGGTCGAGATCGCGTTGAGCAGCAGCGCGTGCCGCATAAACGGGATGTCTTTGCGGATGCGAAAAAATTCCATGGCGTGTCCTTAGGGCGAGGCGACGAATCAGTCGGCCTTGGTGGCGGGCACCGGGCCATCCGGGCGCCACACGGTGCCGATGGACACCGTCTTGAGCTTCTTCTGACGGCCGTACCAGAAATTCACCAGACCGCGCGAGAAGAACACGCTGGAGAACATGCTGGTGAGGATGCCAATGCAGTGCACCACCGCAAAACCCCGCACCGGGCCGGAGCCAAACAGCAGCAGCGCCACACCAGCGATCAGCGTGGTGACGTTGGAGTCCAGGATGGTGCCCCAGGCCTGGTCATAACCGGCGTTGATCGCCACCTGGGGCGATGAGCCGCGGCGCAGCTCTTCGCGCACGCGTTCGTTGATCAACACGTTGGAGTCGATCGCCATGCCCAGCGCCAGCGCCATGGCCGCGATGCCGGGCAGGGTCAGCGTGGCCTGCAGCATGGACAGCACGGCCACCAGCAGCACCAGGTTGAAACCCAGCGACAGGCTGGAGACCATGCCGAAAAGCATGTAATACACGCACATGAACAGCACGATCACGGCAAAGCCCCAGATCACGCTGTTGAAACCCTTGGCGATGTTTTCTGCGCCCAGGCTAGGGCCGATGGTGCGCTCTTCGATGATCTCCATCGGCGCCGCCAGCGATCCGGCGCGCAGCAGCAGCGCGGTGTCATTGGCCTCCACCGTGGTCATGGCGCCCGAGATCTGCACCCGGCCACCGCCGATTTCGGTGCGGATGACCGGCGCGGTCACCACCTCGCCACGGCCCTTCTCGAACAGGATGATGGCCATGCGCTTGCCCACATTCTCGCGTGTCACATCGCGGAAAATGCGCGCGCCTTTGGCGTCGAGCGTGAGGTGAACCGCCGCCTGCTGGGTGTCGTCGAAGCCGGCTTGGGCGTCGGTCAGATTCTCGCCGGTCAGCAGCACCTCGCGCTTGACGATCACCGCCTGGCCATTGCGCTCCAGGTAGCGCTCGGAGCCAAACGGCACCGCGCCATTGCCGCGCTCGGCGGACAGACCTTCGGAGCTTTCATCCACCAGCCGGACCTCCAGCGTGGCGGTGCGCCCCAGGATGTCCTTGGCTTTGGCCGTGTCCTGCACACCCGGTAGCTGCACCACGATACGGTCAGCTCCCTGCTGCTGAATCACCGGCTCGGCCACGCCAAGTTCGTTGATGCGGTTGCTCAGCGTGGTCATGTTCTGCTTGAGCGCCTGGTCCTGCACCAGTCGGGCCGCTTCGGGACGAAGACTGGCGATCAGGCGGTATTCGGTGCCCTCTACCGTTTCCTTGACTTCCAGGTCAGCAAACTGGTCCTGGATCAAGGCCCGCGCAGCATCGGCCGTCTGCGCGTCTCGAGCGCGGATTTCGATGGTCTGGCCACTGCGGCTGATGCCGCTGTGTCGCACGCTCCGTTCCCGCAATGCGGTGCGCAGATCACCGGTCAGCACATCGGTGCGGCGCTGCAGCGCAGCCGGCATGTCAACCTGCAGCATGAAGTGCACACCACCACGAAGGTCCAATCCCAGGTACATGGGCGAGGCACCCAGCGCGGCGAGCCAGGCCGGCGTTCGAGGCAGCAGGTTGAGCGCCACCACGTGCTCGGGGTTGGTGGCGTCAGGGTTGAGGTCACGCTCCAGCGCGTCGCGCGCCTTTATCTGGTCGTCCGTGGTCTCGAAGCGGGCCTTGACTGAATTGCCATCCAGCTGGATCAGCGACGGCTTGAGCGATGCAGCCGCCAGCGCCTGCTCCACCCGATTGACGGTGGCGCTGTCAATGCGAACCGACGAGCGAGCTGCCGACACCTGCACCGCTGGTGACTCACCAAACAGATTGGGCAAGGCGTACAGCGCACCGATCACCAGGGCGACCGAGATGATCAGGTACTTCCAGAGCGGATATCGGTTCATGGTCGGGTCGGGGGTCTGTGAGCAGAATTGTTCAGAACGCCGCGGAACCGGCTTCGCCGGGCCGCTAGCGCGACCCGTGGGGGTCGCGCGAAGCGCGGCGGGGTGGGCTTACTTGACCGTGCCCTTGGGCAGTACTTGCGTCACAGCCGAGCGCTGCATTTGCACTTCCACGCCCGACGCCAGTTCAACGCCAACGTAGGCTTCACCGATCTTGGAGATCTTGCCGAGGAAGCCGCCAGCGGTCACGACTTCGTCGCCTTTGGCCAAGGCCTCCACCATGGCCTTGTGCTCTTTTTGGCGCTTCATCTGGGGCCGGATCATCACGAAATACAGCACCACAAACATCAGCACCAGGGGCAGCAGGCCCATGATGGTGGACTGGGTGTCGCCGCCGGTGGCGGCCTGGGCGTAAGCGGAAGAAATGAACACAGGGATTCTCCAACGGGGTCGGTTGTGACGGCGCCCGGCCTAGGGACAGCGCGGAATCCGGCCGCCCGACATGTGCCGGGATCAACCGGCGATTGTAAGCCGCGCCTCTGCCCGGGTCCATGGAGGGGGTTCACACCCTCTCGTCCTGCGCGGCGCGTGGATGAACCCACCTTCACGGGCAGGGCCCAACCTGGCCGATCAGGCCGCGAGGACGTCCGCCGTGCCGCCGGCTGCCCAGCGCGCCTGCAAATCGGCCCAGCGGCTGCGCGCCGCGGCCAGGTTGCGGTCTTTCACGTGCCCAAAGCCCTTGATCTGCTCGGGCACACGGGCGATGTCCACCGCGAGCGCCAGGTTGCCGGCGTCCAGATCGGGCAGCAGGCCCTCAATCGCGCTGCGGTACTCGCCGATCAGCGCGCGCTCGGTGCGCCGCTCTTCGGTGCGGCCGAACACATCCAACGCTGTGCCACGCAGGCCTTTGAACCTGGCCAGCCAGCGAAAAGCGGTGAACATGAACGGACCGTATGTCTGCTTGATCAGCTCGCCCTTTTCGTTCTTCTTAGACAACAAGGGCGGTGCCAGGTGCACGCGCAGCTTAAAGTCACCTTCGAACTGGGCGGCAATGCGTTCGTGGAACGAGTGGTCGCTGTGCAGCCGGGCCACTTCGTACTCGTCCTTGTAGGCCATGAGCTTGAACAGGTAGCGCGCGACCGCCATGGTGAGGTCCGACCTGCCCAGCGGCGCTTCTGCCTTGCGCACCCGCTCGACAAACGCCTGGTACTCGGCCGCGTAGGCTTTGTTCTGGTAGGCGGTGAGGAACTCCACCCGCCGCGCCATCACGGTGGCCACGCTCTCGCGCGGCTTGAACTGGATCACTTGCGCGCCGCCTTCGGCCAGCAGCGTGGCGAACACCTGCGGTGCATGCGCGGCGCAGCGGCCCCATTCGAAAGCCGCCTTGTTGTTGTCCACCTGCACGTTGTTGAGCTCGATCGCGCGCATCAGCGCGGTGTAGCCCAGCGGCACCCAGCCGCGCTGCCAGGCGTAGCCCAGCATCATGGGGTTGGTGTAGATGCTGTCGCCCATGAGCCGATTGGCTGCCGCCTCTGCATCGAACACGCCCACGGCCTCACCACCCAGCTGCCCGGTCAGCGCGTCAACGCAAGCCTGCGCCGGGTTTTGCCAGTCGGCGTTGGTCACGAAGGCCGCGGTCGGCGTGGCGCTGCTGTTGAGCGCCACATGGCTGCGGCCGGTGCGCAGCCGGGCCCAGGTCTCCTTGTGGGCAGCCACAAGGGGATCACAACCAATCACCAGATCGGCGGCCGCCGCCGCCACGCGCGTGGTGCGAATGTGCTCCTGGCGCGCCGCGATCAGCACATGGCTCCAGGTGGCGCCGCCCTTTTGGGCAAGACCCGCCGCGTCCTGCGTGACGATGCCCTTGTCCTCAATGTGGGCGGCCATGCCCAGCAGCTGGCCAATGGTGATGACGCCGGTGCCACCGACCCCAGCCACGATCACACCCCAGGCTTCTTCGCCCAGCATGGGCAACTCGGGATCGGGCAAGGCGCCGCCGGTCCACTCGGCGCGGGCCTCGCCCTTTTTCTGCTTGCGCAGCTGGCCGCCGTCCACCGTGACAAAGCTGGGACAAAAGCCCTTGACGCAGGAAAAGTCCTTGTTGCAGGTGCTCTGGTTGATGGTGCGCTTGCGGCCGAACTCGGTCTCCAGTGGCTCGACCGACAGGCAGTTGCTCTGCACGCCGCAATCGCCACAGCCTTCGCACACCAGCTCGTTGATCACCACGCGCTCGGTCGGTTCGACCAGGGTGCCGCGCTTGCGGCGGCGGCGCTTTTCGGTGGCACAGGTCTGGTCGTAAATGATGACGGTGGTGCCCACGATCTCGCGGAACTCGCGCTGCACGGCGTCCAACGTGTCGCGGTGCTGGATAGCGATGCCGCTCGGGATGCCGGTCACACCGGCGTACTTCTCCGGCTCGTCGGTGACGATGACGATCCTGGCCACGCCTTCGGCGCGCATGCTTTGCGCGATCTGAACCACGCTGTGGCCTTCAGGCCGCTCGCCCACCTGCTGGCCGCCTGTCATGGCGACCGCGTCGTTGTAAAGGATCTTGTAGGTGATGTTCACACCGGCGGCGATGCTCTGGCGGATCGCCAGGATGCCACTGTGGAAGTAGGTGCCGTCACCGAGGTTGGCGAACATGTGCCGGTCGTAGCTGAACGGCTGCTGGCCCACCCAGGGCACGCCCTCACCACCCATCTGGGTGAAACCCTCAGTGGCACGGTCCATCCAGATCGTCATGAAATGACAACCGATACCGGCCATGGCGCGCGAGCCTTCGGGCACCTTGGTGCTGGTGTTGTGAGGACAACCCGAGCAAAACCAGGGCTGACGCTCGGCACCGGGCACGCCCTGCGTGAGCAGGGTCTGCATGGCCTGCTCCTGCGCCGTCAGGATCGCAAGCTGCGCGTCGATGCGCGCCTGCACGTCTTCGGGCACCCCCAGCTTGCGCAGGCGCTTGGCAATTGCGCGGGCGATGATGGCCGGACTCAGGTCGGCGTTGGCACGCAACAGCGTGTGGGCGCTCGGGTTGGGCATGCTCCATTCGCCACCGCTGAAGTCGCCTTCCACTTCGTCGAACTTGCCCAGCACGTTGGGGCGCACATCGCCGCGCCAGTTGTAGAGCTCTTCCTTGATCTGGTATTCGATGACCTGGCGCTTTTCTTCCACCACCAGAATCTCGCGCAGGCCGGTGGCAAATTCGCGCGTGGTCTGTGCTTCCAGCGGCCACACCACGTTGACCTTGTGCAGACGCAGGCCGATGCGCTGGCAGGTGGCATCGTCCAGGCCCAGATCGAGCAGCGCCTGGCGCGTGTCGTTGTAGGCCTTGCCGCTGGCGATCACACCAAAGCGGTCGTTCGGGCCGGCAATCACGTTGTGGTTGAGCCTGTTGGCACGGATGTAGGCCAGCGCGGCGTACCACTTGAAGTCGAACAGGCGCGCTTCCTGGTCCAGCGCGGCATCGGGCCACCGGATATGAACACCGCCCGGCGGCATGTCGAACTCGGGAACGACAATGTTCACCCGCTCAGGATCGATCATCGCTGTGGCGCTCGACTCCACGATTTCCTGGATGGTCTTCATGCCGGCCCAGACACCGCTGAAGCGGCTCATGGCGATGGCATGGATGCCCAGATCAAGGATGTCCTGCACCGTCGCCGGAAAAAACACCGGCAGGCCGCAGGCCTTGAAGATGTGGTCGCTCTGATGGGCTGCGGTGGAACTCTTGGCCACATGGTCGTCGCCCGCCACCGCGATCACGCCGCCCCAGGGTGTCGTACCGGCCATGTTGGCGTGTTTGAAAACATCCGAGCAGCGATCCACGCCTGGACCCTTGCCGTACCAGATGCCGAACACGCCGTCGAACCGGTTGCTGCCCGGCGGCGCAAAGCCCAGCTGCTGCGTGCCCCAGAGCGCGGTGGCCGCCAGCTCTTCGTTCACA
The DNA here is from genome assembly GCF_011390835.1 of Hydrogenophaga sp. Classification (GTDB taxonomy): domain Bacteria; phylum Pseudomonadota; class Gammaproteobacteria; order Burkholderiales; family Burkholderiaceae_C; genus Hydrogenophaga. Next base: position 84,676 of record NZ_JAABRQ010000012.1, on the reverse strand, counting down.
CCGGGCTGGAACACGATGTTCTGCTGCTTCAGGTAGGGCGCGGCCTTTTGCAGCGCCTGGTCGTACCCCCCCAGCGGCGAGCCGCGGTACCCGCTGATGAAGCCAGCCGTGTTTTTGCCCTGCAAGGCGTCGCGCTGGCGCTGCAGCATCGGCAGCTTGACCAGGGCCTGCACCCCGCTCATAAAGGCCCGGCCGACATCGAGCGAGTACTTGTCGTCCAGCGTCACCGTTTCGAGGGCTTTGCGGATGTGTTCGGGCAACGGCGCGTTCATGCAGGTCTCCTGACGAGTGGGGCCACCTTGTGGGCGGTTGCTGGATGCCAAAACCGGCCGGGTCGGCAGATTTCAGTGTGCCGCACAGTGTATGACCCGCCGCTTGACAGGTGTTTGCTTTTCATGCTCCTAACAGGACTCTAAAAGCACGATTCTTTCTAGAATGCGGGCATCATGGAAACATTAGACAAGTTTGACCTCGCCATCCTGAACGAATTGCAGCAGAACGGCCGCCTCACCAATGCCGAGCTGGCGAGCCGGGTCGGTCTGTCGGCCGCGCCGTGCTGGCGCCGGGTGCGCGCGCTGGAGGCCGCCGGCTTCATCCGCGGTTACCGGGCCGAGCTGGACCGGGAAAAGATCGGCCTGGGCGTGCTCGCCTTTGTGCGGCTGGATGCCGAGCGAAACAGCGGTGACATCACCCGCTCGCTGGAGGCCGCCATCCGCAACATCCCCGACATCGTGGCCTGCCACTACATCAGCGGCTCGGGCACCTTCGAGCTGCAGGTGGTCAGCCCCGACCTCAACCATTTCAGCCGGTTCGCGCGCGATGTGCTGCTCAACCTGCCCAACGTGAAGGACTTGCACACGAGCTTCTCGCTGGGCGAGGTCAAGGCGGCCAGCGCGCTGCCGCTGTCCCACTTGATGAATACCAAAGAGGTCATCACGGCAAGCCGCGGCCAAACTTGAGGACAATCGACTGCCGCCCATCACCCAAACTCGACCGCTGGCGCAAGAAAGTTGTGTAAGTATTTGAATTCGTGACGTTTTTCCGGTCTTTAAGTTGTGGCGAACCGGCACTTTCCTTAACATCAACCCATCTGATCTCGGGTGGCCTGTGCAAACCAAGGTTTACAGGTCAAGCCCACAACCCTCCGGAAGGAAACCTCATGAAAAAGCACCTGCTCCTCAAATCTGCCCTGGCCCTCGCCCTGGCCACCCCGCTGCTGGCCTCGGCCGAATCGCAACTCACCATCGGTCCCGGCTCGGCCGCCGCCCGACTCGATTTCCGCGTCATCATTCCGCGCGTGTTGTTTCTGGCCGTGGGCACAGGCGCTGCGGGCCTGGCTGACAACACCAACGTCGACACCGTGACTTTCGACTACACCACCAACCCGGCCGCCGTCGGAACCACAGCTGCAGCCGGCGCAATCACGGGCAACGTGGTGCCGGTGCGTGTGCTGGGCAACAACGGCGTGATCGCCCTGGCCAGCACCAACACCGGTGCGCTGGCCAACGCCGCCGGGGACACCATTCCCTGGAGCGAGATCACCGCCGTCTCCTCGGACACGCCCAACTTCGCGAGCCCTGCCCCTTCTGGTGCCTCGGTCAACCTGGGCCTGAGCTCGGGCACCCGCATCACCAGCCGCACCGCCGACTGGACCTTCAGCTACGCCAACACCGCGGTGGTGGCACCTGGCACCTACGGCACGACCAACGGCCGCGTGACCTACACCGCGACCATGCCCTGAGCGCCTCGCGCTTCCAGATCGCGGTCCCGATCCAGCGATCACCCCAGCCGACGGAGGGCCTGCGCGCAGCGGCCCTCCGTCGGGCTTTGGTGACCCCTCGGGTCCGCCGGCACCGCGCCTGAAGGACAATCATTCCCGTGCCTGCTCTCTCCCCTTCCCTGTGGCCCCGCCCGCTGTGCACCACACTGCTCGCACTCGCGGCTTTGCTGGGCACCGACGCGGCAAACGCGTGGTCACTCAGCATCGGTGCTGCCTCGCGCCGCGTGTTCCTGCACGTGGGCAATGGCACGGCCAATGCCAACAACGGCACCATCAACCGCGTCGAGGTCAACCTGAGTGGCGCCCAGTTGATCAGCGGCACACCGCAGGCCATGAGCACCAACAGCACACAGTCGCAAAGCCTGTTTGACGGCTTCACCACCTGCGCCAACCCGGCCTCGCAAATTCTGATCGGTGCGTCGTACCGCCGCAGCAACGCAGGCAACGGCCCGGCCAGCGCCACCCTGAGCGTGACCGCTCCAGGCAGCCTGACCACCACCGGTGGCGACAGCATTCCGTTCAGCCAGATCAGCTGGACCGTGTCCGCGCCCGGCAGCAACGCCCCCAACGTCATCCCCGCGGGCACCTTCAACGGTGGTCAGCAGACCTTGGCCACCGTGCCCGCCAACACCTACATCGAAAACTGCCACAGCTTCACCTACGCCAACAGCATCGTGCCGGCGGCGGGCACCTACAACGGCCGGGTGACCTACACCATGACCAGCCCATGAAGCGCGCCATCACCTGCGCGCTGACGGCCTTACTGGTGTGGACCGGCCACGCCGCCGCCAACCCATTCCGCCTCGACGATTCACAAAGCCACACCGTGCCGCCCACGGTGCAGATGGAGTGGCGCGCGATCGCACCGGGCCAGCCCGATACCGGCATGGAAGCCTGGGTGCGGGTGAACGTGCGCATCGCTACCCGCGAATGGGTGGGCCGCAGCGGGCGCATCTACATGGTGCTGCCGCGCGATCAGGCTTCAACCATCGAGGTCAGCTGGACCACCCAGGGCCGGCTGCTGCCGGGTCGCCTGGTGTCCGGTGATCGCGCCCTGGTGTACGCGGGCGTCATCGCCAGCGAAACACTGGAAGACCAGTTGCTGGTCCGGCTGCGCTCGGCCGCCGACTGGAACAGTCCGAGCCGGCGGCTGAACGTGCACTTCGAACTCGACACAGACTGACCATGCACCGACTGCTCACCACCGCCCTGCTCGGCCTGGCCGCGACGCTATCTTCGCTGCCGGCCGGCGCGCAAGGCTTTGCCGCCTACATCTCGCCGCCGCGCTTCGAGCTGCAGCCGGTGCCGGGTGAAACCCTGCGCCAGGTGGTGGAGATCCAGCACGTGGGGCGCGAGAAGGGCAACTACCGCGTCTACACCAACGACTGGGTGTTCAACGCAGACAACTCCGTCACCTTCAGCGACGCCCTGGCCGCCGACAGCTGCCGGCCCTGGGTGGCGATCGAACGGCGCGAGCTCACCATTGAGCCCGGCGCGCGCTACCGCTACCGCTTCGAGATCACGCCGCCCCCTGGTACGGCACCGCGCGAGTGCCGCTTCGCGCTCATGGTCGAAGGCCTGGAAACGGCCAAGGTCGAAGGCCAGCTCAATTTCCCCGTGGGCGGGCGCATCGGCGTGATCGTTTACGCCGCCATCGGCAACGCCGCTCCCCTGCTGGAGCTCACCGCCACCCGCGTGGCCACCATCAACGGACAGCCCACGGCCCTGATCGACGTGCGCAACAGCGGCAACGCCCATGGGCGAGTCGAAGGTTTTGTGAACGGCATTGACGCCAACGGCCAGCGCCTGGAGCTGGCGCCCGCCGATCTGCCTATCCTGCCAGGTGAAACACGCGCGCTCAGCCTCGCGCCAGTGGTGCAAGAAGGGCGCCCCGTGCCGACCATCCGCTTCCCGCTGCAGGTCGAGGGCGCGCTGGAGTGGGGCACCAACCGGCTACCGCTGAACACACGCTTCGCGCCATGACGGTGTGGCGAGGTCGCCGGCGCCTGGCGCTGTACCTGTGCGCCGCGCTGACACCGACCGCCGCGGTGCTGGCCCAGACCACCGCACAGCCGCCAGCCGCGCCCTACGTCGACCGAGAAATCGAGGGCCTGGCGCCCGAGACCAGCGCCATCGAGTCCGCGCCCTACGACGCCGAAGGCTTGCCGCGCTTTCTGCGGCTGGAGACGCGGCTCGGCACCCAGCCGTTTGACGACCAGCGCCGCGCCCGGCTCGGGTTTGCCGCGTTCGCCCTGGTGGAAACGCCCAACCACGGCACGCTGTCGCTGGACGGCAGCGTGAGCCCCAAGGAGGGACGCGGCAGCCTCACGCTGCGCCAGCGCGGCATGCCCTGGGATGGTGGCTGGCTGGCCAACCACGAGCTGGGCGTGATCAACACGCCGGCGCCAGACATCACCCGCCGGCCATCGCGCGTGTTCGTGCCGTCTTCGCTGGTTCAAGGCGTGGGAGCCGAGTGGAACAACGCAGGTCGCGGCCTGCAGCTGCAAGCCGCCACCGGTACGCCCGGACGCCTGGAGGGCCTGCCCACCAGCGCCTTCAAAAGCCTGAGCGGGCAACGCAGCAGCCTGGGCGGGCAATGGCAGCTGGGCGGCGACAACGCCGACAGCAATGCCGCTGAGCGCCTGGGCTGGACCGCCGCCCTGCGGGCCGAGAGCGCGCGCGATGTCTCGCTGCTCGACAACCCCCTCACCGCGGCGGACCGAGAAGACGCCGACGCCGCCCAGCTCGCCCTGCGCTACGCCGCACCCGGGCTGCGTGTGCAGGGCCAAGTGGTGCACAACGCGTCGTCCCGAGTCAACGGCGGGCGCAGCGGCTACTGGGTCGATGGCGAATGGGACGAAGGTCCACGCCGCCACGGGCTGGGCCTGTTCCGGCTGGAGCCCGAGCTGTCCTGGGCAGGCCAGCCGCTGCCCAGTGACATCAGCGGCGCCTACGCGCGCACCGCCTGGCGCACCCGGCAATGGTCGGCCGAGGCCTCGCTCGACTGGCTGAGTTCCATCTCCGGGCGCGCAGCAGATGGCAGCTACGCCACCGCCAGCGCGCGCTGGCGCCTGGCACGCAACAGCAGCCTGGGGAGCGGGTTCTCGCTGCGCCGCTTCGACGGCGAAGCCTGGGACGCCTATGGCGACTGGCGATTCGCCAGCGGCTGGGGCCCCAGCGGCTTGCGGCTGGAATTCGGTGGTGGGCAGAGCGTGGCCAGCCGGCAGCAACTCCTTTACGACCAGGACTGGACCGTGCCCCAGGGGTTTTCGCTCAACACCAGCCTGGGCCTGGGCCGACTCGGTCGCGACCCGGTGACCGGCGAAGCGCCACAAAACCTGTGGAGCGCAGCCCTCAGCCTGAGCGCGCCCATGGGCGACAGCACGCTGCTGCGCGGCACCCTCAACACCGAGCAAGGCAGCGGCAGCAGCAGTCGCTGGGGTCTGAACCTCGGGTTCAACTGGCGCATCAACACCCGCTGGAGCCTGGAAGCCAACCTCAACCGCTCCGAAGGCAAAAGCCTGGTGGCGACCTCGCTCGACCCGCTGGCGACACCCCTGCCCACGGTCAACAGCAACAGCGACCGCTCGTTCTACGCCGTGTTGCGCTACGAGCTCCAGGCCGGCAGCCGCAACACCCCGCTGGGCGGCAGTGCGCTGGACGGTGGTGGGCGCATCGAGGGCGTGGTGTATTTCGATGCCAACAAGAGCGGCACCCAGGAGGCCAGCGAGACCGGCGTACCCGGTGTCACGGTGTTCCTGGACAACCGCTATGGCGTGCGCACCGACGCCCAGGGCCGCTTCGAATTCCCGTTCGTGGCCAGCGGCCCGCGCACCGTCAGCGTGCGCAACGAAACCCTGCCCCTGCCCTGGGCGGTGGTGGACGAAGGCCAGGCCAAGGTCGACGTGCGGCTGCGCGAGACCACGCGTCTGAGCCTGCCGGTGCAGCGCGCGGATTGAAGTGGCCCCGTTCGAGCCGCATTCACAAGATGCGACTAGCGGCTCCACTGCTGCGCAGGTCGCTGCCCCAAAAAATAGGGGCAACCGCCACCAAAACGCATTTGATGAGGTCGGTGTCGATGGAAAGGGCCTCAAGTTCACGAGAAATGCACCGATTCACTGGGCATGTTCTGGCGATCACACCCTCTCAAAACCGGTCTGCTCACGCTGGCCGCGTTGCTGGCCACACCAATGGCGCTGGCCGAAAGCGGCTTTGCGCCGCCGGGGGGCAAGGCCAGTGCGGCGCTGGACTTTCGCATCATCATCCCGCCGGTCATGCGGGTGCTGGAGAACAGCTACCCGAGCGAGCTGATGCCCGATGCCGCCGGCACGCTCAGCGGCCAGCAGCGGCTGGTGGTGGTGTCCAACATGAGGCGCGGTTTTTGCGTCAGCCTGCGCACGGCCGAGCCGCAGCGTGCTGGCTGGCGCCTCGAGAAGGCAGGTGGCGCCGACGGTGTGAGTCTGGAGCCGGTGCAGGATGGCTACCGTCTGTGTGCTGCGCGGCCGGGTCGGTACACCTTGCAGCTGAGGCACGAATTCGCCGCTAGCGAGCAGCTTTCGGCCCAGCGCTGGCCGGTGCAGACGGACCTGAGCACACTCTGAGCCAGCAGTGACGGGCCTCTGTCAGCCTCGGTCTGGTGATCGACCGGTCGCGGCCAGCAGCGCCAGCGCTGCCAGCACCGCGACCACCCAAGCCTGGGCTTCCCCGAGCGTCCACAGCGTGAGGCTGGTGGCGGCGCACCACAACATCGGCGGCACCCACAGCACGCGTTGCCAGGCTCGCGTGAACCGGTGGCGACTTCCGTCCAGGAGCAGCAGCAGGGCCAGCGTGGCCAGGGCCGTCGGGTCGGGCGCCAGCGCCAACCACTCGGCTTGCACCCAGGGTCGGCCGGACAACCCGGCCAGCGCAGGGTGTCCGACCAAGGCCCAGGCGGCAAGCAACAGCCCTGCGATGTGGCGAGCGCTGTGTCCCGTCGCCCAGCGCAAGCCTGGCGCGAACGCCAGCACCATCAAGCCCAGTCCCTGCGCCACAAACAGCCACGCAAACGCCGGGGCCGCGGTGTAAATGGGTGCGAACTGCTGCCAGAAAAACGCCCAGGCCACCCCCAGCCAGCCCAATGCCAGCAAGCTGACCATCGCTCGCGCCGAGCTGATGCGGCCACGATCTGTCCCTCGAGCGCTCCGCCACGACACCACCAACGCCACGATCGCCAGCCCCAACGGCAGCGCCCAGGCCTGTCGGTTCAGCGATTCAAACAGCCGCCAGTAAATGGCCGGCGAAAACATCAGCAGGTCCGAAGGCCGGTAGCTCCACCATTCATCCATGTGCGACGCGGTCTTGATTCAGGTTTCAGCGCGGTGTCCGCATCACAGCGCCGCCACCTCGCGCGCCATGCGCGCACGCAGCGCGGCGTCCGGCATGGGGCCGGCGCCAGCGGCCAGGTTTTGCCGCACATGGGCCACCTGCGTGGTGGCCGGAATCGCGCAAGTCACGTCCGGGTGGCTCACCACAAACTTCAGCGCCGCCTGCGCCCAGTCTTCGCAGCCGAGCTCACGCGCCCAGCCCGGCAGCGGATGGCGCGCCAGCTGCTGAGGCAGCGCGCCCTGGCGAAACGGCCGGTTCACGATCACCGCGATGCCGCGGTCGCGCGCCAGCGGCAACAAGCGTTGCTCGACATCGCGGTCCAGCAGGTTGTAGGTGAGTTGCACAAAATCCAGCGGCTGGCTGCGCATGATCTGCGCCACATCGGCATGGCGCCGACCATGGCTGGTGGAAATGCCCACGTAGCGCAATCGCCCGGCCGCCTTCATCTCGAACAGGCGCGGCAGGTGCGCCTGCCAGCCCAGCAAGTTGTGCACCTGTATGAGGTCAAAGCGCTCCACGCCCCAGCGCTGGCGCGAGGTGTCCATCTGCACAGTGCCGCGCGCCAGGTCACCTTCCCACACCTTGTCGGCCGACCACACCGCCTTGGGGCGGCCGAGTGCCGCCAGCGCGTGGCCGATGGTGGCCTGCGCCGAGCCGTACATGGGGGAAGAGTCGATCATCCGGCCACCGCCAGCCAAAAAGGCCCGGATCACCTCGGTGGATACCGCCAGCCCCGCAGTGTCCTGCCCCACGTTGAACGTGATCCAGCTGCCCAGCCCCACCACCGGCACGGTTTCACCGCTGGAGGGAATAGCGCGCAGCAACGGCATGACGGGCGTGGCGGCGCCACTGCGTGACGCCAGCCAGGCTGATGCCACAGCCAGCCCAGCCATGCGGGCGAGGCTGGCACGGCGACTCAACCGCCCTGAATCATCGGACACGAAGCTTGTGAGGGTCATGACGGTCTTCGGAAAAGCAGAACACCCCTGTTCGAAAGCCATCGGCCCAGGGAGTTCCTGAGACGGCTTCCGACGGGGCTGGCGCGACGGGCCTGATCGCGCTACCCGACGTTCACCGTGGCCACAAGACCCACAGCTGCAATGGTTGTTTGAGTGCCGCCGCCGTGGTGTAGGGCTCGTCTGTCCAGCTGCCCCAGCCGGTGAACAGGTCGGCGCGTACCGCACCGACGATGGCGCCGCCCGTATCCTGCGCCATCACCAGCCGCTGGATGTCGAGCGTGGGACCTTGCGTGGCGAGCCAGACCGGCGTGCCGTAGGGAATGCTTTGCGGGTCGACGGCGATCGAGCGGCCGGGCGTGAGCGGCACACCCTGGGCGCCGCGCGGGCCAAAGCGGGCGTCAAAGTCGCTCAAGGCTTCTTCGCGGAAAAATACGGTACGCGGATTGCTCCACAACATGTCATTCAAGCGCTTGGGGTTTTGCGCGGCCCAGGTCTTGATCGCGTCCCACGAGGCTTCGCGGATGGCACGCTGATCCAGCAGCCAGCGGCCCACGCTCTGGTAGGGGTGTCCGTTGTGGGCTGCAAAGGCCACGCGCACCTGGCGCTGGCGACCGTCTGCCTCGGTGATGTTGAGTCGACCCGAGCCCTGGATCTGCAGGATGAGGGCGTCGATCGGATCGGCCACCCACGCAATCTCGCGGCCCTTGAGCGCGGCCTGGGCGCTGGCATCGGTGTCGATCTGCTGCCGGCTGAACCAGGGCTGGCCGCTGCGCAAGCTGGCCGGTGGCGCGTACAGCGGCGTGCGGTGGGTGGCGCTGGGTTGCCGTCGGGCATCCATGATGGGCTCGTAATAGCCGGTCAGCAGACCGGTGGGCGGCGTGCCATCGGGCTCGGTGACGCGATAGGGCTGGAAGCGGCGCATCACCCAGGCCTGCTGCTCTGCGTCGGTGGCGATGCTGAGCTGGCGCACTTCGGCGCACAGCGCCGCCTGGCCTGGCGCGGGGCGTTCGCAGCCGCGCACCCAGGCGTTCCACACCGCGTGCAGCCCATCGGTGCCCCAGCCGGGCAGCTCGGACCAGCGCACCGGCACCCAGCGGCTGCCCGTGCGCTGGATGGCGGGTGGCAAGGGGGCCGTGTCGGTGGGGACGGCCAACGGCGGCATATCCGCCGGGGCGGCGGGGACTTGCACCACGTCGGTGGCGCAGGCGACCAGGCTTCCTACAATCAGCGCGCTAGCGCCCATTCGCCAGAGTCGGCCGACAGCGACCGACTGCACGCCCTTTCCGAACCACCCGAACACGCTCCCCCTCCCTGTCATGACCTTGTTGTTGCTTGAAGCGCTGGGCGCCCTGCTGTTGCTGGTGTTCATTGTCTGGTGGACCATGTTTTCGGGTCGCAAAAAAGGCGAGTTGCCCGACGAGGCCGAGCAGGACAAGCGCCAGGGTGACGCGACGCGCAAGGACTGAGCGGCAATCGGCTCACGGTTGGCGCAATACGTTGGCCAGCTCCACCGCCGATTTCACACCCATCTTGTCGAAGACGCGCGAGCGGTGGACCTCCACCGTGCGCACACTGATGTTGAGCTGGTCAGCGACCAGCTTGTTGGGCAAGCCTTCGACCACCAGCGCCATCACGTCGCGCTCGCGATCGGTCAGGCTCTCCAGGCGCTGCTGCACGCTGCGCATCTGGCTGCGCTGGTCGATCGCCTGCGCCGACTGCGTGAGCGCCTGCTCGACCCGGTCGACCAGCAGGTTGTCGGAAAACGGCTTTTCGCAGAAATCGAAAGCACCGCGCTTGACCGCATCTACAGCGGTCGGCACATCGGCATGACCGCTGAGGAAAATCACTGGCATCGTGGCCTGCCAGGGCAGGGCGAGCAGTTGCTCGAAGAGCGCCAGCCCGCTCATGCCAGGCATGCGCACATCGAGCAGCACGCAGCACGGCAGTTGAGGCTCGACGCGCCAGCTCGTGACCTCGGCCAGGAAGGCGTCGGCACTCTCGTACGGCTCGCTGAGCAGGCGGCGCGTGCGCAGCAGCCAGCCCAGTGCGTCGCGAACGCTGGCGTCGTCATCCACGAGGTAGATTTTGGCGTCAGGGTGCTGCGTCATGGGGCGAATGATAGGGCGGCATGAAACCCGCTCAATGGACTGGCGGCCCAACGTCGGCCGGCAGCGTGAAGCGGAACACCGTACCGCGCGGTAGCGCGGGATCAAAGCTCAGCGCGCCGCCATGCTGCTCGACCACGGTGCGGCACAGGCTCAGGCCCAGCCCCATGCCTTCAGCCTTGGTGGTGAAAAACGGCGTGAACAGCTGGCTAGCCACGGCATCGCTCAGGCCTTCCCCATGGTCGGTCACCGAGAACTCGACCCAGGCCTTGTGCGATAGCGATCCGCCCACGCCACGCGCCGACAGGCGCGGCTGCGTCGCAGCCAGGCGCAGCACGCGCAGCCCGGACACCAGCGTGGGATGGCCCTCGGGCATGGCCTGCATGCCGTTGCGCGCCAGGTTGAGAAGCACCTGCTCGATCAGGGTGCGGTCGCACCACACGGGCGGCAGCGCGGGCGCAAAGTCGATCTGCAGCCGGATGCCCAGCTTCTTGGCTTGCAGCGACAGCAGCGGCGCGATCGCGTCCACCAGATCCAGCGGCGCCACCGCTTCTCGCGTCTGCTCGCGTCGCCGCACAAAGTCAGCCACACTCTTGATCACCCGTCCTGCGCGATCGGCCTGCTCGCCGATGCGGCGCATCGCCTGGCGCAGCTCATCGGGTGTGCCTCGGTTGTTGCCGTCTTCCAGCAGGTTCAGGGTGCCGGTGGCGTAGCTGGCGATGGCGGCAAGGGGCTGGTTGAGCTCGTGGCTGAGCAGCGAGGCCATCTCGCCCACCGTGGTGAGGCGGGCGGTGGCCTGCAGCCGGTCTTGTGACGCGCGGTTGAGGTCTTCGATTCGGCGCTGCTCGGTGATGTCGAGCATGGCGCTCATGTGACCAGTCTGCTGCCCCTGGGCGTCGATCAGCGGTGCCTCAATGATGAGCACCGGAAAGCGCGTGCCGTCGCGGCGCTGGAACACCGATTCGTAGCCCTCGCGCGGCAGGTTCTGGCCTGAGAGGCGAAGCGATCGGCGGTGCTGGTACTCATCCACTCGCTCGGGCGGCCACCAGGGGGCGGGCAGGCCAGCGCCCAGCAGCTCCTCGGCGCTGTAGCCGACCATCTGGCAGAACGCTGGGTTCACATAGGTGATGCGGCCATCCATGTCGCGCGCGCGCAGACCGGTGACCAGCGAGTTCTCCATCGCCTTGCGAAAGGCCAGCGCCTCGGCCACCTCCAGCTCGGCGCGCTGGCGCAACCGCATGTCGCGCCCCAGCAGCGCCAGCACCACCAGCAGCGCCAGCGAGAGCACGCCCACCACGGCGGTCAGCACGTTGGGAAACAGGCCCAGCGGCAGCAGCGGCGCTTCCAGCCGCAGATTCAGGGTGTGGCCAGGCAAGTCCAGCAGGGCCTGGGCGTTCAGACTGCGCACGCTCTCGGGCGCCTGGCTCAGAATGGCCAGACGGGTGCCGTCGGCCTCGTTGAAAGAAAGACCGCGCCCACGCACCAGGTCCTTGTCGGTGAACTCGGTCAAAACGCCCTGCAAACCATGGGTCGCGACCAGAAAGCCGTCGGGCAGGCCGGCACGCACCAAGGGCAGGCACATTTCCATCAGCTCCAGGCCACGGCCCTCACTCAGCGGCCAGAAATAGCTGGCAGAGAAGGCTGGGCCAGAGAGGCGCACGGCGTTATCGCAGGCCTGGCGCACCTCGGGCAGGAAGGCATCGCGTTCGATATGGCCCACCAAGCTGGCGAGGTAAGGCGTGTCGCGCTGCGCCAGCAAGCGATAGCTGTTGCTTCGCCATTCCACGCGCACGATCTCGCGGTGTTCGATCAGCAGATGGTCCGCCGGTGCAGCCCAGCGCTCGGCGGAGGGCGCCACGCTGTGCAACGCCTGCAGGGTTTGCACATTGCGCACCAGCTCGCTGCGGATGTCACTCACCAGCGAAGCGGCGTCGCGCTCCAGCGCCGCCTGATCGCGCGCCTCTTCAAACTCGCCGGCCAGAAACACCAGCACACTCAGCAACACCGACACCAGCAGCAGGAGCGCACCCCAGAGCCAGCCGCGGCGCGAGTGCAAGACCTCGGACCAGCGCCCGGCGCTGGTCGCTGCCTGTGACTTCACAGGCGCCGGTGTTGCAGCGTGGGCAGCTGTTCGCGCACGCTGGCCAGCCGCGCGACATCCAGATCGGCCAGGACCACGCCCGGGCCCACCGACTGCAGCGCCAACACCTCGCCCCAGGGGTCGATCACCATGGTGTGACCCCAGGTGCGGCGACCGTTTTCATGCACGCCGCCCTGGGCGCTGGCGATCACGAAGGCCTGGTTTTCGATCGCGCGCGCGCGCAGCAGCACCTCCCAGTGGGCTTGGCCAGTGGTGTAGGTGAAGGCCGAGGGCACGAGCAGCACGTCGGCCGCCAACAGGCGGTAGAGCTCGGCGAAGCGCAGGTCGTAGCACACACTCTGACCAATGCGCCAGGACTGACCGGAGCGGTCGTTGAGATCAAACGCAGTGGGCGTTTCGCCCGCGCGCAGCACCACCCCTTCGTCGTAGCGCTCGCGCCCGTTGTCGTAGCGAAACAGGTGAATCTTGTCGTATCGGCTCACACACTGGCCCTTGGGCGTGTAGGCCAGCGAGGCGTTGGCCACGTGGGTCGGGTCGTCGATGGCCATCGGCAGCGTGCCACCCACGATCCAGAGCTTGAGGTCGCGCGCGGCGTCGCTCAGAAAATCCTGCACCTTGCCCAGCCCGGGCGTCTCGGCGAGCACCAGCTTGTCCTCGTCCTTGTGGCCCATGAAGCAAAAATACTCGGGCAGCACCGCGAACTCGGCGCCGGCTCTTGCCGCCTGCGTCAGCAGGCGCAGGGCTTCGCTGAGGTTGGCGTCCAGGCTGATGCCCGAGACCATCTGGATGGCGGCGACTTTCATGTGAACTCCTTGGATCCGGCGTGCGACACCGGAGCGTCTATTGTGCCGCGGGGGTTGCGTTGCCGGCAGCTGGCGGCGTGGCTCCGGCTGCGGCGCGCTCGATTTTCTCGACCTGCGGGTCAGCCCAGCTGCCACTGATCTGAAACTGCTGCGTGGCGGCGCTCTGCAGGGGCTGGCGCAGCAGGAACTGCGCGAGGAAGGTGCCCAGGCCAATCGCGGGATTGATCGCGGTGGCGATCAGCGATGCGGTGCCGGCATTGATCTCGGGCACCACCACCACTTTGAGGTCCTGCGTTTCGCGTGCGATGTTGGCGCTGCCCTCCATCAACACCGCCGCGTTCACGCCCTTCATCTGCACGTTGTTGGTGAAGATCACGCCCTGGTCAATGCGTGCATCCCCGCGGACAAAGTCAAAGGCAAAACCTTCGGAAAACACATCGCGAAAATCCAGCGCCAGCCGCCGCGGCAAGGCCTGCAGACTGAGCACACCAAGCAACTTGGCCGCTCCAGGCTCGACCTTCAGAAACTGGCCCCGCTCAAAATCGGCCTTGAGCTGGCCCGACAGGCTGGCGTAATCCACCGCCAGAGGGGATCCCAGCCAAGCCAGCTGACCAACGATGCGGCCCTTGCCGCCGCGCACCACGCCGGCGCGACCAAAGCGGTTGAGCAGCTGACCCGAGTCGGCGACCTCCAGCTCGAAATCCATCGCGGCGCGGCGCGGCGCGCCGGGGCTACCGGCCTTGGGGTCGGCAGCCCAGTTGCCCGTGGCGCTCAAGCGCGCTTCGGGCAAGGTCAGCGCCAGCCGGTTGAGGCGCCATTCGCTGGCTCGGCCCACACCGCCGCGGTTGACCGCCTGCACCTCGACGCGCCCCAGGCTCCGCTCACCCAACGTCAGGTCGTCCACCGCGATGTCCAGCGCCGGCACACTGCGCGGCTGCTGCAGCAGCTGCTCCACCTCGGTCGCAACCGACGGCGTGATCTGCAGCCGCGCCAGGCGGGCGAACACACTGCCGGCGTTGCCAGGTCCGGGCTGGCGGTATTCGCCATAGCCGCTGAGTTCAAAGGCATCGACGTTGGCCCGCCACAGCGTGCCCTCGCGCGATCCACCAAGCACCACGCCATTGAATGAACGCCCGTCCACGGTCAGCTGTTCGGCGCGCACCGCGAGCGTGGTGGGTAGGTAGCCCAGCTGGGGGCCGGTCATCGCCGGGCCAGGCGCCGAGTCGGCACGCACCCCCGCGCCGGTGGCCGCCTGGAACGCGCGCTGCCAGTCGTCCACATCGATCTGCTTGAAGCGGATGTTAGCCAGCACGCCCGCGGCGGGCAGCGGCGCCGACTCGGCTGCGTCCAGCCCTACCGCCACGCTGCCGCGCAATACGCGCGGCTCTGCGCCGGTGATGTCGCGCTCGTACTGCAGATCCACCAGCGGCAGGTTGGTCGGGCCCATCTGCACTCGCAACCGATCGCTGCGCGCCACGTCGTCCACTTCGCTCAGCACCGCGTTGTCGTAACGAAGCGGCAGCAGGGACTCGGCGTTTTTGCCCAGCGGCGCTGGCAGGTCGATTGCCATGCCCTGCAGGTTGCTGGTGACCAGCAACTCGGGCACACCCCCTCGGAACCCCAGCTGCGCGGTGTAGGGAGCGTTACCGCTCGCCTTCTCGAACAGGCGCGAGACAAAGCCCAGACCGGCCTGGCTCAGGCCTTCGGCGCTGGCGGTGCCCTGGCCCTGGAAGCGGATGCGCGGCCCAGTCCCCCCTGGCGCAGGGCGCATGCCGCCGTCAAAACGCACCGGCCCACCGTACAACTGGGCCTGCGCACCGCTGACCTGAAACCCCTGCTCGCTGAACTGCAGGCTGCCGCTGGCGCGGCCGAGCAGCGGCGCCTCGGGGCTGATCTGCACGTCGTTGCCCGCGAGCGCCACCGTGCCGCTGACCCTGGTCGAGGTGATGGCGTACATCGGCAGCGTGAGCTGCAACTGCACGCCTGCGTTGCCGCCTATGCGGGCACGGGCCAGCGCCTGACCCGTCATGAAGTTCACGGGACTGTTGCGCACAAAGCCCAGCACCTCGTTGGCCGGTCCCTGAGCGCGGGCGCTCACCACCAGGGTGGTGGTCTGGGCTAGGTCGTCGATGTCGATCTGCGCCTGGCTCAGCCGCACATTGGGCGCACCCTCCAGCCCGGACTCGGCGCTCGTCAAGGTCATCGCTGTGCGGTCGAGTACCAGTTCACCGCGCAAGCCTTTCAGCGCAGGCCACGGCGTGTCCCCGTCCACCTGCAAATAGGGCGGCACATAAACGAAATCCAAGTCTTGCAGCTGGGCAGCAATGCGGAACGTGCCCTGGGTCCCAGGCAAGTTGAAGGGCATGTCCCACAGGTCGCCTTGCACGCGGAAATCGACCTGACTCGCCTGACCCGCGCGCACCGCTTCGCGCACATAGCGCTGCGCCAGCGGGCCCACGGTCAGGGGCAGGTAGCGGTGCACCCGCGTGGCGTTGGCGCGGGTCAGCTTGGCGTTGAGGTCCAGCACGCCGGGAAAGCGGGAACGCGACGGACTCATGGCCGGGTCGCTGGTCTGCCAGCGCACTTGCGCCGTGCCTTCGGCGTCGGCATTGGCCATCCGCACGTTGTCGAGCTGGACCTCGATGCGCTCGCCCAGCAGGCGCCAGCTTGCGTCGGCCTGCAGCCGGTCCAGTGCCACCACACTGTCCTGGAACACACCTGGGAGATCAATCGAACCCTGGGCCATCGACAAGGTGGCGCGCCCACCTTCCTGATTGAGGTCGAAATCCACGGTGGCACCGGACAGACCGGGTCTCCCAGGCAGGGGTACCTCCGCGTCGTTGACACCGCGCGTGCGCGGCAGGCTGGCCAACGCCAGCCCGTCAACGCGGCCCTTAACCTGGTAGCGGCCACGTTGCCAGTCAATCAGCGCGCCATCAGCCGGCGCCACACCCGGATCCCCCTGCCAGGTGAGGTTCAGACCACTGGCGCGGCCGGCTGGGCGCAGGCTGGCGAGCGTGGCGTGGGTGGCCGAGGTCAGTGGCAAGCGGGTGGCGATTGCCGACAGCGCCGCCAGATCGAGTTCGTCGGCGGTGAATGCCAGCGCGGGTGCGCGCCCGGGTGCCGCGCGGGTGTGCTTCAGGTAAAGGCGCCCGCCGGGCCAGGTCTCGCCTTCCCGGGTGCGAAAGCGCAGTGCCTCGGTGCTCAGGCCCAGGCCCTCGTCGTCCCACTGACCTGCCAGACGGCCGCTGATTTCGTCGAGCAGCAAAGGCGGCAGCGTGGGGCCGAGCTGCACGTCGACTGCGGTCAGGGCCAGATCGGTGGTGATGCCGGTGATACGACCGCGCGCCACGTCAGCCCACGCACGCACGCCCCCTCGACCGCTGCGCAATGCAACACCCCAGTCCGACAGATCGACATGAGCCCGCAGACGGGTCACATCCACCCGCGGGAGGTTGGCGTACAGCTGGCCGTCCCAGCGCTGCCAAGGCTGGCCAGGAGCAGCAGACGGGACGGAGAAGCGCAACAGAGGCTCCCGCAGCTGGGCCAGCGCGCTGAAGCGCTCGCCCCATTCGGGTGGCGGCGTGGCATCGACGCGGATCTGGTGGCTGCGGGCTCCGTTGCGCACCACCAGATCGAGCGCCTGCAGCACCAGCGCGGGCTGCTGGCGCAGCTCGTCGGTCCAGCGAACCTCGCCCCCCTGGATGACAAACTCCGGCTGATTGAAAAACCAGTCCGCCGCGCTGCCGTCGCCGCTCTCCGAACCCGAGAAATCCAGCCCGGCCACCTCGATGCGACCTAGCGCCGTGCGCCGCACGTCCAGCACCGGGCGCTCGATCACCAGCTGTTCGAAGCTCAGGCGCCACAAGGATCCGACCGACACCGCGGTGCGCACCATCGGCAGCTGCAGCGCCACGCGGCCTTGCGCGTCGTACAGGCGCACATCACGCAACTCGAATGCCGGTATGAACGAGGGCAGCGGGCCGGCACCCGAGGCGCGTGGCATCGCCACGATCTCGCCGACTTTCACCGGTACCCCCACCGCATTCGTGGCCCAGCGTTCGAGGTCCGGGCGCCATTCGCCGATCCGCGGCACAATCCACAGCTGAAGAACGCCCCAGGTGAGCGCAAACAGACTCCAGGCCGCCAGCACCAGCCACAACAGGAGCCGCGTCACCACCGACAGTGTCTTGAGACCTCGCGAGGAGGAGGCAATGGTCGCGGGCTTTGGGTTCATATCCACCGCAAATTATGACGGCCAGCCACGCTACAGGTTCCGCAGCAGCGCACAGCACTTTGCCAACAAACGTGACCCCCCCTCACCGCAGCGACGCGCCACTGGACAACCCGGGCGCTGGTTACTCCCGTTTTGTGCAGCGCGTGCGCCGGCGCTTTGCCGCCGAACTGGGTGTGCTGCCCGCGGGTGCCCCGGTGCGCGCGTCGATGCAAGCAGGCCTGGAGGCCTTGCAGGAGAAGGGGCTGCCCCTACCGGCCGCGCTGCGCGTGCTGCGGCAACTGGTGGTGGAGCGGCTGGCGGTGCTGGACTGCGAGCAGTCAGCGTCGCTGGCCGAGGTCACGCGCGGCGTGACCGAGCTGGCCGAGCTGTCGCTGGATGTGGCCTGCACACTGGCCTTCGCCGAACTCGACACAGCTCACGGAGAACCCCGGTATCTCGACGCTGACGGCCGCGATCAGCGCGCCCAGCTCTGGGTGATCGGCATGGGCAAGCTCGGTGCGCGCGAGCTCAATGTGTCGAGCGACATCGATCTGATCTACGTCTATGACGAGGATGGCGAGACCGCCGGTAACGCGCAAGGCCGCGGCAGCATCAGCAACCATGAGTACTTCGGCAAGGCAGTCAAGCACATTTACAACACGGTGGGCGAGACCACCGAACACGGCAACGTGTTTCGCGTCGACCTAGCGCTGCGCCCCAATGGCAACTCGGGGCCGAGCGCCGTGTCGCTGGGCGCGCTAGAGGAGTATTTCCTGGTGCAGGGTCGCGAGTGGGAGCGCTTCGCCTGGCTCAAGAGCCGAGTCATCTCACCCGCCGCCTGCATCGCCGACCAGAGTGCCAGCGCCTTGCGCGGCGTAGTGCTGCCTTTTGTGTTCCGCCGCTACCTGGACTACAGCGTGTTCGACGCGCTGCGCACCCTGCACCGCCAGATCCGCGAACATGCGGCCAAGCGCGCGGCGGGCAACCCGGGCCGCGCCAACGATGTGAAGCTCTCGCGCGGCGGCATCCGCGAGATCGAGTTCACCGTGCAGCTGCTGCAGGTGGTGCGCGGTGGCCAGTTTCCAGAGCTGCGCACCAGGCCCACCATGGACGCACTCAAGCGCCTAAGCCGCGCCAACCTGATGCCTCAGGCCACCGCCAACGCGCTCGGCGAGGCCTACGACTTCCTGCGCCGCGTGGAACACCGCATTCAGTACCTGGACGACCAGCAAACCCACACCTTGCCCACGCGCGACGACGACCTCGCCTGGCTGGCGGCGACGATGGGCTGCGCCAGCGTGTGCGAGTTCCTTCACACCCTGGACGCGCACCGCGAGACCGTGGCGCACGAGTTCGACACCCTGCTCGGCGGTGCCGACCAGGGCCAGTGCAAAGGCAAGGGCTGCAATGGCGGCTCACGCACAGCGACGGCCGACTTGGCGAGCGTCTTGCCGCAACTGCCTGAGGCCTTCGCAGCTCGGGTGGCGGAGTGGATCGAACAACCCCGCTTTCTCGCGCTTCGCGAAGACGCGCGCGTGCGCCTGGTGCGCCTGATCGAGCGCACCGGAGCCTGGCTGGAAGACGGCCGGGTCACCGAAGTCGCTGCGCTGCGCATGGCCGACTGGATCGAGCCGCTCTTTCGACGCGAGAGTTACCTGGCCTTGCTGCAGGAGCGCCCCGCCGTGCACGAGCGGCTGCTGCGCTTGCTCGGTGCAGCCCGCTGGCCGGCGCGCTACCTGCTCAAGCACCCCGGCGTGATCGACGAGCTGGCCAGCGACCAGATGCTGCAGGAGCGCTTCAGCGCAGCGCAGTTCGAAGCCGAACTGGCCTCGCGCCGCGCCGCGCTGCAGTCCACCGGCGAAGACGACGAGGAGGAGCTGCTCAACATCTTGCGCCGCGCCCACCACGCCGAGGTGTTTCGCACCCTGGCGCGCGATCTGGAGAAAAAACTCACCGTGGAAGAGGTCGCCGACGACCTCACCGCACTGGCAGACGCGGTGTTGCGCGTGGCCACCCAATGGTGCTGGGCGCGCATGAAAAACCGCCACTGCGAGGTGCCACGCATCGCGATCATTGCCTACGGCAAGCTGGGCGGCAAAGAGCTGGGCTATGGCAGCGATCTGGACATCGTCTTCGTGTATGAAGACGATCACGAAAACGCTGGCGAGCTCTACGCCACTTTTGTGCGCAAGCTCATCAATTGGCTCACGGTCAAGACCAGTGAGGGCGACCTGTACGAGATCGACACCGCTCTGCGGCCCAACGGCAATTCGGGGCTGCTCGTCACCAGCTTCGAGGCCTACGAGCGCTACCAGCTGCAGCGCGGCACCAACACCGCCTGGACCTGGGAACACCAGGCCATGACACGCGCTCGATTTGTCATGGGGTGGGAGGAAATTGTCCCCACGCTGCCCACTGCGCGAGGTGCGCGGCCCCCCGAGGAGGCTGCCGCCGACTTGGGGCAGCCCGGCGATGGCAACGCAACCCCCACGCTGCGCGAGCGCTTCGACGCGGTGCGCACCGCGGTCATCACCGCCGAACGCGATGCAAGCGCGCTGGCCACCGAGATCCGTACCATGCGCCAGAAGATCCGCAGCGCCCGCCCGGTGCGCGGCGAGCTATTCGACGTCAAGCACAGCGCGGGCGGCATGGTCGACGTGGAGTTTGCGGTGCAGTACATCGTGCTTGCCTATTCGCGCGCACATGCCGAGCTGCGGCCCAACACGGGCAACATCAAGCTGCTTCGGCTGATCGAGGCTGCTGGCCTAGTGCCGAGTGGCATCGGCGAAGCGGCGGCGCTGGCCTACCGCGAGCTGCGCATGATCCAGCACCGGGCCCGGCTCGATGAAGTGCCGACGCAAATCGACAAGGAGCGGGTGCAGGATGCTGCATCCGCGGTGCGCGCGCTCTGGCTTCACGTGCTAGGTGCTGAGCCCGATAGATCGCCTGCGCCACTGATATGAAGCCGTCCGTGCGCGACTGGCTGCTGCTGTGCGCACTGCATGGCGTGGCCAGCATGCTGCTCTGGTGGGCTGGCGACAACCTGGTCGAGACCCTGACCTTTCGCTCCGACGGCTGGGCAGGCAAGCCCTGGACGCTGTGGACCACCGCCTGGGTGCACATGAACACACCGCACCTGATCGGCAATCAGCTCGCGCTGGGCGCGCTCACCGCCACGGCCTGGATCGTGCACCCGCCACGTGCCTGTGCAATCGCCTGGCTGCTGGCTTGGCCGCTGACCACGCTCACGCTGCTGATCTGGCCACAGATCGGCTATGCGGTGGGCCTGTCGGGGGTGTTGCACGCAGGTGCGCTGGTGCTCGCGGTGCACCTGCTGTTCAAGCGCATTCGTGTGCCCAAGGCACGCCGCTGGGGTGGCTTGCTGCTGCTGGCCGTTATGGCCAAGCTGGCCCTGGAACAAGGCTGGTCGCGACCGGTGGTCTGGGACCCAGGCAACGACATGTCGGTCGTCCTGGCCGCCCACCTGGCCGGTGGTATGTGGGGATTGGTGCTTGGCCTGGTGACAGCTTGGCCGCCAACGGGCTGGCGCTGGACGACCAGCAAACCACCGGGCAGCGCGGCCTGAAGCAAGCGCGAAAGTGGATTTGGTCCAGCGCGAGTCAGCGCTCGTCGGGTGGCGTCACCAGCGCGCCGCTGAGCTTGAGCCAGCCTTCGGTGAGCAAGGCCGGCGTGTCGGGCAGCAACGCGTCCTGGCTGGCCTTGATCACCGGATCTTCCTGCCAAGTCGTCACGTTGACGCGCCGTACCCAGCTCCAGCCCCCAGCGATCTCGGACGGCAGTGGCATGCGGATGGTGTCCGGATCCACCAGCACCGGGCCGACGCGGAAAGTGAAGTTCAGCGCCTCCAGCGCCGGCGCCACGTGCTCGCGCATGAGCTCGATCTTCTTGCGCGGCAGGAAGCCGCAGGTGGCGTGCACCGCACCGCGAGGGTCCAGCACCAGGGTGAGCCGCACGCGCTGCCCGGGCCGGATCCAGACCTGCGGCGTGCGGTCGATGTAGGGGTGGCGCACCGCGCGGCCCGCGGTGTTGGGCGCGCCAGCCAGCGAGCCCAGAAAGCCCTGACCCGGGCCGATCGGCCAGGCCTGAGGCGCCAGCGAGTCGTGGATCGGATAGAAGCGACTGTAGTCGTCGTTGATGAAATAGCCCATCAGGCCGTCGTCGAGCGACAGCACCTCGCCCAGGCGAACCGGAAGCGGCGTGCGCTCCAGTTCGTCGCGCGCGTCGTCGTACAACGCGCCTTGTACGATGGCGGTCACGCCGCCGTCCTGCACCTCCAGCCGCAGTTCAGCGCGCACCAGCGCCAGCGGATGCCCCACCAGCAGGCTCAGGTGTTCGCTACCAGCCCGTCCCACCGGGTCGGTGCTCCAGAGCGTGGCATCGACCATGCGCAACAGGGCAGACAGCGCGCTCTCGCTTGGTGGGTCTTCTGAGGCCAGACGCTCGCGGTCGCGCAGGCCGTGGTCCAGCAGCCCCTGCACAAAGCCGGCGAGCTGGGGCTGCGCCAGCTGTGGCGGTGCGCCCAGCGCATCGGCCACGCCGGGCACGCCCTGCCATTCCAGCGTGCGACCGTCGTCGGCTGGCTGCAGCTGGCCGCTGGCCTGACCCTGGGCGTCAAACACCTCCACCGCTTCATCCAGGTGGTCGGGCACGATCCAGCCGCAGACCGGGGAGCGTTCGCGCGTGGCTTCGCGCACCTCGGCGCCGGGTGCAGCGCTGGCGTCGAGCAGACGGAACATCAGCCGAGCTGGCTCCTGGATGCGCGGCGGCAGGGCGAGAAACGCGGGGCCGGCGCGGCTCACCAGGTCTTCGGCCCGCGTCGGCGCGGCGAGCACCGCGGGCGCCAATTCGTGAAACTGCCCAAACGCGTCGATCACCCGCGCGCGCTGCACGCGCAGGTGGCCCGCCCGCAGCAGCCACAGCGCACGGGCCTCCGGGATCGGCAGCCAGGCGTCGGGCGCCGGTTCACCGGCCAGCCCGGGCACCGGGCGACGCGCCATCAGGGTGTCGTGCAAGCCCGAAAGCGAGGTGCCCAGCACATCGAGCTTGGCGAAATCGCGCATGGCGCGCGCCAGGTCGGCCTCTTCGCTGGGTGTGGCTTCGTCGCGCTCGCCGCTGTCCTCGTCCTCCAGAAAGCGCTTGAGGTGGCGCTCCAGCGTGCGCGCCACCGATGGCGTGAGCAAGCTGCGCCCGCGCAGCACCAGCGCCGGCTCACCGTCGGTGCCCAGTGGCACATCGCCGCGCAGTCCGAAGTCGGTCTGCTGCAGCGCCCAGTCGCGCTCGGCGCCGGGCGACGGGAACCAGGCGACCTCCCAGTCCATCTCGATCGGGGTCCAGGGCCGGCGCCAGAGCTGCAGCGCCAGTGGGTGCGGACGGGTGCCGCGCAGGTTGGAGGTGGCTGCCAGCGCCTGGGCGTCGATCAGCGGATCGGCCGCGGCCACATAGAGCAGTGTCTGCTCCACCTGGTAACGACGCCCTGCGATGGCGGCGGACACCACCCGGTCGTCGCTGCGCGCCGAGCTGCGCACGCGGTGAGCGCGCTGCACGATCAGGTTCTGCGCCACCGGCACGGTGGTCGGATCGAGCAGCAGCGCCTCGAAAAACAGCGCACCGCATTCGGCTGGAATCTGGCCGCTCTGCAGGTCGCGCGTGCTCAGGTCGCGACCAACCACATCGACCAGCGCGGCGTTGCGATCCCCCGTCTCGCTGCTTCGCCATGGATTCACACTGACCTGGTCGACGGTCTGGCCGCTGATGCGGCAACCCAGCACACCGTCGATCACATGGTCTTCTCCGTGCTTGTAGGCCCGCCGCGCCTGGCTGAGCAACAGCACCGGATCGCGCGGCTGGAACCAGCGCGGCATGGCGCGGCGCACGGTTTCGGTGGTGCGAGGGCGCCCGGCAGGCGCCTGGCCCGCAGCACCGCCCGGGCGCTTGCCGGGGTTCTGCATGCGTTCGCGCAGTTCGCTGAGCGAGGCGTCGGCGCGAAAGAAGCTGCGCTGCACTTTGAGCTGACGCGTGTCCGAGCCCTGGGTTTTCAGCAGACCTTTGTCCGTCTGGCCGCGGGTGCCGGGTGTCTCGGAGCCTGCCGACGGCGCAAACAAGTCTCCCTGCTCGATCTGGTCCACCACAAAGCCACCGGGTGAAGACGCAAAGTCTTCGCCATGCAGCAGGCTCTCCAGTCGCGCCAGGCCGCTGGACTGGGACAGGTCGGACAGCGCACCGGTGGCGAACGCGTCGAGCAGGCGCGCCAGCGATGCATCGCCCGACTGCTTGGCCGACAGCGCCGCCAGGGCTTGCGCCGCGGTGTTGCCCACCGCCAGTCCCACCGAGCCCGCTGGCGGCACGCCCGCACCCGGGCTGTCGAAAGCACCGCCGCGCCCGCCCCAGGCGACGTCAAACAACGCACCGTGGCACAGCATCTGGCGCGGCCAGAACCGGCTGAAGAACTGCTTGCGGGCGTACACCGCACGCGACTTAATCTGGCGCTTCTCGGCGTCCTTGGTGAACTGCGATGGCCCTGTGCCCAAGAGTAGCGAGGACGCGTCGCTGCGCTTGTCGCCACCGTCGCGATCAGGGCCAAAGAGCTGGATTTCGCCGGCGCGTGTCTCGTCATTCTGGTCGGCACTTGGCAGAAAGCCAGCGCGAGCGGCAGCCCGTGCGTCCTTGCGCAGCCGCTCGATAGCGCTCGCGTTGACCGACCAGCCCAGACTCTCGATCAAGTCCAGCCAGGCCTGCTCGGTAACCGGTGCGTAAAGCGGATCGTCTTCGAGCTGTGCGTACCAGCCGCAGACCAGGTAACTGAGCGGTCCGCTGGCCACGTCTTTTAGCGGGTCGTGAAACGCCAGCAGGTTGCGCGTGTTGTCGTAGTAGACGGCAAAGGTCGGATCGCCCGGGCCCATCGCGGTCACCGCTGAATCGGCGGTCTCCCGGTTTTCGCTCCAGTCGGCCAGAGGCACGGCCCGCCGCCGCGCCGGATCGAGCGCGCCGCAAACCACCCAGGCCGCTGCCTCGCGCGGTGCGGTCTGCGTGGCGCCCGCGCGCATGCGCACCACCAGCCAGCGGTTGGGCGTGCGGCTGAATTCGGTGCGGCGCTGGTCGCGCTGCTCGGGCTGCTCCACGCTGGACTGCACGGAAGCCGCCAGCGGCACCTCTTCGTCGGCCGATTGGCGCTTGCCGCGGGTGAGCGCGTCGGGCAGGGCCCAGTGCAGGTGCACACCCGCCGGCCGGTCCTTGACGGTGTCGAACGGTGCCGGGCGCGCTGCCTCGGGGTCCAGCGGGTCCACCGCCACCGCGGCCCATTCGCGAGTGGCCGCGTCGGCGACCGACACTGCCAGGGCTTCGACCATGATCGGCACCAACACCCGGGGCCCCTGCCAGGCGCCGCTGTCCCAGTTCAACACCTCGCGGGGCACGATGCCATGGGCCAGTGTGAGGTTGCGCGCCAGTAGTTCGGTCTGAAACAGTCGTGTCGCCATAAGGACCTCAGAGCACTCGGGGGAACAGGGCCAGCACCTCGTCGGGCTCCAGCGGCTTGGCGATCACCGCCACCTTGAGTACCGCGTCGATGTACTGCGAGGTAACCCGTCGCGCGTCGCCGCTGCCTTCAAAGCGCTGCCGGAACGGGAACTGGAACATCTGCAGCGCGAGTTCGCCGGCGGTGAGCGTGCCCGGCTGGGCGTCGGGGTCGCCGCTGGCGGCCAGCGCGCTGCTTAGGGTATCTTGCAAGGCGCGCACATGCAGCACGCGCCGATTGCCGCGCCGCACCGGTACCACCACGGTCTGGGGCGTGGGCCGCAGGTTGGTGGCCGTGGCCCCGAGCAGCTGGCCGGCCAGCGTGCCGCTCAGTTTGCGCAGCTTCAGCCGCAGGCCACTGGGCGCGGCACTGCTGGGCTCGACGATGCCGTTGCCATCGGCGTCGATCAGATCGACACCGAACTGGATGCCTTCACGCGGCTCTTCCATGTCGACCCGGGTCGGCACGCCCTGGAAAATGCACAGCAGCACGTCGGGCGCGAGGCGGTCCATACGCAGCAGGTCCAGCCGCTCGCCTTCCGGTCTCGCGCTGGTGATGCTGCGGTACGCCTTGACCTCCAGGCCTGGCCAGCCCGAGACCGCGCGCGAACGCACCAGCACGCCGCTGAGGTCGGCGGTCTGCGGCGCCGTGAATTTCAGCGCGCCGGGTGTACGCAACTGCAAGCGCAGGTTGCGCTCTTCTTCGTCAACCTGGGCGCGCAACGCCGCGTTGCTGGCCTGGGCATGAGAAAACTCGCGCGTCGTGGTTTTGCCCACGCTGAGCGCGCCATCAACCAGGCGGTCTGTGAAGTTGCGGTCGATGTAAAAAAAGCGCACCGACTCAGGCGGCAGCAGGCGGCTGTCGGGCACCAGGTGGTTGAACGGCACGCCGTAGAGCAGGCGCAGCCTGGTCAGGAAGTTGACCACCGAAGGCGGCGCGGTGTTGCCCGCACCCAGGAGGGTAGAGGGCGGGCTGCGCAGTTCGCTCAGGTATCGGGGTGCGGTGAGCCAGTTGTCCATGGTGTGTCTCCGGCGGTGCTCAACGCGTTCGGCCGCGGTCGAGCAGATTGCTCAGCTGGTTGTCGAAGGTCTGCAGCTGCGGGCCAAAGTGCAGGTTCGGGTTCTCCAGCAACACATCGAGCCGGGTCTCCAGCACCGGTGTTTCCACAAAGCCCACTTCGTCAAGCACGCTGCCGCCCAGGGCCAGGCTGCCCAGCAGCGACTGCGCGGTCTCCAGCGACAAGCCCTTGGCATCGGCCACCTGCGCCGGGTTGAAGCCAGGCAGGCGATCGCGCACCGCGCTCAGGCCGGTGGGGTCACGCAGCAGGCCCAGATCGCCCTGACGCATCAGCGCCGAGAGCCGGTCGGTGCTGAGCTGGCTCAGGAAACGCGGCAGCTGCAACAGGTGACGCGGATCGAGGCGCTCGGCCAGAAACGCGTCCAGCCCGGGGATGCGCACGCGCAGGATGCGGTTGAGCAGGCCCTGGTCGAGGCGCAGACGCCAGCGACGGCGCCACTGCATCAGATCGAGCGCAAAGCGCGGGTCGCCCAGGGCCATCAGGCGGCCGATTTCGAACGCCGCCGCGTAGCCCAGGTTTTCCAGCCCGGTGGCCGGGTCGAGCCGGCGCGCCTGATCGGCGCTGTGGTACGGCCCTGCTGTCTCGCGCCGCACGCCCACGGGCGTGAGCGGCCCGCGGTACCAGGCCAGGGTCTGCTCGCCGTCGCGGGTGAGGTGCGGCAACGGCACATGGCCGGTGTCCAGGGCCGCGCGCCACACCGCCGCCCCGGTGCTGCCCGACGCCTGTGCCAGCGAGGGCGGCATGCCCAGCATAGCCACACCGCCGTTGTTGGGCAGCGCCTGCATGATGGATTCGAAGTCGCCGCCCTCGCGGCATTCGAAGCTCCATTGCGCGAGCAGAAACAGCCGCACCTTGGGCACCAGCAGCTTCACCCCCACCGAGGCTACGCCTTTGGCCACGCCCTTGGACACCGGCACCTCGGTCCAGGATGCGCCCGAGGCGGCGATGCGGTGGCCCGACACGCTGGTGCCAGCGCCCACGGCGTTGGGCTGCGGCTGCGCCGTGACGGCGACCGCTGCCGCGCGAGCCCCCAGCGGCGGCGACGCCTTCGATGCCACGCCCGACCATTTGTAGGCCGAGCCAGTGCTCACCATGTGGTCGAGCAGCACCTGGTTCTGCACCTCCGGCGTGAGGTCGGGCTCGCTGAACAGCACCTGCCCCTGCATGGTCGCGAGTGCCTCGGTGTAGATTTCCAGCGGGGTGCGACGCAGATCGGCGGCGGTGAGCACCGGCGTGCTGGCCTCCGTCGGGAGGAAGTCCTGCGTGCCTTCGAGCGAGACCAGACAGGCTTCGTACTGCTTGCCCGGCTCGGGAAGGCGGTTGCCCACCACCACCGAGAACCAGCCGTCTTCGTCCTGCCCCAGCAACTCCTTGTCATCGGTGTTGACCTGGCGCACATGGGTCAGCAGTGGGATCTCGCTACGCAAAGGCGCGATCTCCTGGAACAGGCCAAGCGGCAGCTCCAGACCCATGCAGGGCTGGCTCTGTGCGGCGGCAGGCACATCGGGCAATTTCAGGCGCGGCGACGTTTTGCCCGTGGCCCCGGCCAACACATCGCGCACGGTGCAGGGCGAGAGAGTGGTCGCCTCCCCCTTTTCCAGCAGCAGCACCGCCAGCCAGGGAGTGGTGTCGCCCGCTGCCAGCGTGCGCTCCCAGGGCAGCGTACGCCGGCGCAGCACGATCATGGGCAGGCGCGACACATAGCTGCCCACGCCGTTGGTGGGCGGAAAGACGGCGTGAATCATCGACGGGTCGAGCGTAAAGCGCGGCGCTTGCAGCTTGAACGGGAACTCACGCGGGCCCGGCAGCGGCTTGGACGCGCCGGCGTCCAGCGCACCGCCTGGCCCTTCTATGGTGTGCGAGACCTCCAGCTTGTAGTCGCCCGCGGTCAGGGCCGGACGGCAGGCAGCGTGGAAGATGACGGAGCCGCGTTCGGGAGTAGGCAAGGTGGCCATGGCGGTGTTCAGCTCTCAATGAATTGCAGGCGCAGGCTGCCGCTGGCCGACAGCGGGCCGTCTTCGACCAGGGCGTCGAGCTCGCCCTCGGCCAGCAGCGGTTCCCAGACCGAGGGTGGCGCGGCAAAGCCCATCACGCCGGCCACGCTCCAGGCGTCGGTGTGTGCGAGCGCCACCACCAGCCACGGCGTCTGGGCCTCGACCTTGAGCACTTCGTAGAGCAACACCGTGCGACCGCCAGCCACGATCAGCGTGGGCTCTTCGGACACGGCGCCGTGGCGCACCGACAGGCCCAGCGAGCTGGCGAGGTCGGAACCGGGCTCGCCAGCGCCTTCGTCGAGCACCACGGCCAGGCTGCGGATGCTGGTCGGCAACAAGGTCTCCAGACTGGACTGCCGGTCCAGCGCGGTGGACGCCAGCACGCAGCCGCGCTGCGACAAGTCGGCTACCGATGCCCCCAGGCGCAGCAAGGCACCACGCGCGAGCAGGCAGTTGTCGGTCAGGGCCACCAGTTCGTTGTGCGCCTGCCAGCCCACCACCGGCACGGCGTCGGTGGCCTCGCCCAGGCTCACCGCCCCCAGCGCCGGCGCGTTGGGCCGCTGGCTGGAACGCCCAAGGCCGGTCACGGCGAGCATCGCCGTGCCCACCGGAATCGCCAGTTTGGTCGAGCCCACGGTTTCGACATCCAGCCGCGGCGCACCGCTGCGGTCGAGCGCGGTGACACGGGCCGCCGCGTCACCGCTGAGCACCAGCACCGGCGGCTCACCGTCGACGTTGCGCGTGGGCAGCTCAAAGCGCAGCGTGCTGCCCGGATCGAGCACCGCGCCGGGCGCCGCGGCATCGCGCCGGACAGCGCTGCCGTCGCGCAAGGCTTTGCCCAGGGTGGCCGCGCCCATCTGGTCGAGCCACTCGCGCTCGCGCCGGGTGGCGGTGGATGCGCGCATCACCGTAGGTGCGGCCATGGCCAGGCCCGTGGCACGCGCCTCATTGGCCGACCCCTGGCGCTTCACCGAGGCGCCAGGGCTGGGCCCCGCCCGCAGGGTGTCCATCTGGCTTGCGCTCAGCCGCAGCGCCTTGCGCTCGGACGAGACCGTGGTGCGCACGCTGCCCGAGCCGGCCTTGGTGGGCTCCACGCGCTGGCGGATCACCGCGCGCAGTTCGGGACGCGCGCGCACCCTGACCGGCGTGGCCTCGGCCAGCGGCGGTATCAACGAGGTCTGCACTGACAGCACCGGCTCGGCTGCCAGGCCTTCGTGCAGCGAGCGCACCAGCGGTGGCGCGTTGCGGCGTGCGCGCCGGAAGCTGCCGCGCGGCATCACGTCGCCCGAGCGATTCGATGGCGTCACGCGCACGCCCTCGGCAGCGAGCGCCTGCAGCGTGGCGTTGCGCCGCTCGGCCCAGGCCGCGCTGTGCAACACCGTGTCCTGCGCCAGCCAGGTGGTCACGCTGCTGTGGCTGGCTCGCACGTCCAGCGCCAGCGCCTGCTGCGCGGCCAGCAGGACGGTGGCGCGCAGGTCGAGCTCGCGGCCAAACGGCAGCGGGTGCGTCGAGCCTTCCTCGAACAGCGTGGCCCAGGGAACGCTGCCGGTGGAATCGAGCGCGTTGCGATCGATCTCGGCCACCAGGCGCAGGCCGGTATAGGCCGGAATCACTTCCTTGCCGGGCGCTTTCTCGGTATCCCACAGCGCGCGCGGCACGTTGCCGCCAATGGCCTCGCGCACCTGGAAGCGGTCGGTCACGTCGACATCGATCTGCAGCACGCGCACGCGGTGCAGGCTATCGACGCCGGTCACGTCCATGGGCTTGACGTCAATCGACCGCGTCTCCGTCGGGCCGGTGGTGACCGTCGATCCGTTGCCCACGCGCACGCCGCTGGCGCCGAGGAAGGTCTCGGTGCGCAGCACGAACTCAGGCAGCAGGTCCCAGGGCCCGGTGGCCGGATCGCCGCTGGCCAGGCCTCGCTCGACCAGCCCGCCGAACAATTTCTCATCCTCGGGCGGCAGCAGCGAGGCGCGGAACTGGTCCCAGGACATCGGCGGTTGCGGAATGATGCGGGCAGCGCCGAAGGGGATGGTGATGCTGATGATCCAGATGTCGATCGTGACGCGACCGCCGATCTCCGGACCCCAGACGAT
This sequence comes from Hydrogenophaga sp., assembly GCF_011390835.1. Classification (GTDB taxonomy): domain Bacteria; phylum Pseudomonadota; class Gammaproteobacteria; order Burkholderiales; family Burkholderiaceae_C; genus Hydrogenophaga. The sequence continues at coordinate 54,646 of NZ_JAABRQ010000012.1, read as the reverse complement.
CAGCGAAGCGCCGACTTCTACCTTGACCGTGCCCAGCCAGGTGTCGACCGCCACGCCGATGGAAATCCCGATCTCGACCTCGAAAAAGAAGGGCCGCCACTGGATGTACATGTTGGCCCAGGCGCGGAACCAGGCGCGCACGTCGCCGCTGTCGTACACCGCTTCGAGCAGACCACCGGCCATGACCTCGCGCGGTGTGAGCGCGAAATAGGCCTCGCCCTTGATGAAGATGCTGCTGGAGACGCGCCAGTTGAAGCCCAGGCGCGGCACGCTGGGGTAGTGGGCGGGCGGCGTGTAGCGCGGGTGGTAGCCGCCGATGGTGATGACGAAGTCGCCGGCGTAGGGTCCGTCGAACCAGAGGAAGAAGGCAAAACCTCCGGTGAGCCGGCAGTCGCGCGAGAGCACCCAGGAGTTGTCGGTGAGCCGCGCTTCCACCGACACCACGCCTTCGATGGTGGAGAAGCGCGCCTTGAGCGCCAGCTCCACGCTGACCAGCGGCACCGCTGGCGGCAGCTCGAACTGGCTCTTGCCGAGCAGGCCGATCTCCAGGCCGCGGTTGAGCAGCACGTAGAGCAAGGCCTGCGATTTCACCAGCGCAAACGAGGTGAAGTTCACCCCGGCGGCGAACCAGTAGCTGCCGCGCTCCATCGGCACGGCAGGCCCCATGCGCTGCAGGAACGCCATCGGCGTGGCGGTGACCGCCGACGACTCTCCCATCGCCTCGATCAGCGGGAACTGCGGCAGGCCATCGATGGCGGGCACCACCAGGCCGCGGTTGTAGCCGAAGCCACCCGCCAGTCCGGTGACAAAAAACATGGGTGGCCCGCCCAGCGTGGCGTTAATCACCACGAACACGAAGAGCGAGGGCTCGCCATTGATCACCCCGTACGAGCCCAGCGCCACGAAGCTGTAGCCCCCGACCTCGATCAGCAGAAAGCCGTCGTACTGAAACTGCCCTGGACCCACGTCAACCTGCAGCAGGCCGCCACCGATGCGCACGCCGCCGCCGTCGTAGCTCACGGCCAGGCCGCGCAGGCCCAGCTCCCATTTGCTCAGGTCGTCGATGTGGGCCAGCGGAATGGTGAGCGACAGGTCGTCCACTCCCACCGCGAGGCCGGCCAGCGCCACGCCCCCGTCGAGCAGGATGGCGCCTTTGAGATCTTCGCCACCGATCCAGCGGATGCCGATCTGCTGGATGCTGACCGGCCCGAAGGTGCGCTGGATCGGGAACCACACCTCGTTGCGTCCGGGCGTGTCGCCCAGCTCCAGCCAGAAGTCTTCGACGTAGGCCGCGCGCACCGAGAAGCGCGGGTTGACCGGCGCACTCTCGCCCCCGCTGCCGCTCATGAGCGAGGCAGCTACCGGGTTGCTGTTGGAGGTGCCTAGCGGAATCGCGATGCCATCGAGGTCGCCGTAGGCACCAAACGTCACCACAGGCGCCGAGCCGCTGGCCGGCACCTGCACCCTCAGGTACAGCAGCGATTCCAGCCCGCCGAGCTGGAAGCCGCTGAGATCGAACAGCGGCTCGTCGGCGCGGCCGCTGATGTCGATGCCCACGCCGGCAAGCTCGATAACCGGCTCGATGCCGAAGCGGGTGGCCACGCCGGAGCCAGCGCCGGCGTCGGTGAGCAGCAGCAGCGACAGCCCGGGCACCACGCCGGCCGGGCCACCAGCGGGCGCGATCCAGTCGGTCTCGCCACCCAGGCGGATGATGATTTCCGGATCGTCGCCCAGGCGCAGCTCGGGCAGCGCCACACGAAGGCCGAAGCGGTGCGGCAGGCTTGTGTTGTCGCGCGCCAGGAAGATGCCCGAGCCGGGCACGTCGAAGGCCACGATGGGGAGAGCTGAAAACGCTGTGGCCATCGCATCGAAGACGGCACCGATCAGGCCCTCGACCAGGCGCACCGGGTCGCCCAAGCTGCTGAGCGGCGCCAGGTTGTATGCCGTGCGGCTGCCCGCCGGCGGCTCGACGACCACGAGCAGGCCAGCACTCACAAGAACGGTGCCGGGCACCAGCGACTCCAAGGGCGAGGTGGTGATCGAGGTGTTGAGCCAGCCGGTGACCGGGTCGCTGTCTAGCACTGCTTCCACCGCCACCGGCACCAGCACGCGGCGCGCCAGCTCCAGCAGCGCGTCTTCGATGGAGCCACCGTCGTCGACGCCGAAATCTAGCTCGGGGAGCACGTCGAGCCGGAAGTCGGGCGAACCTTCCACGTTGCCGATCGGGTAGAGCCAGAGCTGCACGCCGCTGGCGCCAACGGCCAGGCCGATTGCGGGCTCGATGGACACGCCGCCGGGCTGGATCACGCCCGGGTCCACAGCGGCGTTGAACATCACGTTCACCACCGGGTCCAGGTTGAGGGTTTCGATGCCACTTGCGAGCAGCCCTACCGACAGCGCGCCGCTGAGGGTGACCGGTCCGAGGTCAATATCGAGCTCGACGGCCGCGCCGATGTTTGCTCCACCGCCCGCGCCGAACTGACCCAGCGACAGCGACACCGGCGAGCCCGGCGGCTCGAAGCGCAGCGCGCCCGCCGGCACGGTGAACGGGCCACGAACCGCCACCGGGATCAGGTTGAGCACCGCGTTCAGCGAGGCCGGGGCGTTGACCACCGAGAACCGATCGCGCAACCACTCGACCGGGTGGTGGGCCACGCGGTCAAGGTGGGCGGTGCTGTCGACCTGCAGCGTGGCCGCCGCAGCACGCAGGTTGGTGATGAACGCCGCCACCGCCGCGTCGCCCGAGTCTGCGAGCGCGCGCAAGGCGCCGTCGATCAGCGTGGGCAACAGGCGCTCGGCGGCGGCACCCACGCTGGCGGCGTCGAAGCCGCCGAACGGCAGCAGCCGGATCGGCGCGCCATCGGGGCCGAGGGACAGAGTAAAAGCGCCGTCGACCGCGCCGGCCTGCACCACCAGTTGACCCCAGGGGCTGCCGGCGGGCAGGGGTGCGCCCAGCGCCAGGCTGCCGCCAGCGCCCAGACTGCCGGCCGGTGACCAGGCGAGCTCCAAAGTGCCCGCCAGGGTGACGCCGCCCTCGAAGGCCATCGGGGCAGTGGTGGCCAGCGACAGGCGAGTCTGCGGCGCACTGGCCATGCGCAGGCGCAGGTTCAGCGGCAGGCTCACATCGCCGGCCGCATCGGTCAGGCCGAAAGTGCCGAACAGCTGGCGCACCAGCGCCACCACGTTCTCGGGAACCAAGACTGGTCCGGTGCCGGCGAGGGAGAACAGATTGCCGCCCGTGCGCAGCCAGCCCAGCGGGTCGGCCAGAACGCGCGCCAGATTGCGCACCCGGGCGCGCTCGGTCGCGCTGACCGGCGTGGCCAGACCCAGGGCCTGGAGCACCGGCGCGATCTGCGGCACGCGGGGCAGCAGCAGGTTGTCGAGCAGACTGGTGGCCAGGGTGGTCAGGGTAAAGCGCGGCAACAGCTGCCCCAGGCGCGCCGGCAGGTCGGCCGGCAGCGGCACCAGCGGTAATTCGGCAAAGGGCGCGCCACGCGCTCCGTCGCTGAAATCCAGCGCCAGGCCCCAGCGCGCGCCGGCCGCGCCCACCGGCAGGTCGAGCGACAGGCGCAAACCGGTCGCCACCGCCGCGGGCTGCAGGCGCAGCGCCACCGCTGCGCTGCCGCTGGCGAGGTTGAGGCCGATGTCGCCGCTGACGGAGAGCGCGCCACCGAGCCGAAACGCCCCTCCGTCCAGCCGCAGCGCCACCTGCCCGAGCGCCTCGACGCGCACCGCCACCCCGCCACCCAGGGCCAGTTCCACCACCGGGCTGCCCAAGTCGCGCACACCCAGCAGGTTGCGCAAACGACCCAGCAGCGCGCCGCGCCGGGTGGCGTCGGCCAGCAGCGGGCGCAGCCGGATCGTGGCCCAGGCCACCGGATCGCGCAGCAGGGCCAACCAGGCGGCGAGCTCTGGCACCGCGCCGCGCGCGTCGCTCGCCAGCAGCCCCACCGCCTGCAGCAACGCGCGCAACGCCTGCCAGGCGGGATCGTCGCTGGCCTGGGAGATGAGCAGACGAGACAGGTCATCGCCCGCCAGGCCGAGCACGGTACGCAGGCGCTGCACCAGCGCATCACGCCGCGGCACGTCGACCAGCGCGGCCGCCAGCACACGCTGCCACCAGGCGGGCGCGTCGGCCAGCATGGCGGCCCAGCCGTCGCCGTGGATGGCGTAGCCACCGCTGTCGTCGTCTGCACCGCCTTGCCGCAGCTGCGTGAGCTCCACACTGGCGAGCAGTCGCGCGAGCGCCAGCACGCCCGGATCGAGCCCCGGCCCGGTGGTCAGCTCGGCGAGCAGCGCATCCAAGGCCGGCACCAGTAGGTCGTCGGGCACCCAGGGGCCCGACGTGGCCAGGCGTCGCAGTGTGGCCAACGGCAATTCCACGCCGTCGACGGACACATCGGTCAGCCGCACCCTCGGCACGATACCCGCCTCTGTGATTTCGCAGCCCAGCTCGGCGCGACGTACCCGAACGCGCGCCGCCGGGTCGCCCACCAGCCAGCCACTTTCGCGCCAGATCTCGGCCTGCAACGCCAGCCTTGGCAATTCGCGCGCAGCATCTCCGGCAGCGATGCGCACGCGGGCGATGTCCAGCCGCGCATGGGTGCGCAGCTTGAGCGCGCCCTCCGCAGCGCGCACGCTGGGCGCCAGCGCCAGACCAACTCCAAGGTGCGACACCGGCGCACGCGCGGCCATCGCGGCGCGCAGCTGGGTGGCCCGTGTGGTGACGGCGCTCGCCAGGGCCGATGCCAGGCTGGCGGTCGGCAAGCGCAACGCCACCGCATGGCCGGACACGCCGGCGGGCAGCGCTTCGTCGCCCACCGGTGCAAACGCCTGCGAGGGCCAAGCCATCGCCAGGCCCTCGGGCGTGCGCTCGCGCAGGAAGCCCCACAAGGCGTCGAGCGCCTCGCCGAGCGCACCGGTCAACGGCAGGCGGGTGCGCAGGCGCTGCAGCGCCGACAGCGCTTCGGCCAGCGGCGCATTGGCCAGCCAAGGCAGCGGCGTGCCCACGTGTGGCGTGCCCACCGTGATGAGGCCGCGCACCAGAGGCGCCAGCCCGGCGCGCTGCACGGCGGCGCGCGCTGCCAAGCCGCTGGCCGAGTGGGCAACTACCGTGACGCGCTGGCCCGGGTGCAGCTGGGCGATGCGCTGCAGCAGGCGCACCACCTGCTCGGCCTGGCTGCTGCTGCCGGCCGGCGCGTCCAGCGGCACGGCCCGCGCAGCGGGCGCCACACCCGGTGCCCCGTTCCACGCCGAAAGCTCGGCGGCGATCAGGCGCGCGCCTGGGTCCAGCGAGGCCAGGCTGACCGCCAAGGGCGCCACCCCGGCCACGCGAAAGCTGAAGGCGCTGCGGGCGCCGCCCAGGTCGGTCTGCACCGTCGACCAGGCCTCGGCGCCGGCAAAGGGCGCGCACAGCAGCAGCACCGGACCGGTGTTCGCAGCATCCCAAACCAGCAGCTGGCGCCGGACTTCGGCCACCACCGCGGCCTGATCCAGCGCGTGCACATGATCGGCCGCGAGCGGCTGGGCAGGTCGGCTCCAGCCGCTGGCCACCGGCGGCAGCTGGCTGGCCGAGAGCACCAGCCCGTCGCTGGTGCGCAGGAACTCCTCCAGCGCGCGCAGCCCGTTGCCCAGCCTCGCGGGCAGCACACCGCTGAGCGCATCGGCCATGCCCGCGTCCAGCTGCGCCAGCACATCAAGCACCGGCGCAAGCTGCTCGGCCGGCCGGCTGCCGAGCAGGCCCAGGTCGCGCAGTGCGGGCACCAGCGTGGCGATGGCCAGGTCTACCGCGTCGCCCACAGGCGGACCGTCTGGATCCAGCCAGACCAGCGCCTGCACACTGCGCACACCCTTGGCACGCAAGCCCAGGGCGTAAGGGGCTTCGTAACTGCCCTGGCCGGACAAGGTGAAGGGCAGGTCTTCCAGGCTGGGCAAGGCCAATGGCGCGTCGTCGGTGGCCGTCGGACTGGCCAAGGCTTCGCCAAAGGCGGCTGTCTCAATCGCGTCGGGATGCGGAAAGCCGCCGAGATCACCCAAGGCCTCTTCGAAGGTCAGCAGCTCACCCAAGCGGCTGCGCGCGGGCGCCAGCCCTTGCAGTGCCAACCCCAGCCAGCGCAGCAAGGGCAGCGCATGACGCGGGTTGGACAAGATGGCTGCCACATGGCCGCGCAGCACCGGCAGCGGATCGGCGAAGAAGGCACCCCAGTCGGCCGGTTGCAGACGCGGAAAGTCGGCGGGTAGGGCGATGCCGTCCGCCTCACCGCGCCACGCCGGCAACCGGATGCCGGGATCGCCGGGCAACAAACCGAGCAAGGCCGAGAGCCCAAAGCCCATCGGCCCCCCATGCTCCAGCATCAAGTGGCCGAGCAGGTACTGCACCAACTCGGCCACACCATCGCGCGACACGGCGCCGCGCGCGCTATCCAGCGCACCGCCCAGGTCGGGCGCGTCGAGCGTCCAGCCCGCGATGCCATCGCGGTCAAGCACCAGATCGGGCAGGGCGATGGCGCGGCTGGCGGCGTTCCACTGCGCGCCCGGCGCGGTGAGCGCCACGCGCCAGCCCACGCCCTCGGTTGGACGCCATTCGATCGCCGCGCTGAGCGCTTCGGCGCTCAGGCGCAGATCAGCCAGTGGCAGAGTTTGCAGATCGCCATGCAGGCGCAGTTCGGCGCGCAGACCAGACAGCCACGTGGCGCGCGGCGCGCCAGTGTTGGCCGGCGCGGGCAGGTCCAGGTGCAGCAGCTCGGCCAGGGCGGCGAAGGAGAACTGCACCGCATCCACCGTCAGCGCGCGCGGCTCGAACGCTGCCGCGAGCCGCAGCTGTGGACGGCCGCCTACGAGGGCGCTGTCGGCCCGCAGCACCACCGCGCCCGCGTCGGTGGCCGCCAGCGACAGGCGCCACGGGTCGGACGCCGAGCCGCTGCCTCGCAACGGCAGGCTCGGCCCGCCGGCGCTGCGCAGCAGTTCACCCAGTTCACTCAGCAGGTGGCGCCAGCCTGGCACGCCGTCAACATCGGCCAGCAGGCAGCGAGCGTGGTAGCGACCGATGGCGCCCAGCGGGTCGCCGAGAAACGCGCTGATCTGCGCCGCATCGGTGAGCAGCGGCACCGGCCAGGCGCCAGGCGCCGCTCGCGAGCTGGGCGGCACCAGCCCCATCAGGGCCGCCACGCGGCGCCCGGCGTGGGTGCCGCCGTCCAGCAGGCCCAAGCCTTGTTCGATCAGTTGCTGGATGGCATTGCCCGCCACCGCGCCCAGGCCATCGATCACCGCGTCGGCCGAGGACAGGTCGAGCACCGGCCAGCTGCCGCGCGCACAGCTCACCTCGCGCAACTGCAACAGCGGCACCGGCTTGCCTGCGGCGTCCAGCCCCAGACCGGCCTCGATCGAGCCCACGCTGAGCTGCGCCAGCGCGGCCAGCGGATCGCCCGCGCCGAAGGTGTGCGAGACCAGCGGGCCGGTCTGGGCATGCAGCTTGAGGGCGATGGCCAAGGAAGGCAGCGCGCGCACCTGACCCGATCCGCCGACCGGGATGGCCACCACCTCGGCCGCACCGCCCACCGTCAAGCGCAGCGGGCCCGCCAGCGGGATCGGCGTAGCGCCCACGCGCAGACCGAGGAACAGCAGCCGGGTGCCGCTGGCCGGGCTGTCCACCGCAGCGGTGGCGGCGGTGTCCACGCCACCCACCGAGAGCCCCACATGCCAGGGGTCGGCGCGCGTGCCGTTGCCGTTCACCGCAATGTCCACGCCGGCCGGGATGGACGTGCCCAGGCCTTCGCTGAGCAGACCCTGCCAGTGGCCGAGCCAGCGCCGCATGGCGTTCGGCGTATTGACCAAGGCCAGGAACCAGTCGTCGAATACCGCCTCCCCGCGGGCGGGCAGCTCTTCCCAGCGCAAGCGCGGACTCCCGGCGGGCGCCGAAATACCCAGCAGGGGCAGCAGGTGGTCCAGCACCGCCTGCACCTTGCGCGACGCGGTATCGTCCGTGCCGGCCGCAGCGCTCAGTTGTGCGGTGAACAAGGCCACCGCGGTCTCGATCCAAGCCGACCCGGGCAGGTTGATCAGGTCGGCGAGCGATCGGTCACGCGGCGTGGTTTCGCCGGGCAGCTGAAGCCCCAGCAGCACCAGTGCCACGCTGGGCGGCTCGCTGATGCCGCTGATGCTGACGCTGCCGCGCACGCCACTAAACGCAAGGCCCGCGGTACCAAAGCCATCACGCAAGCTGACATCGGCCGCCAGCCGCAAAGGCGCATCGCGCGTGGCCACCTCGACCCGCGTGCCGCCGGCGGTGGTGGTGCCGTCGGTGGAGAGCAGCGGCACGTGAGCCCACATCGACGACGCCAGCTCGTCGGCGGTGACGCGCCATCGCCAGCCCAGGCCAAAGTGCAGACGCCCGAGCTTGCTGCACAGTACGAGGTAAAGCCCGGTGTCGCCATCAGGGCCCTGGATCGGAATCCACTGATCGACGTCGCCTGCGGCCGGCAGGCCCACGACCTCGCCACTGGTGCGGCCCATGAGCTCGCCCAGCAGCTCGATGATGGATTCCTGGCGGTCGGCAATCGCACGGCCGAGTTCGGTGATGGGGTCCTTGAAGAAGTCCTCGTTGACCTCGATCGCACCGTCAGCCCCGGGTCTGAACAGGCCCGCCACCTCGCCGATCCGCCGGACAAGCGGGTCTAGTGCGTCGGTAGGGAAGCTGGCGGCCATGGGGGCAACGATCAGGCGTCCACGTCGTTGTTGTGCAAAAACACATCTCCAGAAACCCACTCCAAGGACACGAAACCCAGAACCATCTCGATGTCTTCCATGGGTGGCAAGTTGCTGGCTTCAGTCGATAAGGTATCCGGCAATCGCAGCGTGCTCTTTGTCACCCGACTACCGGTGAACCCCAACGTGAACACATGCTCGGTGCTTCCATCTTCAGGGTTCGGTCGAAACCAGCGAAACTCCCCGACCATCACCGAGTTTTGCGCCAGTGATTGGCGCAAGGAGGGAGTTGCTCGATCCAAGCGCTTGCTGAATTTCAAAGGGGTATAAATCGTCCGTCCGGTCGCCCGCAGGGACGCTCGATCAAACGGCCTGAAAAGCGTCTGCTCAAGAGAAAGCACCTCGATCGTGTTCTCTCGGCCCAGGCTGGACACGGTGCTGTCGCCCGGGATGTTTTCACCGTTGCTGCTGATCGTGAGCGAGATCGATTCGGCCATGGCGCACCTCTTTCTGTGGGTCGGGGGTCAGCGTTTCGTCGTGCGGCGCAGCGGCACGCTGCCCAGGAAACGGCGGTTGAGAATGGACGGGTCCAGCGGCTGCTCGCGCTGCGCTGCCTCGGCGTAATAGCCGCGCAGGCCTTCGGTTGTGACCGGTTCGGTGGTGATGAAGCTGAGCACACGACCCAGCGTGTAGACGCCACCGAGCTGCTGTGGCGATTTGAGGCGGCGGCGCGCCAGCAGGGCTTCGCCGCAGCGCAGCAGCGCGTGCCAGACCAGCTCGGTGGCGGGTTGGGCCCAGCGCTTGGCGAGCACGGCGTTGCCGCGCGGGCGGTCTTCGGCGACGGCGGTGAGGCTAGCTTCGTTGGGTGAGGCGCCGATCTTGAAAGCGAACAGCAGGCGCGCGTCGCCCGTCTGGTCGCTGAGCACAGCGAGTTCGACGAACACAAACCCGGGCGCGAACCTCACCACCGTGGAGCCCGGGAAAACCAGTAGCTCGCTCTCGGCGTCGCGCCAGACCACGGGCTGTTTCGCGTCGGGTCCACCGAGCTGGGCGGCTAGAAGGCCAGGCGCATCGGTCTCACGCAGGTCCATCACGAAGAGCTGGCTCTTGGCCAGTTCGCGCAGTTTCAGGACCTCAGGCGAGATGGGCATCAGCCGCCCCTGGATGTCGGGGAGCGGCTGCACCAGCCTTGGGATCGTGTCATCAACATGGGCTCCCCCTCTGTTGCGAGGTGGGCCCAGCGGGACGTCTTGCGCGCCCCTAAATGCGTCCACCTGGATCAAGCGGTTGAATCGGTAACCGTGATTTATTTCAAACCAGTATTGACCCCAGACCTGTTGAAGGCAAGGCCGAGTGTGTGAAGAAATGCAACCCCTGCGCTCAGAGCGCGTCGATGCGAGTCAGTACCTGCTGTGCATGTTCACGCAGCGCAGTACGATCGTCATCCCCCAAGCGGGTGAGGTTGCGCACCATGAGCGCGGTGCGCGGGTTGGCCTTTAGCTCGGCCTCGTGCTGGTCGAGGAAGTACCAGTACAGCGTGGTGATCGGGCAGGCCTGGGAACCGGTGCGTTCTGCGGGCTGGTAGCGGCAGCCAGCGCAGTGGTTGCTCATGCGGGCAATGTACTGACCGCTGGCGATGTAGGGCTTGCTGGTAAAGCGTCCGCCATCGGCATAGAGCGCCATGCCGGCCACGTTGGGCAGCTCGACCCATTCGATCGCGTCCACGTAGACCGCGAGATACCAGTCGGCGACCTGCGCCGGATCGATCTGCGCCAGCAGCGCAAACTGACCGGTGACCATCAGGCGCTGGATGTGATGGGCGTAGCCATGCTTCAGCGTCTGGGTGATGGTGTCGCGAAGACAAGCCATCTGGGTCTCACCAGTCCAGTACCAGCGCGGCAGCTTGCGGGTGTGGCCAAAGTGGTTGGCGGTTTTCAGTCCCGGCATCTGCTGCCAGTACACGCCGCGGATGAACTCGCGCCAGCCCAGCACCTGGCGGACAAAGCCTTCGACGCTGGCCAGCGGCAGCGCCTGTGCACCTCGCTGGTGGTGCGCTGCCTCCACCGCGTCGATGACTTCGCGCGGGTGGATCAGGTGCAGGTTGAGCGCCACCGACAGCAGCGAGTGCCAGCCATACGGCGTGTCGTTCCACATCGCATCTTGATAGGGGCCAAAGCCGAGCAGGCGTTCGTCGATGAAGTGGTGCAGTGCGGCCAGGCCTTGCGCACGCGTGACGGGCCAGCCGAAGTGATCGAGTAATCCGGGGTGATCGGGAAAACGTTCGCACACCAGCGCGATCACCTCCTGGGTGATGTCGTCGGGTTCAAACCGGGCCGGCTCGGGGATGGCACCCGGACCAGCCTTGGGGTAGGCGCGGCGGTTATCGGTATCGAAGTTCCATTGGCCTCCAAGCGGCTCATCGCCCGCCATGAGCACGCGGTGCTCGCGCCGCATCGCGCGGTAGAAGTGCTCCATGCGCCATTCCTTGCGGCCGCGCACCCAGTCGGCAAAGCTCGCACGGCTGCAAAGAAAGTGGACGTCTTCACACCAGGTCAGCGGCACACCGGCTGCTTGTGCCACGGCTTCGATGTCCTGTTGCAGTCGCCATTCGCCTGGCTCGCAGACCCACAGGGCTTGGGGCTGCAACGCATCGATGGCCAAGGCTAACCGCTCGGCCAGCGTGTCGGCGGCGCATCGAGACTCGTCCAGCGCAAGGTAGGTCAGCGGCAGGCCGGCTTGTTGCAGCTCATCGCTGAAGTGGCGCATCGCCGAGAGAAACACGGCGATGCGCGCGCGGTGGCTCCAGACGCCGGTGGATTCGCCCGCAGCCTCGATCATCAGCACCCGGTCTTGCACGGGATCGACATCTGCCAGCGCCGGGTTGCCGAGCCAGAGCTGGTCGCCAAGCACCAGCACCAGGCGACGCACGCGCGAAGCCAGCTCGCTCATGCCGGCGCAGAGCTTCGGGGCGCTTGCGACCGGCAGCGGTCGCTGCAGTACTTCACCTGCGCCCAGTTGCGCGCCCAGGCCTTGCGCCAGCTCATCGGACGGCCGCAGACCAGACAGGGTTTGCTCGGCAGCGCCGCTTTGTTGCCCTTGAAGCCTGCCGCGCCCCGCTGAAGATCGTCTCCACGCGGTTTCATGTCTGGGGTTCTGCGACCGGGGCTTCGTATTGCCGGTCGCCGCTCCGCCAGCGCGCCACGCCCACCGGGATGTCGTCCAGCCGGGCCATGTGCCAGTGGCCTTCCAGGCGAAGACCGCCTCGGCCTCGACCGTTGCCGATCAAGGCCGGGCACTGGCCTCCGGTCCAGAGGTCTCGCTCGGACGGTAGCTGCCGGCGCAGTTGGGTGAGCGCGGCCCGCACGTCGCGGGGATTGAGCGCCGCGCTGAAACCCAGGGCCACCACATCGGCGCGACAGGCCTGCGCGGCAGAGACGATTTCGGTCAGCGGTGTCTGCACGCCCAGCGCCAGGGTTTCGCAACCCTCCAGCGACATCACGCACTCGGCCATGAGAAGGCCCAGGCTGTGCGACTCCCCGGGCACCGTGGTGAGCAAAACACGCGGCGGCGCCGCAGGACGGGCTGCGCCCAGCTGAGCAAGCGCCTGGCGCAGCACTTGCTGCACCACCTCGGAATACAGGTGTTCCTCAAAGATGGCGAGCTGCCCCTCGAGCCAGGATTGACCCACCATCACGTTCACCGGCGTGATGCCATCGCGCACCAGGCGCGCGAGACCGTGGGTCAGCAGGTATTGCTCCATGGCGGTGCGCAGACCGCGCGCGTCGTGCTGGCGCAGCAGCGCCATCCAGGGCGCTACATGGGACGGCGCCTCCCGCATCAACGCGGCGTCGACCGGCCGGCCGGGTCGGGCTGCCGGCTCGTCAACGCCCTTGGTGGGCTCGGCCTGAAGGGACAACAATGCGTCGAGCGGCAGCGGTACGATCTGGCCGGCCCGAAAGCCGGCATCGAGGAGACGCCGCAGGTGGCGCAGGCGCAGCACTTGGTCGTCGTCGTAGCGGCGCTCACCGACCGGATCGCGCGTCGGATTGGGAAAGCCATAGCGCCGCTCCCAGACCCGCAAGGTGTCTTTGGACAGACCGGTATCCCGCTCCACATCGGCGATGGCGTGGCTTGAACTTGTCATGGACAAATGATTCAATCGTTCTCTTTATTATGGAGCGCGCCTCATGATTTCGTGGTTTGTCCAAGCAACACTTTCGACTCTTCGCCACCTGCGCCCTCACCGGGGCGTGATCTCGGCGCTGCTGGCTCTGGCTGGGCTGGCGCTGGTTCCAAGCGCACAGGCCCAGCCGGCTGGCGCGGCCGCCCCGGGCACCGCCTGCCCAACGCTGCTGCAGCACACGCTGCCCCGCCTGCAAGACGAAAAGCCGCAATCGCTTTGTCAGTACGCCGGGCGCGCGGTGCTGGTGGTCAACACCGCGAGCTACTGCGGCTTCACCGGCCAGTACAAAGGCCTGGAAGCCTTGCACCAGCGGTACCAGGCGCGCGGGCTGGTGGTGCTGGGGTTCCCCGCCAACGACTTCGGGCGCCAGGAGCCCGGCAGCAACGCGGCGATTGCCGACTTCTGCGAAAACACCTTCGGGGTGCAATTCCCCATGTTCAGCAAAATCCAGGTAGTGGGGCGCAACGCCCACCCGCTGTACCAAGAGCTGGCCCAGCGCACCGGGGAACGACCGGGCTGGAATTTTCACAAGTACCTGATCGCCCGGGACGGCACGACCGTGCGCAGCTACCCCAGCGCGCTGGACCCCAATGACCCTGGTTTGATCAGGGACATTGAAAAAATCATCTCGCCCAAATAGTGACTGATTAGTCACAATCAGACTATTCGGTGCATAATCCTACGATCCACTCTTGTTTCCCCCCAGCCGACTCAGGGCCATGATGACCAATTTGCCTCGGAACTTTTCTGCCCCACCGGCTCTCCATGACAACAACGTTTTTGAACTGCGAAGCCTTCAAGCCTTTCGGGGCCTGACTGAAATCCCGGGGCGCTTCTCCTCCTCCTCCCTCCCTCCCTCGTTCGCGTCGGGGCGCTTCGCAGTCTTTTGTATCTCGGGCCACTCGGCCCCCCGGGTCTGAGCATGTACGCAGACCCCAAGCTGCCCAGCCCAGGCTCCACTCACTCGATGCCCCGCGTGGCCATCGTCGGCTCCGGCATCGCCGGGCTGGCTGCGGCCCACACGCTGCAAGGCTTGGCCCACATCACCCTGTTTGAGGCAGGCGACTATTTCGGCGGCCACACCCACACGGTGGACATGACGTTGCCCGACGCCCAGGGCCAGCCTGTGACCTTCGGTGTGGACACTGGCTTTCTGGTGCTCAACGAACGCACCTACCCCAACCTGCTTGCGCTGTTCGACCGCCTGGACGTGCCGATCGCCAAGTCCGACATGTCGTTCTCCGTCAAGGCCCCGGGCGCCGGGCGCGGCGGGCAGGCGCTGGAATGGAGCGGCTCAGATCTCTCCACCGTGTTCGCTCAGCGGGGAAACCTGGCCAACCCGCGCTTCTGGCGCATGCTGACCGACATCGTGCGCTTCAACCGCATCACCTCCCGGCTGGCGCAGCAGGGCGTTGACCTGCGTCCCGACAGCCCGCTGCTGCAGCCCCTGGGCGATTTCCTGCGCCAACAGCGCTTTTCCGACGAATTCCGCGACTGGTATTTCCTGCCCATGATGGGTTGCATCTGGAGCTGCCCAACCGACCAGATGCTGGCCTTCCCGGTCGCCACCATGGTGCGCTTCTGCCACAACCACGGCCTGATCCAGATCACCAACCGACCGCAGTGGTACACGGTGGCAGGTGGCGCGCGACAGTATGTGGAGAAGATCACCGCGAACATCGCCGACAAGCGCCTGAACACGCCGGTGCAGCAGGTGCTGCGCGACGAGCAGGGCGTGCGCGTCGTCACACGCGGCCAGGTCGAGCGCTTCGACGCCATCGTCATGGCCTGCCACAGCGACCAGGCCCTGGACATCCTGGGTCACGATGCCACCGCCGCCGAGCGCGACGTGCTGGGTGCCATTCGCTACCAGCCCAACCAGGCCGTGCTGCACACCGACGCTTCGGTGCTGCCCGCCAACCCGCGCGCCTGGGCCGCCTGGAACTACGAACGCGCGCCCTCGGCCGACCGCGAGAGCGCCCAGGTCTGCCTGCACTACCTGCTCAATCGCCTGCAACCCCTGCCGGTGCCCCAGCCAGTGGTGGTCTCGCTCAACCCGCAGGGCGAGATCGCGCCCGATCAGGTCGTGGGTCGCTACGAATACGCCCACCCGGTGTTCGACCTCGCTGCCATCCGCGCGCAAGCGCAGTTGCCCGCGCTGCAAGGGCGCCAGCACACCTGGTTTGCAGGCGCCTGGGCCGGTTACGGCTTCCACGAAGACGGCCTGAAGTCGGGCCTGCAGGCCGCACGCCACCTGATGCAGACGCACCACATGGTCAGTGCCACGGACGACGCCACCGCGCGCCGCGCCGCCTTGCCCGGGGTATTTGCTTGACCCAGGGCCAGGCACCCACCCCAGCCGTCGCACAGATCGGTTTTGGACAAGTGCGCCACACGCGGCACCGCCCCCGCCACCATGCGTTTGCCTACCCCACCTACTTCCTGATGCTGCCGCTGCGCAGCCTCAAGGCCCATGGCAATGGCGCCCTGGCGCGCAACCGGCGAGCCACGCTCGCCTTCCACGACCGCGACCACGGCGACGGCCGCGGCGACTGTCTGGACTGGATCGATGGCTTGCTGCAGCAGCATGGCGTCACCGATGCCCAGGGCGAAGTCTGGCTGCACACCTACCCGCGCGTGCTGGGCTACAGCTTCAGGCCGGTGAGCTTCTGGTATTGCCACCGCAGCGACGGCTCGCTGCGCGCGGTGGTGGCCGAAGTCAACAACACCTTTGGTGAACGCCACTGCTACCTGCTCGACGCACCACACTACGGCGTCCCCTGCACCGCCAGCAAGGTGTTCCATGTGTCGCCGTTCTGTCCCGTGCGCGGCCACTACCGCTTCGTCTTCATGCGCACCGAGGCCGATGCGTCGGCCAACGCCGTGGCTCGCACCGTGGCGCGCATCGACTACTTCGACCAGGACGGGTCAGACGTGCTCATCAACACCAGCGTGAGCGGCAGCTTGTTGCCGCTGGATGCGCGCAGCACCCGGCGCGCGCTCTTTCGCTACCCGGCCATGACCTTCGGCGTGATCGCCCGCATCCACTGGCAGGCTCTGCACCTGTGGATCAAGAAGGCGCCGTTTTTCCGCCAACCCGCGCCGCCGGCCGATTTCGTGACCGCGGCCCACGCCCCGGACCCGGCGCAAATGCGCTGAGTGTCTTCTTTCATCCGTTTCGTCAGACCTGCCCACAAGCCCATGACCTCTTCGACCGCCCAACGCCACCCCGCTGGATTCGATCTGCCCCGCAACGCACCGGCCGCCGCGCGCACCATCCTGCAGATGCTGCAGCGCCTGCGCCACGGCAGCCTCACGCTGCAACTGCCCGATGGCAGTATCCAGCGCTTCGGCGACGGCCAGGGCCCGGCTGCCAGCATGAGTTGGCACAACTGGAATGTGTGCAGTGCGGCGCTGAAGTCGGGTGACATCGGCTTTGCCGAAACCTACATTGCCCGCGACTGGCACACGCCCGACCTCACCGACCTGCTGCGCCTCTTCATCACCAACCGGCGCGACATCGAAGACATGGTCTACGGCTCCTGGCTGGGCCGCTTGGCCTACCGCGTGCGCCACCTGCTCAACCGCAACTCAAAAACCAATAGCCGCAAGAACATCCACGCCCACTACGACCTGGGCAACGCCTTCTACGAGCTGTGGCTGGACGACACGATGAACTACTCGTCGGCCTGGTTCGAGACACCAGAGCAAAGCATGGGCGACGCCCAGCGCGCCAAGGTGCGGCGCGCGCTGCGCATGGCCGGCGTGAAAGCGGGCGACCGTGTGCTGGAGATCGGCTGCGGCTGGGGTGCGCTGGCCGAGCTGGGCGCCACCGAGTTCGACGCCACCGTGACCGGCGTGACGCTCTCCACCGAACAACTGGCGTTTGCGCAGCAGCGCATGGCCAAGCTCGGCGTCACCGACCAAGCCGACCTGCGTTTGCAGGACTATCGCGACATCCAGGACGGCCCCTTCGACGCCATCTGCTCGATCGAAATGGTCGAGGCCGTGGGGCAGGCGTACTGGCCCACCTACTTCCAGGCGGTGGAAAAGCTGCTCAAGCCCGGCGGTCAGGCCTGCATCCAGAGCATCGTGATCGACGACGCGCTGTTTGACCGTTACCTCAAGAGCACCGATTTCATCCAGCAGTACGTGTTCCCCGGTGGCTGCCTGCCCAGCCCCTCGCGCTTTCACGCCGAAGCCGAGCGCGCCGGTCTGCAGGTGGTCGACCAGTTTGCCTTTGGCCCTGACTACGCGCGCACGCTTCAACTCTGGCGCGATGCCTTCCTGCAGCAGCAGGAGCGCGTGTTGCAGCTCGGCTTCGACCAGCGTTTTCTGCGCATCTGGGAGTTTTACCTGGCCTACTGCGAAGCCGCCTTTGCCGAAGGCAACATCGATGTTGTGCAGTTCACCTTGCGCAAGCCAGGTTGAACTGCCTCAGGAGAAGCCACATGACCCGAGCCCGCACAACGTTCATCGTTGCCCGTCCTGCCGCGCCTTTCACCGCGCTCGCCGCCGCGAGCCTGCTGGCGCTGGCGGCCTTGGCGCTGGCCCTGCCCGCACGCGCCAACACGCCCGAGCCGGTGCTCACTGAGGCGCTGCAAGGCAAGCAGGTGGTGGGCAACGCGCGCCTGCGGGTCTGGGGTTTCGAGGTCTACGACGCGCGCCTGTTCGCCTCGCCCGGCTTTGACAGCACCCAATTCGGCCAGCAGCCATTTGCCCTGGAGCTGCAGTACCTGCGCAATTTCAAAGGTGCCGAGATCGCCAAACGGTCGATCGACGAGATGCGCGATCTGGAAACCATCGCGCCCGATCTGGCCACCCAATGGCAGGCCGCCATGCGCGCGCTGTTTCCCGATGTGAAGAAGGGCGACCGCATCACCGGCGTGCACACGCCGGGTCGGGGCGCCGCCTTCTACCTGAATGACCGCCTGCTGGGCGAGGTGGCGGACGACCGCTTCTCGCGCCTCTTCTTCGGCATCTGGCTCTCGCCTAAAACCTCGCAACCCGCGATGCGCGAGACCTTGCTGCAACGCGTGAGCGCGCGCGCGCCATGAACGCATCCGCACCGGTGAGCGAGCCAGCGGCCCGGTTCATCGGTGCGGGCGCCTGGCGCCACGGCTTGGGCTACGGCCTGCTCGGCCTGCCGCTGGCCTTTGTGGCGCTGCCGCTTTACGTCATCCTGCCCAACCACTATGCGCGCGAGTTCGCTGCGCCGCTGGCCGCGCTGGGCGCCGTGCTGCTGGGCGCGCGCCTGGTCGACGCCGTGCTCGACCCCATCATCGGCCGCTGGTGCGACCGCCTGTTTGCGCGCTCGATCGGCGCGGTGCTGGGCGCTGCGGCGGTTTCGGCGGTGGTGCTGGCGCTGGGCCTGTGGGGCCTGCTGTTCCCGCCCGCCGCGGTGCAGGCCGCCGGCATGGCCGCGCTGCTGGGCTGGGCCGGCGCGGTCATGGCCGTCACCTACACCGCCTACAGCGTGGTCAGCGTGGCGCACCAGGCCTGGGGCGCGCGGCTGGGCGGCAATGAGGCGCAGCGCAGCCGCGTGGTCGCTTGGCGCGAGGCGCTGGCGCTGGTGGGCGTGCTGGTGGCCGCGGTGCTGCCGGGCACGCTGGGCCTGGGCGTGACGGTGTCCACCTTTGCGGTGTTGCTCACGCTGGGCTGGTGGGCCTGGAGTCGCTCAGTGCGGCCCGTGAACACCCATCCTGCTAACAAGCCCGACGCCTCGGCCACTGCCCTGCCCTCGTTGTCGCCGCTGCGCCAGCCCGCATTCCAGAAGCTACTGGCCGTGTTTGTGCTCAACGGCACCGCCAGCGCCATACCGGCGACCCTGGTGCTGTTTTTTGTGCAAGACCGGCTGCAGGCCACGCCCGCGCAGGAGCCGGCCTTCCTCGCGATCTACTTTCTGTTTGCTGCGCTCTCCATCCCGTTGTGGGTGCGCGCGGTGAGCCGCTTCGGGCTGGCGCGCACCTGGCTGGCCGGCATGGCGCTGGCGGTCGCGGTGTTCGTGTGGACCGCCACGCTGGGCACGGGTGACATCGTGCCGTTCCTGATCGTGTGCGCGCTCTCGGGCATCGCGGTCGGCACCGACCTGGCCTTGCCCGGCGCAATGCTGGCCGGCGTGATCGGTCGGCTCGGCGAGCGTGGCCAGCGAGAAGGCGCCTACTTCGGCTGGTGGAGCTTCGCCGCCAAGCTCAACCTGGCGCTCGCCGCCGGCCTCGCACTGCCGTTGCTGGCCTGGTTTGGCTACACGCCTGGCGCGCGCGATGCGCAAGCCCTGTGGACCCTCACCTTCGCCTACTGCCTGCTGCCTTGCGCCCTCAAGCTGCTGGCGGGCGGTGCCCTATACACCCTGGTCATCCGCCCTGAACAGCGCGCGGCCAGCCCTCTCTCTGCCTCCCTGAAAGTCCCCTCATGATGCAACGACGACTCTTGCTCGGCGCCGGCCTGGCGGGTGCAGCCGCCCTCACCGGTTGTGCCGGCCCGCAGATCTCCGACTACGCCGGTCAGAAACCCGAACTGGATCTGCGCCAGTACTTCAACGGCACGCTCGACGCGTACGGCGTCTTTCTGGACCGCTCCGGCACGGTGGCGCGCCGCTTCACCGTGGTGATGAACTGCAGCTGGAATGGCGCCGACGGTGTGCTCGATGAAGATTTCATCTACTCGGACGGTGAGAAACAAAAGCGCATCTGGCGCATGAAGTACCTCGGCGAAGGCCGCTACAGCGGCACCGCGGACGACGTGGTCGGCACCGCCTTCGGCCAGACTGCGGGCAATGCGTTCCGCTGGGGTTACACGCTGTCGCTGCCGGTCGACGGCAAGGTGTACGAGGTGCAGTTCGACGACTGGATGTACCTGATGGACGATCGCGTCATGCTCAACAAGGCCATGATGAGCAAGTTCGGCATCTACTTGGGCGAAGTGCAACTCACCTTCGTCAAGCGCCATGTGTGAGGATGCACCCATGACCGCACCTCGCCAATTCGCCGCAGACCAGCCCACCGCGATTCCTATGGCGGCGGCGCCGACGCGCGGCAGTGCCTGGTGGCCCAGCTTCAACCCACGAATCACCGACTGGCGTGGCCAGCGGGTGTGGCTGATCGGCGCCTCCAGCGGCATCGGCGCGGCCACGGCATCGGCCCTGCACGCCCTCGGCGCGCAGGTGCTGGTTTCGGCGCGCGGCGCCGAGGCCTTGAATCGTTTTGTCGAACAGCACAGTAGCAACCACCAAGACCCTCGCAACGCTCCTCAGGCCTGGCCGCTCGATGTGACCGACGCCGAGGCGGTCCGCGCCACGGCGCAGGCCATCCTGGCCCAGGGCCCGCTGGATCTGGTGCTGTACTGCGCCGGCCACTACCGCGAGATGCGCGCCACCGAGATAGACATGGCCGATCTGAAGCAGCACCTGGCCATCAACTACACCGGCGCACTGCATGTCATGGACGCGGTGTTGCCCGCGCTGATCGCGCGCGGCCGCGGCCATGTGAGCCTGATCAGCAGTGTGGCCGGTTTCCGCGGCCTGCCCAAGAGCTTGGCGTATGGACCCACCAAGGCGGCGCTCACCAACCTGGCGGAAAACCTTTACCTCGACCTGGAGCCGCTGGGCGTGGGCGTGAGCGTGGTGCACCCAGGCTTTGTGCAAACGCCGCTGACGGCGCAAAACAACTTCACCATGCCCGCGCTCATCACCCCCGAGCAGGCAGCCCAAGACATGATCGCCGGCTGGGCGCGGGGCGAGTTTGAAATCCACTACCCCAAGCGTTTCACCCGCGTGATGAAACTGCTCAGCCTGCTGCCCTACCGGGCCTACTTCCCGGCGGTTCGCCGCTTCACCGGTTTATGAGCGAAGCGCGCGACCACCGGGCTGCGGCCGAGCAGATCGCCCGTCAGTTCGAGACCCTGACGCCACACAGCCTGCCGCAACTCGCCGCCCTCTACACCGAGGGCGCGCGTTTCAAGGATCCGTTCAACGAAGTCTTCGGCACCGCCGCCATCACCCGCATCTTCGAGCACATGTTCGAGAGCCTGCATGAGCCGCGTTTTGTGGTCACGCGGCGCATCGTCGATGACACGCAGCTGTTTCTGGTGTGGGAGATGCACTTTCGCTTCAAGCGTTTCGACACTGTCAGCCCACAGGTGATCCGCGGCGGCTCACACCTCACCCTCACGCCAGACGGCCACATCAGCGACCACCGCGACTACTGGGATGCGGCCGAGGAGCTGTACGAGAAGCTGCCGGTGGTGGGGGGGTTGATGCGCTGGTTGAAAAAGCGCGCCGTCACCTGACGACACCCCCGCGCCGCGCCTGTGGCGCGGGGGTGTGCCTAGTCTGGTCGAGAATCTATAAAGCTCTGCCGCAGGGCCAGCTTGTCGCTGAGTTTGGTCAGGTTGGGGTGGGGCGTGCGCCAGTCGATCTGGGGAAAGCGGAAGTCGAGGTAGCCCAAGGCACAGCCCACAGCCACGTCGGACAGGCTGAAATGCACACCGGAGCAAAAGGGCTTGTCGCCCAGACCACGCGCCATGGCGGCCAAGGCCGTGTTGATCTTGCTCAGCTGGCGATCGATCCAGGCCTGGGAACGCTGTCCCTCGTCGCGGCCGGGCCAGGTGGCTTCCAGGCGCGCGAGGATAGCGGCATCGAGCACACCGTCGGCCAGCGCTTCCCAGGTCTTGACCTCGGCTCGTTCGCGGCCCTGACCCGGGATGAGCTTGCCCACCGGGGACAGGGTGTCGAGGTACTCGACGATGACGCGCGAGTCAAAAACCGCCTCGGCTCCTTCCATCACCAGGCAGGGCACCTTGCCCAGCGGGTTGGACGCGCCGATCTGGGTGGTCGCCGACCACACGTCCTCGGGCAGGAACTGGTAATCCAGCTTCTTTTCGGCCATGACGATGCGCACCTTGCGAACGTAGGGGCTGGTGATGGCGCCAATCAGTTTCATGGACTTGGGTGATGGGTGACAGGTTTCCCTCGGGCTGGCCATTTTAGCCAGCGTGTCCGGCCCCACCCCTGACACCGGATACCGGATACCGGGGCCAGAGAGGTTTCGGCGCAGGCGCTTCACCGTGCCCTCCTACAATCGCGCCATGCGCCCTACCGCCCCTGCCCCCAAACTGGCGCCTGCCGCCGCCCAGTCCGTGCCCTCCCCTGTGGCCGCCCTTTCGCCGCTGGACGGCCGCTACGCCAGCCGACTGGCCCAGTTGCGCCCCTTCATGAGCGAGCAGGGCTACATGCACCGGCGCGTGCAGGTCGAAGTGGCCTGGTTCATTGCCTTGTCCGACGCTGGCTTTGCCGAGTTCAAGCCACTGTCGCCCGGTGCGCGCACTTACCTCATGGGGCTGGTGAAAAACTTCAGCGAAGCTGATGCCAACGCGATCAAGGACATCGAGAAGACCACCAATCACGATGTGAAGGCGGTCGAGTACTGGATCAAGGCCAAGTTCGAGGCCCGCCCCGAGCTGCAGCGCGCCGCCGAATTTGTGCATTTCGCCTGCACTAGCGAAGACATCAACAACACCAGTCACGCGCTGCAGCTCAAGGGCGGGCGCGACGCCGTGCTGCTACCGGCGCTCGATGCAGTGATCACCAAGCTGCGAGAAATGGCCTACGCGTTCGCGGCTGTGCCCATGCTCAGCCGCACCCACGGTCAGACCGCCAGCCCGACCACCGTGGGCAAAGAGATCGCCAACGTGGTGGTGCGCCTGGTGGCCGCACGCGAGCGCATCGCCAGCGTCAAGCTCATGGGCAAGATGAACGGCGCAGTGGGCAACTACAACGCCCACCTAGCCGCCTGGCCCGAATTCGACTGGGAAGCCTTCAGCCAGCGCGTGGTGGAAACGCCCGAGCCGCTGGGTCTGGGCCTGAGCTTTCAGCCCTACAGCATCCAGATCGAGCCGCACGACTACATGGCCGAGCTGTTTGACGCCATCGCCCGCAGCAACACGATCCTGATCGACCTCGCACGCGACATCTGGGGTTATGTGAGCCTGGGCTATTTCAAGCAACGGCTCAAAGCTGGTGAGATCGGCTCGTCGACCATGCCGCACAAAGTCAACCCGATCGACTTCGAGAACGCCGAGGGCAACCTGGGCCTGGCCAATGCCTTGCTCAAGCACCTGGCCGAGAAGCTGCCCGTCAGCCGCTGGCAGCGCGACCTCACGGACTCCACCGTGCTGCGCAACATGGGCGTGGCCCTTGGCTACGCGGTGCTGGCCTATCACTCGCTGGGCGTGGGCCTGGGCAAGCTCGAGCTCAACGAGGCCGCGCTGGCCGAAGACCTGGACAACTCGTGGGAGGTGCTGGCCGAACCGATCCAGACCGTGATGCGCCGCTACGGCGTGTCCGGTGCCTACGAAAAGCTCAAGGAAGTCACGCGTGGCCAGACCGTGACGGCCGAGGCCTTGCACGAGCTCATCCGCAGCCTGGAGATTCCCCAGCCGGAGAAAGACCGCCTGCTGGCCATGACGCCAGGCAGCTACGTAGGCAAGGCAGCGGAGCTGGCCCGCAGAGTGTGACCCCCCGCACCGCCTGCGGCGTCACCCCCCCAGGGGGGCAACGCTGGCGGACTGGCGGAGCCAGATCCGCGGCGTTCTGAGAGGGGCTTCCCCTCATGCGATGCGTCAGCCCGCCTTGCTTTCCAACGCCCGCTCGGCATAGCGGTTGAAGCGCCAGGCTGTGCCGTCGAGCGTGATGCGGCGCCAGGTGGAGCGCTTCTCGCCCGGGCTCATCTCGGTCCAGCGCTGCACCTCGTCGAAGCTGCGGCCGCAGCCTTTGCACATGGCATCGCCCTGGCTGGTGGAACAGATCGCGATGCAGGGTGTGTCGGGCGTGCTGTCGAACCAGACCTGCCAGGCGGCTTTTGCCTCCGCAGGCAGCGTGGCTTCGTCGGCCTCGGTTTCGCCGTGGTAGACCAAAAGGGCGTACACCTCGGCCAGCGCGCGCAGAGGCGGCGCCAGCGCGCCCCCGTCGGCGGACGGTGAGCGGGCGCGCCAGTGGTTGATCGCGGCTTCGATGTCGGTGATGTGGATGCCGGCCATGGGGAGATCGATCATAGCCAGCGGGGCCCACAGAGCAGGGTGCGTGGTCAATCCCCTCGGTCGATGCATGCCCTGCTGGCAACAAGTGGACTGACAGCTGGCGACAGGTCGGCGTCGATACAATCCTGTGACCCAGTGGCCAGCTGGTCAACAAGGTCCGTCCCACCTGCCTAAGGCGGGTCACCCAACCCCCATCCTCATGGGCCCGAACCGGTGCCCACGGTGCGCCCCACCTTGAAAAGTTTATGGAATTCCTGACATCGGCGGCCTTCTGGGTTGCGCTGGGCCAGATCGTGGTGATCGACATCCTGCTGGGTGGCGACAACGCGGTGGTGATTGCACTGGCCTGCCGCAAGCTGCCGCCAGCACAGCGTACCAAAGGGATCATCTGGGGCACAGCGGGCGCCATCGTCCTGCGGGTGGTGCTGATCCTGTTTGCGATGACGCTGCTCAACCTGCCTTTCCTCAAGTTTGTCGGCGCGCTGCTGCTGGTGTGGATCGGCGTGAAGCTGCTGGCGCCTGACTCGGAAGAGCACGGCAATGTGGCTGGCAGCGACAAGCTGCTGGCGGCCATCAAGACCATCATCGTCGCCGACCTGGTGATGAGCGTGGACAACGTGATCGCGATCGCGGGCGCGGCGCAAAACGCAGGCGAACACTCCACCCTGCTGGTCGTGCTGGGCCTGCTGATTTCCATTCCCATCATCGTGGCGGGCAGCCAGATCGTCATCAAGCTGATGGCGCGTTTTCCCTTCATCATCGTAGCCGGCGGCATGCTGCTGGGCTGGATCGCCGGCGGCATGCTGGTAACCGACCCGGTTTTCGCCGACCCCAGCCAGTGGCAGTGGATGGTCAAAATCCCGCAATCGTCACTGGTGAAGTACGGTGCGGCCATCGCAGGGGCCTTGCTGGTGCTGGCCATCGGCAAAGCGCTGGCCGCCCGGCAGCCGCCCGCCGAGGCGGCGTGATCTCCTGGCACCGGGCAGCGTCATCACCGCCCAGTGCTATGCTGACCCCATGAAATTAATTGCCAAATGGTTGCTCGCAGCCAGTGCACTGCTGCTGGTGGCTTACCTCTATCCCGGCGTGCAGATTCAGAGCTACAGCGCGGCGCTGATCGCGGCAGCCGTCATCGCCTTGCTCAACACCCTGGTGCGCCCACTACTGGTGGTGCTCACCCTGCCGGTGACCGTGGTCACGCTGGGGTTGTTTCTTTTCGTCATCAACGCGCTGATGTTCTGGGCCGCCGCAAGCCTGCTCGACGGTTTTCAGGTGCCCGGCTTCTGGGCTGCGTTGATCGGTTCGCTGATTTATTCGGTGTTGATGCTGGTGGTGGACGCAGGGCTCAAGGCGGTGTTCGCGCGCTGAGCGCGAGCCCGTTCACTTCTCCGACTCGGCCTCGCGCAGCAACACCTCCACCTCGCGCCGACGGCTGTCCACGATCGCCAGCTCGATCGGGTCGGCCGCCCGCAGCACCGCCGGCAGCGCCTGCGCGGCCTTGAAACGATCGAGCGCACCAGCGTAATCGCGCTGCGCCACCCTGGACTCGGCCTCGGCGCGCACGGCGCGCAGCGTCTGGCCTTGCACCTGCTGGGCACGCGCCAAGGTCTGCCAGGCCAGGGCATCGCGCGGGTGCTGCACCACCCAGTCCAGCAAGCGCGCGCTGGCCCGCTGCGGCTGGTCGCTGGCCAGCGCAGCCTGCGCACCGAGCAGCATCCCCGCACGCGAGCCACCAGCCCAGGCCTTGTCACCCAGCTGAGCGCGCAGCGTCAGTTCAGCGGCGGTCAGTGGCGCACCAGGCGAAAGCAGGATCTCAAGCTGGAGCTGATCCACGGCGGTCCGCTGGCTCAATTCCACCTCACCGCGCAGCCGCTGCGCCAGCGCCAGGGCCTGCGCGCGTTGCCCCAAGCGCAGGCTGGCGTAGGCGGCAGCGTAACGATCGCCCGGCGAGGCAGCGGCGGAAGACCCGTTTTGCTGCCAGTCGCGCCAGCGGTCGGGGCTGTTTTCCGCCAGGACGCGGGCGCGGGCTGCCATGAGCACATGCAGTTGCGTGGATGGTCCCAACTGGCCAGCGCCGCCTGCAGCGCCCTGGCGCAGCGGGCCATGGACGGGGGCAGCGCCCACCAGCGGCAGCCGTGCGCGCATGTCGGCGATGCGCTCGCCGGTCAACGGGTGGCTGCGCAAGTAGGGGAACGACCCATCGTCGTTGAGGCGGCCGGCCTGCTGCAGCTTGTCGAACATACTGACAAATCCCCGGCCGTCAAAACCCGCGCCGGTCAGCATCCCGAAACCCACGCGATCGGCCTCGCGCTCCATGTCGCGCGAAAAATTGAGCTGGCTTTGCGCTGCGACTGCCTGGCTGCCCGCAATGGCGGCATTGGCCACGTCGACGTTGCTGCGTGCCGCCAGTGCACCCAGAATCATGGCGCCCAGCATCCATGGTGCGAGTCGGTCCTGCGTGGCGATCATGCGAGCGATGTGGCGTTGCGAGACATGGCTGAGCTCGTGCGCCAGCACGGAGGCCAGCTCTTCGGGCCGCTCAGTCACGGCCAGCAAGCCCAGGTTCACGCCCAGGTAGCCGCCCGGCAGGGCAAACGCGTTGACGCGCTTGTCGCGCGAAATCATCAGCTCCCAGGCCAACCGCTCGCTCAGCTCGGGCGCCACGTCACCGCGCGTACGGGCCGCAGCCAACAAAGGTTGCCACACCGACTGCAGGTAGTCGACCAGCACTGGGTCATCCAGGTAGTCCGGGTCACGGTAAATGTCGCGCGCAATGCGGTCGCCCAGCCGCCGTTCCTCGGCCACCGTCATGCCCGCGCCGTCACCCAGGCTGGGCAAGCCAGACACGCCCGCGCCCACGGGTGGCAGGCCGGTCTGCGCCACCGAGAGGCTGGCCGATGCGCTCAGCAGCGCCAGCACCAACAGGGGGCCAGACCACCGCGGCCAGGCAGGCCGAAGGCTTGTCAAAAAGGTCATCCCCGTATGATGCCGCCTTCACCCCAAGGTTTCCACCCACCGGCTGTAAAGCCGGCGCAAAGCGCTGCCATGACCGCCCCTGCCCACACCGACGCCCAACCCTCCCCAGACAGCCCCTTGACGCACTTCGATCAGCAGGGTCAGGCGCACATGGTCGACGTGTCGGCGAAAGCCAGCACCCACCGGGTAGCGATTGCCGAAGGCCACATCACCATGTTGCCCGCCACGCTGACGCTTATCCAGCAGGGCACTGCAAAAAAAGGCGATGTGCTGGGCATCGCCCGCATCGCCGGCATCCAGGCCGCCAAGAAGACGAGCGACCTCATACCCCTGTGCCACCCGATCGCGCTGACGCGGGTGGCGATTGAGTTTGAGGTGGACGCCTCCGCGAACCAAGTTCTTTGCCGCGCCACGGCGGAATGCACCGGCCAGACCGGTGTGGAGATGGAAGCCTTGTCCGCTGTCTCGGTGGCCTTGCTCACCATCTACGACATGTGTAAGGCGGTGGATCGGGGCATGGTGATGGGCGGGGTGCGCTTGGTGGAGAAGGCCGGGGGCAAGAGCGGGCGGTTTCGAGTTGAATAACAAGTTGCTCCCGACTTGCATTTCGTGAAGCTGCTTCTTCCCGTAGACCGTCACACTCGTACCAATTTCAGTCAAATCCATCCACGGGTGCGTACCCCACGATTTCTCCAGAGGCATCGAGCAATGCTATCCATCCCATCTCCTTGCTAGAAGTTAGTGGTAGGAAATACAGGCTCTCAGCACTTCGTCCGGTCTTTCTTACCGCTCGCTGCAGCTCATCAGCCTGTAAAGGTCGTTTTTCCTTCAGCGTGATGAGCGGTTTAGCCTTCTTGAGAATGGCGGATTTCACTTCACCGTCATAGAGCCGCCACCAGTTTGGACGCATGGCTTGAGTGATCCCTTGGATCGACAGCTCGACACTGCTCAGGTACTCTTGCGGCGAAGTGGCTTCACGAAGTCCCACTCGGGCGACTCCAGCCCATGAGAGTTGATTCAGCGCTTCGGGAGCTTGACCAAGTAACTCCATCTGCACCTCGTTGGCCGTCAAGACAAACAAACGATCAACCTCAAAAACCAGCACAACAGGACGCGCTGAAGCCACTGACCAGAGGCCATAGCCCAAGGCAGCGATTTGGATGAGCGCCACGAGCGTCAAATCTAGCCATCGTTCCCGTCTCGATTTCACTGGGCTCGCAAGCACCAAGGTCAAGATAGGCCCGCACACCAAGTCCACCACGGCTACCAGCGCAAAAATTGATCCGATGCCCAACATCTCCCGCCAGGGGGACGGGTACCAAATCAAAAAAACCAAGATTGCGGCCAAGGACACCACCAAGGCACTGACCAAGAAGTGCCCGAATGCCCATCGCAGCGCGAAACGTATGCGTCCCGTCTTTATCAAGACATCTCCTTTCGTGTCAATTCGCCTAGCTCGTACCCATCACAATCCCGATCTTGAGACACGGGAGTCTGCCGAGGCGTCAAAGGATCACCGAGCAAGAGAGGCCAAGGCGAGATGACGACATTGCCTGTTCAGTTCGGGAGAGCACGCCAATCTATCGGCATTCTGCCGGAGCAAAACGAACCGGTAGAGTAGGCCCTCCAGCCACCGGGAGCGTGGCACGGGAGGGTACACCAGCTGCGTAGCAGTCCCAGCGCAGATTTACAGCCGCTGGCGTACTGCCTGCGGCGTCGCCAGCGAGTGCCAAACCGTTGTCGGTGACGTTAAGGACCAAACGTGAGGTCGCGACAGGCTGAACTGTGGGAAGGAAGCCGATTGAGATATGCCCTGTCTCCTGATCAATACCAATGCCAGCCCCAGCGAGCGTTGAGCCAGCATCAAAAGCAGTGTTCAGCTCGGCAACGGTGCAGGCACCCACTGCCGCGCATACTGTTGCCCCCACCGCGCGCGTGGCGACGGTGCCCCCGTACTCAGCACCAAATGCGTTGCTCGCGGCGTTGTTTTCGACGACTGAGATTTTTGCGGCACCGGCCAATGTGATGCCCTCTACTACCCGTGCCCTAATGGTGTAGTCCTGATAAGCAGGCAGAGCCACCGCAGCCAAAATGCCAATGATGGCCACCACGATCATCAGTTCGATCAAGGTGAAGCCGTTGTGTGATGTTTGCTTCATTTTGTGTACCTGCTTTTTAAATGGATCTGAGATCTGCAGTTGCATGCCTGCAGACCTGATTTACAGCAAAGAACGCGCCATACTGGATGTGCAGATTCTCGTGAGAAATCTCACGAGCCTTGGGTACTTGGTGACAATGCTTGTCACTTCACCTGCAGAGTTCAGCACGTCATTTTTAAAGCTGTTGGCAAGAGATCAAGCGAGTACCGGGGGAAATTCACCCAGTGTCTGCATACCTCAATGAAAAAGAGCGCCGAAGCGCTCTTTTTCATTGGGTGCAAGTTGCTTGGATCAACGGCACTCAGCAGGAGCGAAGCGCACCGGGAGGGTCGGGCCACCAGCCACAGCGAGCGTGGCACGGGTCGCCACACCTGCAGCGTAGCAATCCCAGCGGAGGTTGACCGCTGCGGGCGTGCTTCCGTTCGCGTCACCAACAAGAGCAGCACCGTTGGCCGTAACGTTCAAGACCAGGCGCGAGGTGGCAACAGGCTGCACTGCGGGCAAGAAGCCAATGGAAACATGGCCCGTTTCCTGGTCGATACCAATACCAAGACCGCCAGCGGCCGCTCCAGCATCAAAGGCGGTATTCAGCTCGGCCAAGGTACAAGCTCCAGCCGCAGCGCAAACAGTCGCGCCGACGGAGCGGGTCGCCACAGTGCCACCGTAACCAGCGCCGAAAGCATTGCCGTTGGCGTTGTTTTCGCCGACTGCCAACTTGGCCGCGCCGGCCAGCGACAAGCCTTCCGTCACACGAGCACGCACCGTGTAATCCTGGTAAGCCGGCAGGGCCACAGCAGCCAGGATACCGATGATGGCCACCACGATCATCAGTTCGATGAGGGTGAAACCTTTTTGCATGGACCGCTTCATGTTCATGAGAAAAACTCCTTGAGGGATTGGGGAAACAGGTTGACTGACGGGTTCTATTCAGCAGGGACCGTGCCAACCTGAACTGGGGTGTTTTTTGTGTTCTGTTTCACGTTTTGCCGCCAAGGAGTGACGTTTTGTGTCGTGTTGCCCCAGCCCGGGGTGACGATTTTTGTCAGCTCGCCGGTTGCCGACAGCTTTTGTCACACCTCGAAGCGCATTCCAGCGCTGAGCCAGCGGATGTCGTGGCGCAAATCGCCGGGGCGGCTGGGTGTCTGATCGAAGCGCTCGATCTCTTCCATGATCAAGCCGGTTTCGGCCGGCTTGGTGTGGGTGATGTAGATCGGGTAGTGGTGGGCGCGGTTGATGTGGTCAAGCTCGGTGGCGAGCACGCTGGGTGCCAGGTGCAGGCTGCGGGCGGCCAGGGCCCTCTCGCGGTCGCTGAAGGCGGTCTCGATCACGAGCATGGCCACGTTCATCTGGTTCACGCGCGCCCAGAACGCCGGGTTGCGCTCGGTGTCACCCGTGAACACCCAGTGGCCAGTGGTCCCTGTCGCTGCATAGCCCACCGCAGGCACGGTGTGAACCGCCGGCAGCACCTCGACCGTCTGGCTGCCCACCTGCAGCACCTGACCCACCTCGATGGGCACAAAGCGCATCAGCGGGCGCTCGGCGCTGGGGATGACCGAGAAGTCGGGCCATATCAGGTTGTTGAACACGTGGGCCTTGAGTGCGGCGATGGTGCCGGGCAGGGCGTGCACCAGCAGCGGCTCGGCGCCGGCGGTGAGCCGGCGCGCCGCGACCGCGTCGAGCATGAGCGGCAGCGCGGCCACGTGGTCCAGGTGCGAGTGGGTCAGCAGCACATGGTGGATCTGCGCCATCTCGTCGAGCGTGAGATCGCCGACGCCGGTGCCGGCGTCGACAAGCACGTCATCGTCCAGGAGAAACGAGGTGGTGCGGCAGTCTTTGGCGATGGCGCCGGAACAGCCGAGTACGCGAACCCGCATGGGTGGTCTGGTGGTTGGCAGGCGGACCCGGGTCTGCCTACTTGGTTTCAAAAGTGGTAGTGCCGTCCCACGCAGGGTCCATTGGCAGCACCTTTAGGGAGGCTACCCGCTGGGCATAGAGGCGGTAAAGGACTTTTTTCTCGTTCTGCCGCTGCAGCTGCGCGAGCACTGCCTCGCAGGTGGGCCAGTCTTGCGACCGCCAGGCCTGCAAAGCCTGGTTCCAGCGCTGCATTTCTTGGGCCTGCACGGGGGGCAGATCGGGCCCGACGCCCCAGGGCGTGTAAACCGTCACGCTACTGGCCTTGCCCTTGACACGCACCCGGTCGAGCTCCTGCCACACCCAGCCGCTGGCCTGGGCCCGGGTGCTGTCGCTAGCGATCACGTCCACGCCGTAAACCCGGCACAGGCCCTCGAGCCGGGACGCGAGGTTGACCGCATCGCCAATCACCGTGTAGCTGCGGCGCACGTCCGAGCCCATGTCGCCCACACACATGGCGCCGGTATTCAGGCCGATGCCCACACCGATGGCGGGCAGGCCCTGGGCGGCGTGCTCGCGGTTGAGTGCGTCAACGGCGCGCGCCATGTCCAGTGCCGCAGCCACCGCTTGGGCCGCGTGGTCGGGCATGTCGACCGGCGCACCCCAGAACGCCATGACGCAGTCGCCCATGTATTTGTCGATGGTGCCGCGGTGCTCGCGAATCACCTGCGTCAGGCGGCTGAACACGGTGTTGAGCAAGGCCTGCAACTGGGCAGGCTCCATGCTTTCAGAAAGCGCGGTGAAGCCGCGCATGTCGCAGAACATCACGGTGAGTTCGCGCGTGGTGGCCTGCATGCTGTAGCTGGCCGGGTCTTTGACCATCTCCTCGACCAGCACCGGCGGCACGTAGGTGCCAAAGAGCTGGGCCAGCTCGCGTTTGGCGCGGCTCTCCACGAAGTAGCCATAGCTCATGTTGAGTGCAAACGCAAAACCGATCATGACCAGGGCGCTGGCCAGCGGCAGCACCAGCCCCGGGCCGAGGTAGAGCCAGAGGTTCAGGCCCACCACAGCGGCCACCACACCCAGACTGAGCACCACGGCGCGCCACGCGCTCAGGAGGGGCAAAACCAGTGCCAGCATCAGGCCCGCGGCGACCAGCACCACCAGCTCGTAGCCGAGCGCGTAATCGGGCTGGCTGACCAGTTCGCCGTCGAGCAGGCTGGCGATCAGGTTGGCGTGGGTCTCCACGCCGGGATAGGCTTCGCCCACCGGGGTCACGCGCAGATCGAGCAGGCCCGGCGCGGTGGTGCCCACGAGCACGATCTTGTTGCGCAGCTGGTCGCGCGCCAGCCGCCCGGCCAGCACGTCGCTGGCCGACACGTAGGTAAACGAGCCCCCCTGCGGGCCCCCAGGTCCACGAAACGGGATCAACGCCGAGAGCCGCTCGTCGACGGGTATGGCCAGCGTGGTCGTGCCCTGCACCAGCCGCACGCTTTCAAGCGACAGGTAGTTGCGCGGCAGCAGGCGGTTGGCCGGAAACCCAGGCTGCACCGTCGGCGAACCCAGCAGCAGACGAAACATCGCGAGCGACAGCGATTCGTAATAACGCCCGTCGTGCTCGGCCAGCAGCGGCAGGGAGCGCACCACGCCGTCGGGCGCGGTGATCGCATTGAAGAAGCCGGCGCGCGGCGCGGCGGCGACCAGCGGGGCGATGTTGGCGCCAAAGCCGTCCCAGCGCGTGGCCAAGATGCTGCGGCCCTGCAGGTCGCTGGCCTGCATCACCGGTTCGGGCAGTGTGCCGCTGCGGTGGGCTTCTCGGTCGCTGGTGAAGTAATACCCCAGGACCACCGGCCGCCCCTGCAGCGCGCGCGCCAGGCGCGCGTCGTGATCGAGCTGTGGCGCGAGGGATTGCACCGCGGCGGCAAACCCCGGTTGTTCTGCCAGCTCCCCTTGGGCGAGCCGTTGCAGCTGGCGCAGCCCCGAGCTGTTGTCAGGCTCGGCAAACACGGTGTCAAAGCCCAGCAGGGCGATGCCCAGCTGATCGAACAAGGTGTCGACCAGCTGGGCGATGTGGTCGCGCGACCAAGGCCAGCGCCCGACTTCAGCCAGGCTCTTTTCGTCGATGTCGACGATCACCACCCGCTCGTCTAGCGTGGCGGGCATGGTGGCCCGCAGACGGGTGTCGTAAATGAGGTGATCCAGCCGCTGCAGCACCCCCATGGGCGCCAAGCCTATGGCGTGCAGCACGGCAAGGATGAGCGGGATCAGGGTGACGGCGATCCGCGCGCCGTGTTGCCTCAGGACCGCCATGACTTGGAAGGGGCGCGCACGGCCGGGCGCGGCCGCCTCAGGTTCGGGCGAGCCGGTGGGCTCACCCGACTTTCCCTCAGGACTGGACGAACTGCATGCGCGTGCCGGCGAGCTCGATCACGTCGCCGTCGCGCAGCTCGATCGCCTCGGTGCCGAGTGGCTTGTCGTTCACCGTGGGTTTGGTCGCACCTTCCACCAGGGCCACCACGTAACCATGGGGGCGCCGCGTGATGGCCGCGACCGCCACGCCAGGCTTGCCGATGGTGGTGACCACCTTGACCAACGGCACCTCGCGGCCCGCCGCAGCGCCTGACAGCACCTTGATTGCAGCGGTGGCGGTCGAAGCGGCTGCCGCGGCCGGCGCGGCAGCCGCACCCACCACGGCACCAGAGTTGATCACCATGGTCTTTTCATGGTGGTCTGAGGTGCCCTCGTGAACAAACTTGATCTTGTATTTGCCGATCTCGACGGTGTCGCCATTCTGCAAGGCCTGCTTCTTGATCGCCTTGCCGTTGACGTAGGTACCGTTGGTACTGTTGAGATCTTCCAGGGTCACGTCATTGCCCGACATCTGCATCACCGCGTGCTCGCCGCTGACGGCCAGGTTGTCGATAACGATGTCGTTGTATGGCCGCCGACCCAGCGTGGTGCGGTCTTTGGTGAGCTGCACTTCCTTGATGACGACGCCGTCAATGGAAACGATCATTTTCGGCATGGCCGACTCCTGTGGAACCTGAAGAACCCGTTCGATAAACCCACTCACTGGCCCAGCATGCGGGACAGCAACCCTCTGCGCGCCGGTTTGGGCCGGGCTTGCGCAAGTATCACCGAAATATTGTCGCGGCCTCCGCTGTCATTCGCGGCGTCGACCAAAGCGCGACTTTTTTCCTCCAGCGTACCCGCTGTCACGAGGATGGCGGCGATGCGCTCGTCGGTCATCATATCGGTCAGGCCATCGGAGCAAAGCAAGTAAATGTCGCCTTCTTCGGCCCGGTACTCGCTGACTTCTAGCAACACCGTGTCTTCCACGCCCAGGGCGCGCGTGACCAGATTTTTGTGGGTGGCGTACTGGGCCTGCTCGGGCGAAATCAGGCCGGCATCGATCTGTTCTTGCAACAGGGAGTGGTCGCGCGTGAGCTGGACCAGCGATCCCTGGCGCAGGCGGTAGCAGCGCGAGTCGCCCACATGGCCGATCAAGGTGCGTGCACCCTGGAACACGCCCATGACCAGGGTGGTGCCCATGCCGGCGTACAAGGGGTTGGAATTGGCGGCGTTGAAGATGGAGCGGTTGGCGTTGTCGATGCAGATCTCCATCGCCCGGCGCACCTCGCGTGCGCTCGCTTCGGAACCGCCTTCCGAAATCCAGCGGCCAAGCTCGGTCTTGACGAAGGTGGTGGCCATTGCGCTGGCAACTTCGCCCGCGTTGTAACCGCCCATGCCATCGGCCAGAACGGCCACCTGATGGTCCGGGTCCAGGGCCACCGAGTCCTCGTTGTTGTCGCGCACCAGACCGGGGTCGGTCAGGCTGAAGTACTCGAAGTTCATCATCGGGTTAGGGTGGCAGGCGTCAGGTGCTCAGCGGACCAGAGGCGGATAAGCCTCATGGGCGGCCTCGGTGGCGGCAAACGACGACTGCGCGGTGTTCACTTCGATCTGCGTGGTCTCGTAGGCGGTGATGGTCTCAGCGGAGGCGACGGTCGGCGTGGGCACGGCGGATGGCTCGGGAGGCAGGGCCAGGGCAATACCCCGCAGGGCATCTGCCATGGACTTGCCGTTCGCGAAACGCGCCTGCGGCGACTTGGACAACGCTTGCGCCAGTATATCGGCGAGCGCTGACGGCAAATCTGGGCGCAGGGTGCGCAGGTCGGGCGCGGGCTGGTTGGCGATCTGGTACATCAGCGCGGCCATGGAATCTCCCCGCAACGGCAGCGTGCCGGTCAGCATCTGAAACAGGGTCACGCCCAGCGAGTAGAGGTCGGAACTGCCTTCGATCTTCTGGCCGGCGAGTTGCTCGGGCGACATGAAGCTGGGCGTGCCAAGCACCATGCCGGTCTTGGTCCTGCTGGCGTCGGTGATGCGGGCGATGCCGAAGTCGGTCACCTTCACCGCCTCGGACGCGGGGTCGTACATGATGTTGGCGGGCTTGATGTCGCGGTGCACCACCTGGTGCTGGTGGGCATAGTCCAGTGCACGCGCCACCTGCTCGCCGATGTTGATCACAGTGGCCAGCGGCAGCAGGTGGCCCGGCCGGGTGTGCTCCACCAGATCGCGGCCAGGCAGAAATTCCATGGCGATGAAGGCCAGGTCGTGCTCTTCGCCAGCATCAAAAATGGTGACGATGTTGGGGTGCTGCAGGCGCCCGGCGGTCTCGGCCTCGCGGAAGAAGCGCTCGCGCGCCTCCTGCAACTCCTGGCCTTCGAATTCGCTGCTCAGCGCCAGGGTCTTGATCGCCACCACCCGGCCAATCTTGGGGTCGCGGCCCTGGTAGACCACACCCATTGCACCTTTGCCCAGCTCCTTTTCCACCTGGTAGCGCCCGAGCATGGGTTTCTCCACGCCGCCGCCGGTCAGCAGCAATGTGCCGCCCGGGTGGGACGCACCGCCGCCCAGGATGACGGTCTCGGACAGGCGCTGCGCGCGGCTCAGGCGCTGCTGCAGATCGGCATCTTGTCCACCGAGGCGGCCCAGATGCTCGTAGACCGCATGCGCCTTGTTGAACTGGCGCTTGCGTTCGAAGTCGAGCGCGAGGTGCTTGAGGTTGTCCACCAGCTCCGGGCTGGCGGGTACCCGCCGGAAGCGGTCAAACGCCATGTCGAGCTGGCCCTGACCTTGCAGCGCCAAGCCCATCATGCGATTGGTTTCGGCCGACTCGGCATCCGAGCGCACCTTGCCGGCCTCGGTCACCAGGAATCGGCGCGTGGTCAGCGCCAAGTGGCCGGCCAGCAGGGCGGCTGCGGGCAGCACCGACTGCAACCACACCGAGGCCTGGGAAAGCAAGCCGTACTCCAGCCCCAATATGGCCAGAAAGCCCAGCCCCGTGATCCAGGCACCAGTGGCGGCCGAGAGACGGGGCAGCACCGCGGTCACGTAGCCCGCCACCCCCAGCAGCAGCCCTAGCGTGGCGAAACCCGCCCAGGCGGGGCGAGCGATGAAATGGCCGTTGAGGATGCTGGAGGTGGTGTGCGCCAGCATGGTCGCGGGCGACATGGCCGGTGACACCGGCGTGTTGAACAAGGTGCCCACCCCCGCCGCGGTGGCGCCAATGAGCACCACCTTGTCGGCGTATTTGCTGGCAGGGATCTTGCCCGAGAGCACGTCGTAGAGCGCGTCGACCGCAAACGCCGGGCGGCCGCCCTGGTCGGGGTAGAACTGCGGCAGCACCAGCCCATCGTCACCGGTCGGGATGCGCAGCCTGCCCAGCGTGATGCCCTCGCCGGGCACCGCGCTCACATCGGCAGGCCCGAGGTTCAGGCTGTGTGCAGCGACGGCCAGGGCCATGGACGGAACGGTCTGACCATCGAAGTTGAGCAATAGCGCTTCCTGGCGCACTGCACCGTCTCGATCCGGCACCTGGTTGAGGTGGGCAACGGCGAGGGCGGCTTCGCCAATGGATTCAATGGGTTGCTGCGACTGCGAGGCGGGCAGGCCAGTGCCGCTGGGAAGGGGCAGCACGCTGCGCTGTGCAAACGGGGGCAGCGGCTGATCAGGGCGCCCAGGCGACTCACCGAGGGTGAATACCGACGGCACGATAACCCGGTTGGCTTGCTTCAGGCTGTTGGCCAGGCGGGCATCGTGGTCCAGGCCGCGCTCAGCCTCGGCGATGAAGCCCAGCAGTTGCTGGCGCGAGACGTCACCGAGGTCACTCAGATCAGAGGCGGCGGGCGAGCGGCCATCGAGCAGGCTCCGCAGTTCGCGCAGCTTGTCCATGCCGGGCGCTACCTGGGGCTCCAGGAACAAGGCGGTGTGCGCTACCGTCTTGGCGCCGGCGTCCGCAAGCTTGTCGATCAGTTGGGCGTGCACCTCGCGCGGCCAGGGCCAGCGACCGATGTTGGCGATGCTCTGGTCGTCGATGGCGATGATGGCAATGCGATCGCTGGGCGCACGATCGCTGCGCAGACTGGCAAAGTCGTAGAACCGACGCTCCAGACCACCCAGCAGATCGGTGGCGAGGTGCAAGACAAGCACCGCGAGCAAGACGCCTGCGCCCAGCACAGCATCGCGCCGCCAGGCGGAGGCTGGGCGGCGTTTGAATGATGAGGAGGACTTGCTGGACAAAAAGCGCTTCTTGAACAATGGGCCGATGCGGGCACGCACCGATCCCGCCAGATCGACGGAACTGCGCGCAGGAAGGTGATTGTCTGAGGTGGCCACATGCGCTGTCAGACCGCCTTGACAGGCGGGGCCCCAACGGCCCTGGGTGGTAACGATTTGTGACCGCCATAGCAAAGGCCATAAAAAAGGCAACGCCCCAGCGTTGCCTTTTTCAGAAAATGCCGAACTGGCTCAGAGCAGGGCTTTGAGCAGCTTGGCCATCTCGGACGGGTTGCGCGTGACCTTGAAACCGCAGGCTTCCATGATGGCGAGCTTGGCGTCGGCGGTGTCAGCGCCGCCGCTGATCAGCGCACCGGCGTGGCCCATGCGCTTTCCGGCCGGTGCCGTGACACCGGCGATGAAGCCGACGATGGGCTTCTTCATGTTGGCTTTGCACCATTCCGCTGCTTCGGCTTCATCGGGGCCGCCGATCTCGCCGATCATGATCACGGCATCGGTGTCGGGGTCGTCATTGAAAGCCTGCATCACGTCGATGTGCTTTAGGCC
This sequence comes from Hydrogenophaga sp., assembly GCF_011390835.1. Taxonomy (GTDB): domain Bacteria; phylum Pseudomonadota; class Gammaproteobacteria; order Burkholderiales; family Burkholderiaceae_C; genus Hydrogenophaga. Next base: position 16,612 of record NZ_JAABRQ010000012.1, on the reverse strand, counting down.
GTTGATGGGGTCGCCACCAATGCCCACCGCACTCGACTGGCCCAGGCCGATTTCGGTCAGCTGTGCAACGGCTTCGTAGGTCAACGTGCCTGAGCGGGACACGACACCGATACGGCCTTTTTTGTGGATATGGCCGGGCATGATGCCGATCTTGATCTCGTCGGGTGTGATCAGGCCGGGGCAGTTCGGGCCCAGCAGCAAGGTCTTTTTGCCACCAGCGGCTTCCTTGGCCTTCATCTTGTTGCGCACGATCAGCATGTCCTTGACCGGAATGCCTTCGGTGATGCAGATCGCCAGATCGAGATCAGCCTCGACCGCTTCCCAGATCGCGGCGGCAGCCCCAGCGGGAGGCACATAGATCACCGACACGGTGGCGCCGGTCTCGGCAGCGGCTTCTTTCACCGAAGCGTAGATCGGGATGTTGAAGATCGATTCGCCGGCCTTCTTGGGGTTCACGCCAGCGACGAAGCAGTTTTTGCCGTTCGCGTATTCCTGGCACTTTTCCGTGTGGAACTGACCGGTTTTGCCGGTGATGCCCTGGGTGATGACTTTGGTGTCTTTATTGATGTAGATCGACATGCTGGACCTTATTCAGTTGGGGACAGCGCTGAAGGTCTGTCCCGCAAGATTTTTGAACCGCTCTGGGCGCCTTAGGCGGCTTTGACCGCAGCGACCACCTTCTCGGCCGCCTCGGCCATGGTGTCGGCGCTGATGATGGGCAGGCCAGACTCGGCCAGCATCTTCTTGCCTAAGGCTTCGTTGGTGCCCTTCATGCGCACCACCAACGGCACGCTGAGGTTGGTCGCCTTACAGGCGGTGATCACACCGGTGGCGATCGTGTCGCACTTCATGATGCCGCCGAAGATATTCACCATGATGGCCTTGACCTTGTCGTTCTTGAGCATGATCTTGAACGCTTCGGTAACCTTCTCCGGGGTGGCGCCACCGCCCACATCCAGGAAGTTGGCCGGCTCGGCGCCGTACAGCTTGATGGTGTCCATGGTCGCCATGGCCAGGCCAGCGCCGTTGACCAGGCAGCCGATGTTGCCGTCCAGTGAGATGTAGGCCAGGTCGAACTTGGAGGCTTCTATCTCGGCTGCGTCTTCCTCATCCAGATCGCGGTAGGCCACGACATCGGGATGGCGGAACAGCGCGTTCGGGTCGAAGTTGAACTTGGCGTCGAGTGCCACCACGTTGCCCTTGCCATCGCGGTTCAGCGGGTTGATCTCCACCAGCGACGCGTCGGTGTCCATGTAGCACTTGTAGAGCTTTTGCAGGATGTCGATCGTCTGCGCGCTGGAACCCGCCGGCATGCCGATGCCGTCAGAAATTTCCTTGGCCTGGGCGTCGGTGAGACCCACCAGCGGGTCCACAAACACCTTGATGATCTTTTCGGGCGTGCTGTGCGCCACTTCCTCGATGTCCATGCCGCCCTCGCTGGAGGCAATGAACGCCACTTTCTGCGTGGCGCGGTCAGTGACCACCGAGACGTAATACTCTTTCTGGATGTCGGCGCCGTCTTCAATATAGAGGCGACGCACCTTCTGGCCCTCAGGGCCCGTCTGATGGGTCTTGAGCTGCATGCCCAGGATCTCGCCTGCCAGGCGCTTCACGTCGTCGATTGACTTGGCCACCTTGACGCCACCGCCCTTGCCACGGCCGCCAGCATGGATCTGCGCTTTCACCACCCAGACCGGGCCTCCGAGTTTCTGGGCGGCTTCGACGGCTTCTTGCACCGTGAACGCAGCAATGCCACGCGGCACTGGCACACCAAATTGGCGCAAGATTTCCTTGGCTTGGTACTCGTGGATCTTCATGAGGGCTCTCTCAGGGAAGGGTGAACAGGATCGGAATTCAGCCCCGAAGGAGGCCGCGAGAGCGCGCTGGGCGCTTTACCGACGGAATGTATCATGCTGCAACGCACCAAAATCGGGCGGGGCGGCGCGAAACGTAATGCATAATTATATGAGTGATTCTCTGAACCAGAACTGACAAGGCGGACAGATCATGGCCAAACTCTTCATAGATGGCGAGGCCGGTACCACCGGCCTGCAGATTCGCGAACGGCTGCAGATGCTGCCGGACATTGAGTTGCTGAGCATCGCGCCCGAGCGCCGCAAGGACCCCGAGGCCAAGCGCGAGCTGATGGCGCAGGCCGATCTGGTGATTTTGTGCCTGCACGACGACGCGGCCATTGAGTCCGTGGCCATGATCGATGGCTTGCCCGGCCGCAAGCCCCGCATCATCGACGCTTCCACCGCCCACCGCTGCGCGCCAGGCTGGGTCTACGGCTTTCCCGAGCTCTGTGCCGAACAGCGCGCCGCCGTGGTGTCGGCCGACCGGGTGGGCAATCCCGGCTGCTACGCCACCGGTGCCATCGCGCTGCTGCGCCCGCTGGTGGATTCCGGCCTGCTGCCCACCGATTTCCCGGTCTCGCTGCCATCGGTCAGTGGCTATTCCGGCGGCGGGCGCACCATGATCGAGGCGTACGAAAAAGGCGAGGCACCCTTGCACGAAGCCTACGCACTGGGACTGGCGCACAAACACATCCCTGAAATCCTGTTCTGCACCGGCCTGACCCGCCGCCCGATCTTCATCCCCGCCGTCGGCAACTTCCGCCAGGGCATGCTGGTGCAGCTGCCTCTGCATCTGGACCACTTGCCCGGCCAGCCCAAGGCCAGCGACCTGCACGACGCGCTGGTAGCCCACTACGCGGCCAGCGCCGCCGCGGGCGGCTTTGTGCGGGTAGAGCCCGCCACCGCCGACGGCAAGCTCGACGCCACTGCGCTCAACGACACCAACCAGCTGGAGCTGCGCGTGTTCGCCAACGAAGCGCACCGCCAGGCGGTGCTGATCGCCCGCCTGGACAACCTGGGCAAGGGCGCCAGCGGCGCGGCGGTACAGAATTTGCAATTGATGCTCGGGATGTGATTCCCCCTGCCGCACCTGCGGTACGTCGCCCCCCTGGGGGCAATGCCTGTGGTCCGGCAAAGCTCGCTCCACGGCATCCTTGAGTCAAAGCGCCGCGCTAAGGAACCGCTGGATGGCTCACGCGAGCTCTGAGCGCGCTCTCACTCAGTCTTCTTCACCGCCTTTGACCACCCGGTGGATCGCCTCGGCACCAAACCCCCGGGTCGCGAGAAAGCGCATCTGTTTCGCGCGACCCTGGGCGTCTGCCGCCGGCTCACCAAACTTCTTTCGCCAGACTTCGCGAGCGCGCTCCACCTCGCTGGCTTGCAAATCGGCCACAGCCTGAGCGATGGCTTCTGGCGCCAGACCCTTGGCCTGCAGTTCCTGCCGCACCCGCATCGCGCCCAGGCGTGGCGCGCGCCGGTGCACCACCGACTCCAGTACCCGCTGTTCGTTGATGAAGCCCTTGGCCTGCAAGTCGTCCAGCGCACGCGCCAGTTCGCCAGGCACTGCCTCATGCTGGCGCAGCTTGCGTTCCAGCTCGGCACGCGAGTGTTCACGCTGACCGAGCAGGCGCAGGGCGCGCCCTTTGAGCGAGGGTTGATCAAAAGCCATCTGATCGTTTGAAGACGGTCAACACCACGCCAGGGCGCGCCTCAAGCGGCGCGTTGTCTGTGGTGTGCTGTGTTTACTCGGCCGTGACCGGCTTGTCAGCCTTTTCGGCTTTCTCGGCCTTGCTGGCTTTGCCACCCTTGGCGGGTGGGGCCTCGTCCACCGGCAGCAGCGGCACACCCAGCTCGGTGCGCACCTTGTTCTCGATCTCCAGGCGCAGATCGGGGTTTTCGCGCAGGAATTCGCGTGAGTTGTCGCGACCCTGACCAATTTTTTCTCCGTTGTAGGCGTACCAGGCGCCCGATTTTTCGATCACGCGGTTGGCTACGCCAAGGTCGAGAATCTCACCTTCTCGGCTGATGCCCTCGCCAAACAGAATGTCGAACTCGGCGGTCTTGAACGGGGGCGCCACCTTGTTCTTCACCACCTTGACCTTGGTCTCATTGCCGATGGCGTCGTCGCCCTTTTTGATGGTCCCAGTGCGGCGGATGTCCAGCCGCACCGAGGCGTAGAACTTGAGCGCGTTGCCGCCGGTGGTAGTCTCGGGGCTGCCGAACATCACGCCGATCTTCATGCGAATCTGGTTGATGAAGATGACCATGCAGTTGGTCTTCTTGATGGTGGCGGTGAGCTTGCGCAGCGCCTGGCTCATGAGGCGCGCCTGAAGACCTGGCAGCGAATCGCCCATTTCGCCTTCCAATTCAGCCTTGGGCGTGAGCGCCGCCACCGAGTCGACCACGATCAGGTCGACAGCGCCGGAACGCACGAGGCTGTCCACGATTTCCAGCGCCTGTTCGCCGGTGTCGGGCTGGGAGATCAGCAGGTCTTGCAGGTTCACGCCCAGCTTTTGCGCGTACTGGATGTCCAGCGCGTGTTCGGCGTCGACAAAGGCGCACTGACCGGCGAGCTTCTGCATCTCGGCGATCACCTGCAGGGTCAGCGTGGTCTTGCCCGACGATTCCGGGCCGTAAATCTCGACCACCCGGCCGCGCGGCAGGCCACCGACGCCCAGCGCGATGTCAAGACCTAGGGAGCCGGTGGAGACAACCTGGATGTCTTCGATCACCTCGCCTTCGCCCAGCCGCATGATGGTGCCCTTGCCAAACTGCTTCTCGATCTGGGCCAGGGCGGCCTGCAAGGCCTTGGCCTTTTCGCTGTTGAGGGGATTGGGTTTGACGGCTGTGTCCATATTGAATGCTCCTTTTCGTGTGAGTGGGTATTCGCTTCCAGAATATGTTTTTGCGTACAGGCTGGATGCTTGAACAGGAGTTTATCGCGCGATACTTTTCTGACAAGCCGTATTTTGGTCAGTTTCCTTGACGATATGATATCCCCCCTTGCGCCGCTTCGCTCCGCCAACCTGGCCACTTCCATGAACGCCACCAACCGCGACCTGACCACTCCTGACGACCGCTGGCGACAAAGCCACCTGGGCAGGCTCATGGGTCTGGCTTTGCGGCGTTTTGACGAGCGGGTACTGCACCTGATGGCGCACGACCCCAACGTACCGCTGGCGTTGTCCAATCTGGCAGCGCGTGACCAGATCGCGGCGGCCCATGTGCACATCACGCGCCACCTTCAGGTGTCCGGTTCGCGCCTGACCGAACTGGCGCAGGCAGCAGGCATGAGCAAACAGGCCATGAGCGACCTGGTGACGCAATGCGAGGCCTGGGGCCTGGTGGAGCGCCAAGCCGACCCGCACGATGCGCGTGCGCGCCGCATCGTCTTCACCGCCACCGGGCTGCTCTGGCTGGAAGCCTTCCGCCAGGCGGTGACGCAGGCGCAAGATGAATTCCACGCGCTGGTGGGCGACGATGTGGCGACCGTCGTGATGTTGGGACTGGAGGCCTATGGCGCGCGCTGAATCAGGATGATGCGAACAGCGCGTCAATGCTGGGTTGATGCGGGTTTGTCGCCACGCACCCCCAGTACGGCTTTCGCCATAATGCAAAAAACGATCGGAGACACGCATGCGCATCCTCATTGCGGAAGACGACCAGGTGCTGGCTGATGGCCTGCTGCGCGGCTTGCGCGCCGCCGGCGCCGCGGTGGACCACGTGGCCAGCGGCAGTGAGGCCGATGCCGCGCTGATGACCAACAACGAATTTGATCTGCTGATCCTGGACCTGGGCCTGCCCAAGCTGCATGGGCTCGAAGTGCTCAAGCGCATGCGCGCGCGCGGATCGTCGATCCCGGTGCTCATCCTGACCGCTGCCGACAGCGTGGAGGAGCGCGTCAAAGGACTGGACTACGGCGCGGACGACTACATGGCCAAGCCGTTTTCGCTGCAGGAGCTGGAAGCCCGCGTGCGGGCGCTCACGCGCCGCGGCATGGGCGGCAGCACCAACACGATCAAACACGGTCCGCTGGAATACGACCAAGCGGGCCGGGTGGCCACCATCGACGGCAAGATGGTGGAGCTCTCGGCGCGCGAGCTGGGCTTACTGGAGGTCTTGCTGCAGCGCGCCGGTCGGCTGGTCAGCAAAGACCAGCTGGTCGAGCGGCTGTGCGAGTGGGGCGAAGAGGTGAGCAACAACGCGATCGAGGTCTACATCCACCGCCTGCGCAAAAAGATCGAAAAGGGCCCGATCCGCATCGCCACGGTGCGGGGACTGGGTTACTGTTTGGAGAAGATTTGACCCCCCCTGCGCCGCCTTCGGCGTCACCCCCCCAATGGGGGGCAATCCCTGTGGCCCGGCGAAGCCGTTTCCAGGGGATTTCTGAACCACGCATTCCGCGCCGAAGAGTCAGTTGCAGGCCGCATTGTTTTAGGCGCTGGCGACCTGCTCTGGTCGACCAATGAAGGGCGGTTCATACAGTGGCGCAGCGGAACCGGCTTGGCCGGGCCGCAGTGCGCCGACCCCCCGGGGGGGTGACGCAAAAGGCGGTACAGGGGGGAGTCCTACCGACGCCGAAACACTGGGCAGCGGGCCGATGTCATTCGGGCTGTTCCAGCGCGAGCAGCGCAGCCTGTTTGGAGAAATTCTGGACTGGATGCTCACGCCGCTGCTGCTGCTTTGGCCGCTCTCGCTGGCCTTAACCTGGTTTGTGGCGCAGGGGATTGCGAGCAAGCCTTTTGACCGCGCGCTGGAATTCAACCTGCAGGCGCTCACCCAATTCGTGGTCACCCGCAACGACGTGGTGAGCTTCAACCTCACGCCCCAGGCACGCGACCTGCTGCGTGCCGACGACAGCGACCTGGTGTACTACCAGCTGGTCGATCCGCGCGGCGAGTTGATCAGCGGCGAGACCGACTTTCCTCTGCCGCGCGACAACGAAACGCCCGAGCCCGGCCGCGTGCTGATGCGCGATGACCTGGTGCGCGGTGACGAGGTACGCGTCGCCTACACCTGGCTGGCGCGGCACAGCGACCCCCGGCGCCTGGTGTTGATGCAGGTGGCCGAGACCAAGGGCAAACGCTCGACGCTCGCCACCGAAATCATCAAAGGTGTGATGGTGCCGCAGTTCATCATCCTGCCGCTGGCGGTGCTGCTGGTGTGGTTAGCGCTGGTGCGCGGCATCCGCCCGCTCAACGAGCTGGAGCAACGCATCCGTGCCCGCAAGCCCGACGACCTGAGCCCGATCGAAGAGTCTTTTATTCCGCAAGAAGTGGCTCCGTTGGTGTCTTCCATCAACGACCTGCTGACCCGGCTCAAAATTTCGCTCACCACCCAGAAGCGCTTCCTGGCCGATGCCGCCCACCAGCTGAAGACGCCGCTGGCCGGGCTGCGCATGCAGGCCGAACTGGCCCAGCGTGAGACCGACCCGGCCGAAATCCGCGGCTCACTGCAGCAGATCGCCCGCTCCAGCACACGCGCCACGCACACAGTCAATCAGCTGCTGGCGCTGGCCCGGGCCGAAACCACCGGGCGCGCTCTGCCCAGTGCGCGCATCGACCTCGCGCAACTGGTCACCCAGGTGGTGCAGGATTCGGTGCCGCGCGCCATGGAACATGGCATCGACCTGGGCTACGACGGTCCCGAGCAGCTGCCCGAGGCCTGCATCATCGACGGCAACCCAACGCTGCTGCAGGAGATGGTCCGCAACCTGGTGGACAACGCCATACACTACGCCGGCCGCGGCGGTGTGGTCACGGCGCGGGTGCTGGTGGACCGATTCAGCGGCGTGCAGATCCTGCAGGTGGAAGACAACGGACCCGGCATCCCGGCCAACGAGCGGGAACTGGTGATGCAGCCGTTCTACCGGGCGCTGGGTACCAACGTCGACGGTTCAGGGCTGGGCCTGGCCATCGTGCAGGAAATCGCCCAGCAACATGGCGCCACGGTGCAGATGGAAGACGCCCATCCCGAACACCTCCAGCAACGCGGGTTGCTGGTGTCGGTGCGGTTCTCTCCACCGCGCGGTGATGAGGACTGACGGACTGAACGACCTGCCCGCGCCGACCGTTCAGCCCGCGGACTGGTACACGTTCAAGACCAGGCGCTCCCGTTCTACCGCTTTGGCCACACCAGGCAGTGCCGCGAAACGCTGCACGAGGCCCCAGGTTGCAGGCAGGGTGGTGGGGTCGATGCCGGCGTAGCCACCCCATCGCAACAGCGTGAGCGCATAGCCGTCCAGCGCGCCCGGGCGCTCGCCGAACAACCAGGGCGAGGCCTGAGCGGCGAGGGCTTCAATCTCTTCCAAGCATTCCCGGTAGCGCGGCACAGCAAACGCACGGATCGCCTTTTTGGCTGCTTCGTCGTCACTGAACTTCTCCGGCATGAAGAAGTGGGTGAAGGTCGGGTGCACCGTGTTGTTCATCCAGGCCAGCAAAGACAACGCTCGCGTGCGCGCCACGCCATCGGCCGGCAGGATGTGCGCCTTAGGCAGCCGGGTGTCGAGGTGCAGCAAGATGGCGATGATCTGCGTGATCACTTCATCGCCGTCGACCAGCACCGGCACCTGGCCGCGCGGATTGAGTGCCAAGTAGTCGGCCGTGCGCTGTTCGCCCTTGTGCAGCTTGACCATGGAGGGCTCGAACGCCACGCCAGCTATCTCCAGCATGGCATGCGGCACGAACGAACAGGCGCCAGGGGCGAAATACAGTTTCAGGCTCATAAAGCAACTCCAGTCAGACAGTATGCGAAGAACAAATCGATCCCGGCCGCCCCGAGCCGGTCCGGCCCCGGAACCGGAGCAGAAACCGGTTCCTCCCTGTTCCAAGGCAGCGACCCGCGCAGCGGCGGAGCGCAGGGGTCTCTAGCTCAGGTGCGGTCCGATCAGTTTGGCGATCTCGAACATCGTCACCTGCGGTTTGCCGAATACGGCCTGCAGCTTGGCGTCGGCGTTGATCTTGCGCTTGTCAGCGGTGTCCTGCAATGCGTTGGCCTTGATGTAGTCCCAGAGCTTCTTGGTCACTTCGGGGCGCGACACCAGGCCTTCGCCGATCACTGCGATGAGCGCAGCGCTCGGCTGCTTGCCGGTGGCCGCGGTGGTCTTGCGCGGGGCCTTAGGCGCCTTGGGGGCGGTGGCTTTCTTGGCCGCCGCCTTTTTGGCGGGCGCGGCATTCTTCGCAGCGGCGGTCCTGGCGGGCGCCCCCGCGGCGGTCTTGCGCGGCGGGAACTTGCTGGTGCGTGGCTCGAACTCGAAGTTCACCTTGCCGGCCTCCTTGTCCCAGGCCAGGAAGGCCTTGAAGGCACGGCGCGTGCGCATGGAGACGAACTTGTCCAGCAGGTCCGTCTTGCCGGTTTCCAGCAGCTTACTCATCTGCTCGCGCGCCACCGGCTGTTGCAGGATGATCTTGCCACTCTTGAAATCGCAGCTCGGCGTAGGCTGCGCCTCGGTGGGCACGGTCTTGCTGCAGACGTAGTTGCTGCCATGTTCGTACACCGGGCTGCCGCACTTGGGACAGGCCCCCAGCGACTCTGCACCAGCGAAATCCACCAGCTCACCGCTCTCTTCGTTTTTCTTGTCGTCGCCGAAGTCAAATTCGAGCTTCCAGTTTTTCTCTTCCTCGTTGAACTTGATCACGATCTCGGCCACGAAGGGCCAGCCGGCCTTGGAGCGGAAGCCTTCGAGCGGGCCGATCTTTTTGTCGCGCAGCAGCTGCTCCGCCTCTTCGGGTTCAAAGGTTCGGCCAGCCGGCGACTTGCCGAACGAGAAACCGCAGCCCTCGCTGGCGCCGTCTTTGCCCACGCAGCTGTAGCGCCGGTAATTTTCTTTCACCACACCACCGCAATTGGGGCAGGGTGTGGTCAGCGTGGCGTAGTTGCCGGGGATGGTGTCGCGGTCGTATTCCTTGGCCTTTTTCACCATGCGTTCGGTCATGGCGGCGATGTCGGCCATGAAGGCAGCGCGGCTGAGCTTGCCTTGCTCCATCTGCGCCAGCTTGTACTCCCATTCACCGGTGAGCTCGGCCTTACAGAGCTCCTCCACGCTCAGGCCGCGCAACAGCGTCATGAGCTGGAAGGCCTTGGCCGTCGGAATCATCTCGCGACCTTCGCGCAGCATGTACTTCTCGGTCAGCAGGCCTTCAATGGTGGCCGCGCGGGTGGCAGGTGTGCCCAGTCCTTTTTCCTGCATGGCTTCGCGCAGCTCGTCGTCATCCACCAGTTTGCCCGCGCCTTCCATGGCGCCGAGCAGGGTGGCTTCAGAGTAGCGCGCCGGCGGCTTGGTTTTCAGCGCCTTGGGCTCGACGCTCTCTGCACGCACCGTCTCGCCTTCACGCACTGGCACCAGGCTCTGACCCTTGTCCCCTTCTTTGGCATCGGCCACGTCTTCCGCTGCTTCCTTGCCGTACACCGCCATCCAGCCCGGCTTGACCAGCACCTTGCCTTCGGTCTTGAAGTGATGACCGACGGCAGACGTGATGCGGGTCGTGACCAGGAACTCGGCGCTGGGAAAAAACACCGCCAGGAAGCGCCGAACGACCAGGTCGTAGAGCTTTTGCTCAGCCTCGCTCAGGCCGCTGGGCGCTTGCAGAGTCGGAATGATGGCAAAGTGATCGCTGACCTTGCTGTTGTCGAACACGCGCTTGCTCGGGCGGATGTAGCCGTTGTTGAGCGCGGTGAGCGCGTGGGGCGCCAGGTGTTTCATGCCGCTGTCGGCCAGCATCTCGAAGGTCTGCTTGACCGTGGGCAGGTAGTCTTCGGGCAGGGCGCGCGAATCGGTTCGAGGGTAGGTCAGGGCCTTGTGCCGCTCGTACAGGCTTTGTGCGAGCTGCAGCGTGGTCTTGGCCGAGAAGCCGAAGCGGCCGTTGGCTTCGCGCTGCAGGCTGGTGAGGTCGTATAGCAGACCACTGGCCTGTGTGGTGGGCTTGCTCTCTTCCTTGACGCTGCAGGCCTTGCTCTGCACCGCCTCGGCGATGGCCATCGCCTCGCGCTGACTCCAGACGCGGTCGGCACGTTGTTCGGCGTCGGCATCCTCCCCGGTAGGCTTCTTGAAATTGGGGTCGAACCACTTGCCCGGGTACTCGCCGGCTTCGGCCAGGAAACTGCCGTGGATCTCCCAGTAGTCGCGACTTCGGTGGGCGCGGATCTTTTCTTCGCGCTCGACCACGATGGACAAGGTGGGCGTCTGCACCCGGCCCACGGTGGTCAGGAAGAAGCCGCCGTCGCGCGAATTGAAGGCGGTCATGGCGCGCGTGCCGTTGATGCCGACCATCCAGTCGGCTTCGGAGCGGCTGCGCGCCGCATCGGCCAGGCCCTGCATCTGCTCGTCGCTCTTCAAGTTCTCAAAGCCGTCGCGGATCGCGGCTGGCGTCATCGACTGCAACCACAGGCGCCGCACTGGCTTGCCCAGGCTCTGGTAGGCGCCGTTTTTCTGCCCGCCTGCGTACTGCTCGATCAGGCGGAAGATCAGCTCGCCTTCGCGGCCCGCGTCGCAGGCATTGATGAGTTGGCCCACATCCTTGCGCTTGGCCTGCTTGACCACCGCCGACAGGCGTGACTTGGTCTTGTCGATGGGCTTGAGATCAAAGTAGGGCGGCAGCACCGGCAGGTGGGCAAAGCTCCACTTGCCGCGCTTGACGTCGAACTCTTCGGGCGCGGCGATTTCCACCAAATGACCCACCGCCGAGGTGACCACGTACTGGTCGTTCTCGAAGTGGTCGTCGTGCTTCTCGAACTTGCCCGCCACCGGGGTGAGTGCGCGCACGATGTCCTGGGCCACCGAGGGCTTCTCGGCAATCACCAGCGTTTTGGCTGAACCTTGGTTTTTCATCTCTACAATCGGTTGGCTCGCGCGTGTACACGCGCACATGGGCACGCGCACACTCGCGCACACCTGCATGAAACAACCTTACCAAAAATTCCCTTCGTGAAGAAAACTGCCGGTTTCGCTAATACCCCTCCACAGACAGCGCCCGGGCCGACAGCGTCCGGCGGGCGCCGCATCCAGACTCGCCGATCGGGCGTGCACGGCAAAGGCGTCTACGCGCTGGTGGACCTAGCTGAAGGCGAGACGCTGATCGAGTACGTGGGCGAGGTGATCGCCTGGGACGAGGCGCTACGCCGCCACCCGCACGACCCGACCGACCCGAACCACACTTTCTATTTTCATGTCGACGAAGACCATGTGATCGACGCCAAGGTGGGCGGAAACTCTTCGCGATGGATCAACCACAGCTGCAAGCCCAACTGCGAAGCTGAGGTGGAAGACGGTCGAGTGTTCATCCGCGCTCGCAAGAACATCCCGGCAGGCCAAGAACTGTTTTACGACTACGGTCTGGTGATCGACGAGCCCCACACGCGCAAGCTGCTCAAGCAGTACCCCTGCTGGTGCGGCGCCAAGAAGTGCCGTGGCACGCTGCTCGCACCGCAGGACAAGGACGCCCGCCCGGGTAATAAGGGCAAGGGCAAGCGCAAGGACAAGAAGAAGGCCGCATGACGGTGGCGCATCACGACTCGCTGACCCGCCATGTCGAGGCCGTCTGGCAGGCGGTTGTACCCGTACTGCCTGGTTTCACCGTGGAGGTGCTGCCCAGCGTGGACTCGACCAACAGCGAGTTGATGCGCCGCGCACGCACCGGACAACAGGAGCCGGTGCTGCTGGCGGCCGAGGTCCAGACGGCCGGGCGCGGGCGATTGGGCAAGGCCTGGCACAGCCAGCCAGGGCAGTCCCTTACGTTTTCACTGGCCCTGCCGCTGACCCCGTCGAGCTGGTCGGGCCTGTCGCTGGCGGTGGGGGTGAGCCTCGCCGAGAGCCTGCACCCGGACGTGATGCTCAAGTGGCCCAACGATTTGTGGCTACACCAGCGCAAGCTCGGTGGCATCCTGGTGGAAACGGCGAGCCAGGGCGAAGGGCCTGATCGCCCCCGCACCGTGGTGATCGGCATGGGCATCAACATCGCCCGGCCTGATGCAGCGGCCGTGCGGGCACTGGCCTCCCCTGATTCGGCGGCCCCGATTGCGCCGGCAGGGCTGGCTGAGGTCTGCGTCGGTCAGACCGCCGGGGAAACGCTGGAGCAGGTCGTGCCCGCGCTGGTGCGCGACATCCTGCGGTTCCAGGCCGACGGTTTTACGGCGTTCGCCAGTCGGTTTGCGGCCCGCGATGCCTTGTTCCAGCAACGGGTGACCTTGTCTGACGGCAGCTTGGGCCTGGCCGACGGCGTGGACGCCAGCGGCGCGCTGCGAGTGAAGACCGACGCCGGCTGGCGCGCCGTAAGCAGTTCGGAAGTGAGCGTGCGCCCATGCTGAGGTGGGCGATCTGGCTGCTGGTGCTGGCCAATGCCGGATATTTCGCCTGGAGCCAAGGCTATCTGGCGTCGATAGGTTACGCGCCGCCGCAAGTGCGCGAGCCCCAGCGACTGGACGCGCAGATCAAGCCCGAAGCGCAACGCCTGCTCAATACACCGCGCGACATCGCGCCTGAATCGCCTCCGGTCAACGCTCCTGCAGCTGAACGCGAGATCGAGCTGCCGACACCGGCACAGCCTGCCGAGACCGTGGCCCCGCCTCCAGCGCCGGTGCCAGCGCCGCCAGTGACCGAGGCCGCCGAGGCTGCCCGCACCTGCTGGCAAGCTGGCGCCTTCACCGAAGCCCAGGCCGATGGCCTACGTGCCGCGCTGACCCTAGCAGGCCTACCGGCCAGCAGCTGGCAGATGAACGAGAGCCGCAGCGGCGGGCGCTGGATTGTTTACATGGGGCGCTACGATAACGAAGAGCAGCTTGAGCGTAAAAAAGCCGAGCTACGCGAGCTCAAGGTGGCGTTTCGCGAGGTCTCGGGTGGGCTCAGTCCCGGCCTGGCGCTGGGCACCTATTCGAGCGACGCCTCGGCGCAGCAGGCCCTTCAGGAAGTCGCGCGGACCGGCGTGCGCACCGCGCGCGTGGCCCAGGAGCGCGCCGAATCTCTCAACTTCACGCTCCGTTTGCCGGCAATCACACCGGCGCAGCGGCGGGCTGTGGCCGCACTGGGAGCCCCGCTGGCGGGCAAAGCTCTGCAACCCTGCAACTGAGGTCACACAGGCCCGTCAGGCGGCGCCGACGGTGGGTCGGCGTTGCCGGTACTGTGCCAGGCCAAGACCCAGCACCCAGGCCCAGAACGCAGCACCCCACAGCAGGCTGTTGGCGCCGCCGCCGCCACCGATCGCTGCCCCTGCCAGCACATTCTGCCGGCTGGCCAGCACGCGAAACTCACTTTCGCCGACCTGCCCGTCACTGTCGGTAACACTCAGGCGGAACCTGTACTCCGCTTCTTCGGTGGGCAGTTGCACTGTGGCCAGTGCCTGGTCATCGGCGGTGATGACCACCGGTGGACCTGCCAGCTGCGTCCAGCGATAGCTCACGACCACAGCGCTGGGCGCGGCCGCGCTGCGGCGGCCGTCCAAGGTAAGCAACGAGCCGGGCAATACCGAGCCGAGCGCATCAATGATCGCGGCGGGGCCGGATGCAAGCTGGACCGCTCGGTCGGCGTCCAGCAAACCAGCGCCACAGGTGTCGGTGGTGCATTGGCAGACCTGCGAGCTGGTGGGGCCACAGGCGGGCAAGCCCAAGTTGCCATGCGGGCGAGCGGCGACCTTCATGCGCTCGATGAGCTGCTCAGGCGTGAGCGCGGGGTTCACCGACAGCATCAGACTGGCCACGCCGGCTGCTTGCGGCGCGGCAAAGCTGGTGCCCTGCTTCAGGCCGACGGTGTTATCGACCGGGCCATTGAGCCCGCTGTTGGTGATCGACGTGATCAAGGTGTCCTGGGGCGTGCTGCTCCAGGAACCTCCTGGCGCCGACAGGGCCACGTTGGCACCGAAGCTGGAATAGGACGCCTTGCTGCCGTCTCGCTGAACAGAGGCGACCGCCAGCACGCGCTGGCAGTCGGCCGGGCGCTTGAGCGCACCGCCGCCATTGCCCGCGGCCACGACCACCAGCGCACCGGCTGCGGTCGCGGCATCGATGGTTTCCTGGTACGCAGGCGAACACAACGCGTCGCCACCAAAGCTCAAGTTGATGACGCGGGCCGGATGGGGATTGAGTGGCTGCCCTTCGACCGGAAGACCCGCGGCCCAGCGCACGCCATCGAGCAGATCGGACAGGCGTGCGCCGCATTTGCCTGAGACCCGCACCGGCAACACCTGGGCGCCCCAACTCAAACCGGCGACAGCCGACGCGTTGTCGGTCGCCGCGGCGATCTGGCCGCTGATGAAGGTGCCATGCCAGGAGCTGTCGCTGGTGCTGCAACCGGCAAAGACCGGCTTGTGCAGATCACTGGCGCTGACCCAGTCGCCAGGGTCACTCGGATCGTCGTCACGGCCGTTGCCGTCGTTGGCGATGTCCAGCTCGCTGATCAGGTCGCGCCCGGGCAACAGCTTGCCGGCCAGGTCCGGGTGATCGAGGCGCACCCCGCTGTCTACCACCGCCACCACAACCGGCGCACCGGCAATCGGCGTCCCAGTGGTGCGGGCCCAGGCGGCGGGCAGGTTCAGCGCAGCGGGTCGCGTGGGATCGGGTGTTTGCAGGTGCCATTGCTGCACAAACTTGGTGTCATTGGGGACCACCGGCAACGCCTGCAGGCGCGGTACCAGCACATCGGGCTCGACCCAGGCCACATCGGGGTGCAGACGCAGGCGGCGCATCGCGTCACTCAGCGCCTGGCCCTTGAGCGGGCGCTCCAGACCCAGGACCTGGGCATCGCCAGATGCGGTGGAACGTCGGATGGACACACCCGCTTCACGAGCCACTCGGATAGCCTCGGTCTGTCCGGCGTGCGCAGCTCGGCTCCAACGCGCTTGCGCACGCACCCGATCGCGGGTCGGGCTGCGGTCTGCGTTGTCCGCAAGCTCCTTGTTGACACCTGGCTTCAGGCCGATCAACAGGCCTGAGGCTGCCTTTTCGACGTCGCCCGAAGTCTGCGCCCACGCCGCCGCCGAGCCGAGCACGCCCAAGCACGCCACCGCGGCGAAGCGCGCGATGACTCGGGAAATACCTTGGGCTGCAACACACATAACGTTTTGTAACACGTTGTGTAGCACATGGACCATCCCTCTGGCGGAAGAAGGTCTGAAAAGTCACACCGATGATGGAAGGTTGACGGGCGCTGCAGACCGGTTAGCGGGCTCTGGCCCTCCCGCATGCGATATGGGTGCCGACTCAGGCAGTGGCAACCCGTATGTCAAAGCAGTCGAGCGCATATCGCTGTAGCGATAGCCTGCCAGGATCAGAAAACGCACATGCGGCGCTCCAGCGGCGTCATCCAGCCATGCCACCAGAGCCGGTGCAACGATGTAAGCGCCCTGGGTGCGCCCGGATCGGGCGCGCATGGCCTCCGCAGGAGCGGCACATGTTGAACAAAGGGATGTCAGGCCGATGCATGGCGGAGATCGCGGGTGCCCGGGTGTTCGGCAGCAGGTTTCATCACCGCATCCGATAGACCAGTCGGTCTATTTTTGAATCGCCGACGCAGGACAAGCCTTGCGCTCCCTGCACAACGTGACGCCGCTGCGGCCCAGAAATGACAAGGGCACCCTTGAGTGCCCTTGTCTTCAGAAAAAAGCGTGCGCTTACTTGGCCACCACGCGCACCATCTCAAGGCACTTGTTGGAGTAGCCCCACTCGTTGTCGTACCAGGCCACGACCTTCACAAAGGTGCTGTCCAGCGCGATGCCAGCGTCGGCATCGAACACGCTGGTGCAGGTCTCGCCTCGGAAGTCAGTCGCCACCAC
>NZ_JAABRQ010000011.1 GCF_011390835.1 Hydrogenophaga sp. | reverse complement strand
TCGCCATTCTTGGTCTGGCCCAGGGTGCGACAGATGGCGTCGTACAACAGCCAAAACACCACCAGGAAAGCCAGTGCGGCAGCGATGGCACCGGCTGGTCTCCAAGCCATGATGTTGGGGTCGATCAGGTAAACGCTGGGGCTCCAGAGGTAGGAGATCAGGAACAGCGCAAAGCCCGAGAGCCAGGTGGAATAGCTTTCCCAGTAGAACCAGTGCAGGTGCTCGGGCAGCTTGGGTGGCGCGCCCGCAAACTTCACCGGGTGGTAAAAGCCGCCGCCGTGCACCGCCCAGAGCTCACCGCTCACGCCGTCTTTCTTCAGCTGCTCGTCCACGGGTGGCGTGAGGCTGCTGTCGAGAAAGACGAAATAGAAGGAAGAGCCGATCCAGGCAATGGCGACGATGACGTGCAGCCAGCGCAGCAGCAGGTTGGCCCAGTCGAGCAGATAGGTTTCCATGGCGCCTCCTCAGGACGGTGCGACCACCGTCAGGGAAAACGACTCACCACCGCGGGCGCTCTGAGTCGGCTGAGGGCCGCGTATGAGCAAACGGGATGGATCCGTTTTGCCCGCACCGCTGCGACCGAAAATAAATTGTATACAGTTTTTGAGCACAGTTGGTACAGGGTTATCCCGGGATCAGCGAACACATTTGCCCGAACTCCCCACTTGCAACAACTGCGCCACCACCGACGCCGCGATCACCGCCGGCTCTTTGCCGCGGATGCCGGGCAGGCCGATCGGGCAGGTGACGTGGGCCAGCTCGGCCTCGGCAAAACCGCGCGCCTCCAGCCGGCTGCGAAAGCTGGCCCATTTGGTCTGACTCCCAATCAGGCCCACGAACGGCAGATCGGCGCACGCGCGCTGGCGCTGCAGGCAGGCGGCCACGATGTCCAGGTCTTCTGCGTGCGAAAAGCTCATGATGAGCACGAGTGCCCCGGCGGGCAGATCACCGACCGCGGCATGCACCGGGTCGGAATGCTCGGTGGCCGCCAGGCCAGACAGCGCCGCTGGAAAGACCTCGTCCCGGCTGTCGACCCAGGTCACGGCAAACGGCAGCGGCGCCAGCGCCTGCACGATGGCCCGGCCCACATGACCGCCTCCAAACAGCGCCACCGGCTGCACGGTCTCCACCAGGCGCTGGCGCAAGTCGGGTGCATCGTCTGCGCTGACCGGTTCGAAGTCCAGCGCGAGCGCGCCGCCGCAGCATTGCCCCAGCGCTGGACCGAGCACCACATCCTGCGCCCAGGGCTTGCCACCTTGTGGGCATACCCTCAACTGCTCACGGCAGCCGCGCAGCGCATCCCACTCCAGATGACCACCCCCGATGGTGCCGACCTGCCCCTGAGCGAACACCGCCATCCAGGAGCCGGCCTCGCGCGGCACCGATCCGCGTGTGACGCGCACGCTGACGAGAATGGCGCGCTCGGTCGCCAGACGGCGCAGGAAATCGTCCAGAAGGTGAGCCATGGGGAAGGTGCGTGTGGCGCTCAGGCCATGAAAATGTGTGAATTCGTAAACTTGGTCAACGATGCGCAGTATCACCGCCTGGCGCCGTGCGCTGGCCGAAAAACCCTCCTACACTGCAATCGCTCATGGGTTTCGCCCGGCGCTTACCGACCGCATCCGGTCCCGATCGCAGACCAACACTTGGGAAGACCAACGATGAAAGACACACCGATCGCCGACAGCCGCCACGGCGCCGCCAGCCCGACCCGCGCACTCGCATCCCGTGCAAGCCGGGCGCTGGGCCTCTTGACCGCCTTGGTGCTGGCGTCCTGCGCCGCACCTCCGGCGCCTCCGCCGCCGCCGCCACCACCACCGCCCGCTCCGGCGCCAGCCCCACCACCCCCTCCGGTGGCCGTAGTGCCGGCACCTGCCCTGATCTCGAACGCCCGCACCGCGAAGGACTACCGGAAAGACGGAGCGAAGCACCTCTATGGCCTTAACGCCAACCGAATCTACAAAGGCAGGCTGCCGCCGCTGATGCACGCAGTGGGCGTGTTGCAGGTCGACCTCGACGGCCGCGGCAATGTGCGCAACATCAACTGGATGCGCGCGCCCAGCCACGTGCCGGACGTCATGCGCGAGATTGAGCGCACGGTGCGCGCCGCGGCGCCGTTCCCTGCGCCAGTACAGCTCGGCGGCGTGACCTACACCGATGTCTGGCTGTGGGACCGCAGCGGCAATTTCCAGCTCGACACGCTCACCGAAGGCCAGCGAGACCGCTGAGCTTTCCCGCAACCGTTTCTCTGAGGTTGACAAGCCCGCGCACGCCGCGGGCTTTTTTTTGCTTGCCCGTCAGCTGCCGCGGTAGGTGGAGTAACTCCAGGGGCTCACCAGCAAAGGCACGTGGTAGTGCTGATCGGTGTGGGCCACGCCAAAGTCCAGTGCGACGCGGTTGAGGAAATTGGGCTCGGGCAAGGCCACGCCCTTGGCAGCGAAATAGCCTTGCACGTCGAACACCAGCCGGTAGGTGCCGGCCCGCAGGCTGGCGTTGTCGTACAGCGGGCCATCGGGATTGCGGCCATCGTGGTTCAGCGTGAAGCGCTTGACCAGCGTGGCCTGCTCACCCTGGGTGGTGTACAGCTCCACCCCCATGCCAGCAGCCGGACAGCCGTGCATGGTGTCGAGTACGTGGGTGCTCAGGCCCATGGTGTCTCCTTGAAAGTGCGCAACAAATCGGTTTGGTCGACTGAAAGTGTATACACTTTTTGTTTTTCCCGATACCATCCAGCCATGGAAACCTCGAGCACCCACCACATTGTCGAATCGCTGACGCGCGCCATCGTCGAACACCGGCTACACCCCGGCACCAAGCTGGCCGAGCAGAAGCTAGCAGACCATTTTGGTGTCTCGCGTACTCTGGTTCGACAGGCGCTTTTCCAGCTTTCGCAAAATCGCCTGATCAAGCTGGAACCGGCTCGTGGGGCCTTCGTAGCCGCGCCTTCGGTGGAAGAGGCCAAGCAGGTGTTTGCGGTGCGCCGCATGCTGGAGGCAGAGATGGCACGCGCCTTTGCCCGCTCGTCGACGCCGGCGCGCATCCGGGCGCTGCGTGAGCACGTGGCGCAGGAAAAGCTGGCGGTGCAACAGGAAGACGTGCCCAGCCGCACCGAACTGCTGGGCGATTTCCATGTCCGCATGGCCGAGCTGATGGGCAACCAGGTGCTGGCCGAGCTGCTGCGCGAGCTGATTTCGCGCTGCGCGCTGATCACGCTCATGTACCAGAGCACCCACGCGGCCGAACACTCCAACGACGAACACGCCGACATCGTCAAGGCCCTGGCCGCCAAGGACGAAGAGCTGGCGGTCCGCCTGATGAACGAACACCTGCTGCACGTAGAAGAAAACCTGACCTTCGACCGCAAACTGCCGACAAACGACATTTCATTGGCATTGACTTGACCCTCCCCCGCCGCGCTTTGCGCGACCCCCTCGGGGGATGATGCTGGCCGACCGGCAGAGCCGGTTCTGCGGCATCCTGAAACCAGAACCTTCACGCCTACGCTCATGACCCTTTACGACGCCACTGCCGCCTACCCCCGTGATCTGATCGGCTACGGTCGCGATGTGCCGCATGCGCGCTGGCCGGGCGGTGCGCGCATCGCGGTGCAGTTTGTGCTGAACTACGAGGAAGGTGGCGAAAACAGCGTGTTGCATGGCGACGCGGCTTCGGAGCAGTTTCTCTCCGAGATGTTCAACCCGCCTGCCTTCCCCGAGCGCCACATCAGCATGGAAGGCATTTACGAATACGGCTCGCGCGCCGGCGTGTGGCGGCTGCTGCGCGAATTTGAGCGGCGCGGCCTGCCGCTGACTGTGTTCGGTGTCGCCACGGCGCTGAAACGCCACCCAGACGTGACCGCCGCGTTTCGCGAACTGGGCCATGAGATCGCCTGCCACGGTCTGAAATGGATCAGCTACCAGCAGGTCGACGAAGGCACCGAGCGCACCCACATGGCCGAGGCCATGGCCATCATCCAGCAGCTCACAGGCGAAAGGCCCCTGGGCTGGTACACCGGGCGCGACAGCCCGAACACGCGCCGCCTGGTGGCGGACTTCGGTGGCTTCGCGTACGACAGCGACTACTACGGCGACGACCTGCCGTTCTGGATGCAGGTGAAAAAAACTGACGGCAGCGATGCCCGCCAGCTCATCGTGCCCTACACGCTCGACTGCAACGACATGCGCTTTGCTCTGCCCCAGGGCTATTCCCACGCCGACCCGTTTTTCCAGTACCTGAGGGACAGCTTCGACGCGCTGTACGCCGAGGGCGACCCGACCGGGCTGGACCGTCCCAAAATGATGAGCATCGGCATGCATTGCCGGCTGCTTGGCCGCCCAGGCCGCATCACCGCGTTACAGCGCTTTCTCGACCACATCCAGCAGCACGACCAGGTCTGGGTGGCGCGCCGGATCGACATCGCGCGCCACTGGAAAGCGACGCACCCCTTCACCGATTGAGACCCCGCCATGCCCATCACCTTGGACCAACTCAACGCAGCGCCTTTGCACGAAGCAGTGCAACTGCTCGACGGCCTGTACGAGCACTCGCCCTGGATCACCGAGCTAGCCATGGCCAAGCGCCCGTTTGCCTCGCTGGCGGCCTTGAAGCACGCCTGCGCGCAGGTGCTGCATGCGGCCGGGCCGGAGCCCCAGCTCGCCTTGATCCGAGCTCACCCGGAACTCGCGGGCAAGGCCATGGTGAGCCAGACGCTCACCGCCGAGTCCACCAACGAGCAGAGCAAAGCTGGCTTGACGCAGTGCACGCCAGACGAATTTGCCCATATCCAGCGGCTCAACGCCGAGTACAACGCCCGCTTCGGTTTTCCCTTCATCCTCGCGGTGCGCGGCCCACGCGGCACCGGCCTCAGCAAGGCCGAGATCATCGCCACGTTTGAACGTCGGCTGCACAACCCGATTGATTTTGAGCGGGCCGAGTGCCTGCGCCACATCCACCGCATCGCCGAAATCCGGCTCAACGACAAGTTCGGCGTCGAGCCCACGCTGGGCCACGCCGTTTGGGACTGGCACGAATCGCTGGCGCAACACACCGACCAAGGCTACGCCGAGCTGGGTCAACTCACCGTCACCTACCTCACCGACGCGCACCGCGCCTGTGCCGTGCATTTGCAACGGCAGATGCTCGACTGCGGTTTTGACGAGGTGCACATCGACGCGGTTGGCAACGTGGTGGGACGCTACCTGGGCGCCACGCCCGATGCACAGGCCCTGCTCACCGGGAGTCACTTTGATACGGTCAGAAACGGCGGCAAGTACGACGGCCGCCTCGGTATCTACGTGCCGATGGCCTGCGTGCTGCAGCTGCACCAGGCCAAACAACGTTTGCCTTTCGGCATTGAAGTGGTGGGCTTTGCCGAAGAAGAAGGCCAGCGCTACAAGGCCACGTTTCTGGGATCGGGCGCGCTTACCGGCCATTTCAACCCGGCCTGGCTGGAGCAGCGCGATGCCGATGGCATCACCATGCGCGAAGCCATGCAGCACGCTGGCCTGCCCGCCACGCTGGAACCCATCCAGGCGCTCAAGCGGGACCCGTCGCGCTACCTGGGATTCGTTGAGGTGCACATCGAACAAGGTCCGGTGCTCAACGAGCTCGATATCCCACTCGGTGTGGTCACTTCGATCAATGCCAGCCTGCGTTACCAGGGCGCCGTGACCGGCATGGCCTGCCACGCCGGGACCACGCCCATGGATCGGCGGCGCGACGCTGCCTGTGCCGTGGCCGAACTCTCGCTCTACGCTGAACAGCGAGCGCGCCAGGACGGCGACTCGGTGGCCACCATCGGCATGCTGCAAGTGCCCAACGGATCGGTCAATGTGGTGCCGGGCCACTGCACGTTTTCGCTCGACCTGCGCGCACCGAGCGATGCTCAGCGAGACGCGCTGGCGCGGGACGTGCTGGCCGAGCTGAACTCGATCTGCGAGCGCCGCGGCGTTCACCACTCGCTGGAAGAAACCATGCGCGCCGCCGCTGCTCCCAGCGCCCCCAACTGGCAAGCGCGCTGGGAAAAAGCGGTGAACGCGCTGGGCGTGCCGCTGCACCGCCTGCCCAGCGGAGCGGGTCACGACGCCATGAAGCTGCATGAAATCATGCCGCAAGCCATGTTGTTCGTGCGCGGTCTCAATAGCGGTATCAGCCACAACCCGCTGGAGTCGACCACCAGCGACGACATCGATCTCTGCGTCCACGCGTTCTCGCACCTGTTGCAACAACTGGCCACCGAGACCGCTTAGCCCGCGCATCCCGACTTCCCCCATTTCCATACCCACGAGACCCAACTACATGACCACAGCCCTGGAGCAACTCGACGCCTGGATCGACGCCCACTTTGACGAAGAAGTGCGTTTTCTGCAGGAGCTCGTGCGCGTGCCAACCGACACCCCGCCTGGGAACAACGCACCGCACGCCGAGCGCACCGCCGAACTGCTCGCCTCGATGGGCTTGAACGCCGAGAAACACGTGGTGCCCGATGCCGAAGTCAAGGCAGCGGGTCTGGAGTCCGTCACCAACCTCATCCTGCGCCGGCGCTACGGTGACGGTGGCAAAACCATTGCGCTGAATGCCCATGGTGATGTGGTACCGCCCGGTGAAGGCTGGACGCACGACCCCTATGGCGGCGAGATCGTGGATGGCTACATGTACGGCCGTGCCACCGCGGTGAGCAAGTGCGACATCGCCAGCTTCACCTTTGCCATCCGCGCGCTGGAATCGCTGCAGGCCAAGCTGGCCGGCGGCGTGGAACTGCACGTGACCTACGACGAAGAGTTCGGCGGTGTGGTCGGCCCCGACTGGCTGCTGAAACAGGACCTCACCAAGCCCGACCTCTTGATCGCCGCCGGTTTCAGCTACCAGGTGGTGGTGGCTCACAACGGCTGCCTGCAGCTGCAGGTCACGGTGAACGGCGACATGGCTCACGCCGCCATTCCCGACAGCGGTACCGACGCCCTGCAGGCCGCCACCCACATCCTGAACGCGCTCTATGCGCTCAATGCCGACTACCTGAAGGTCACATCGAATGTCGAAGGCATCACCCACCCTTACCTCAACGTGGGCCAGATCGTCGGCGGCACCAACACCAACGTGATCCCGGGCAAGGTGGTACTCAACATCGACCGCCGCATGATCCCCGAAGAGGATCCGGCCGAGGTCGAGGCGTCCATCCGCCAGACCATCGCCGAAGCGGCGGCGAGCTACAACCCGCCACGCGGTGGAAAACAGATCACGGTGGACGTGAAGCGCCTGCTGCTGTCGCGCGCCATGAAGCCGCTGCCAGGCAACCAGCCACTGGTTCAAGCCATCCAGCGACACGCGCAGGCGGTGATGGGCGAAGCGATTCCTGCATTAGGCACGCCGCTGTACACCGATGTGCGCCTGTATGTCGAGCGCGGTATCCCGGGCGTGATCTATGGTGCAGGCCCGCGCACGGTGCTCGAGTCGCACGCCAAGCGCGCCGACGAGCGACTCGCGCTCAGCGACCTGCGTTGCGCCACCAAGGTGATTGCGCGTACCCTGTTTGACCTGCTGCAACCAAAATAAGTGAGAGACACATGACCCCAGCCGAAGAAGCCCTGCGGGACGCCGCACTCGAATACCACCGCACGCCCAGCAAAGGCAAGATCAAGGTCGTCCCGACCAAGCCGCTGTCCAACCAGCGCGACCTATCGCTGGCCTACTCGCCCGGCGTAGCCTACCCCTGTCTGGCGATCGAGGCCGATCCATCGCTGGCGGCCGAATACACGTCGCGCGGCAACCTGGTCGGCGTGATCACCAATGGCACCGCCGTGCTGGGCCTGGGTGACATCGGGCCACTCGCTTCCAAGCCGGTGATGGAGGGCAAGGGCTGTTTGTTCAAGAAGTTTGCTGGCATCGACGTGTTCGACATCGAACTGGCCGAGCGCGACCCCGACAAGCTGGTCGAGATCATCGCAGCGTTGGAGCCGACGCTGGGCGGCATCAACCTGGAAGACATCAAGGCGCCCGAGTGCTTTTACATCGAGAAGAAACTGCGCGAGCGCATGAACATTCCGGTGTTCCACGACGACCAGCACGGCACCGCCATCATCTCCAGCGCTGCCCTGCTCAACGGGCTGGAGCTGGTGGGCAAGGACATTGGCAAGGTCAAGGTTGCGGTCTCGGGCGCCGGCGCTGCAGCCATTGCTTGTCTCGATGTGATGGTCGGCCTGGGCGTGAAGGCCGAGAACATTCTGGTCTGCGACTCCAAAGGCGTGATCCAGACCGAGCGCGCGGACGCCCTGGCCGGCAAGCTCGACGCGTCCAAGCAGCGCTACTGCCGCACCACCAGCGACCGTACCCTGGCCGATGCGGTCAAGGGCGCTGACGTGTTCCTGGGCTGCTCGGCCCCGGGCGTGATGACGGTGGACATGGTCAAGATCATGGCCGACAAGCCCATCATCCTGGCGCTCGCCAACCCGGAGCCGGAAATCCGCCCCGAACTAGCCAAAGCCGCGCGGCCCGACTGCATCATCGCCACCGGCCGCTCGGACTACCCCAACCAGGTCAACAACGTCCTGTGTTTCCCGTACATCTTCCGAGGTGCACTGGACTGTGGCGCGACCCGCATCACCGAAGAAATGAAACTGGCCTGCGTGCGCCAGATCGCCGACCTCGTGAAGAGCGAAACCAGCGAAGAAGTGGCCAACGCCTATGCGGGCCAGGAACTGGTGTTCGGCCCGGACTACCTGATCCCCAAGCCTTTCGACTCACGCCTCATCCTGAAGATCGCACCGGCGGTGGCGCAGGCCGCTGCCGACTCGGGTGTGGCCACGCGCCCGATCACCGACATGCCGGCCTACATCGAAAGCCTGGGTCGCTATGTCTACCAGACCGGCATTTTGATGCGGCCCATCTTCACCGCCGCCAAGGCCATGCCCGACGCCCAGAAGCGCGTGGCCTATGCCGACGGCGAAGACGAGCGCGCCCTGCGCGCCGCGCAAATGGCCATTGACGACCGCCTCGCCAAGCCGATCCTGATCGGCCGCCCGGCCGTGATCGCCGCGCGCATCGAAAAGGCCGGCTTGCGCATGCGCTTGGGCGTGGATGTGGAGAACTGCAACCCGGAAGACGACCCACGCTTCCGCCAGTACTGGGAGCGTTACCACCAGCTCATGGTGCGCAGCGGCGCCACGCCGGAAGTGGCCAAGGCCGCGGTGCGCCGCTCCAACACCATCATCGGTTCTCTCATGGTCTCGCTCGGTGACGCCGATGCGCTCATCTGCGGCCTGGCCGGCCACTACATGACGCACCTGGAACGCATTGACAGCATCCTGGGCAAGCGCGCGGGTGTCACCAACTACGCCGCGGTCAATGCGCTCATGACCGACCAGGGCCCGATCTTCGTGGCCGACACCTATGTGAACGAAGACCCCAGCGCCGAGCAGCTGACCGAGATCGCCTGGATGGCGGTGCAGGAAGTGCAGCGCTTTGGCATTCCGCCCAAGGTGGCGTTCCTGTCGCACTCCAGCTTTGGTTCCAGCCGGCGCGCCTCGGCCAAGAAGATGCGGCGCGCGCGCGACCTGTTCGTGGCGCAGCACCCCGAGATCGAATGCGACGGCGAGCTGCACGGCGACGCGGCGCTGGATGAAGGCATCCGCAACCACTACAACGCCGACTCCACGCTCAGCGGCTCGGCCAACCTGCTGATCTGCCCCAACCTGGACGCAGCCAACATTCTCTACAACGTGCTGAAAACCACCACCAGCGGTGGCGTGACCGTGGGGCCGGTGCTCATGGGGTGTGCAGCCACTGCCCACATCCTCACCCCGGCGGCCACCGTGCGGCGAGTGCTCAACATGACCGCTCTGGCCGCCGCCAGCGCCCGTCGCTGACACGACACTCGACACGTACTAGGGGCGCTCAGGCGCCCCTTTTTTTTCGCAACCATTGGACAGATGGCGGCCACCCTCAGGGTTTACCCACAGAATAGTTTATCTTTCAGTACACATAATGTGTATACACTTTTTGTGGGTGTCAACCCCTGCACCTCTTCATTGGAGCCATCGATGAAAACCAACAGCCTCGGTACCCGCGAACAGCTGAAAGACCCCAACTACACGCCACCATTGGGCAAGGCGATTCCGCTGGGCATCCAGCATGTGCTGGCCATGTTCGTGAGCAATGTGACGCCGGCGATCATCGTGGCAGGTGCCGCCGGCTTCGGGTTCGGGTCGAACTCGCCCGACTTCCCGAACATGATTTACATGATCCAGATGTCAATGTTTCTCGCGGGCATTGCCACCCTGCTGCAGACCATCGGATTCGGCCCGGTCGGCGCCCGCCTGCCCATCGTGCAGGGCACCAGCTTTGCCTTCATCCCGATCATGATTCCGGCCGTTGCCGGCGCTGGTGTGGCGGGCATGGCTGGCCTGATGACGGGTATCGTGATCGGCGGCATCTTCCACTTTTTCCTGGGCTTTTTCATCGGCCGCATCCGCCACGCGCTGCCGCCCCTGGTCACAGGCCTGATCGTGCTGATGATCGGTCTGGCGCTGGTCAAGGTTGGCATCGAATACGCTGCCGGCGGCATTCCGCTCAAGGGTAAGCCCGAGTTCGGAAGCCTGGTCAACTGGTCCGTGGCCCTGGTGGTGATCGTGGTGACGCTGGCGCTGAAGTTCTTCACCCGCGGCATGCTGTCGGTCGCCGCGGTGCTGGTCGGCCTGGTCGCGGGCTACGGCTACGCCCTGCTGCTGGGCAAGGTCAACTTCGCTCCGATCGCCTCGGCGGCCTGGTTCACCGCACCCGAGCCATTCAAGTTCGGCTGGGAGGTCAACTGGGCCATCATCGTCGGCATGTGCTTCATGGCGGTTGTGTCTGCGGTGGAGACCGTGGGTGACGTCTCCGGCATCACCAAGGGCGGTGCCGGGCGCGAATCGACCGACAAGGAAATCTCGGGCGCCACCTTCGCCGATGGCCTGGGCACCGCCGTCGCCGGCCTGTTCGGCGGTCTGCCGAACACCAGCTTCAGCCAGAACGTGGGCCTGATCTCCATGACGGGTGTCATGAGCCGCCATGTGGTCACGCTGGGCGCGCTGTTCCTGATCGTCTGTGGCCTGATCCCGAAATTCGGCGCCGTCATCGCCTCCATGCCCATCACCGTGCTGGGTGGCGGTGTGATCATCATGTTCGGCATGGTCACCGCAGCTGGTGTGAGCATGCTGTCGGACGTAACCTGGAACCGGCGCAACATGGTGATTTTCGCCATCTCCCTCTCGATTGGCCTGGGTCTGCAGCTGGCGCCCGACGCCTTGCAGCACTTGCCCAAGATGGCCCAGGTGCTGATGACCAGCGGCCTGCTTCCCGCGGCGGTGATTTCTATCGTGCTCAACCTGTTGCTGCCCCAGGAACTGGACTGAACGCGAACCCGGTCGCTCCTCCCTCCAATGCGCCGTCGGCGGGCGATGGTCCGGCATCGCCGCGCCCGCAGTGGCCAGGGCGCACCGAAGTGGACCCTTGGCCCCATTTCCGTCGCACCGCTTAGGTGCAACTTCAATCGGGTCATGCACCGATTCAGGGTTAGCCATGATGACGAAGACTGCGGTACGCCGAACAATATGTATACACGTTCTGTATTCACAAACCGCTAGGCGCCGCCGCAGTCTGATCCGCTGCTCCTCAGCTGGCACCCTTTTTGCTGCGTTGTGCTGAACCCGTGTATGGCACAAGCCGCCGGATTCTTTTTCCCACTTTTCCCTGTTTCCAGGAGCCTTCATGAACAAGCGCCTATTCCTCAAGACCACCGCCGCCCTGGCCGCAGCCGCTGCATTCGGGAGTGCCCATGCCGAAACGGCGATCAAGTTCCAGCTCGACTGGCGCTTCGAAGGCCCAGCAGCCCTCTTCCTGCACCCTGCCGCCAAGGGCTATTTCAAGGACGCCGGGCTGGACGTGACCATCGACTCGGGCAATGGCTCGGGCGGCACCGTCACCCGCGTGGCCTCGGGCACCTACGACATGGGCTTTGCCGACATGGCCGCGCTGATGGAATTCCACGCCAACAACCCGGATGCGCCCAACAAGCCGGTGGCCGTGATGATGGTCTACAACAACACGCCCGCCGCAGTGCTCGCGCTCAAGAAAAGCGGCATCACCAAGCCGGCTGACCTCAATGGGAAAAAGCTGGGCGCGCCGGTGTTCGACGCGGGGCGCAAGGCCTTCCCGATCTTCCAGAAGGCCAACAACGTGAGCAACGTGGCCTGGACCTCCATGGACCCACCGCTGCGCGAGACCATGCTGGTGCGCGGTGACATTGACGCCATCACCGGGTTTGGCTTCACTTCTTTGCTCAACCTGGAAGCGCGTGGCGTCAAGGTCGAGGACGTGGTCATGATGCCGTACGCCGACAACGGCGTGAAGCTCTACGGCAACGCCATCATCGCCAGTCCCAAGCTGATCAAGGAGAACCCGGCCGCCGTCAAGGCCTTCCTCACTGCCTTTGCGAAAGGCGCTAAAGAAGTCATGGTCAGCCCGGCCACCGGCATCGAGTCGGTCAAGGCGCGCGATGGCATCATCAACGTCGGTCTGGAAACCCGCCGCCTGCAGCTCGCCATTGACGCTGTCGTGGCCAGCCCTGATGCCCGCAAGGAAGGCTTTGGCCAGATCGTGCCCGGCCGCCTGGCCCTGATGGCTTCGCAGGTCTCCGATGCCTACAACACCAAGGCCCGCGTCGACCCCAAGGTGGTGTGGGACGGCTCCATGTTGCCCAGCGCAGCCGTGCTCAACGTTTTGCCCGCAGCCAAGAAGTAAGCCCGGCCCGCACCCGGCCCCAGGCCAGCCCCCTCCCCTGGCGGCTGGCCTTTTTTTCAGGACAACGCATGCAAGCCCAAGATTCCGCTTCCAGCAGCGCCCCCTTCGTCGACTTCAAGGACGTCTGGCTCGCCTACAACGAAGAGCTCAAAGCGAAGAATATTTTTGCGGTAGAGGACATCAACCTGCAGGTCAAGCAAGGCGAGTTCATCGCCATCGTCGGCCCGTCGGGCTGCGGTAAGTCCACCTTCATGAAGCTCACCACCGGGCTGAAGATGCCCAGCCTGGGCAAAATCATGATCGATGGCCAGCCGGTCACGGGCCCACTGAAGATCTCCGGCATGGCCTTCCAGGCACCCTCGCTGCTGCCCTGGCGCACCACGCTGGACAACGTGCTGTTGCCGCTGGAGATCGTGGAGCCCTATCGCAGCCAGTTCAAGGACCGGCGCAAGGAATACGTGGAGCGCGCCGGTCGCCTGCTGGCCAGCGTGGGCCTCGGCGGCATGGAGGCCAAGTTCCCGTGGGAGCTCTCGGGCGGTATGCAGCAGCGCGCCAGCATCTGCCGCGCCCTGATCCACGAGCCCAAGATGCTGCTGCTAGACGAGCCGTTTGGCGCGCTCGACGCCTTCACCCGCGAAGAGCTGTGGTGCACCTTGCGCGACCTCTGGGAAGCGCAGCGCTTCAACGTCATCCTGGTCACCCACGACCTGCGCGAATCGGTGTTTCTCGCCGACACCG
Organism: Hydrogenophaga sp.; assembly: GCF_011390835.1. Taxonomy (GTDB): domain Bacteria; phylum Pseudomonadota; class Gammaproteobacteria; order Burkholderiales; family Burkholderiaceae_C; genus Hydrogenophaga. The sequence goes on along the minus strand of NZ_JAABRQ010000011.1, from coordinate 101,237 downwards.
TGTATTGCATGAGCCGCAGCCCGGGCCGCTTCGTGGTTCAGCGCGAGATCCCGATCCCGCGCACCCGCGACCTGGAAGTGACTTACACCAAAGAATTCACCGATATCGTGCACGAGCTGCGCGGCCACATTGGTGCCATGCGCCAGACCGGCGCCGTGATCAACCAGTGATGGAAAGCCACACGCCATGAGCAAAAAACAACTCGAACGCTGGTCTCCGCTGATCCTGCTGGTCGCGATCGTCCTGATCTGGGAAGCGATCACGCGCGGCTTCGGTGTCTCGGAGTTCATCTTCCCCAGCCCCTCGCGCATCTGGGAACAGACGCTGGAATTCAAGTACATCATCCTGGGTCACGCCTGGCGTACCTATTGGGTCACGATGGCGGGCTTTGGCATCGCCATCGTGGTAGGGGTGTTGCTGGGTTTCCTGATCGGCAGTTCTCGCCTGGCCTACGCTGCGGTCTACCCGCTCATGACGGCGTTCAACGCCCTGCCCAAGGCCGCTTTTGTGCCCATCCTCGTGGTGTGGTTCGGCATTGGCGTGGGCCCGGCGATTCTGACCGCCTTCCTCATCAGCTTTTTCCCCATCATGGTCAACATCGCCACCGGGCTGGCCACGCTGGAGCCCGAGCTGGAAGACGTGCTGCGGGTGCTGGGCGCCAAGCGCTGGGACGTGCTCACCAAAGTGGGCCTGCCGCGTTCCATGCCCTATTTCTTCGGCTCGCTCAAGGTCGCGATCACGCTGGCCTTCGTGGGCACCACCGTCTCCGAGATGACCGCGTCCAACGAAGGCATCGGCTACCTGCTGATCTCGGCCGGAAGCTCGATGCAGATGGGCCTGGCCTTCAGCGGCCTGCTGGTGGTGGGGGCGATGGCCATGGCGATGTACGAGCTGTTCAGCTGGGTTGAAAAGCACACCACGGGATGGGCGCATCGCGGGAGCCAACATTGACTCCCCGGTGCGCCTGAGGCGCTTCCCCCTCCTTCGCGGGGGGACGACACCTGCGGCTGGGCGGAGCCCGTTCCGCAGCTCATCTGAACAGCTGCCGCTCACTCGCCCAATCTGGGTCACCCAATGAACTCCCATCAGATTCATCGACACCTGCGCCGTGCCAACGAGGTAGCACAACGCGCTGCTTGCATGGGCCGCCATCCTTTCGGCGCGCTGCTTGTCGGGCCCGACGATGAGACGGTGCTGGCCGAGCAGGGCAACATCGACACGGTGAACCACGCCGAGTCAACCTTAGCGCGGCACGCAGCGGACAACTGGCCCGGCGAGTACCTGGCGCGCTGCACTCTGGTCACCACCTTCGAGCCTTGCGCGATGTGCACCGGCACGATTTACTGGGCCAACATCGGGCGCATCGTCTACGGCGCGAGTGAAGAAGCGCTGCTGGCGCTCACCGGCAGCCACGAAGAAAATCCCACGCTATCGCTGCCCTGCCGCGAGGTGATCGCTCGCGGGCAAAAGCCCATCGACGTCACCGGCCCGGTTACCGAGGTCGAAGCCGAGATGCTCGCGCCACACCGCGACTTCTGGCAGCAGCGCTGATGGCCTGGCAGGCCCACCTCGAACTGCACCACCAGCGGCAAGGCGATCGCACCGTGGTGCGGCACCTGCACAACGGACCCCTGCGCATCCTCAAGAGCCTGTATCCAGAGGGTGAGGCGATCTGCCACAACGTGATCGTGCATCCGCCGGGCGGTCTGGTCGGGGGCGATGAGCTGGACATCCGGGTGAGGGTCGACGAAGGGGCTCATGCGCTGGTGAGCACGCCGGGCGCGACCCGTTTCTACGCCAGCGATGAGCTGCAGGCCAGCCAGCGCGTGAGCATCGACCTCGCCGCCGGCGCCCGGCTGGAATGGCTGCCGCTGGAAACGCTGGCCTACCCGGGCTGCCAGGCGCTGAACCAGCTTCGCTTCACGCTGGCGCCCAGTGCCGAGATGATGGCTTGGGACGTGACCGCGCTGGGGCTGCCCAGCGCCGACCAGGCGTTCACCCACGGTCGGTTTCAGCAACACCTGGAGATGCCCGGTCTGTGGCTGGAGCAGGCGCATCTGGACGGCAGCGATCAACGTCTGATGAACTCGCCCCTCGGCCTGGGTGGTCAGCGCTGCCTGGGCAGCCTGCTGCTGGTCACGGGGTACGCCATGGGCCGCGAACGCCGTGAAGGCCTGCTGGAAGCGGCCCGACTGGCACTCCAGTCAGCACCAGCCGGTGTGAGGTGGGGCGTCACTTACCCCCAACCGCAGTTGCTCGTGGTGCGCGCGGTGGCGCCGCTGGTGGAGCCTCTGATGGCGTCACTGCAGTCCGCGTGGGCGGCGCTGCGCCACGCCGCCTGGGGCCTGGTGCCCACCGCACCGCGTATCTGGCGCGTCTGACAAGGCGCGGACTGGGCGGTATTTCCGGTTCAGTTTTCGGCTTCAGCCGGTGGCTAGCTGGGCAGAATGGTCGCTCGCCCCCCCGAGACCGCCCTTACCCACACCCATGTCCGCGACTGTTTCCGATTTGCTGAGCACCCGTGCGCTGGTGGTCGACGGCAATCCCCGCTCCCGCTCGATCCTGGTGTCGCAGCTCAAGGAGTTTGGCGTAGGCACCATCGTGCAATGCCCCAAACTGGCTGACGCGCGGCAGAAGCTGGAGATGGCCAGTTTCGACATCGTGATCTGCGAGCAGTACTTCGAGCGCGAGGACACTACCGGCCAAGAGCTGCTGGATGACCTGAGGCGCAACAACCTGCTGCCCTTTTTTACCGTGTTCGTGATGGTCACGTCCGAAGCCACCTACGCCAAGGTGGCAGAGGCGGCCGAGTCGGCGCTGGATGCCTACGTGCTCAAGCCTCACACCGCCCACACGCTGTCGGTTCGCATCCAGCAGGCACGAGAGCGCAAGGAATCGCTCAGGGCTATTTTCAGCAGCATCGAGTGTGAGCAATACGCCGAGGCTGCGGCCCTGTGCCAGCAGCGCTTCACCGAGCGCGGCGATTACTGGCTGTATGCGGCACGCATCGGTGCTGAGCTCATGCTGCGCATCGGGCAACTGACCGAGGCCCAGCAGCTGTACGAAGCGGTGGTCGAGGCCAACACCCTGCCTTGGGCCAAGCTGGGCGTGGCCCGAGCCCAGCTGGAGCAAGGCTACCCGGCGCGCGCCACGACCACCTTGCAGAACCTGATCGAAACCGAGCCGGGCTACACCGATGCCTACGACGTCATGGGCCGCGCGCAGTTCGAGCTGGGCAATTTTGAGAGTGCTCTAGCCACCTTCAAGATGTCCACCAAGCTCACGCCGGGCTCGGTCAACCGCCTGCTCAAGCACGGCATGATGGCCTACTACGCCGGCGACCGAGCCGAGGGGTTGGAGTTGCTGGACCGAGCCACCCGCATCGGGCTGGACTCCAAGCTCTTTGACGCCCAGGCGCTGGTGCTGCTGGCATTTGCGCGCTTGGACAACAACGATCAGCGCGGCCTGATGCGCACCATCGAGCAGCTGCACCACGTGGCCGGCAAGAAGCCGGGCAGTGCCCGGTTGCAGCGATTGATCGACGTAGCCAATTGCCTGCTCGCCATCCACGAATACCAGACCGCACGGGCCCTGGACGATTTGCGGCGCCTGACCAAGACCATTCTCGAGCCCTCCTTCGACTTCGAATCGGCCAGCAACCTGCTAGCCCTGATGACACGCCTGGCTATGCGAAGCATCCAGCTCTACGAGGTCGACGCGGCGGTCGACACCATGGGCCAACGCTTCTGCACCAGCCGCGCGCTCACCGAACTGCTGGCTTGCGCCGCCACCGGACGACCCGATTTCATCAACCGGATCCGTGCCGCCCACACCGAGATCCTGAAATTCACCGAACAGGCCATGACGCTGAGCCTGAAGGGAGATCCGCAGCGCGCGGTCGAGGCGCTGCTGGAGCACGGCGCCACCACCCTCAACGCCAAGTTGATCGAATCCGCCCACCTCGTGCTGCACCGCTACGCCAGTCGCATTCCCGACGAAGCGGCGTTGAAGGTGCGCGCTCAGGGACTGCGCGAAACCTATCGCACGACCGAGATCCACGCTGGTCTGGGCGAGCAGTCCCACACCGGACGCGCCGCCGGCGGGGTTTCCCTGCCGGGTGCCTACAAGGCGCCGAGCGGCGAAGGGCTGCTGGCCAAGGTGAACGAGATCTGACGCTAGCCCACCACGCCACCAAGGCTCAGATCGCCACCAGCTGGCGCACGCCCCGACTTTGCATCTCGCTGCCAGGCCCACTGGCAATCACCTCCCCGCGCTCCATCACCAAATAGTGATCGGCTAGCTCTTCGGCAAAATCGTAGTACTGCTCGACCAGCACGATGGCCATGTCACCCCGGTCGGCCAGCATGCGGATGACCCGCCCGATGTCCTTGATGATGCTGGGCTGAATACCCTCGGTGGGCTCGTCCAGGATCAGCAGCTGGGGCCCCGCCGCCAGGGCACGCGCAATCGCCAACTGCTGCTGCTGGCCACCCGACAGGTCGCCACCGCGCCGATGCAGCATCTGCCGCAGCACCGGAAACAGCTCGTACAGCGCGTTGGGAACAGGGGCGCTCCCCTTCTTGGTGGCCAAGCCCATGAGCAGGTTCTCCTGCACCGTCAGTCGACCAAAAATCTCCCTCCCTTGAGGAACAAAGCCGACACCTAGACGGGCACGCTCGTAAGGCGGCTTCTGGTCGATCGCCTGGCCATTCAGCGCGATGCTGCCGCTTTTGATCGGCACCAGGCCCATCAGCGACTTGAGCAGCGTGGTCTTGCCCACGCCGTTGCGCCCAAGCACCACCGTCACTTTGCCCAGCTCGGCTTGCAGGCTGACGTTGCGCAGGATGTGGCTGCCGCCGTAGTACTGATTCAGGTCTCTGACTTCCAGGAGTGGCATCTCATTTCTTTCTTTGGCTGCGCTGGCAGGGGTGGCATGCCGGGTCTCGCCCAGCAAGCAACACTCCAGACAAAAAGGGGTCATCGTCCAAGATAGACCTCGATTACCCGCTCATCCGCCTGCACCTCGTCCAGCGTGCCCTCGGCCAAGACCGAGCCGTCACACAGCACCGTCACCTTCTCCGAGATCGTGCGGATAAAGCTCATGTCGTGCTCCACCACCATCAGCGAGTGCTTGCCTTTGAGCGCGAGGAACAGCTGGGCCGTGCGCTCGGTCTCTTCGTCAGTCATGCCGGCCACCGGCTCGTCTAGCAGCAGCAGCTTGGGATCCTGCATCAGCAGCATGCCGATCTCCAGCCACTGCTTCTGGCCGTGGCTCAGCAGACCGGCTTGGCGGGCCGCATGGTCAGCCAGGTGGATGGTGGTGAGCACCTCGGCCAGGCGGTCCTGCTCCTCGCCTGTGAGCCGGAACACCATGCTGTGGCGCACGCGTTTGTCGGTTGCCAGCGCCAGCTCCAGGTTTTCAAACACGCTGAGCTGCTCGAATACCGTGGGCTTCTGGAATTTTCGGCCAATGCCCAGCGCGGCGATCTCGGCTTCACGATGGCGAAGCAAGTCGATGGTGCTGCCGAAGAACACCTGGCCGCTGTCGGGCCGAGTCTTGCCGGTGATGATGTCCATCATCGTGGTCTTGCCAGCACCGTTGGGGCCGATCACGCAGCGCAACTCGCCCGGCGCGATGTCCAGCGACAGGCCATTGATGGCCTTGAAGCCGTCGAAGCTCACATGCACGTCTTCCAGGTACAGGATGCGGCCATGGGTGGTGTCCACCTCGCCAGGGGTGTGCACACGGCCGTAGCCCGCTTCGCGACCGCCCGATTCAGTTTGCCCAACGCCACTGGTCACCAAGCTGCGCTCGAGGCGCAAGGCGCCCTCTTCCATCAGGTCTGGGGTCATGAGGATGCCCCCCCACGCTCGTCCGCTTTCGCGGATCGCTGGCTTTCAGTCTCACTTTGCGTCGGCGAGGCGATGGCACGGGTTCCCCGCAGCTTCTTCAACAGACCCACCACGCCGTGCGGCAGAAACAGCGTCACCACAATGAAAAGACCACCGAGGAAATACAGCCAGAACTCGGGGAAGGCCACAGTGAGCCAGCTCTTGGCACCGTTGACAATGAAGGCGCCGATGATGGGACCAATCAAAGTGGCTCGCCCGCCCACTGCGGCCCAGATCGCCATCTCGATGCTCGCGGCCGGGCTCATCTCGCTGGGGTTGATGATGCCCACCTGCGGCACATAGAGCGCACCCGCCACGCCGCACATCACCGCCGAGATGGTCCAGATGGTGAGCTTGTACGGCAGCGGGTTGTAGCCGCAGAACATGACACGACTCTCCGCATCGCGCACCGCCTGCAGCACGCGACCAAACTTGCTGTTGACCAGCCAGCGTGCCCAGAGAAAAAAGCCCAGCAGTGTCAGGCCGGTGATCACGAACAGCGCCATGCGCATGCCAGGTGTGGCAATCGGCATGTCGAGAATGCGCTTGAAGTCGGTGAAGCCGTTGTTGCCGCCAAAACCGGTCTCGTTTCGAAAGAACAGCAGCAGCGCGGCGAAGGTAAGGGCCTGGGTGATGATGGAAAAATACACGCCCTTGATGCGCGAGCGGAACGCGAAGTAGCCGAAGACAAACGCCACCCCGCCCGGTACCAGCACGATCAGCAGCAACGTGGCGATGAAGCTGTCGGACAGCGCCCAGTGCCAGGGAAGTTCCTTCCAGTCCAGAAACACCATGAAGTCGGGCAGCTCACTCTTGTAGTTGCCGTCCAGCCCGATCTGGCGCATGAGGTACATGCCCATCACGTAGCCACCGAGCGCAAAGAACAGGCCATGGCCGAGGCTGAGAATGCCGGTGTAGCCCCAGATGAGGTCGATCGCCAGCGCCGCGATCGCATAGCACATGATCTTGCCCAGCAGGCCGACCATGTAGCCGCTCAGGTGGAATGGGCTGCTCTGTGGAACCAGCAGGTTGAGCGCCGGCGCCAGCGCGCACACCACCAGCAATGCCACGATGAACGTGCTCCAGCCGCTGCGGGTGAGCAAGGGGCCAGGCGTGGGGAGGGACACAGAGGTCGTCGTGTTCATGCTTCACGGCCCTTCAAAGCAAAGATGCCCTGAGGCCGTTTTTGGATGAATACGATGATGAACACCAGCACCGCGATCTTGGCCAACACCGCGCCGGCCTGACCTTCGATGAACTTGTTGAGCACGCCCAGCCCCAGCGCGGCGTAGACAGTGCCGGCCAGTTGCCCGACGCCCCCCAGCACCACCACCATGAACGAGTCGACGATGTAGTTTTGCCCGAGGTCGGGACCCACGTTCCCGATCTGGCTCAGCGCACAACCCGCCAGACCCGCCACACCCGAACCCAGCGCAAAGGCGTAGGTATCGATGCGCGCGGTGTTCACGCCCATGCAGGCGGCAATCGGTCGGTTCTGCGTCACGCCGCGCACGAACAGACCCAGCCGTGTTCGTGCGATCAGCAGCGCCACGCCGCCAAGCACCAGTGCCGCAAACACGATGATGATGATGCGGTTCCACGGCAGGGTGAGGTTGCCCATGAGCACCACGCTGCCGCTCATCCACACCGGGTTTTCCACGCCCACGTTTTGCGCACCAAAAACACTGCGCACCGCCTGCATCAGCAGCAAGCTGATACCCCAGGTGGCGAGCAGCGTCTCCAGTGGGCGGCCATAGAGGAAACGGATCACGGTGCGCTCCATCAGCGCACCCACCGCGGCAGACGCGGCAAAGGCCACCGGCAGCGCGGCCAGCAAATACCAGTCGAAAGCGTCCGGAAAAACCTGTTGGAAAATGCGCTGTACTAGCCAGGTGGCGTAGGCACCGATCATGATCAGCTCACCGTGCGCCATGTTGATCACACCCATCAGGCCATACGTAATGGCCAATCCCAGTGCCGCCAGCAGCAGAATGCTGCCCAGGCTGATGCCGGTGAAGGCTTGCCCGAGTGCGCTGGAGATCGCAAGCGAGCGGTCGAGCCCGGCCAGCGCCGATTTCAGAGCCGCCTGGACCTCGGCATCGGCTTCGCTTTCCATGCGCTGCAGCAGCAGCGGCCGTACGATGGCCTTGCGCGCTTCGCCCAGTTTCTGTGCCGCAGCGAGGCGCTGGGCAGCGTCTTCGCTGGCGAGCAGCACCGCCGCCTGCGCCAGCTCGAGCGTCTGCCGAGCTTCGGCGTCCAGATCGGCCGCGAGGGCTCGCTCGATGATGGGCAACTGATCGGCATCGGGTTCATCAAAGCTGCTGCGTTGCAGCGTGAGCGCGGCGGCGCGCTGGCGCTGGGGTGTGCCGCCCACAAGCTCCATGCCGGCCAGCGCTGTGGCCAGGGCGGAGCGGATGCGGTTGTTCACGATCACCTCTTCGGCGCTATCGCCGAGCGTGGTGGCGGCGCCAGTCACGGCGTCATTCGCGTCGACGTCGAGAACGATGAGCACCTGATCGCCCTGCACACGCACCCTACCTTCACCCAGCGCTGACAACAGTGCAGCGCCGCGCTCATCTGGGCTCGCGGCCATGGCGTTGATGGTGGCGATGCGCTCGTCGCTGTCGCCACGGGCCAGCGCGAGGGCTTGTTCGGCAGTGAGCGCGTGCACCAACGGACTGGAAAGCAGCCAGAGTGCGCACAGGCATGCTGACCACCAGGAAGGGAAGAGGAGACGCATGGGTCCGTCTTTCAGAGGGGCAGGCGGGCGGGCGTCAGGTGCGCCACCTGCGGCCGAGACACAAGTCAGCCAGCGAACCGGACCCGCGCCACCGCGGAGCGGATCCGTTCGCTTAGCTCAAGCCGTCACTTCTTCATTTCGGGCACATTTTTCTTGCCCTTGTTCTCGGCGATGAAGTCGCTCCACGGATCGGCCACGACCGGGCCCGGCGTCTTCCAGACCACGTTGAACTGGCCATCGGCCCGCACCTCACCGATGAACACCGGCTTGTGCAGGTGGTGATTTTCCTTGTCCATGGTGGACATGAAGCCACCCGGCGCCTTGAAGGTCTGGCCGGCCATGGCGGCAATCACCTTGTCGGTGTCGGTGCTCTTGGCCTTCTCGACCGCCTGGGCCCACATGTGGATACCGATGTAGGTGGCTTCCATTGGGTCGTTGGTCAGCGGCTTGTCCTTGTGGCCAGGGATGTTCTTGGCCTTGGCGTAGTCGCTCCATTGCTTGATGAACGCGGCGTTGGTCGGATTCTTGATCGACATGAAGTAGTTCCAGGCAGCCAGGTGGCCCACCAGCGGCTTGGTGTCCACACCGCGCAGCTCTTCTTCACCAACCGAGAAGGCCACTACCGGCACGTCCTTGGCGGACAGACCGGCATTACCCAGCTCCTTGTAGAACGGCACGTTGGAGTCGCCGTTGATGGTGGAGACCACCGCGGTCTTCTTGCCCGCAGCGGCGAATTTCTTGATATTGGCAATGATGGTCTGGTAGTCGGAGTGCCCGAAGGGGGTGTACTCCTCCATGATGTCGGCATCGGCGACGCCCTTTGACTTCAGGAAGGCGCGCAGGATCTTGTTGGTGGTGCGCGGGTAGACGTAGTCGGTACCCAGCAGCACGAAGCGCTTGGCCGATCCGCCGTCTTTGCTCATCAGGTACTCCACTGCGGGAATAGCCTGCTGGTTGGGCGCGGCACCGGTGTAGAACACGTTCTTGGACAGCTCCTCACCCTCGTACTGAACGGGGTAGAACAGCAGCGCATTCTTTTCCTCGAACACCGGCAGCACCGACTTGCGCGACACACTGGTCCAGCAGCCAAACACCGCGGCCACCTTGTCGTTGTCGATCAGCTGCTTGGCCTTCTCGGCGAACAGCGGCCAGTTCGACGCCGGGTCGACGACCACCGCCTCTAGCTTCTTGCCCATCACGCCGCCCTTGGCGTTGATCTCGTCGATGGTCATGAGTGCCACGTCCTTGAGCACGGTCTCGGAAATGGCCATGGTGCCTGACAGGGAGTGCAGCACGCCAACCTTGATGGTGTCGGCGGCATAGGCCGAGTTCAGGGTGGCGAATCCCAGCGCCATCGAAGCGGTGAGGGTTTTCAGGGTGGCTCGGCGGTTCATCATGGGTGGCACTCCAGGGTAGTTGAGGGGAGCGGTTCGACGCGGACCGCACTGGAGCCTCGCAAACCCTGTGCCAGTTTTTTGCACTGCAACATCCGAGACACTTGCTTTGCACCCTGACGCCCGGCGGATGCGGGGCCGCAGCGCATGCACAAGCAGGGAAGTCCACCCCATCCAAGTGCGCAAAGCGAGGTCGCGCACCACGGGCTTCGGATTGCGCACCAAATACGGGCACCCGTGTGCTGCGGCACGACGCACCGGCCTGGCGCACAATTTGCACACCTCACTGCCAGCGACACAGAAAGACCATGGAACTTACCCCGCGAGAAAAAGACAAGCTGCTGATCTTCACAGCAGCCCTGCTCGCCGAGCGCCGCAAGGCGCGCGGCCTGAAGCTCAACTACCCTGAAGCCATCGCGCTCATCAGCGCGGCGGTGATGGAAGGCGCGCGCGACGGCAAGACCGTTTCCCAGCTCATGAGCGAAGGCCGCGATGTACTGACCCGCAACGACGTGTTGGACGGCATTGCCGAGATGATTCCCGACATCCAGGTAGAGGCCACCTTTCCCGATGGCACGAAGCTGGTGACGGTGCACCAGCCGATCATTTGACCCACCCCCATGCCGCGCTTTCAGAGCGTCACCCCCTCAAGGGGCCTACCCTGGTGGCCCGGCGGAGACGGGCCCAAGGCGCCCTGGGCTGGAGCAGGTCGCTCCGGCCACCTTGTTTGAATTGTTGGAGACTTGAATGAAACGCTTTCTCTCCATGCCGTTGATGGCATCTTCGCTACCCGCTCTGGCACACGAAGGCCACGGCTTGTTCGGCAGCCACTGGCATGCCACCGACGCCCTAGGCTTTCTGGTCGTCGGTGTCCTGATCACGCTGGCCATCTGGTTCTCGAGCAAATGAACCGGAGCAGCCCATGATTCCCGGCGAAACCCTCACTGACGCGGGTGAGCACACGCTCAACCCCGACCGGCGCACCCACACCCTGGTGGTGAAAAATACCGCCAATCGGCCAGTGCAGGTCGGCTCGCACTACCACTTTGCCGAGACCAATGCGGCTCTCGATTTCGACCGTGTTGCCGCGCTCGGCATGCGCTTGAACATCGCCAGCGGCACGGCGGTGCGCTTTGAGCCCGGGCAGCAGCGCACGGTGGAGCTGGTCGACTACGCGGGCGCACGCGTCGTGCATGGGTTTCGTGGACTGACCCAAGGTGCTCTGGACTGACGAGCTATCCCAGTGCGCCCGTGAATACGATCGTTTTTCGGCGCCAGCCGCTCAGTTCGAGATCGTCGTGCGAGTCACCACAGGTTGTCCAGGCGCAGCGAGCACAAAAAAGCCGGGCAAGCCATTGGTGCCGAAACGGGTGGCGGAATTGCGCGCAAACACCGAATCGCTCAGCGTCATGCTCCCTGTGAGGTTGTTGCTGACATAAAAGACAGCACTACCGCCTTCAGACGCCGTGTTGTCGGTCACCTGGCTGCCAAAGACCGACAAGGTGAAGGTGTTTCCGTCGTTGTAGATCGCCCCGCCGCTGCCCCCACCTGGGGTGCCGGGTCGCTGAGGATTGGCGCCGTTGCCCAGGGCCGTGTTGTGCGAAAGAACGCTGTTGTAGATGCTGTAGGACACACCGATGCTGCTGAGTGCGCCGCCATTGGAGCAGCTGTTGCCCAGGCCCGCTCCACCGCCAAATGTGCTTTGCACCACATACACCGGCCTACCCTGGAACATATCAAGCACGCGCACCGCGCCACCGCCCATGTCGGGGCCGGTGGCCTCGCAGCGGTTGTTGGTGAACACGCTGTTGACGATCTTGAACTGACCGCCCCGCACGAAGATGGCACCACCGCCACCGCCATCGGCCAATTGACCAGCCGAATTGCCGTTCACAAGCCGAATGTTCTGTACTGTGAGGCGCGGAGTTTCCTGGTTATCGCAAGACGATGTGGTCCATACCTGGGCAGAATCGCAGGTGTTTTGGTACAAGATCCGGACATTGCCACCGCCATTCAGGGTGATCAAACCTTGGCCGTCCAAGGTCACATCAGGCCGGTTGTTGAACACCTTGGCTGTGCTCGTCATGTTGATGGTCACTGGGCTGGCGCCGCAGTTGAAGCGGATTTTCCCGCCCAGCGCCACGGCATTCACCACGGCCTGGCCAGTGCAGCTGGCTGGCGAGCCAGTACCCACCACCCGATCAGGCTGACTGGTGTCCACTGCGAGACCTGCCGCCGGCACGGGCACCTGCCCACTTTGAGTCCCGACAGCAGATGGCCATCCTCCCACATTGGCTGGAGCCCCACCTCCATAGACAGACTCTTCAGGCCCTGGGGTACCGCCTCCGCCACAGGCCACCAAGCCTGTCAGTGCAGCACACAAAAAACCGGCTCTCAAGGAAAACGGCAGGCGAAACTCAGAACAAAACATGGGTCTATCGGTCGCTGAATAAATGGAATGCCGGCACATGCTGCGCGGCTGATTGAGTCGAATGCTGGCACGATCTGTGCTGAAATCTCTGGATCGCAAGCCGACTGCTCATCTGAGCACCAAAGGACCATTTAGGCAACGCTGCCGTGTAGGAAGTTGTGTGTGCGTGTTACACACGACCAGCTTTAGCAGTACCGAAAGCACCCCAGGACGAAGACCCCCATGGCCACCATCCCCCGCAGCACTTACGCCGACATGTTCGGCCCCACGGTGGGCGATCGTGTTCGCCTGGCCGACACCTGTCTCATCGTCGAGGTGGAGCAGGACTTCACCTTGCGCGCGGGCGGCTACGGTGAAGAGGTGAAGTTCGGTGGCGGCAAAACCATCCGCGACGGCATGGCCCAAAGCCAGCGGACACGCGCCGAAGGCGCGATGGACACGGTACTGACCAATGCGCTCATCATTGATCACTGGGGCATCGTCAAGGCCGACATCGGCCTGAAAGACGGACGGGTCGCCGCCATAGGCAAGGCCGGTAACCCCGACACCATGCCGGGCGTGGACATCGTGATCGGCCCAGGGACCGAGATCATCAGTTGCGAGGGCAGCATCGTCACCACCGGCGGTATCGACAGCCACATCCACTTCATCTGCCCGCAACAGGTCGACGAAGCCCTGGCCTCGGGCATCACCACCATGCTCGGCGGCGGTACCGGACCCGCCACCGGTACCTTCGCCACCACCTGCACGCCCGGACCCTGGCACATCGAGCGCATGCTGCAGGCGGCCGACGGCCTGCCCATGAACCTGGGCTTTCTGGGCAAAGGCAATGCCAGCCGACCCGAGCCGCTGCGCGAGCAGATCAACGCCGGCGTGATCGGACTCAAGCTGCACGAAGACTGGGGTACCACGCCGAGCGCCATCAGCAACTGCCTGGACGTGGCCGAAGAAACCGACACGCAGGTGGCTATCCACAGCGACACCCTCAACGAGTCTGGCTTTGTGGAGGACACCATTGCTGCCACGAAGGGAAGAACGCTGTGCGCCTTCCACACAGAAGGCGCCGGTGGCGGCCACGCGCCCGACATCATCCGCGTGGTGGGCGAAGCCAACTTCTTGCCCTCCAGCACCAACCCGACCATGCCGTACACGGTCAACACGCTGGACGAGCATGTGGACATGCTCATGGTTTGCCACCATCTGGATGCGTCTATCCCCGAAGACCTCGCGTTTGCCGAAAGCCGCATCCGCCGAGAGACGATCGCCGCCGAGGACATCCTGCACGACCTCGGCGCCATCAGCATCATGAGCAGCGACAGCCAGGCCATGGGCCGCGTGGGCGAAGTGATCCTGCGCACCTGGCAGACGGCACACAAGATGAAGTCCCAGCGCGGCAGCCTGGGCGGTGACGACGATCGCCACGACAACGCGCGCGTCAAACGCTACATCGCCAAATACACCATCAACCCCGCCATCGCCCACGGCATCTCGCACATCGTCGGTTCGCTGGAAGTGGGCAAGTGGGCCGATCTGGTGGTGTGGAAGCCCGCCTTCTTTGGCGTAAAACCGGCGCTGGTGCTGAAAGGTGGCAGCATCGCGCTGGCCGCCATGGGGGACCCAAATGCCTCCATCCCCACGCCGCAGCCGGTGCACTACCGGCCTCAGTTCGGCGCCTTCGGCACTGCGCTGGCGCGGGGCAGCCTCACCTTTGTCTCGCAGGCCGGTTTGAAGGCGGGCGTGCGCGAGCGATTCGGTTTGCAGAAGCAAACCATCGCAGTACAAAACTGCCGGAGTGTGACCAAGGCCAACATGGTGCACAACAGCTACCTGCCCAGAATGGAGATCGACCCACAGCGCTACACCGTGCGCGCCGATGGCGAGCTGCTCACCTGCGAGCCTGCGACAGAGTTGCCGATGGCGCAGCGCTACTTTCTTTTCTGACGTTCATCGCATGCAACAAGTCTCCAAGCTCATCCCCCAGGGGCGCGGCCTCGCCAGCGCCTTGCTCAAGCGAGCGCCTCGAGTCGAGCTCGACTGGGATGTACGGCAGAAAAGCCGCTTCGATGCCACTGCGTCTGATGGCCAGCACCTGGGCGTATTCCTGCCGCGCGGCAATGTAGTGCGCGGTGGCGACGTGCTGGTGACCGAGGCCGGCACGCTGGTGCGCGTGGTTGCCGCGCCGCAGCCGGTGCTGCGTGTCACTGCCTGCAGCGATCACAGCCACCACCACAACGCAGCCTTTGACCTCATGCGCGCGGCCTATCACCTGGGCAACCGCCACGTGCCCATCGAGCTGAAACCCGACCACCTCAAGATCGAGCCCGACCACGTGCTGGCCGATCTGCTGCGCGCCATGCACCTTCAGGTGGCGGAGGTAAGCGAGCCGTTTGAACCCGAAGCGGGTGCCTATAGCCAGCTTGCGGCGCACAGCCACGCGCACCACGGCGGCCACAGCCACCACGCCGCCGGCAGCCATGAGCACGGCTGAGTCCACCGCGCAAAATTCGCGACCCACCGCCGGCCTGCTGCAACTGCTCTGGCTGGCCTCGCCCGCGCTGCCAGTGGGCGGCTTTTCATATTCCGAAGGACTCGAATCCGCTGTAGACGCCGGACTGGTGCACGACGAAACCAGCGCCTCGGACTGGCTGGTCGACCAGCTGATGCTGAGCCTGGCGCGCAGCGATCTGGCGGTGGTCGCACAAGCCATTCCCGCCTGGCGCGACCATGACCTAGCCCGCATCACCTCGCTCAACGACTGGGTGCTACAGACCCGCGAAACAGCCGAGCTGCGACAACAGACGGAGCAAATGGGCCGCTCGCTGCTCACATGGGCAGGTGCGCTGGGCGAACTCGGCCGCGGTGTGGCCGAGGCCCTGGCATCGGCTCGCCTCGACCCGCCCAGCTATCCGGTGGCCATGGCCTGCGCCGCGGCTCGCAGTGGCGCACAGGACCACGACAGCCTGACCGGCTTTGCCTTCGGCTGGAGCGAGAACATTGTGCAGGCCGCCATCAAGTCGGTGCCGCTGGGGCAGAGCGCCGGCCAGCGCATGCTGGCGCGGCTGGCCCAATCCATTCCAGACGCGGTGACCGAAGCACAATCTCTTAACGACGACACCCGTCAGGCCTTCACGCCGCTGCTGGCCATTCTTTCGGCACAACACGAAACCCAGTACTCCCGCCTGTTCCGGTCATGAGACCCCTCTCTGCGCCGCTTCACTTCTTGCCCGTGAAAGGAAGACCACACCAGTGGCCTTGCAAAGCCAGGTTTCACGGTGTGTGCTGAAGGTGCTGCGTCCATTCTCCCAATCCTCAATTTGCGATGACATCACTGCACCACATCCCCAACCGCACCAAGACCTTGCCGCCGCTGCGCGTGGGCATTGGCGGCCCCGTCGGCTCGGGCAAGACCACCCTGCTGGAAATGCTGTGTAAAGCCATGCGCGAGCGCTACGACCTGATCGCCATCACCAACGACATCTACACCAAGGAAGACCAGCGCATCCTCACCGTCAGCGGCGCATTGCCGGCTGAACGCATCATGGGCGTGGAGACGGGCGGTTGCCCGCACACGGCGATACGGGAAGATGCGTCGATCAACCTGGAAGCCATCGACCGCATGCTGGCGCAGTTCCCCAATGCCGACATCGTGTTCATAGAATCCGGCGGTGACAACCTCGCCGCCACCTTCAGCCCTGAGCTCAGCGACCTCACCATCTACGTGATCGACGTCGCGGCTGGCGAAAAAATTCCGCGCAAGGGCGGCCCTGGCATCACCAAGAGCGACCTGTTTGTGATCAACAAGACCGACCTGGCGCCGCACGTGGGCGCCGACTTGGAAGTGATGAAAGCCGACACCGCGCGCATGCGCCCCGACAGCGCACGCCGCCCCTGGGTGATGACCAACCTCAAGACGCTGGCTGGTGTGGACGAGGTGGTTCGCTTCATTGAAACGCGCGGTATGCTCAACTGATCAAAGCCTGACGGATTCAGGGTCGGTAACACCCGTTTTTGTGGAGCCGTTCCTGGGTTATCCACACATCTGAATGCCGGATCTGGCTGCTTCAAATTGCGCTCTCTGGTCCCCTCTTCGTCCGATAAGCCCCTTGCTCAAGGGTTGACGCCGCCGCGTCCCGGCTTTTCCGCTTGGGGCGCTTCGGACAACGGCACCTCGCCAACAGAATCCCGATGAACTCAGGTTTCTGTCTGGTCCTCGCGATGTGGGGTGACGCGTATCCCGATGCCAGCGTCAATACCCTGGTCGAGTCGGTTCGGCGACACTCGCCGCGCCTGAGTCATGTCGTGCTGCTGACGGATCGCCAACGATCCCTCATCGACGCGGATATCCAGCAAATGCCTTTCCCAGCTTTCTTTGATCGGCCAGAGTTTTTCGGGCATGGCTACCGGGTCAAACTGGCGGTTTTTGCCAGGAGCGTTCTTCCTCTGGATACGCCTTGCGTCTACCTTGATCTGGACACCATGGTGACCGGCGACCTGGGAGGAATAGCCGCCCTGGTGAAGCGTCCATCTGACGTCTTCATGTTGCCGCCAGGCAACCTGATTTCCTTTGGTCTGCTTCGGAGGGTGGCCTTCAGATTGACCCGCGGGAAACGCTTCGCAACTGGCAATTCTTCTGTGATGGCGTACCACTCGGCGGCGAGAACCAGCGTTGCCGATCTGTTTGAGCGCCACTATCTCTCTGGTGATGTGGGCCCGTACATGGGCATTGATGACACCTTCATCTCCTGGGCTGCTCAACCGGTTCTGCGTGGGATACCGACTTCGTTAGCGGTCACATTCAGGCGAGAGTTTCTGGCCCGTTCCAGGGTCGTGCTTTGGTACCAGAAATACTCCCCGATACGCCGAAACCATCGCAGCAATGTCGTGGCGATCACCTTCAACGGGACCCGCTACAAACCCGAGGAGCTGCTTAAACTGAAGACCGGTGAGCGAATCTCTGATGCCCGCGGCCGTTTTGGCTATTGGTCTGACGAACAGATGGGGCCTTTGCGAGAACAGATCCTCACCTACTGTCGGCTCGTTGTATCGAAGAAGCAGACCTGAACTCGCAGGAATCCAGAAACAAAAGAAAGAGCGAGCCCGAAGGCTCGCTCTTTCTTTTGGACGAAGCGCGAAAGATCAGTTGGTCACGCTGGTACCTTGGCCTTGGGCAAGGGTGCTACCCTGGGTCACCAGAAGGCCCGCTTGGCGAATCTGCTCGGCCTGCTGTGGGGTGGCGACCACCGGATACAAGTTGTCTGTGAAGTCCAACAACCCCAGCTTTTTCGCTTCGTTGAGTTCGGCCAGCACTTGAGCGCGAGACTTGCTGGGACCCGTGGGAGCTTCAAACTCAACAACCTCAGTAATGCGCAACTGACCAGCATCGCGGGCAGCGATCGCCTCAGCCTGGACCGCAGCGCGGCTCAGGGTCGACACAAACGGTGCCTCGGGAGTGAATTCAGAAGCCATGGCGCCAGCTGCGGTGAGCGACAAAACCAGGGGAAGCACGATGCGGGTAGAAAGTTTCATGATGATGTCCTTGAGGGATGGTTAAGAAGAGAGGTTGACTGCATGCCGTTTCGTTTCGGCATGGAGTGAACTGTAGAAACCGCAGTTTTCGTTTGACGAACATCTGAATGACAGATTCGTAATCCAGCGCCATGAGCCAATCCACGACAATTTGTCGGTCCGCGGTCTATTACTGATATCCCCTCGAAACCCCATGCGCATCCTGGTCATAGAAGACGAAGCCAAACTTGCCGACTACGTCAAGCGTGGCCTGACCGAGTCTGGCTACACCGTCGATGTGGCGAAAGATGGCATTGAAGGCCGCTACCTGGCCACGGGCGGTGACTACCAGCTGGTGGTTCTCGACATCATGTTGCCCGGAGTG
The DNA here is from genome assembly GCF_011390835.1 of Hydrogenophaga sp. Taxonomy (GTDB): domain Bacteria; phylum Pseudomonadota; class Gammaproteobacteria; order Burkholderiales; family Burkholderiaceae_C; genus Hydrogenophaga. The sequence continues at coordinate 82,890 of NZ_JAABRQ010000011.1, read as the reverse complement.
GACGGCTTTGGCGTGTTGTCCGCCCTGCGCGAGAAGCACAACACACCGGTGCTTATGCTCACTGCTCGCGATCGGGTGGAAGACCGGGTGCAGGGGCTGGAGGCCGGGGCCGACGATTATTTGGTCAAACCATTCGCTTTCTCCGAGTTGCTGGCCCGCGTGGCCGCCCTGCTGCGCCGCGGACCCGCGCCCTTGGACGTCACCCAGAGCGCTCGCATGACTGTCAGCAACCTGGAAATGGACCTGCTCAGCCGCAAAGCCTGGCGCGAGGGTCAGCGGCTGGAGCTCAGTGCCAAGGAATTTTCGCTGCTGGCCTTGCTGGCGCGCCGCAAGGGTCAGATCCTTTCGCGCACCACGCTGGCCGAACAGGTCTGGGACATGAATTTTGATTCCGACACCAACGTGGTCGAGGTGGCCATCCGCCGTCTGCGTGCCAAGATGGACGACCCCTTCAAACCCAAGCTGCTACACAACGTGCGCGGGATGGGCTATGTGCTGGAGGAGCGCACATGAACGCCGCGACCGCGACCCGGGTGCCCTGCACCTACTCCATTGGTCGGCGCCTGTCGCTGCTGCTGGCCACCCAGACCGTGATCGGCCTGGGCCTGCTGCTGGCCACCATCTATGGCATCACGTCGATGCTGTTTCAGGCCAAGCACGAAGAGCAGATGCAGGGCTACACCCTCGTGCTCAAGGACATGATGCACAGCGCCAGTGAGCGCGCCGGCACATTCGAAATGCTCGATAAGCTGGCGTGGTCGGCCGAACGCAGACCCGGTACCTTCCTGGTGGTGAGCCGCGCAGACGGCAGCGAGTTTTACCGAGACCCACCGGTGAACTTCGATGTGGACTCCAAGACCGCCCAAGCCAGCAGCTTTCTGGTCACCGACAAGTCCACCGGCGACATCTACACGGGGAGGTTGGTGCTGGACTGCTCGCAAGACGCCAAAACCCGCCAGCGCCTGGCCCTGTTGCTGGTAGTGGCCACGCTGGCCGGTGGCATCTTCGTGGCCTGGGCCACGTTCTGGCGTGTGCGCTGCAGCCTGCGACCGTTACTCGATCTGGCCAATCAGACCCGCGGCATCGACGTCGGGCAGGCGAAGCAGCGTCTCACACTCGACGAGCCCGCCGAAGAGCTGCAACCATTGATCGAGCAGTTCAACAGCCTGATGGAGCGCGTTGACCGCACCTACGCCCAGCTCGAAGGCTTCAACGCCGACGTGGCCCACGAGCTGCGCACTCCGCTGGCCAACCTGATCGGCCAGACTGAGCTCGCGCTCAGCCGCGAGCGCAGCAACGCCGATCTGGAAGACACGCTGCACTCCAACCTGGAAGAGCTGCAGCGCATGGCCGGCATCATCAATGACATGCTGTTCCTGGCCCAGGCCGACCGCGGCGTCAAGGCTCGCCGGGGCGAGCCGGTGAGCCTGGCCGATCTCGTGCGACAGGTGGTGGAATTCCACGAAGCCCCGATGGCAGAAGCTGGTTTGTCCATCACCATCGAGGGCGACCGCCGCCTGCCGGTGGACGAGGCGCTCATCAAACGTGCCGTGTCCAATTTGCTGGGTAACGCCATCCGGTACGCCGAACCTGGCAGCCAGCTCTGCGTTCGCATCGGGAGCGAGGCCGATGGCAGTGCCCGTCTCTGGGTCGAAAACGTGGGCCCTTCGATCGAGCCTGAGTATCTCCCCCGCCTGTTTGACCGCTTCTTCCGTGCCGATGCGTCACGCTGTGAGGTGATCAAGCCGCACCACGGCCTGGGCCTGTCCATCGTGGCGGCGATAGCGCGCATGCACGACGGCTTCGCCCTCGCCGAGTCTGCCGAAGGTCGCACCCGAGTGGGTTTCAGCGTGCTAGGGTCTGCAAGCGCCTGAACGACACCGGTTCCCAGACGCTAGAATCAGGGCCCTGCACCGCGATGGAGACTTGGGTGAGCGGTTTAAACCAGCAGTCTTGAAAACTGCCGACCCGCAAGGGTCCGTGAGTTCGAATCTCACAGTCTCCGCCATTGCAAAAACCCTGAGTAATTGATTTACTTTGGGTTTTTTGCTTTTAGGCATATCTAAAATTTCACCCCCCCCCAAAAGACCCGGCTAACCGTTTGCGCTTGCGTGATACGGGGGTATGTCACCCAGCCTAGCCTAAGGTGCCAGAGTAATCGCGACTCGCGCCACGCCGGGGCTCAATCCGGCAGGAACAGCGCCTGCAGGTCGCTCAGAAAATCCATGCCCCGTATGGTCGGCGCGATTTGCCCGCCGTCAGCTCGCAACAGTCCTTGCGCACAGCCCTTTTCAATAGCGCCTTGCACCGCCGAAAACGGCAAGCCGGTCCGATCGGCAAAGTCTTGCAGCGCAAAACCATCCACCAGGCGCAGCGCGTTGAGCATGTATTCAAACGGCAGGTCGGCCCGACTCACTTCGGAAACGCTGGCCACCGGGTCCTGCGCGGCCCGCTCCAGGTACAGGCGCGGGTCGCGAATGCGCACCTGGCGCACCACCCGGTGGGCAAAGCTGAGCTTGCTGTGGGCCCCCGCACCAATGCCGAGGTAGTCACCAAACTTCCAGTAGTTGGTGTTGTGGCGACTGTGGTGTCTTACCCTGGCATAGGCCGACACCTCGTAGCGATTCAGTCCCACTTTCGCCGTACGCTCGGTGATGAGGTCCAGCATGGCGTAGGCGTCGTCATCTGCCGGCAGCGCCGGCGGGTACTTGGCGAAGTAAGTATTGGGCTCCAGTGTGAGGTGATAGATGGAAATGTGCGGTGGCGCGAGATCGAGCGCCGTGCTCACGTCGGCTTCGCAATCGGCCAATGACTGCCCGGGTAGGGCGTACATGAGATCCAGATTGAAGGTGTCAAACGCCTTCGCCGCTTCTTCGACCGCCGCAATCGCCTGCGCCCGGTCGTGTACCCGACCCAGCGCCTTCAGGTGTGAATCGTTGAAGCTCTGAACACCGATCGACAGCCGAGTCACACCGGCTTGGCGGAAGGCGTGAAAGCGATCTTTTTCGAAAGTACCCGGATTAGCCTCGAGCGTGATCTCGGCATCTGCGTCGAGTCGCAGCAACGCGCGCACGTCACCCAGCAAACGATCGATCGACTCGGGTGAAAACAGGCTGGGCGTACCGCCCCCGATGAAGACGCTGTGCACCGCACGTCCCCAGATCAGCGGCAAAGAGGCCTCCAGGTCGGCCCGCAGCGCAGCGAGGTAGGCCTGCTCGGGCATCGCAGTGCCCGCCGGATCGCGCCACTCGTGCGAATTGAAATCGCAGTAGGGACACTTTTTCAGACACCAGGGCAGGTGGATGTAGAGCGAAAGAGGCGGCAGTCCCTGCAGCTGCAAGGTACCGGGACGCATCCAGTGCGCCACATCGCTCCAGTGCGGCTCCTCGGGAACGGGTCCCGGTCGCTGGCCTGGCCAAGCCACCCGCACTTCGCGCACGCTCATGCCTTCTCGGGAAGCGTGAGCCAGCGCTCGCGCATGAGAGCGAGCATCTGTTGTGCAGCTTGGCCCCGATGGCTATTCGCGTTCTTCACCGCGGTGGGCAGCTCGGCGAAGGTCTTGCCAAACTGCGGCAGGTACATCACTGGGTCGAAGCCAAATCCGCCGTCGCCGATGGGCTGCTCGGTGATCAGACCCGGGGCACGGCCACTGGCCACCAGCGGCTCGGGATCGTCGGCGCTGCGCAGGGCCACCAGCGTGCTGACCAGCGCAGCACGGCGGTCGCTCTGACCCTGTAACTGCTCCAGTAGTGCGCGCACATTGTTCGCATCGCCCTTCTCGTAACCGAACTGGGTGGCGTAGAAAGCTGTGTCCACACCGGGCAGTCCACCGAACGCTTCTACGCACAGACCGGCATCATCAGCCAGTGCCGGCAAGCCGCTTTCCCGGGCTGCGTGACGCGCCTTGGCCAGCGCGTTTTCGATGAAAGTGCGGTGCGGTTCCGGCGCCTCGGAAATGCCCAGCTCGGACTGGCGCACCAGTTCGATACCCAGCGGCGCAAACAAGGCCTGCAGCTCAGCCAGCTTGCCGGCGTTGTTCGAGGCTAGAACCAGCTTCATGGCCTTGAACTCACTTCAGTCCCAGGGCCTGCTTTTGCAATTCAACCAACTCGCCAATACCTTTTTCGGCCAATGCGAGCAGCGCGTCCATCTGCGCACGGGAAAACGCCTCGCCTTCTGCCGTGCCCTGCACCTCGACGAAATGGCCCGCGCCCGTCATCACCACATTCATGTCGGTGTCGCAGGTGGAGTCTTCGATGTATTCCAGGTCTAGCAGCGCCTGGCCGTGCAGCATGCCGACCGAGATCGCCGCCACATGGCCCTTGATCGGCGAGACGGCGATCTTTCCTTCGCGCAGCAGTTGGGTCACCGCATCGTGAGCGGCGACAAAGGCGCCGGTGATGGCGGCGGTGCGGGTGCCGCCGTCGGCTTGCAGCACGTCACAATCCAGCGAAATGGTGCGTTCACCCAGAGCCTTGAGGTCAAACACCGCTCGCAGTGAGCGACCGATCAGGCGCTGGATCTCCTGCGTGCGGCCACTCTGCTTTCCCTTGGCGGCCTCGCGATCGCTGCGGGTGTGGGTAGCGCGAGGCAGCATGCCGTATTCGGCGGTCACCCAGCCTTCGCCACTACCGCGTTTGTGCGGCGGCACCTTTTCTTCCACCGAGGCCGTGCAAAGTACTTTGGTGTGACCGAACTCGATCAGCACCGAGCCTTCGGCATGCATGGTGTAGGCGCGGGTGATGCGCACAGGGCGCAGAGCATCTGCGGCCCGTTGATCGGGTCGAACGTGAGCTGTCATGAATTGGGGCCTTTTTCAGCAGTTTGGGATAAGGCTGGACATGTGCGTCCAGCACACACCGTGGAGCCGGCTTCGTCGGGCCGCTGGCAGGGGCCCTTCAGGGAGAAGAGGCGAACCGGCGCAGAGGAAGTCAAGCGTTCTTTTCAGCGGTACGCCGGATCGCATCGTTGATTTCGGCAATCGAGCGCTCGATGGCTGCATCGTCCAGATCTTCGATCGTGGGGTCGGGCACGCCCGACTGGATGGTCGAGGCGAACACGCCGTCCTCGATGTCTTCGGTGGAAACGCGGGTGGTGTGGAACTCTTCGGTAGTTTCCCACTCCATGGCCAACACGGTCACGTTGTCGCAGCGTGCACCACCGCGCTTGAGCGCCATCTCGACCAACTCGGGTACCGACTGGTCGAGCGTGTCGCGAGCGAGCTCATTCACGATCTCTTCGTCGGTCACGGTGCCCCAAAGACCATCGGAACACAGGAGCACGCGATCTCCCTGTTGCATCTGCAACGGCCCCGAGAGGTCAAACACCGGTTTGGCAGGTGAGCCCAGGCAGGTGAACAGGATGTTGCGGTTGATGTGCTGCGTGGCGCGACCCAGGTGGGCCTGTTGCTCCATGTAAGAGTGGTCTCGCGTGCGAGTCACCAGCGCACCATCGCGCACGATATAAAGACGCGAGTCGCCACAATGCACCCAGTGCACATGGTTGCGCTCCATCACCGCCGCCACCAGCGTGGTGCGGGGCGTGTCGAGCATGCCTTTTTCGGATGCGTAACGGATGATCTGGTGGTGCGCGGCCATGGTGGCGCTGGAGAGAAACTCTGGCACCTCTTTAACCGTGGGGTTGGCCGCCTTCTGGAAGTAAGCCGAGAAGGTCTGCAACGCCAGCTGCGCCGCCATCGCGCCCTCGGGGTGCCCGCCCATTCCGTCGGCCAACACAAAAAGGCCAGCCTCGCGCGTGTAGGCGTAGCCCATGCGGTCTTCGTTGCGCTCGCGCCCGCCCTGCCGACTGATCTGGTAGACCGAAAACTTCATTTGAAGCGGGTTCCCGCGGCGGTGGATTTGCGCGCCGACTTCTTGTTGTCGGACACGATGTTGTCGAACTGCAACCGCATCTTTTCCGCCACCGTGAGCTTGGTGTAGCTGCGCTCGGTTTCGCGGCTCAGCTCTTTCTGTAGCGCAAACACCGATTGCGGACGGGACAGCGGGTCGAGCGACATGCACCATTCGACCACCTCGATGAGGTTGTCCGAATACACGCCACGCAGGCGGGAAAGCGCCAGCGACAGTCGGTCTTTTTCGAGCCGCTGGGGTGCATCGTTGGGCGGATAGCCCTGCATGCTGGCGTAGATGCAAGCCCCGATCGCGTAGATGTCGGTCCAAGGACCCATGCTGGAATCGCGCCGGTACATCTCGGGCGCCGCAAAGCCAGGCGTGTACATCGGGCGAATGAAATTACCTTCTTTGCTCAGCACTTCGCGCGCTGCGCCAAAGTCGATCAAAACCGAGCGGTTGTCGTCGGTGACAAAGACGTTGGCCGGCTTGATGTCCAGATGCAGCATCTTGTGCTGGTGCACGATCCGCAGTCCACGCAGGATCTCGTCGTACAGCGACCGGATGGTGGACTCGCGAAACACTTTTTGCTTTTTAAGCTCGCGCGCAGCGATGATGAATTCCTGCAGGGAAGCGCCCTCCAGATAGTTCATCACCATGTAAACAGTCTCGTTTTCGCGAAAGAAATTGAGTACGCTGACCACCGAGGCATGGGAGATCTGCGCCAACGCACGCCCTTCCTCAAAAAAACTCTTGAGACCCAGGCGGTAGAGCGAGAGTTTTTCGGGCTGCACTTGCGGCAACAACTCGCCTGGCCCCCGGCTGGCCAGAGAAGACGGCAAGTATTCCTTGACCGCGACCTGCTGGCCTTCGGTGTCCACCGCGAGGTAAACCACGCCGAATCCACCTGCCGCCAGCTTGCGGACAATGCGGTAGCCACCGATCACGGTGTCCGGCGGCAGCGGAGCAGGTTTGACCTTTGACATAATTCAAGCGGGTTCCGTAACGCCTTGTTGTGGACCTCTCAACCTGATCGGACGCTTCTCCATGGCAGTTTACAGCATGACCGGCTACGCCACGGCCCAGCAAGGCGGCCCGTCTGCCGGGGTTGCCGCCGGGGCCGGACCGGCGGTCGGCATGGAGCTGCGATCGGTCAACAGCCGCTTCCTGGACATCAGTTTCAAGCTTGCGGATGAACTGCGCAGCGCCGAGCCTGCCTTGCGCGAACTGCTCACCAGCCAGCTCAAGCGCGGAAAGGTCGAGGTTCGCGCCTGGGTCGCGGGACGCCAGGACTCGAGCGTGCACTCGCCCGGCGCTGGCGATTTGCAGAAGCTGGTGAGCCTTCAAGACCATGTGCGCGCCTGGCTACCCTTGGCCCAACCGCTCTCGGTGGCCGAGGTGCTGGCGCTGACGACGCGCCCAGTCGGCCACAGTGGCGAAATGCATGAACAGGTGGTTGAGCTGGGCAAGACGGCTCTGCAAGCCCTGGTCGCAGCGCGCGAACGCGAGGGCCGGCGTCTGGCCAGCATGTTGACCGACCGCCTGCAGCAGCTGCGACAGTTGGCGAAAGATGCCCAACCGCTGATTCCGCAGTTGGTAGCGCAACAGCGCCAGCGCTTCATCGACCGCTGGAACGAAGCACTCGCCGCCTCGTCGGCTGATCCGGCCGCGTCGGGCAGCCTGGGCAATGCGGTCACCGGCGACATGGCCCGTGACCGCGCCCTGACCGAGGCGACCGCATTCGCCATCCGCATCGATGTGGCCGAGGAGCTGACCCGCCTGGACTCGCACCTGACCGAAATCGAACGGCTGCTTAAAAAGGGCGCCGACGTGGGCAAACGACTGGACTTCCTGATCCAGGAACTGCACCGCGAAGCCAACACCTTGGGCTCCAAGTCGTCGAGCCTGGAGCTCACCCGCATATCGGTGGACATGAAGGTACTGATTGAGCAGATGCGCGAACAGGTACAGAACATTGAGTAGACACGACAGCGCCAGCCTTCGCACCCCGCCACCCACCTACCGAACCTGCGCCACTGTGCTGAACTGACTTTTGATATGGACTATCCCGGAAACCTGTATGTTGTGGCAGCGCCCAGTGGCGCAGGCAAATCGAGCCTGGTGAAGGCCTTGATGGAGCTGGATTCACGCGTTGTGCCATCGATCTCGCACACCACGCGAGCGCCGCGGGGCCAGGAATTCCACGGCCGTGAGTACTACTTCGTGAGCCAGGACACATTTGACCAGATGGTGATCCAGCAGGCGTTCCTGGAATGGGCAGAGGTCCACGGAAACCGATATGGAACGTCCAAGCAGGTGATCGAGCAACGCATGGCTCAGGGTGCCGATGTGGTGCTGGAGATCGACTACCAAGGCGCCATTCAGGTCAAGCGCATCTACCCCAACGCAGTGCTGGTGTTCATCTTGCCGCCCAGTCTGGAAGAGTTGCGCTCGCGCCTGGAGCGCCGGGCGGAGGACAGCCCAGAGGTGATCGAGTTGCGTCTGAAGAACGCAGCGACCGAGATGCAGCATGCCCAGGCCTTCGATTTCGTTATAATCAATGAGTTGTTCGACCGGGCTCTGTTTGACCTAAAGGCCATTGTCCACGCCCAACGCCTCAAGTTCACCGCCCAGCGCATCGCTCGCGGAGATACCTTCAAGGCGCTCAACATCCCCTGAACCCTGTTTCCAACGGAGCCCAACATGGCACGCATCACTGTCGAAGACTGTCTGCAACAAATCCCCAACCGCTTTCAGCTGGTGTTGGCAGCTACTTACCGCGCCCGCATGCTGAGCCAGGGCCATGCCCCCAAGATCGAAAGCAAGAACAAGCCCGCCGTGACCGCCTTGCGCGAGATCGCCGAAGGCAAGATCGGTCTGGAAATGCTCAAGAAGGTGCCGCTCTGAGTGCAGAGCCAACCTTGAAAAAGCACCGCTTGGCGGTGTTTTTTTTCGCCTGCCCAAAGCTATGAGGCCTGGCTGGCAAGGGCATCAGGCCGGCAAGGGCAGCGCAAGGGACGCTGCCGCGCTAAAGTAGGGCCATGAGTCCCATGGTCGACACCTCACCGCCCGACCTGCCCGCGCCCCAAGCACACCCGGCAGACAGCGCGGCTGCTGCCAGCTTTGCCGCGCTGGTGGGCAAGCTCGACTACCTGGGGCCGGACGACATCGAGCACATCCGTCAGGCCTACCGTTTTGCTGACGAGGCCCATCTGGGCCAGCTGCGCAAAAATGGCGACCCCTACATCACGCACCCGATCGCAGTGGCGGCGCAATGCGCCGAGTGGAAGCTGGATGCTCAGGCGATGATGGCTGCGCTGATGCACGATGCGATCGAAGACTGTGGTGTGACCAAGGAAGACTTGGTTCAGCGATTTGGCGCACCGGTTGCCGAACTGGTGGATGGCCTGACCAAGCTCGAAAAGCTTGAGTTCGATACGCGGGAGCAAAACCAGGCCGAGTCGTTTCGCAAGATGCTTCTGGCCATGGCCAAGGACGTGCGCGTCATCCTGATCAAGCTTGCCGACCGCACGCACAACATGCGCACCATGGGCGACATGCCGCGCGACAAGTGGCAGCGAATCAGCAGCGAAACGTTGGAAATATACGCGCCCATTGCCCACCGTCTTGGGCTGAACTTCACCTACCGCGAATTGCAGGAACTGGCTTTTAGGTTCCTCTACCCCTGGCGATACGAGGTGCTGGACAAAGCACTCAACAAATCGCGCCACCGCCGACGGGACCTGATCGAGCGGGTGAAGGAAGAGGTGGAGAGGCTGTTCATCGGTCACGGCATGCAGGTGCGCATACTTGGGCGCGAAAAAACGCTGTATTCGGTCTACCGCAAGATGGACAGCAAACACCTGTCGTTCTCTCAGGTGACCGACATCTATGGCTTTCGCATCATCGTGCCCGAGCTCACCGACTGCTACACGGGCATGGGCATCCTGCACCAGCTGTACAAACCGGTCCCGGGAAAATTCCGGGACTATGTGGCCATCCCCAAGGTCAATGGCTACCAGTCTCTTCACACGACGCTGATCGGACCTTTCGGGACCAACATCGAGTTCCAGTTGCGCACCCACGCCATGGACGTGGTGGCCGAATCGGGCGTGGCTGCCCACTGGCTCTACAAGGCCAGCGAGCCGGGTAGCGACACGTCGCAGCGCCTGGGTACGCAGTGGCTGCAGTCGCTGCTCGACATCCAGCAGGAAACGCACGATGCCGCCGAGTTCTGGGACCACATCAAGATCGACCTGTTCCCGGACGCGGTGTACGTGTTCACCCCGCAGAGCAAAATTCTCTCGTTGCCTCGGGGCGCGACCGTGATGGACTTCGCCTACGCTATCCACAGCGGCGTCGGCAACCGCGCGGTGTCAGCACGCATCAACGGCGAAGAGACGCCGCTGCGCACCGAGCTCAACAACGGTGACGTGGTCGAAATCATCACCGGCGACCATGCCGAGCCCAATCCAGCCTGGCTGTCGTTCGTCAAAACGGGCCGCGCGCGCTCCAAGATCCGCCACCACTTAAAGACCCTGGCCCATGAGGAGTCGCACCTGCTGGGCGAGCGCATGCTGGCCCAGGCCCTGCGTTTCGAAGGCATCGCAAAACTGCCCAGCGAAGAAGGCGAACACAAGGCGGCCTGGGAAAAGCTGCTGCGTTTCACCGGAAACCAGTCGCGCGACGAGCTGCTGTCGGACATCGGCATGGGCAAGCGCATCGCCAGCATGGTGGGCAAGAAGCTGGCGGTGCTGTTGTCGGAAAACGGCCTCAAGCCCGACGCCCTACTCATCAGCCACGAGCGCTACGCCAGTGGACGAGAGGATTCTGCGCTGCAGGGCGTGGTCACCCTCGACGGCAGCGAAGGCGTTTCGGTTAAATACGCCAACTGCTGCAAGCCGATTCCGGGCGATCGCATCGTGGGCTACCTCGGCCGGGGTGAAGGCCTGATGGTGCACGCAGAAGACTGTCCCACCGGCAAGCGCCTGCTGCTGCGCGACAGCGAGCGTTTTCTCCAGGTGGAATGGGCCGATGAGCCGGTGCGGCCATTCGAGACCGTGGTCACCATCACCGTCACCAACGGCAAAGGCGTGTTGGCGCGTGTGGCGTCGGCCATGGCCAGCGCCGAAGCCGACATCACCCACGTCGACATGGGCGACGAGCCAGCGCAGAACGCCACCGAAATCCGATTCACCGTGGCGGTCCGTGACCGGCAACACCTGGCAGCGGTGTTGCGCAGCCTCAAGCGCACGGCGTCTGTGCTCAGGGCTCAGCGCGCCAAGAACATGAGGCCTTGATCAGTCCAATCGGGCGGTCGGATAGGTCACGGACAGCACTTCGAGCTCCTGCGGCCCATCAGGCAGCACCAACCTGACCACATCGCCCTCGCGCGCCTTGATCAGCGCACGCGCCACCGGCGAAATCCAGCTGATTTGGCCCTGGCTGGTGTCTGCCTCATCCACACCCAGGATGGTGACCCGGTTCTCCCTCCCGTCGCCATCGGCGTAGGCCACGGTGGCGCCAAAAAACACCTGATCGGAGCCTTCATGCAGGGAAGGATCGACCACCTCGGCGATTTCCAGGCGACCAGTCAGAAAGCGGATGCGCCGGTCAATTTCGCGCAGCCGCTTCTTGCCGTATAGGTAGTCCCCGTTCTCTGACCGATCGCCATTGCTGGCAGCCCAGTGCACGATGTCGACGATGCGGGGCCGCTCGTCGTCGATCAGGCTCATGAGCTCGTCCCGCAAGCGCTCGTAGCCCCCCCGGGTGATGTAGTTCTTGCCGTCGGGCGCGAGCGGCGGCCCAGACGGCAGATCATCGTCTTCGGGGTCGGTTTCTCGGGTGAAGGCCTTGCTCATGGGGCGGTGGATGGTGACACGACGGGCCAGAACCAGCAAAACGCAGGAGCCAAAGAAAAAGCCTGCAGCTTGTGGCTGCAGGCTTTTCATGTGGTGCGGCTGGCAGGAATTGAACCCACGACCCCTTGGTTCGTAGCCAAGTACTCTATCCAACTGAGCTACAGCCGCTAAGCCTCAAATTATAACCAGATTTCGGGTGGTAGGCCGTGTTGGACTTGAACCAACGACCAAAGGATTATGAGTCCTCTGCTCTGACCAACTGAGCTAACGGCCCCCCAGATGAATTGTAGGCCCTGGGGTTCAGCCGCCTTTGCTGTGACTCAGCGCGTTGCTCACCAGTTTGGCTGTCACGTCCACGATCTGGATCATGCGCTCGTAGGGCATGCGTTGCGGACCGATGACGCCCAGCGTGCCAACAACCTGACCGTCCACCTCATAGGGCGCAGTCACTACCGAGAGGCCTTCATACGGCACGACCTGGCTTTCACCGCCGATGTAAATGCGCACACCATCGGCCTGGGCCGATACGTCGAGCAGCCGCAGCAACTGCGTCTTTTGTTCAAACAGATCGAACATGCGACGCAGGTTACTCATGTCGCTGGAGAACTCGCTGACCGACAGCAGGTTGCGCTCGCCAGCCACCACCACCTCGTCCTGCTCGGACGGATCGTCGGGGCTCACGTCTACAGCAGCCCGCATCAAATCAGCAATTTCGCCTCGCAACCGATCCACTTCGCCCTTAAGGCGCTCACGCACCGCTTCCATGGTCAGGCCCGCGTAGTGCGCATTCAGGAAGTTGGCCGCTTCCAGCAGTTGCGACTGAGTGAAGTCGGCCTGGGTATGGATGATGCGGTTCTGTACGTCGCCATCGGGCGACACAATGATCACCAGCACGCGCCGTTCTGACAGGCTCAGGAACTCGATGTGCCGGAACACCGAACTGCGACGCGGCGCCATCACCACGCCGACAAATTGCGACAAATTCGACAGCATGTTGGCCGCGTGGCTGATCACGCGCTGCGGCTGGCCCGCCTCAATCCCGGGACCCGAGATGTCGCTGGGCACGCTGAGCTTCTCGCGGCGCACGGTCAGCATGGCGTCTACAAACAGCCGATAGCCTCGCGCGGTAGGAATGCGCCCGGCAGAGGTGTGCGGGCTGGCGATCAGCCCGAGCTCTTCCAGGTCGCTCATCACATTGCGGATGGTCGCGGGTGACAGCTCCATGCCGACGGCCTTGGCCAGGGTGCGCGATCCCACGGGTTGCCCGTCGGCGATGTATCGCTCGACCAGGGTCTTGAGCAGCAGTTTCGCGCGATCATCCAGCATGGCGCCATTCTAAGGACATGAGCCCGACCCCGGCGCTCCTGGCGGCAAGGGTTTCCGGGGTGCCGTCGCTGGGCGCACGCATGTTGTAATCCGGCCATGAACCCGTCTGCCCCTGCCCGCTCCGCACCGGCCACCGAGCCAAGCAAACTGCGCTTTGGGCATGTGGTCATTATCGGCAAGTATCAGGCGCCCGGCTCACGTCACGCGGTCGACCAGATCGCCCATTTTCTGCACGACGAAGGGTGCGACGTGTCGCTGGAGCGAGAGACCGCTCTCAACACCGGCCTGACTCAATACCCCGCGCTCGACGTCGCCGCCATGGGCAGCGCCTGCGACCTCGCGCTGGTGGTGGGCGGCGACGGCACCATGCTGGGCATTGGGCGGCAGCTGGCGCGCTATGGCCTGCCACTGGTGGGCGTGAATCAGGGTCGCCTAGGCTTTATGACCGACATTCCTTTCGACACCTTCCGCGATTCGCTGCACCCCATCTTGCGCGGCGCCTACGAAGAAGATGCGCGCGCCTTGATGGCGGCGTCGGTCTGGCGCGACGGGCGCTGCGTATTTGAAGCCACGGCGCTCAATGACGTGGTGGTCAACCGGGGTGGTGTCGCCAGCATGATCGAGCTGCGTGTGGAGGTGGACGGGCATTTTGTGGCCAACCAGCGCGCCGATGGCCTGATCATCGCGTCACCCACCGGCTCCACTGCCTACGCGCTGTCGGCTGGCGGGCCGCTGCTGCACCCCTCCATTGCCGGCTGGATTCTGGTGCCGATTGCACCGCACACCCTGTCCAACCGCCCGATCCTCTTACCGTCGAACAGCGAGATTGCAGTCGAGATCGTTTCAGGCAAAGACGCCAGTGCCAATTTCGACATGCAGTCGCTCACCAGCCTTCTGCACGGCGACCGCATCGTCGTGCGGCGCTCCGAGCATGAGTTGCGCCTGCTGCATCCTTTAGGCTGGAGCTATTTCGACACGCTGCGAAAGAAACTGCACTGGAACGAAGGCACCTGATTTCCCGGTCAGAATAGGGTCTCCGGGCTGCACTGCCCACATCCCTGCCCCCTTTTTCATGAGCCTTCGACGTATTGCCTTGCGCGACTTCGTCATCGTGCAATCCCTTGACCTGGATCTGGCCGAGGGCTTTTCGGTGCTGACGGGAGAAACCGGTGCGGGTAAGTCCATCCTGGTTGACGCCCTGCAGTTGGCGCTTGGCGCACGGGCCGAAAGCGGCGTGGTGCGTGAGGGCGCAGCGCGCTGCGAAATCGCGGCCGAGTTCGATGCCGGCGACAAAGTGACGGCGTGGCTCGAAGCTCAAGGATTCCCCATAGAAGACAGCCTGCTGCTGCGCCGCACGGTCGATGCCGACGGCCGCAGCCGCGCCTGGATCAACGGTGGCGCAGCGACCATGAGCCAGCTCAAGGCCCTGGCCGACGACCTGGTGGACATCCACGGACAACACGCTTGGCAATGTCTGACCCGCGCCGCCGCCGTGCGCGAATTGCTGGACGCATACGCTGGCATAGATGGTTCCTCAGCGCTAGCCGCCTGGACGCACTGGCGCGATCAACGCAAAGCGCTTCAAGCCGCCACCGAACGCCAGAGCAGCCTGCGGCAGGACAGCGAACGCCTGGGCTGGCAGATCACCGAGCTCGATAAGCTCAGCCCCAAGCTTGAGGAATGGAGCGAACTCAACACGCAACACAGCCGCCTGGCCAATGCGCAGGGATTGATTGAGGCGGCAGAGCTGGCTGCCCGCTTGCTCGACGAGCAGGAAGACAGCGCAGCCGCGCTGATCCACCGGGCGCTGGCCGCCCTGCGCGCCCAGGCCCACATCGAGCCCGCGTTTGCCCATAGCGTCGAGACACTGGAAGCTGCGTTGGCCCAGGTGCAGGACAGCGTGCACAGCCTGAATCAGGTCGCGCGCCACACCGACCAGGACCCGGCCAGTCTGGCCCAACTCGACGATCGTCTGGCGCAATGGATGGCGCTAGCGCGGCGCTACCGCAGTGCACCCGAAGACCTGGCACAGTTGCACGCGCAATGGCGCGCCGAACTCGCGCAGATCGACCAAGCACTCGATATCGACGCCCTGCAACAGGCCGAGCGGCAGGCATGGCAGGCTTTCGAAACCGAGATCCAGGCACTCGGCCGACTGCGCCAGCAGGCCGCACCGCGCCTGTCGAAAGCGGTCACTGCCACCATGCAGACCTTGGGTATGGGCGGCGGTCGCTTCGAGGTGAGCCTGCAACGCCTCGATGAACCACAGGCGCATGGCTGGGAGCAGGTGGAATTTCTGGTTGCGGGCCATGCTGGTGTGACACCGCGCCCAGTGGGGAAGGTGGCCTCGGGTGGGGAGCTATCGCGCATCGCGCTGGCCATTTCGGTCATCACCAGCCAGCTGGGGCAGGCGCCAACGCTGATTTTTGATGAAGTCGATGCGGGCGTCGGTGGCGCGGTGGCGCAAACCGTGGGCCAGTTGCTGCGCCAGCTCGGTCGCGACCGGCAGGTGCTGGCGGTCACCCACTTGCCCCAGGTCGCAGCCAGTGCCGATCACCACCTGCTGGTGAGCAAGCAACGCAGCGGGCGGCAGACACTGAGTTCGGTGCAGGCGATCACAGAGGATGCGCGGGTGAGCGAACTGGCCCGCATGCTCGGTGGCGGTGATGCTTCAGCAGCGTCGCTGGCGCATGCGCGCGAAATGCTCACCTCCTGATATCAGCCACATGAACGAATCCCAAGAATCTGCCATCCGCCTGGTGCTGGTCACTGGCATGTCTGGATCGGGCAAGTCGGTCGCGCTGACCGCGTTGGAGGACGTGGGGTTTTATTGCGTCGATAACCTACCCCCCGAACTGCTGGAAGCCTTCATTTCGCTCGAACAAGGCCTGCGCGCCGACAAGGTGGCCATCGCCATGGACGTGCGCAGCGCTGATTCGCTGCCTGGTTTGCCGCAGCGCCTGGCGTTGTTGCAGGGACGGCCCCAGCGCAGCGTACACCTGACCACCGTGTTTCTTGACGCCACGACCGACACGCTGGTGCGCCGGTTCTCGGAAACCCGCCGCGTGCACCCACTTTCGCTCAAGAGCGCCAACGACCAACACCGCGCACTCACCGACGCCATCGAGCACGAACGCGAATTGTTGGCCGAGCTGCGCGAGCAGGCGCTGGTGTTCGACACCAGCCTGATTCGCCCGGCCCAGCTGCGCAGCCAGATCAAGGACTTGCTGGGCGCCACGCAGGCGCCGCTGACGCTGGTGTTCGAATCTTTCGCGTTCAAACGCGGCATCCCGATGGACGCAGACTTTGTCTTCGATGTGCGCATGCTGCCGAACCCTCACTACGAGCCCGAACTCAAGCCACTGACGGGGCGCGACGCCCCTGTGGCCAGTTTTCTGGCAGCGCAGCCTGAAGTGCTGCGCATGCGCGATCAGCTCACAGCATTCCTGCGGGACTGGTTGCCACAGATGCTGCGTGACCACCGCAGCTACGTCACAGTGGCCATCGGTTGTACCGGCGGCCAGCACCGCTCGGTCTACCTGGTCGAGGCGCTGTCCCAAACCTTCGCATCCGACTGGTCCACCCGGGTGCGCCATCGGGAAATTGGCGACTGGCCGGCGCGCACCCAACGCGCCACGGACGTCGGCTGATTCACGCCTTAGCCTCAGCTCGCGAGTTGCTGGTACAGGCTGCGCACTGGCGCGGGCAAGCCGAGCGTGGCCAGTTCATCGGGTGTCACCCACTCACCTGGCGCCAGAAAATCGGCAACCAGCGAACGGTCCACACACACCACCACAGGATGCAGCCTCAGCTCGCGGTGGGTCAGGCTGTGGGCAACAGCCGGCAGGTGCTGAGCTGCCTGCCAGGCTTGCGCCGGCACACGCTGCTGCAGTTCCGCTTCACTTCTCAGCACCGGCGGGCAAAACAGGCCAGCCCAGATGCCGGGCGCGGGGCGGCGCTCCAGCCAGAAGTCCATCCCACCCTGGGCTGGCGACGGGCTCTGCAGCATCAGCAACCACCAGCTTTCTGAACGGCGCTTGACCCTGGATGACTTCACCGGAAACTGCGTCACCGCGCCACTCGCACGGGCCTGACAGAGCGACTGCACCGGGCACCGTTCACACAGCGGCTGGCTGCGCCGGCACACGGTAGCGCCCAGGTCCATCAGACCCTGGGTGTAGGCGCTCATATCAGCCGGTGTGGGAGACTGCGGCAGCAGGCCTTGCGCCAGCGCCCAGAGCTCGCGCTGACTCGCCACCTGCGCCAGGTCCTGGTCAAATGCCAGCAAGCGCGCCAGCACCCGCCGCACATTGCCATCCACGATGGACACCCGCTCGCCATGACAGAACGCCGCAATGGCCGCCGCGGTCGAGGCCCCAATGCCTGGCAAGTTCTGCAGCTGAGCCGCCGTTGAGGGAAAAACGCCGCCATGGTCTTTCACCACCACCTGGGCGCAACGGTGCAGGTTGCGGGCTCGGGAGTAGTAGCCCAGTCCGGCCCACAGGCTCATCACCGCGTCGGCAGGCGCATCAGCCAGCGACTGGACGTCGGGGAATCGATGCAGAAAGCGGTCGAAATAGGTGAGCACGGTGCTCACCTGGGTCTGTTGCAGCATGACCTCAGACAACCAGACACGGTAAGGGTCTCGGGTATGTTGCCAGGGAAGGCCGTGCCGTCCGTGTTGGCGTTGCCAGGCAATCAGGCGCGGCGCAAACGCGCCCGGCAGCTGGTCCAGGCCCGCCGCCGCGGGCAAGACGCTCATGCGAGCGCGTCTTCGACCGGCGCTTCTTCAGGCGAGGCCAGCAGGTGGTCTGTGAGTTCGGTGAGCTTGGCGTCAAGCAGGTTGAGTTCAGCCTGCTGCATCTGCAGCTCGCGAATGCGCTCGTTGAGACCACCGGCAGCCTGCTGAATGCGCGAGACCGCTTCGATGCGCCGACCAAAGTTGCGCCGGCGCTCGCGCAGCTGTGCATCGAGCTGGGCCGCGGCCGATTTGTTCCAGAGTTCGACCTGGTTGACTGCGCTCTCGAACACCACCCGCAGGCGGCTCATGAGCGCACGCGCCAGGCGCTCGCCAAATTCGGGCTGGGCCAGGCGCAGGGCGTTGCCCAGGCTCAAGTACTGCAAGTGGCTCTTCTCGACCAGATCCAGCTCTTTGATGTATTGCGCCAGATTGGGTGGCTCAGGCGTCTGCAGCGAAAAACCGTACTCCGCATTCAGCCCCTTGAAACTGCCTTCCAGCATGGACTGGATTTCACCCGCCAGGCGGTCGGCCTGTTGCAGGCCGGCGCGCAGCCGGTCGAAGGTGTGGCCGTACACGCGCCGCACGCCCAGCTTGACGCCGGGCTGCTTGAGGGCGCGCGCCAGCTCCATCACTTCGGTCTTGAGTTGGGTCGCGCTCAACAGATCGAACAAATCCTTGAGTAGGCGCAGGTGCACCGAGCGCACCGCCTGGATCTTGGCACCGCTGGCGTCAAAGTCGGCCTGCTCCTGCTCAATTCGCAAACGCATTTGCTTGATCACGCCAGCATTTTTCCCGCGCAGGCCTTCCAGCTCCTGCACCTGCTCCACCAGATCGCGCGCCCGGATGTGCACCAGCCGTCCGGTTTCGTCGCGCAAGGCGTCGATGCCTGATGAAACGGCAGCGGTGAGGATCTTTCGGCGCTGTCCCAGCAGGCCGACGCCAAGCGCCGCTTCCAACTCCAGCAGGTTGCTAGCTTCCAGCAGCTTCTCGTCGCGGTTGACTTTGGCCAGCAGGCCTTTCTGCGCCGACACCGCCAGAACCTGGCGCGGAGACAGGCCCAGGATGTCGGCCGAATCGGTGCGCTGAGAGGCAATCTGCAGCTGCACCTGCTCGGGTGTACTCAGGGCATCCCACATAGTGTCGATCTTGTTGAGTACCACCAGCCGCGACTCGCGCCCTTCGCCCAGGGCGGCCAGGTGCTGGCGCCAGATGGTCAGGTCGGACTTGGTCACGCCGGTGTCGGCCGCAAGGATGAACACCACCGCGTGCGCCTGCGGCAGCAGGCTCACCGTGAGTTCAGGCTCGGCGCCGATGGCGTTGAGTCCGGGCGTGTCCAGGATCACTAAGCCCTGCTTGAGCAGCGGGTGCGCCATATTGATCAGAGCGTGGCGCCATTTCGGCACCTCGATCAACCCGTCCGGCCCGGGCAGCGGGTTGTCTTCCGGTGTCTCTTCGTTCCAGAAACCCAGTGAAGCCGCTTCGGCCCGGCTGACGCGACGGACTTCGGCCACCTTCTGGATCGCCTTGGCCAGCTGCTTGGGATCGTTCACATCAAGATCGACCCGCTCCCATTTGTTGGGTGCATTGCGCCAGTCCAGCAGCGACTGGGGTTGCAAACGCGTCTCGATCGGTAGCAAGCGCAAGCAGGGCGGAATCTCGGCGTCGTAGGCCAGCTCGGTGGGGCACATGGTGGTCCGCCCCGCGCTCGCCGGCATGATACGTCGGCCATAGCCGGCGAAAAACACCGCATTGATCAGCTCGGATTTGCCGCGCGAGAACTCGGCGACAAAGGCCACCATGATCTTGTCGCTCTTGACCTCGGCGTGCAGTTGCTCCAGGCGATCGCGCACGCCTGGCTGCATGAGGTCGTGATCGATCAGCCACTCGGACAAGAGCTTGAGCCGCAGAGCAAACTGCTTGCGCCACGCCCCGTACTCGTCGAAATCCTGAATGAAGCTCATACGCCGTGCTCTGAATTAAGCGGCCAATATAGCATCGCGCTCGCCGGCGCAAACAGCGGGAAAGTCACGGGACCCGGGCAGTCATGGCTCAGGTCTTTTGGCAGACCGGGCAATAAAAGGTCGAGCGCTGACCCTGGCGAAGGGTCTTGATGGGTGTCTCGCAGACGCGGCAGGGCTGGCCTGCGCGGCCGTAGACCATGGCGTCGAGCTGAAAGTAGCCGCTCTGGCCTTCGGCATTGGAGAAGTCGCGCAGCGTGCTGCCACCCAGCGCCAGTGCGCGCTGCAGCACCGTCACCACAGCTTGCTGCAGCCGACGTGCGGCAGGTTTGCTCAGCTGATCGGCGCCCCGGGTGGGGCGGATACCGGCGAGGTACAGGGCTTCGGAGGCATAGATATTGCCCACACCAACCACGATGTCACCAGACAGCAGCACCTGTTTGATGCTGGCGCGCCTCTGCTTCAGCCGTTGGTGAAAGGACACAGGGTCGAACCCGGCCTCCAGCGGCTCCACACCCAGCCCACCCAGCAGCTTTTTCGGCACCGGGTCGTCAAGGGTCTCGGCGAACACCACCGCGCCAAACCGGCGCGGGTCGTGCATGCGCAGCCGTCCGCGCGTGGTTGCCAGCTCAAAGTGGTCGTGGATGCCGCGTGGTGGAAGCTCGGTGGCGAACTGCAGGCTGCCCGACATACCCAGATGCAGCAGCAACCAGCCCTGATCCAGCTCCACCAGCAAATACTTGCCGCGCCGGCCGACCGCACGAACCACCTGACCCACCAGACGCTCGCGCTCCACGCCTAGAGGCCAGCGCAAGGGTTTGCCCAGATGCAGATGGGTGATGCGGGCGCCGGCGATGCGATCGGCAAAGCTGCGGCGGGTGACTTCGACTTCTGGCAATTCAGGCATGAAAACCGTTCGTTGACGCAGCGCCCGGGAACGCGCATGGGGGCATGGGATCTCAAGACCCGGGCTCTTTGGCCTTCCATTATCATGACTCGATGAACACCTTGCGCCGCGCCGATCAGGCGGACTCTCTCTCAGAAAAGCCTGTGCGCAGCAAGGTCGGGCGGCCGCTGGCCGCGGTAATAAGTCTGCTGCTGAGTGCCACTTCCCTTCAAGCCCAAACAGCAGCGCAGGCACCCGACGCTGTGACGCCTGGCTTCAGCAACTCGGCACTCACGGCGCCCCTCTTCTACCAGCTGCTGCTCGGCGAGCTCAATGTGCGCGGCGGCGACGCGGGCGCTGGCTATTCGCTGCTACTCGACGCCGCCCGCAAGCAACGCGATCCGGCGCTGTTCCGCCGCGCGGTCGAGGTGGCCCTGCAGAACCGCTCGGGAGAAGCAGCCCTGAGCGCAGCGCGAGCCTGGTCCACCGACCTGCCGCAAGACGCCGAAGCCGACCGCTACCTGCTGCAGATCTTGCTGGCGCTCAACCGGGTGGGCGAAACTGCGCCAGTGTTGCGAGCCATCGTGGAACGCAGCGCGGCGACCGAACGCAACAATACACTCAACGCCATCCCCCAGACCTACGCCCGCGTTCCCGACAAGGCAGCGGCACTGAAAGTCGTGCGCGAAGCGCTGACCGATTCCTTGAGCAAGAGCGACCGAGCAGCTGCGGCATGGACAACCATCGGTCGCATGCAGCTCGCGGCCGAACAGGTGGAGCCTGCCCTGGCATCCATGCGCCAGGGCCACGCAGCCGACCCAGCCTCGCCATTTCCCGCGCTGCTGGCGCTGGAGCTGTTCGAGCGCGGGCAGGCCGATGCGGAAGCCGTCATCCTGCGCCATCTGAATGCCGCTGAAGCGAGCACCGGCCCTCGCGAACCCTCGGTTGCCCTGACCTATTCCCGGGTGCTGCTGGACCTACAGCGCAGCGCCGAAGCGCGCACCCAGCTGGACGCGCTCACCGCCCGCCATCCCGACATACCCGAACCCTGGCTGCTGCTGGCCACCTTGCAGGTGCAGTCCGACGCCCTGCCCGCGGCCACGCGGTCGCTGCAGACCTATATGACGTTGGCCCGCCAGTCCGGTAACGAGCGAACCGCGCGCGGGCTCACCCAGGCCTATCTGCTGATGGCCCAGATCGCCGAGAAGCAGCAGGATTTCCCCGCCGCCAACGCCTGGCTGGACCGGATCGAAAACGCTGACGACATCATGGCCGCTCAGATGCGGCGCGCCTCGCTGCTGGCGCGTCAGGGCCAGCTCGAGCAGGCGCGTGCCCTGCTGCGCAACCAGCCCGAGCGGCGCGAGGGCGATGCGCGCCTCAAGCTGGTGGCCGAGGCGCAACTGCTGCGCGATTTCAAGCAGTTCCAGGCTTCGTTTGATGTGTACGGCGAAGCGGTCAAGCGCTTTCCTGATGACGCCGATCTGCTCTACGAACAGGCCATGATGGCCGAGAAGGCCGACCGCCTGCCCGACATGGAACGCCTGCTGCGCCAGCTGATCGCCGCCAAGCCCGACTACCACCATGCCTACAACGCGCTGGGGTACTCCCTGGCTGACCGCAACATCCGCCTGCCCGAGGCCAAGCAGCTGATCGAAAAAGCGGTCTCGCTGGCGCCCAACGATGCCTACATCCAGGACAGCCTGGCCTGGGTTGAGTACCGCCTGGGCAACAACGCTCGCGCGCTCGAGATCCTGCAGGCGGCCTACGCCAAACGGCCCGACGCCGAAATCGCCGCCCACCTGGGCGAGGTGCTTTGGGTGAAGGGTCAGCGCGAGCAGGCGCTCAAGATCTGGCGCGAAGGCCTGCTGCTGGCCAGCGACAACGAGACCCTGCAATCAACTCTCAAGCGGTTTCAGGTCACCCCGTGAGCAGCCAAGCATCGTCAGTCGGCCTCGCACAGCGTCGCCGGTTGTTGGGCGGCTTGTTGGTTGTGCCGCTCGCTCTGGTGGCCTGCGCCACGCCACCGGGCTCCAGTCCTTCGGTGGCCGATGTCTGGAGCGGGCGGCTGGCCTTGAGAGTAGACAGCGATCCACCTCAGTCGTTTTCCGCTGGCTTCGACCTGCGCGGCGCGCCCGAGGCGGGCGAACTGCTGCTCAACTCCCCCTTGGGCAATACGGTGGCCCAGGTGCGCTGGTCGCCAGCGGGTGCCGTGCTGCAGCAAGGTGGCCAGGTGCAACACCGTACCAGCCTGGACGAGCTCACCACCGAGCTCAGCGGCACCGCGCTGCCCGTGGCGGCCCTGTTCAGCTGGTTGCGCGGCGAAAACCCGTCGGCATCGGGCTGGACCGCTGACCTGTCTCAACAACGCCAGGGCCGCATCATTGCACGCCGCCACAGCCCCCTGCCCACCGCCGAACTGCGCCTGCTGTTTCTGCCATGACGTCATCAGGAGCCGCCACACCGCTGCGCTCGCTGCACGATGTGCCAGCACCGGCCAAGCTCAACCTCTTTCTGCATATCACCGGGCGCCGCCCCGATGGCTACCACCTGCTGCAATCGGTCTTCATGCTGATTGACTGGAGCGATCGACTGCACTTTGATCGGAGAGAAAGCGGCCAGATCAGCCGGGAAGACCTGGGTGGAGCTCACCTGCCCGCTGACGATTTGTGCACCCAGGCGGCCAGGGCCCTTCAAACGGCCACGGGGTGTTCATTCGGGGTGCACATCGGCCTGGACAAGCGCCTGCCCGCTGAAGCGGGCCTGGGTGGTGGATCGTCCGATGCTGCCAGCTGCCTGCTGGCGCTCAACCGGCTCTGGGGCCTAGGCCTGCGCCGGCAGCAGCTGGCCGAGATCGGCATCCAACTGGGCGCCGACGTGCCGTTCTTCGTGCATGGGCGCAACGCCTGGGTAGAAGGCGTGGGCGAGCAAGTCACACCGATCTCGCTGGCGCCAGCCCGGTTTGTGGTGATCAAGCCACCGGCAGGAGCCTCCACCCCGCGCATCTTTGGCGACACCGCACTCAAACGAGACACGGAAACTGCTACAATCCAAGGCTTTGCTGCAAACGACCACGCCGACCAACAGTCGGGCCCGTTGCGGTGCGAAATCGGGCAACTGCTGGATTTTGGCCACAACGACTTGCAACCGGTGGTGGAGCGCTTGTGCCCGGACATGTCGAAGTGCCTGCAGTGGCTAGCCAGCCACGGTTTGCAGGGTCGCATGACCGGCTCAGGCACCGCGGTGTTTGCGCAGCTGCCGCAGGCGATGGACCTGCCCGATGCCCCGCCGCATTGGGTGGTTAAGGTCTGCAGCAACATGGATGCTCATCCATTGCTGGACTGGTGTTCCGATTAGAATCGGAGTTCGCATCAGCCCCGGCAGTTGATGCGTGACCTGCGACGTTTTTGGGTGGACTGAAACAGCTTTAATGCCGATCGGTCGACCTGCGTAGGGGAGTCGCCAAGTTGGTAAAGGCACTGGATTTTGATTCCAGCATGCGAGGGTTCGAGTCCTTCCTCCCCTGCCACTCACTTTGTTCACATCACGCACCGGAACCGCCGCTGCACACCACCGCCGGCGCCGCGGCTCAACGCTATGGATGCAGCTCACACCGCCATGCAGGTTCAACCCCCGGACTTCATGATCTTCACTGGCAATGCCAATCCGGTGTTGGCCTCGGAGATCGCACACAGCCTAGGTACCCAGTTGGGCGGGGCCAATGTGGGCCGATTCTCCGACGGTGAGGTCACGGTGGAGATCACCCAAAACGTGCGCGCACGCCATGCGTTCGTGATCCAGTCCACTTGCGCACCGACCAACGAAAACTTGATGGAGCTGATCATCATGGTCGACGCGCTCAAGCGTGCGTCTGCGGTGAGCATCTCTGCGGTGATCCCCTACTACGGCTACGCCCGCCAGGACCGTCGTCCGCGCTCAAGCCGAGTGCCGATTTCGGCCAAGGTGGTGGCCAACATGCTGCAGGCCGTGGGTGTGAACCGCGTGCTCACCATGGACCTGCATGCCGACCAGATCCAGGGCTTTTTCGACATTCCGGTGGACAACATCTACGCCTCGCCGGTGCTGCTGGGTGATCTGCGTCAGAAGAACTACACCGATCTGCTGGTGGTTTCACCCGATGTGGGCGGTGTGGTGCGCGCCCGCGCCCTGGCCAAGCAGCTCAACTGCGACATGGCCATCATTGACAAGCGTCGGCCCAAGGCCAACGTGTCCGAGGTGATGCACGTGATCGGCGACATCGATGGCCGCAACTGCGTCATCATGGACGACATGATCGACACCGCCGGCACCTTGGTGAAGGCGGCCGAGGTGCTCAAGGAGCGTGGTGCCAAGAACGTCTACGCCTACTGCACCCACCCCATCTTTTCCGGTCCCGCCATCGAACGCATCGCCAAGGGCGACGCACTTGATGAGGTGGTCGTGACCAACACCATTCCATTGTCGCAGGCCGCCCAGGCCTGCAAAAAGATCCGCCAGCTCTCTGTGGCGCCGTTGATGGCTGAGACCATCGCGCGCATTGCCTCGGGTGAGTCGGTCATGAGTTTGTTTGCCGATCAGGACAACCTGTTCTGACGGCAGCAAAAAGCGAACCGCGCCATCCGCGCAGTTCTTTTCAACCCGAGGCGTTCTGGTCGCGGAACCCCTCAACAGGAGTCAGTCATGCAATTTGTCGCTTTTGAGCGCGCCAAGCAGGGTACGGGTGCGAGCCGCCGTCTGCGCAACACCGGTCGCGCGCCCGGTATCGTATTTGGTGGAGAGGCCCCGCCGGTCACCATTGAACTGGATCACAATGCCCTGTGGCACGCGTTGAAGAAGGAGACGTTCCACGCCTCCATCCTCGACATGGAACTGGCTGGCCAGGTTCATAAAGTGCTGCTGCGCGATGTGCAGTACCACCCCTACAAGCCGCAGGTGCTGCACGTGGACTTCCAGCGCGTGGACGAAAAAACCCGCCTGCACAAGAAAGTGCCGCTGCATTTCGTCAACGCCGAAAACTCGGAAGCCGTGAAGACCGATCGTTGCGTGATCAACCACGTCATGACCGAAATCGAAGTGGAATGCCTGGCCATGCAACTGCCAGAGTTCATCGAAGTGGACCTGGGCAACGTCAAGAAGGGTGACACGATTCACGCGCGTCAACTGACCATGCCCAAAGGCATCAAGCGCGTCACCCATGGCCGCACCAACCTGACCGTGGTCACTGTGGTGCCGCCTAAGGTGGAAGAGGTCGTAGCAGCGCCGGTGGAAGCCGCGCCGGCCGACGACAAAAAGGGCAAGAAAAAGAAGTAAGCTGGTCAGCGTGGCGGGGCACTATGCCCCTGCTACCCAACCCGCACAACGGCCCGCTCACGCGGGCCGTTGCTTTTGGTGTCACCCATAATCCCGACCATGATCCGACTCATCGCCGGCCTGGGCAACCCCGGTCCTGAATACGAAGACACTCGCCACAACGCCGGCTTCTGGTGGGTCGACGAAGTGGCGCATGCGCTCAAGGCGCCTCTGCATATGGAACGTGGCCATTTCGGTCTGCTGGGCCGTGCCAACGTGGCGGGGCAGACGGTGTGGCTGGCCGAGCCGCAGACCTTCATGAACCTCTCGGGCAAGTGCGTCGCCTCGGTGGCGCGCTTCTACAAGATAGCGCCCGAAGAGCTGCTGGTGGTGCACGATGAACTCGACCTGCCGCCGGGTGAAGCCAAGCTCAAGCGCGGTGGTGGACATGCCGGCCACAACGGCTTGCGCGACATCCATGGCCAACTTGGCAGTGCCGACTACTGGCGACTGCGCATCGGCATCGGCCACCCGGGTCAGAAAAACGAAGTTGCCAACTGGGTGCTGAAGAAGCCGTCACCCGATGACCGCATCGCCATCGCCCAGACGCTGGACCGTTGTCTGAAGGCGCTACCACACCTGATCGCTGGAGAGATGGACAAGGCCACTGCGCTGATCCACACCAGCAAGCCGCCAAGACCCAAGCCACCGCGCCCTGCGTCCAAGTCCTCAGGCGAAGATCAGGCACCGCCCCCGGACGAAACCGGCGGCAGGCCGGCAGACAGCGACCCTGCCGGCTGAACCTCGCCCTGCAGCCGCTGGTACTTCTGCCACAGCGTCTCGCGCGACTCCATGTGTTCGGGGTGGATGGGAATGCAGCTCACCGGGCACACCTGAACACATTGCGGCTCGTCGAAGTGCCCCACGCACTCGGTGCACTTGGACGGATCGATCTCGTAGATCTCCTCGCCCATGTAAATGGCCTGATTCGGACATTCGGGCTCGCAGACATCGCAGTTGATGCACTCGTCGGTGATCATCAATGCCACGGCATTCTCCCAGAAGCCATGGCCGAGGAGTACACGCGTCGCATGGTCACGCTTGAACCGGTGGCGTCAACAGGCGAGCTGCCACATGAGGACTCACCATCTGCGACACATCGCCACCCAGAAACGAAATTTCGCGCACTAGCGTGCTGGAAATGCACTGCAGCGGCGCATCAGGCAGCAGGAACACCGTCTCTACGGAGGGCAGCAGCTTTCGGTTCATCGCGGCCATCTGCGCTTCGTAGTCGAAGTCGGTCAGGTTGCGGATGCCGCGCACCACCGCACATGCGCGCTGCTCTCGGCAAAAATCCATGATGAGGCCGTCAAACGGCAACACCCGCACCTGGCCTGGCAGCTGGGCGGCCGCGTCGCCAGCCATCGAGAGCCGGTCCTTCAGGCCAAAGCGGGTCTTCTTGTGGTGCGCCATCGCCACTGCAATGATCACCTCGTCAAACAGCTGCGCCGCGCGCCGCGCCACGTCTTCGTGCCCCCGGGTGATGGGGTCGAAGGTGCCGCTATAAACCGCGATGCGGGGCGTTCCAATACTCATGAAGCAATTATGCGTGAGGCCTTGTGGTCAGCGCTTCACTGGGCGCTCAGTAGCCGCAACAGGTGAAAGGCCACCGCGCCAGCCTTGCCTTGCCGATGGACCTCCAAGCCCAGCGGGTCGAGCGCCTCAGCGCTCCAGGGGTGAGGCGCTTCCAGGTAAACGAGGCCTTCGGGGCGCAGGGTGGCCCGGGCGGCCAGCAGGGCCGCTGTGAACAGCGCTTCGTTCTCACCCTCGGCAAACGGCGGATCCAGAAACACCAGGTCCAGCCCTTGTCCGGCGCGCTGTCTCAGGGAGGCAACCGCATCACCACGCTCAATGCGCAAGGCCTGAGCATCCTGCAGCCGCGCCTTGAGCTGGCTCAGGCGGGCCAGCAGCGCCGAGTCTTGCTCCACCAGCACCACCTCGGCCGCACCACGCGAAGCCGCTTCCAGCCCCAGCGCGCCGGTTCCAGCAAAGGCGTCAACGCAGCGCCACCCGCTCAAGTCCTGGCCCAGCCAGTTGAACAGGGTCTCTCGCACCCGCGCCGGCGTAGGGCGCAGGTCGGGGCGCTGCAGCACCGGCAGCGGTGTGCGCTTCCAGCGCCCGCCAATCAGGCGCACTTCCTGGGGTGCGGCAGCGGTCCGAGGTGGTTTGGAAGGTTTCATGGTCCGAGCTTACGCCGCGAACCCGACGGCCTGATGACAGGCCCGATCAGGGCTTGGCGCCCACCACCACGGTGACCATGCGCTCTGGCTGGATCACGCGGGAAAACGCGCGGCGGACGTCGGCCAGGCTCACCTGCTGCACCCGCTCGGTCCAGCTGTCCAGGTAATCGAGTGGCAAGTCGTTCCAGGCGATGTTGGACACGTTGTCAAGCAGCTTCTTGTTGCTGTCGATGCGCAGCGCAAAGCCATTGACGAGGTTGTCCTTGGCGGCCTGCAGCTCGGCCTCGGTCGGTCCCTCGGCCACAAAACGCTGCACTACCTCCCGCGCCACGGCGATCGCCTGATCGGCCTGGTCGGGCCGGGTACTCAGGCCGAGCTGGAACGCGCCCGCATGCAGACCTGGGGCAAAGAAGCTGTAGACGCTGTAGCTCAAACCGCGCTTCTCGCGCACCTCGGTGGTGAGGCGCGACACAAAGCCGCCACCGCCCAGGATGTGGTTGCCCACGATCAGCGGGAAAAAGTCGGGGTCTTCGCGCTTGACGCCGGGTTGACCGATGAGCACCTGGGCCTGAGCTGCATCAAACGGCAGGCGCTGCTCAACCGCCTGCATCAGCGGTGCGACCTCGGCCACGGGTGGCAGGGGTTCACACCCGTGTGGCTTCACCGCGGCCATGAACTGGTCAACGATCTGATCGGCCTGAGCGCGATCGATCGCACCTACCAGGCTTACCTGGGCTCGGCAGGCCGCCACGTGGCGACGGTAGAAGCTGCGCATATCGCCCACCGTGATGGCGTTCAGCGTGGCGGGCGTGATGTCCTGGCCGTAGGGGTGCTGGCCGTACACGGCGCGGGAGAATGCTCGGCCGGCGTGGGTGCCGGGGCGGTTCTCGGCCTCTTTCAAGGCCGCCAGGGTGCGCTCGCGGTCGCGCTGCCAGATGCGCTCGGGCCAGGCGGGCGCAGCCATCTGCCGCGCAGCCAGCGCCACCGCACCGCGCATCAGCTCGGGCTCGGTCAAGGTGCGCAGCGAAAAACTGAAACGGTCGCCACTGGCCTGTGCACCAAACTGGGCCCCCAGATCGGCCCAGGCTTCGCCGAGTTGGTTCTCGTCGAGCGCCGGTTGAGCTCCCTGCGCAGCTACGCCGTCGAGCAGCAGGCCGGCGGTGGTGCTGGCCAGACCCGCCTGGTTCGCCGGATCGCGCCGGCTGCCACCGTCGAAGTTGAGCTGCACGTCCAGCATGGGAATACTGGGACTGGGCACCAGGTACACGCGCGCGCCGCTGGCATGGGTCCAGTGCTGGATCGGGATGGCGGCCTGCGCGTTACCAGCCAGCGCGAGCAATGCAACGCCTGCCACCAAGCCCAAACGCGATCCAAGGGCTGGCAAACCAAAAGGAGTGGAGTTCATCAGTGGCGTCCTGGCGCGGAAGGGGCTCGTGCCGGCGTGGCCGCCTGGCGTTTGCTGGCGTCGGGCACGAGCACCGCAGTGGTGAGCTGCTCATCGCTGAAATAGCGCTGTGCCACGGACTGCACCTGGGCCGGTGTCACGGTGCGCAGGCGCTGCATCAGCCGGTCGCCGGTGTGAATGTTCATGCCATTGATCCAGTAGCTGCCCAGCTCACGCGCCTGGTTGAACACCGAGTCCAGCTGATAAACCTCGCCCGCAGTCCACTGGGTGATGACGCGCCTGAGTTCGGCTTGGCCAATACCTTCACGCGCCACGCGTTGCAACTCGGCTTTCAGCGCGCCTGCCGCCATTTCGGGCGTGACGCCGGTGGCAGGCACGGCCGACAGCGAAAATAGCTGAGGGCCACGGCCCATGAGACCGTAGGACGCACCCGCGCTGTCGGCGATGCGCTTGCCGCCGGTGCCCGAGCCCTGCACCAGGGCACGCTCCAGGCGAGCGCCACTGTAGCCACTGAGCACGGCCGACAACACGGTCAGCGCCAACGCGTCCTGATCGGTGACCGTTTCGCCGCCCGTCCAGCGCGGCGCCTTGTAAACCAGCGCGACCAGCGACTGATCGGCCGCGGCGCGGTACTCCATGCGCCGGGGGCCGGCCTGCTCCGGCTCCTCGCGCGGTTTGCGCGACGGAACCGCGCGCGCGGAGATGCGGCCGTAGTGCTTTTCGGCCAGCGCTCTCACCTGGTCCACATCCACATCGCCCGCGATCACCACCGCGGCATTGGCCGGCACATACCACTGGCGATAGAAGGCGCGTGCGTCGTCCGGTGTCATCGCGTCGAGATCGCTCATCCAGCCGATCACCGGGCGGCGGTAAGGGCTGGCCTGAAACACCAGCGCATTGAGCGCTTCAAACATGCGCGCGCGCGGCGATTCTTCGGTGCGCTGGCGGCGTTCTTCCTTCACCACCTCCAGCTCGCGCACAAACTCCTCGTCAGCCCACTGGTTGTTGGCAAAACGGTCTGCCTCCAGTCGCATCACGGCTTCGAGCTTGTCAGCCGGCAGTTGCTGGTGGTAGGCGGTGGCGTCGCGGCTGGTGAAGGCATTTTCGCGCGCGCCCAGCGCGGCCATGCGGCGCGAGAACTCGCCCGGTTTCAGATCGGGTGTGCCCTTGAACAGCATGTGTTCCAGCACATGGGCCACGCCCGAGGAGCCGTCAACCTCGTCCATCGAACCCACGCGCACCCACAGCATGTGGGCCACCGTGGGTGCGCGCCGGTCTGGCCGCACGATCAGCGTCATGCCGTTGGACAGGGTGAACTGCTGGGCGGCGGGCGAAGCGCTTGCACTGGCCGGGGCGGCTGCTTGCGAGGGCATCTGAGACCCCAGGGCCCCCGCAACGATGAGCAAGACGGCCAGGAGGCGGACGAACGACTGGGGTGTGGTGCGTTTCATAGAATGCAATGGATTCTAGAGATTGGCCAATGTTCTCGTTCTTCCGAAAAAAATCCCCTCCGCCCAGCGCCGACAAGGCCATTGACATCGTCAAGCCGCCCGGCAGCGCGGGTGAAAAGGCGCCTGACATTCCCACCGAGGCCAGCCCGCCGCCGGTGCCAATCCCTGCACCAGCCCCAGTTTCGGCCCCTGCCCCGACTACCGCACCAGTCCCTGCGGTGGTGGCGCCCGAAGCGCCGCCCGCCGTCAAACCGCCCCGCCAAGGCTGGCTGGACAAGCTCAAGGCAGGTCTGCGCAAGACCGGCACCAGCCTGGCATCAGTGTTCACCGGCGCGCAGATCAACGATGCGCTCTACGAAGAGCTGGAGACCGCCCTACTCATGGCCGACACCGGCGTCAAGGCCACCGACTACCTGCTGACCGACCTCAAGCGGCGCGTGAAAGAGAGTAAGACCAACGACCCGGCTGCCGTCAAGGGCCTGCTGGCCGATGCCATTGCCGCCCTGCTCACGCCGTTGCAGAAGCCGCTGGTGATCGGTGAGCACAAGCCCACCGTGATCATGGTCGCGGGCGTCAACGGCGCGGGCAAGACCACCTCCATCGGCAAGCTCACGCGCCACCTCGCCAACGGCGGCGCCACCGTGTTGCTGGCCGCAGCCGACACCTTTCGCGCGGCCGCCCGAGAGCAGCTCGCGGTATGGGCCGATCGCAACACGGTCGAGATCATCACCCAGGCCGGTGGTGACCCCGCCGCCGTGAGCTTTGACGCCGTGACCGCCGGGCGCGCGCGCGGGCGCGATGTGGTGCTGGTGGACACCGCCGGGCGCCTGCCCACGCAACTGCACCTGATGGAAGAGCTGCGCAAGATCAAGCGTGTGGTTCAGAAAGCCGATGCGTCCAGCCCTCACGAAGTGCTGCTGGTCATCGACGGCAACACCGGCCAGAACGCACTGGCGCAAGTGAAAGCCTTTGACGAGACGCTGGGCCTGACTGGCCTCATCATCACCAAGCTGGACGGCACGGCCAAAGGCGGTGTGATCTGCGCCATCGCACGCGAAAAACCGGTGCCGATCTACTTCATCGGCGTGGGTGAAAAGCTGGAAGATCTGGAAACGTTTGACGCGCGGGAGTTTGCGCAGGCGTTGCTGGCTTAATCGTCGCTGCCGTAGTTCCGCCATTGTTTCATCGCATGGCGCATGGTGAACATCTGCCGCTCAAAGGTGGGGCAGGCCTTGCACATGGCCATGTGGATGCGCAGCCTCATCTTGTCCAGCGCCGACAGCTCGCGGTCTTCCCGCGCCACGACCAGAGCCGTGACTTCTTTGCAGGTGCGCATCAGGGGCATTTTTCTGAGCAGAGAATTCATCGCGCGGCAAACCAGTTGAGTTCCAGACATTCGCGCAGCCGCAACCGGGCCCGATGCAGCTGAACGTAGAGGTTCGTCGGGGTCAGCTCCAACTCCTTACAGATCTCGTCGCTGGAGAGCTCCAGCCATTCGCGCATCAGGAATAGCCGCGCCTGGGCGGGCGGCAGCTTCTCGGTGCAGGCATCAAGCACCATCATGAACTGGCGGCTGCCCAGGTCTTGCTCCGGGTTGCCCCAATCCGACGGGCGCTGGGCAAAGTGCCCGTCGGCCTTGAAAGCCATGTGCTCCAGGGGATCAAAACCGTCGTCTTCCGACCCGCTGTCCAGCACCACTTCGCGTCTGCGCTGGCGCAGGATATCGATGATTTTGTGCTTGAGGATGCCGATCAGCCAGGTCTTGAGCTGCGATCGGCCCTGAAACGCCTGCGGCTTGGCCAGCGCGGCCAGCATGGTTTCGGAAACGGCGTCTTCCGCCCACGCGCTGTTGCGCAGCTGCATGCGCGCATAGCGCAGCAGGTCTTCACGCAGCGCCACGAGCTGCTGCTCATATTCGGTCACGGACATCCAGCACCCTGAAGCGGAAATTGTTCAAAGTGTAAGGACTCGGCGGGTGGCGAGACAAAACGCCAGCACCACGGAGTCCGCCATGCACCTGCCCTCACCCGCCCTCACGACCTTGCGCCGGCGCCAGCTGCTCGGCTGGCTGCCCTTGCTGGCCTGGCCGCTGGCTCAGGCGCAGCCTGCCACGTCCTCGCTCCCCACCCTGGAAGGCAAAACCGCTGACGGGCAGGCGCTGGGCCTGGGTGCGCTGCGCGGGCGCGTGGTGCTGGTCCTTTACTGGTCCACCGGCTGCGCCGTGTGCCGCGACAAGATGCACGAGATGCGCGCCAACCTGGCGGGCTGGCAACACCAGCCGTTCACCCTGCTGGGCGTGAACATGGACCAGCGGCGCGAAGACGTCGTCGGCTACGAAACCCTGCTGCGCCAGACAGTGCCAGCGCCGCAGCGGCTGCGTTCGGTGTGGGCTGCCGACCCGGGTTTCACTGACAGTCTCGGCCCGCCCACGCACCTGCCCAGCGGCGCACTGATCGACAAAGCCGGCCGGCTGGTGGAGCGCTACAGCGGCCGCATCCCGCCCGAAGCCTGGGACCGCATCGCCGAGCTGTTGTGAGACATCACAGATTTGTTATCTGGTCGCTGTAAGAACCCACCACCGCGCCAAGACTGAACCACAACCGGAGGCCATCGCTGACGCGGTCGTCCCGGTTAAATCAAACCCCCTCAGGAGAAACTCCATGAACCAACGCACCATGATCACCGCCGCTGCCGCTTCACTGATGTCCCTTGCCATGCTGTCTGGCCCTGCCCTGGCACAGAGCTCGGGCAAAGAAAAATGTTTCGGCATCGCCAAGGCCGGCCAGAACGACTGCGCCAACCTCTCTGGCAGCCATTCCTGCGCCGGTCAGTCCAAGGTGGACAACGACAAAGGTGAGTGGAAGTACGTCGCCGCTGGCACCTGCGCCACCATGAAGGGCATGACCATGGACGAAGCCAAAGCCGGCATGATGAAAAAAGACGACATGAGGAAAAAGGACGAGATGAAAAAAGACGACATGATGAAGAAGGGCTGATCCACCATGTCGCTCGCCACGCCGAAGCCCTCCTCTGCCGCACCTGTGGGTGCGCCAGTGGGCATCGGGTGGCGACACCCGCATTACGCCGAACTGCTGCAGACGCAGTCGGTGCTGGACTTCATCGAAGTCCACTCCGAGAATTTTTTTGCTGATGGCGGCGCAGCCCTGTCGGTTCTGGAGCAGGGCCGCGCCTGCTACCCCGTGAGCCTGCATGGTGTGGGCCTGTCGCTGGGCTCGGCCATGGGCATCGACGCGGGGCACCTCGAGCAGCTCGCCCGACTGGTGGAACGAACGGACCCCGTGCGCGTCAGCGACCACGCCTGTTTCGCCCGCGTCCCGCTGCAGGGTCAGACGGTGCACGCGGCCGACCTGCTGCCCCTGCCCATGACTGAGGCCGCACTGGCGGTGATGTGCGCCAACGTGCAGCGCGTGCAAGACCGCCTGCGTCGACCGATCGCGGTCGAAAACCTGTCGACCTATGTGCAGTGGTGCGACGCCGAGATGGACGAGCCCACGTTTTTGAACACGCTGGCCCAGCGCACCGGATGTGGTCTGCTGGTGGACGTGAACAACCTCTACGTCAACGCACTCAACGCGCAGCTGCGCGGCGAGCATCAAGACCCCTTGGCCACTTGCCAGGCGTGGCTGGACGCCATCGATTCCAACTCGGTGGCTGAACTGCACCTGGCCGGCCATGTCCACACCGGCGATATCGTCATTGATGACCACGGCAGCCGCGTGGTGGATGCCGTCTGGTCGCTCTACGGTCATGCCATGCATCGCTTGGGCAGCGTGCCCACGCTGATCGAATGGGACACCGATGTACCCGACCTATCGGTGCTGCTGGACGAAGCCGAGCGCGCGCGCCGGGTCTCTGCCACGGCGCTCGCCGATACCCGCGCCAGCCAGGGAGTGCCCGCATGAGCACCGCGTCCGTCACCGCGCTGCTGGACCAGCAAGCCGCGCTATTGAGCGCCTTGTTCACCCATCCCGCGCACAGCGACGCACGCCGCGCGAGCGAGCACCTGCTGGCTCAGTTCACCACGCAGGGCGCGCAGACGTCGCGCGGCCTGATGGCTTACCAGGCCAATGGCCATGCCCTCGCCGAACGCTCGCTGGCGGCGGCCTACCCGGTGATCGAGATGATGCTCGGTCAACACAGCTTCGCCGCATTCGCCCGCGACCTCTGGCACCAGCACCCGCCCGCGCTGGGCGACCTGGCCCACTGGGGCGACGCCCTGCCCGGCTTCCTGGCCCACAGCGAGGCCCTGCTGGATGCGCCCTACCTCGCTGACGTGGCGCGTGTCGAATGGGCGCTGCATCGAGCCGCTGGCGCGGCCGACGCAGTGATCGATCACGCCAGCTTCGCGCGCCTCGCAGCGGAAGACCCCACCGGCCTCACGCTCACGCTCGCACCCGGAACGGCCTTGGTCGGCAGCGCCTTTCCCGTGGCTAGCCTGGTGCGCTCGCACCGACACGTCCAGCCCAGCCTGGCGCAAGCCGCCCAACGCCTGCGCGAGGGCATAGCCGAATCGGCGCTGGTCTGGCGCCAGGCCTTGAAGCCGCGCGTGGCTCTGGTCACCCCGGTGGAAGCCACGCTGCTGGGTGAATTGCTGCAAGGGCGCAACCTGGCCAGCGCGCTCGACACAGCCCTTGCCACAGAGACCACCGACACACAAGCGTTTGACTTCTCACTCTGGCTCACACACGCCGTCACCACCGGCCTGGTCATCGGCGTGAACGATGCCAGCCCCACTGCCTCCAAGGACACACCATGAACCACCCCACCCTGCTGCACCGCGGCCAATCACTCTGGCTGGGTGTCACCGGCCTGATCGACGCGCTGCGTGCCCCAGCCGCGCTTGCTGCGCGCATCTACCTTGCCCAGATGTTTTTCCTGTCGGGGCTGACCAAGATTCGCGACTGGGACATCACCCTGCTGCTGTTCACCGAGGAGTACCGGGTGCCGCTGCTGTCGCCCGAGGTGGCCGCGGTCATGGGCACGGGCGGCGAACTCATCTTGCCGGTGCTGTTGTTGCTCGGACTGGCGGGGCGTTTCGCGGCGCTGGGCCTGAGTGTGGTCAACTTCGTCGCGGTGCTCAGCCTGGCCGAGATTGCACCGGCCGCCTTGCAGCAACACATCACCTGGGGCGTTTTGCTCGGGGCGCTCGTCCTCTACGGCCTGGGCAAATGGACCATCGACTGCGCGTGGATCCGCCCAAGCCTCGAACGCCGCCTCGCCACCATTCGCTGAATTTGTTTTTTCACGGAGAACCGCTTTGCCTCTGAATCTGCCCTCCCTATCGCGCCGCCGCCTGTTGCTCAGCGCCGCCACCGCATCCGCCCTGCCCACCGCCTGGGCACAGACCAAGGCCCCCGCCTGGGGCGAGATCGAAAAATCCGCGCGCGGCCAGACCGTCTACTGGAACGCCTGGGCCGGCAGCGAGCAGACCAACACCTATTTGCAATGGGTTGCGGCTGAGGTGCAAAAGGCCCATGGCGTGAAGCTGGAGCATGTGAAGATCACCGACACCGCCGACGTGGTCAAGCGCGTGCGCGCCGAAAAGACGGCGGGCCGCAAAGACAGCGAAGGCACGGTCGACCTGGTGTGGATCAACGGTGAAAACTTCGCCGCCATGAAGCGCGATGGCCTGCTCTATGGTCCGTGGGCCGAAGCGCTGCCCAACTTCCGCTACGTGGACGTGGTCGGCAAGCCCACCACCCGCAATGATTTTTCTGTGCCCACCGATGGACTGGAATCGCCGTGGGGCATGGCGCAGCTCACCCTCTTCGCCGACGGCAAGCGCCTGCCCAAGCCACCACAAAGCATGGCCGAGCTGCTGGCGCTGGCGCGTCAGCAGCCGGGGCGGATCAGCTACCCGCGCCTGCCTGATTTCACCGGCACCACGTTTGTGAAGCAGGCGCTGATCGAACATGTGAGTGACACCGCTGTGCTGAGCAAGCCGCCAGTTGAGGCCGCGTTTGCGCAGCAGACCGCTGGCCTGTGGCAGTTTCTCGATGCGCTGCACCCCCACCTGTGGCGCGGCGGCAAGCAGTTCCCGCAAAACCCGGCCGCCATCCGCCAGATGATGGCCGACGGCGAGCTGCTGCTCGCACTCACATTCAACCCCAACGAACCAGCGAACGAGGTCGCGGCCAAGCGCCTGCCCGCCTCCACCGTGGCCTGGCAGTTCGCCAAAGGCACGATCGGCAACACCCACTTCGTCGCCATTCCCTACAACGCCCGCGCCAAAGCCGGTGCCCAAGTGGTGGCCAACTTCCTGCTGTCGGCGTCCGCGCAGGCCCGCAAGGCCGACATTGCCCACTGGGGCGACCCCACGGTGCTCGACCTGGCGCGCCTGCCTGCCGCCGAGCGCGCGCTCTTCCCCGCCAAGCCCCTGCCCGGTCAGGTGGCCAAGAACGCGCCGACCTTGCCAGAGCCCCATGCGGCCTGGGTCGAGCCGATTGAGAAAGAGTGGATCAAGCGCTACGCGTCTTGATCTGCTGATCAGGCACTGAGTGGGTGGCAGACTCAGGCCCATGAGCTCGCCCCTTCTTCCCTGGCGTGGGTCAGTCGCGACCTTGCTGCTGCTGATCGCCGCGTTGCCACTGTTGGCGGTGGCCGGTGCGTCGCTGCGTGAGCTGTTCGATGCGGCGGCCTGGGTGTCGCTCACTGAAGATCCACTGTGGTTGCCTGCGCTGGGGCTCACGCTATGGACCGGCATCGCCTCCACCGCGCTGGCCTGGTGGATCACCGCCTGGCTGCTGGCGCAAGGCTTTGTGCGCCAGCGCCTGGGCGAGCTGCTGCGCGGCCTGCCGGTGATGCTGGCCACGCCGCACGCCGCATTTGCCATTGGCCTGGTGTTCCTGATCTCGCCCAGCGGCTGGATCTTGCGCGCGCTCTCGCCCTGGCTTACCGGTTTTGACTGGCCGCCACCCTGGCCCACCACGCAAGACCCCTGGGGCCTAGGCCTGATCGTCGCGCTCACCGCCAAGGAGGTGCCGTTTCTCCTCTGGACGGCCGCTACGCAGCTGCAGCGCGACGACGTGCGCCAGCGCTG
The DNA here is from genome assembly GCF_011390835.1 of Hydrogenophaga sp. GTDB lineage: Bacteria > Pseudomonadota > Gammaproteobacteria > Burkholderiales > Burkholderiaceae_C > Hydrogenophaga. The sequence continues at coordinate 44,827 of NZ_JAABRQ010000011.1, read as the reverse complement.
GCGCGCCGAGCACACGCTGGCGCAAACGCTGGGCTACGCACCCCAACGCGCTTGGTGGCGCGTGGTCTGGCCGCAGCTGGCGCCGCGCCTGTTCTGGCCGCTGCTGGCGGTGCTGGCCTACGGCCTCACCGTGGTCGACATGGCGCTGGTGATCGGCCCCGCTGCCCCGCCCACGCTGGCCGTGCTGGCCTGGCAGTGGCTGCAAGACGCCGACCTGGCGATGAACGCGCGCGGCGCGGCAGCCGGCGGCGTGTTGACGGTGGTGGTGCTGATCACTGCGCTGGCCTGGCGAGGTTTGCAGGCCTGGCAGGCGCGCCGGTCTCGCCGCGCCAGCGGGCAGCGAGGTCGCTCAGGGCCTGCGCGCCTGGGCTCGCTCGGTCTGGTGTTGCTGCTGGGTCTGTACGCCGCCGTGCTGCTGGCGCTGGCCGTGGGCAGCGTGGCGGGCGTGTGGCGCTTCCCGGCGCTGTGGCCCGAGGCGCTGACCGCCCAGGCCTGGCTCAGCGTGTGGGCCAGTGCGGACACCGTGGGCACCACGCTGGGCCTGGCGCTGGCTTCCTGCGCGCTGGCGCTGGTCTGGTGCGTGGCCTGGCTGGAGTTCAGCCCCCGCGCCTGGGACCAGGCGCTGCGCCCCCTGCTCTACCTGCCCCTGGTGTTGCCCGCCGTGTTGTGGGTGGTGGGCCTGTACAGCCTGGCTTTGCAGTGGAGGCTGGAAGGCCAGTGGCTGGGTTTGTTGCTGGCGCACACGGTGATGGTGTTGCCCTATGTGTTGCTGGCGCTGTCGCCCGCCTACCTCGGCTTCGACCCGCGCGCCGCCCAGCTCAGCGACAGCCTGGGCCACGGCCGCGCCGCGTTCTTGTGGCGGGTGAAGTGGCCGCTGCTGCGCCGCTCGCTGGCCGCCAGCGCGGCGGTGGGCTTTGCGGTGAGCGTCACCCAATACCTGCCCACGCTCTACATCGGCGCCGGGCGCTTCGCCACCGTGACCACCGAAGCGGTCACGCTCGCCTCCGGCGCCCAGCGCTCGCTCACCAGCGCCTACGCCGCCCTGCAGTTTCTGCTCCCCGCGCTGGCCTTTGGCCTGGCGGCCTGGGTCGGCCGGCCGCGCAGATTCAGGACAATGGCGACATGAGCCTGAACGTGCACATCCAGCAGATCGGCAGCGCGCAACGTGTGTTGCTGCGCGAACTGCGCTTCGAAGTGGCCAGCGGCCAAATCCTCACGCTCATGGGTGCCAGCGGCAGCGGCAAAAGCTCGGTGCTGGCCGCCATCGCCGGCACGCTGCACAGCGTGGCCGAGGGCGCGCAGGCCCTGCGCTTCGACGGCACCATCACGCTGGACGGCACCGACCTCACCCAACTGCCCACCGCGCGGCGCGGCATCGGCCTGCTGTTTCAAGACCCGCTGCTGTTCGCCCACATGACGGTGGCCGAGAACCTGCTGTTTGCCGTGCCGCCAGGTCCACGCGCGCAGCGCCAGGCCGCGGTACACCAAGCGCTGCAAGACGCCGAACTGGCCAGCTACGGCGAGCGCGACCCGGCCACGCTCTCCGGCGGCCAGCGCGCCCGCGTGGCGCTCATGCGCGCCCTGCTCGCCCAGCCCCGCGCGCTGCTGCTCGACGAACCGTTTTCCAAGCTCGACGCCACGCTGCGCGACCAGTTCCGCGCCTTTGTGTTCGACCACATCCGCGCGCAAAACATCCCTGCCGTGCTTGTCACCCACGACGCCGCCGACATCGCCGACGCCGCCCAGGTGTTGGAACTGAAGTAGCCATGCTGGACCGCGCCATCCAGTCCGCCATCAAGCCCGTGCTCAACCGCGCAGCGCAGGGCCTGGTGCGCCTGGGCATCGGCGCCGACGCCGTCACTGTCACCGGCTTCGTGGTCGGCATGGCCGCCGCCGTGGCCATTGCATTTCAGGCCTATCTGCTGGGCCTGGGGCTGCTGCTCGCCTCGCGCCTCATGGACGGGCTGGACGGCGCGGTGGCCCGCGCCACCCAGCCCACCGACCGCGGCGGCTTTCTGGACATCACGCTCGACTTCCTGTTCTACGCGTCCATCCCGCTGGCCTTCGCGATCGCCCACCCCGCCCAAAACGCCCTGCCCGCCGCCGTGCTGCTCGCCGCCTTCATCGGCACCGGCAGCAGCTTTCTCGCCTTTGCGGTGATCGCCGAAAAACACCAGGTGCCGTCCACCGCATTTCCCGACAAGAGCTTTTATTTTCTGGGCGGCCTCACCGAAGCCACCGAAACCCTGATCGCGTTTTCTGCCATGTGCCTGTGGCCGCAGTGGTTCCCGCAGATCGCTTATGGCTTTGCGGTGCTCTGCGCCATCACCATCGCCATGCGCATCGGCTGGGGATGGCAGCGGTTCCGGTAAGAGCGGTTCACAGCGCGTACGCCTCCAGGGCCTTGATGCGCTGCTCGGCATGGTTCTGCATGCACCCGATGTACATCACGGTGCGGATCGTGCCGGAGGCATGCAGCGTGTAATAGGCATCACAGTCCTTCTGCCGGAACACCACCCAGGCCCGCTGCGCCTCGATCAGGCCCTTCTTGATCTCGGCGTAGGCAAGGCCATCGTCGGGCTTGCTCAGCGACTTCATCACGCGGCGGTAGGTGTCGTTCAACTTCTTCTCGACCACCTCAAAATCGGCCTGCGCACACGCGTTGATGTCCAGCGTGGTGATGGCCTTTTTGCAGTCGATCTTGGCGTGCGACATCGTGGCGATGGAAACGGTGGCCAGGGCCAGTAAGGTGAGACGCATGACGAGCCTCCGAAAAGAGAGTGGTGCGACTCGCAGATTCACACTCGCTGCGATTCTTGACTTCGTGGGAAGCCCCTGTAAGGACTTAGACATCAGCGGGCGTTGGCAGCGCCTGAATGACTGCGAGGCCCAAAACGTGGAGGGCGCGAACAACGCCTTGGAGACCGGCGATTGGTATTTGGTGAGTGCCAATCTCAAGGTTCTCGCCCGTCTTGTCGATGGTCAGGAGATGCGGCAGGCCCTCAGGGATTCCAGCACCCTAAACAATGATCGCATCCATGTGCTCGATCGCATCTCGCAGGTGGGTGATTGTCTTTGCCTGAGACTGCGCAAGTTTTCGAATATTCCGGTCAATGGCTGGTCCGTCTTGTTGGGTTCCAAGGCGTTCGAGAGCTCGAAGCGCTCGCTTTGTAGCATTGATGCAGTTCTCGAAGTGCCCAACGCCTTCGACGAAGGCTTGGATACCTCCGTTCGCGTTCACGTTGTCTCGCACTCGGCGACACCCGGCCATGTACTCCCGCGCTGCCTTGTCCGTGATTACCATGTAGGTCATGAGCAAACGGGCTGAGCTCGGCGATGGTGGTACCTGCCGGGCATGGAAAGCCATGCCGAGTTCCAACTGATTCCGAAGCGTTGACGCGCCAGCCGGAAGCTCAGGTGATTCGAATCGCTCAAGGTACGCCACGGCTGCTTTCAAATGCCTCACGGAATGTCCCCCGCAAAACGTACGGGGTGTTCAGGGTGTCTAGCTTCTCACTATTTGACGTTAACTCAGCGACTTGGGTGCGGCTGAAGTGTCGGACGTACTGATAGAAAAATCAAAAAGCCCCGCATCATCGCTAGGTGTCCTTCCATACCTCACCCGTTGAACACGCACCCGGTAGCTCATCGCGAAGTGATCAACCTGGAAGCGAGTTCTGGCTGACCACCAACCTCTACGAACCGCAGTATCGTCATGCTGACCAGAATCATGCGAGGACTGCTTCAGACCGACTGCCGCGCGCCCGGCTGAAGGGCCTTCCGATATCGCGCACGATGTCCCCCGGTGGCCCACGCAAGCCGGGCGCCTTTCCCCATACACACAGGAGACAAGCCATGCCCACCCACACCTCCACCCCCCTTGCCGACCAGCGCTACTTCTGCGAAGGCCCTCGCTGGCACGATGGCCGGTTCTGGTTCAGCGACTTTTATGCGCACGAGGTGTGCTCGGTCGGGCTGGGTGGTGATGTACGGGTGGAACTCAGCCTGGGTGACGAGCAGCCGTCGGGCCTGGGCTGGTTGCCGAATGGCGATCTGCTGGTGGTGGGCATGACGACGCGGCAGGTGCTGCGCCGCGCCGCTGGCAAAGACCTGGCCGTACACGCCGACCTGAACGGCATCGCCACTTTCCACGCCAACGACATGCTGGTGACGCCTGAGGGCGATGCCTATGTGGGCAACTTCGGTTTTGATCTGGATGCGTTCCTGATGGCCCATGGCGTGGAAGGCCTGCTGGCCGCCCTGGGCGCCGACCCTTCGCCGTTCCTGGGAAAACTGGCCCATGTGAAGCTGGACGGCACGGCGTCGGTGGCGGCCGAGCCGGTGCTGTTCCCCAACGGCATGGCCTTGCTGAACGGCGGGCGCACGCTGGTGGTGGCGCAGACGCTGGGTTTTGAGCTGACCGCGTTTGACCGTGCGCCCGATGGTGCCTTGTCGAACCGCCGCGTCTGGGCCTCGCTCAAAGAAGCCGGGGTCGCGCCCGACGGCATTTGCGCCGATGAACAGGGCGGCATCTGGGTGGCGAATGCGCTGGCGCCCCAGGTGATCCGGGTGGAAGACGGTGGCCAGATCACCGACACCGTGACCACCTCGCAAAACGCCTACGCCTGTGCACTCGGCGGCCCGCAAGGTCGGCACCTGCTGGTCTGCACGGCGCCGACCTCGGTGCACGCTTTGGCGGCGGCAGAGCGCAACGAGCGGCTGGAAAACGTGGAAATCTGAGACCTGCTGCCCGGCGGGGCGTGTGTCGTTTGGCCTCGCATTTCTGCGGTGACCACCCCCGCTGCTAACCTCCCCGCTATGGCCACCGCTTCAGCATCCCGCCTCTTCTACTTCAACAAACCCTATGGCGTGTTGAGCCAGTTCACCGCCGAAGGCCGGTGGCGCGGGCTGAAAGACTTCATCGATGTGCCGGGCGTGTACGTGGCGGGCCGGCTGGATGCGGACAGCGAGGGCCTGCTGCTGCTCACCGACAATGGGGTTTTGCAGGCTCGCATCAGCGACCCGCGCCACAAGATGGAGAAAACCTATTGGGTGCAGGTGGAGGGTGTGCCCGATGAAGCCGCACTGAACCGCCTGCGCGAGGGCGTGCAGCTGAACGATGGCCCCACCCGGCCCGCACGCGCTCGCGCCATGCCCGAGCCCGCCGCACTGTGGCCGCGCGATCCACCGGTGCGTTTTCGCCAGCACATTCCCACCAGCTGGCTGGAGCTGGTGATCACCGAAGGGCGCAACCGGCAGGTGCGGCGCATGACTGCTGCTGTGGGCCACCCCACGCTGCGGCTGATTCGCGCCTCGATTGGGCCGTATGCGCTGGATGGCCTGGCGCCGGGCGAGTGGCGCTGATGCGTGCCGACTGGCTGCCCGCCATTGAAGCTCAGTCGGAGCGGGGGGTGTTGGAGGCGAGGCCGCCTGTCGTGGCCGCTGGCGGCAGTTCAACATGCCGCGTCAAACGCCAGAAACGTGTGTTGAGTACCACCGCGGCCACCGCCAGCCCACCCACCAGCCCGACCCACAAGCCCACCGGACCCAGGGGACCAAACACACCTAGGCTCAAGCTCAGGCCCATGCCGACCACCCAGTAGCCGAACACGGTGACGAGCATGGGAATTTTGGTGTCCTTGTAGCCGCGCAGCACGCCCATCGCTCCCACCTGCAGGCCATCGACGAGCTGGAAGACGGCGGCAAACGTCAGGAACTGCGAAGCTACCGCAATCACCTGCGCATTGGGCGTGTAGAGGCCTGCCAGGAATTCGTTGGCACTCCAGAGCACACCGGCCGACACCGTCATGAAACCGCTGCACAGCGCAATGCCCAGGCGGCCGCGGTAGCGCGCAGCGAGCGGATCACCAGCGCCCAACGCCTGGCCCACCCGCACCGTGAGCGCGATCGAGATGCCCATGGGCACCATGAAGGCGATGGAAGCGATGTTGATCGCGATCTGGTGGCCGGCCACGGTGTCCACGCCGAAGCGGCCCATGAGCAGCGCGGTGGCGGTGAACATGCCCGACTCCATCGCCATGCCGATGGAAATGGGCAGCCCCAGTCGCACGATGCGGGCGAGGTGCGTCCAGTCGGGCCGGGTCCACGTCTGGCGCAAGCGGTGGGCGGCGTAGCGCGGTGCGCGCAGGGTGTAGGCGAATAGCGCGAGGCAGCCGACGGTCTGGGCGATGCCGGTGGACAGCGCCGCGCCGGCGCCGCCCATGGCGGGCCAGCCGAACTGGCCGTACATGAAGACGTAGTTGCCCAGCACGTTGAGCGGCAGCATGAGCAGCTGCGTCCACAACATCGGCATGGTGTGGCCCATGGACTCGTTGAGAAAGCGCGGCACCAGATACAGGCAGGTGAACGGGAGGCTCCATCCGACCCACAGCAGATAGCGGCGCGTCTCACCCACGATCTCGGGCGCAATGCCCAGGTGAGGCATCAGTCCGCCCAGCGCCAGCAGCGTGGCCATCTGCACCAGCGACAGCGCCAGCGCAAGCCAGAGCCCCTGGCGCCACTCGTCACCAATCAAATGGTGGTGGTTGGCGCCGACGTGGTGTGCCATGATGGGCGTGAGCGCCAGCATCAGACCCAGGCCGGCGATGAAGGTGAAGAACCACATGGCCGAGCCCATCGCCACGGCGGCCAGCGCAAGCGGGCTGATGCGACCGGCCATCAAGGTGTCGGCCACACCCATGCCCATCTGCAGCAATTGCGCTGTGATGACGGGAAAGGCGATGAGGGCGACGGCGCGAAGCTCGGTGCGCGCTTTCTGGAGGTGGGGGAAACTCACGAAGACGAAAAAAGAAAAAAGGCGCCGAACCAAAGGGCCACAGCGCCAAGCAACACAAGCGTTTTAATTGCTCCAACTATACCGAGGCCCTACAGCCGGCCAACGCTCACATTCGCTGAACGCCACGGCGCCGCAGCAGGGCTTTTTCTGCCTCCACCGCCAGGAAGATGGCACCCGCCAAGGCGAGGATAAAACCCCAGGACGCGAGATCCAGCGCGGCGGTGCCAAACAGCTGCTGCATCGGCGGCGCGTAAATGAGCAGCGATTGCAGCACCAGCGTGATGCCCACCGCGCCCACAGCTACCGGATTGCCGAAGAGCGTTGCCCAGCGCAGCGCGCTGGCAGTGAATTGACGCACGTTGAACAGGTAAGTCACCTGGCTGATCACAAGCATGTTGACCACCGCAGTGCGCACCACTTCGAGCGAGCTGCCTCGCCCCAACTCCCACTGGTAGAGCCAGATACACGCGCCCACCATCAGAACGCTCACGTAGACGATGCGCATGAGTAGCAGGCGGGTGATCAGCGGCTCGCGCGGTGGGCGCGGCGCGCGCTGCATCACGCCCGCCTCCTCTGGCTCAAAAGCAATCGCAATATCCAGCGTGATACTGGTGACCATGTTGACCCAGAGAATCTGACCGGCGGTGATCGGCATCGCCAGACCGGCAAACACCGCCAGCAAGATGATCCCGGCCTCACCGCCGTTGGTGGGAATGATGAACAGCAGCGCCTTCTTGATGTTGTCGAACACGCAGCGGCCTTCGCGCACCGCGGCGGCGATCGACGCGAAGTTGTCGTCGGTCAGCACCAGGTCGGCCGCCTGGCGCGCAGCGTCGGTGCCGCGTTGACCCATGGCCACACCAATGTCGGCGGCCTTAAGCGCGGGCGCGTCGTTGACGCCGTCGCCCGTCATCGCCACCAGCTGGCCGCTGGCCTGCAGGCTGGCCACCAGGCGCAGCTTGTGTTCGGGGCTGGCTCGGGCCACCACGTCAGTCTCGCCCAGGCGCTGGCGCAGCGCGACGTCGTCCAGCGTGTCGATCTCGGCGCCAGTGAGGGGCTTGCCGCCGTGCAGGCCGATGCCAACGCCGATAGCGGCTGCGGTGGCCGCGTGGTCGCCCGTGATCATCAACACACGGATGCCGGCGCGCTGGCACTCGGCCACCGCTGCCACCGCCTCAGGCCGCGCCGGGTCCATCAGGCCAACCAGCCCCAGCAGGGTGAAACGCGGCGTGATGTCGGCCATGGTCAGCGTATCGGTACCCGGCGGTAACACGGTATCGGCCAGCGCCAGTACGCGCTGACCCTGACCTGCCGCAGCGCGCACCCGTGCCCGCCATTCATCGGCATCCAGGGCCTTTCCGTTCACATCCTGGGTGCAAAAGCCGATCACCTGCTCGGGCGCGCCCTTGAGCAGCGCGAACACCTGACCGCTGGCGTCGCGGTGCAGCGTGGCCATGAAACGGTGTTCGGACTCGAAGGGAATGGCGGCGATGCGCGGCGACTCGCGCTCGGCCTGCTCGTGGGTGAGACCGGCCTTGTTCGCCAGCGTGAGCAGGGCACCCTCAGTCGGGTCGCCGGCCAGGGTCCAGGCGCCATCTTCGTCGGCGTGCAGCTGCGCGTCGTTGCACAGCAGTGCGCAGCGCACCAGGCGCATCAGGCCAGGCTGCTGCGATGGGTTGACAATTTGCTCACCCACAGAAAACCCACCCTGCGGCGCATAGCCCGCACCACTCACCTCGATTGTTTCGCCCGCGAGATGCAGACCGACTGCGGTCATTTCATTCTTGGTCAGGGTGCCGGTTTTGTCGGTGCAGATCACGCCGACCGAGCCCAGGGTTTCCACCGCGGGTAGACGGCGCACCACCGCTCGGCGCTTGGCCATCGCCGAGGTCCCGATCGCCAGCGTGATGGTGACGATGGCCGGCAGACCTTCGGGGATGGCGGACACCGCCAGGCCCACCACCGCGAGAAATATGTCCAGTACCGGTCGCTCACCGATCTGGCTGCCGTACCAGAACACAAGCCCACTCACCACGAGGATGGCGAACGTGATCTGTCGCGCAAACTGGTCAAGCCGGCGCGTCAGCGGGGTGACCAGGCTGGGCACCGACGACACCAGCTGGCCGATGCGCCCCAGTTCAGTGTCTGATCCGATGGCCACGACGACGCCGCTGGCCTGCCCTTGCGTGACCACGGTACCGGCGTAGGCCATGCCGCTGCGGTCGCCCAGTGCGGCGGCCTGCGCCACGGCATCGGTGCTTTTGTCCACCGGCACTGACTCGCCGGTGAGCGCAGCCTCGTCGATACCCAGGTTGTTGACCCGCCACAGCCGCAGATCGGCCGGCACGCGTGCACCCGATTCGAGCCACACCACATCACCAGCCACCAAATCAGCCGCGTCGATCTCCAGACGACGGCCATCGCGCCACACGGTGGCGTGCCGCGCCAGCATCGCGTTCACCGCCTCCAGCGCACGCTCCGCCTTGCCCTCCTGCACAAAGCCGATCACCGCATTGATCAGCACCACCCCGAGGATGACCGCGGTATCCAGCCAGTCGTCGAGTGCGGCGGTGATGGCGGCTGCGGCCAGCAAGACATAGATCAGCAGGTTGTGGAACTGGCCCAGTAATCGGCGCAGCGCGCTGGAACGTCGAGCGACAGGCAAGCTGTTGGGGCCCTGTGCTGCGAGCCGGCGCAGGGCTTCGGCCGCACTGAGCCCCCGCTCGCTGCTGTCCAGGCGCTGCCAGACTTCATCCGGCCCCAGTGTGTGCCAGGCCGGGGGAAGGGCTTGTTCAGGGTGGCGAGGTGACTGCTCCATCCTTGAACCATAGCGCCGCGCGGCGTGGTTTCACACCGAAACAGTCAAGGGCCGTGCAAATCATCAGGTGTTGCGCTGGCCAAGGCCTGCCAGCGGATCCAGTCCTGCGGATCGTCCACATCCCACAGGGCAGGCAGCTCCTGCCAGCGCGCGCCGGCCTGGATGAGGCGCTGACGGGTCTGAGCCATCACGCGCGGTGTGCTCCACGCCACTTTCTGGAACACGCCCGGCAACGCCACCCGCAGGCCGATCAGCACGTAGCCCCCGTCTTCGGCCGGAATGAGCACGGCGTCGTGCGTCTGCAACGCATCTGCAGCCTTCTGCAGGTGCTCCGGTGTGAGCACCGGGCAGTCGGTGCCGACGATGAGCAGCGGCAGGCGCGGCGATCGCTCGAAGTGCTCCACCATGACAGCGGCCATGCGCTCGCCGATATCGCCATCTGCCTGCGGCACGCAGGCCACCCCCCAGCGGTCCCGGAGCAGGTGGAAAAGGCGGTGGACGGCACCCTGGGCGCCGTGCAGCGTCAGCGGCCCGGTGCTGGCGCGGCGCGCGGTGGCCAGGGTGCGCAGGATGAAGCCGCGCTGGGCGCGGGCCGCGCCGCCATGGCCCAGCAGCGGGGCCAACCGCGTCTTGGCCTGGCCGGGCACCGGCGCCTTGGCCAGCACCGCCACCGCCGCCGGTGCGCGCACCGCGTAGCCGTAACGGCGAGCCAGCGCATGGGCATCACCTCCCATGGTCCAGGCAGCGCGCAGGCGCCACATCAGCCACACGGTGCGCCAGAAACCGCGCTGATCCCAGCGGCGCCCGGCGGTGGTGACCTGCTCGCGCAAACAGACTGGTGGTGAGATACCCTTGAGGCGGGTGCTGAGCTCGATGTCCTCCATCAGCGGCAGCGGCGCAAAGCCACCCAGTGATTCAAATACCGCGCGCCGCACAAACATCGCCTGGTCGCCGGTGGCGATGCCGCTCCAGCGCGAGCGCCTGTTCATGAACGCCGCGACCATGGGCAGCAGCGGGTGCCGGCCTTCGATGCGCACATCGAAGCGGCCCCAGATCGCGTCGCTCGCCAAGGCCTGGGACACAAGCTCGACAGCCCTCACCGGCAAGGCGGTGTCAGCGTGCAGAAACAGCAGTGCATCGGCGCGGCGTGCCAGCGGATGGCAGGCACCGGCGTTCATTTGCGCTGCACGCCCACGCGGCGCGTGGACCACGGCATCGACACACGATCGAGCCACCACCACGGTCTCGTCGTCACTGCCGCCGTCGACCGCGATCACCGACACACCCTCGCTGCGCAAACCCGTGAGCGTCGCCAGCCGCGCGGGCAAGGTCGCTGCTTCGTTGAGCACCGGCATCACCATCGCCAGTTTCATGCAAGCGGCCTCATGCAGTGAGCGCTCGATCCAGCGCGTCAAATTCCAAGCACACGCGTTCAACCACCGGGGCGCTGAGGTAATGGTCGACGCGGTCACGCACATGTTGGATCAGCTCGCTGTCACTGAGTTCGACCGACCAGTCCTCACCGGCCGACGAGGTGCTCGACGATTGACGAGCCAGCACGCGCCACTTGGCACACCAGGTGACCGACCACAACCACATGGCCCGGCGCAGCGGCACCGCCCAGGGCAGGGCCGCTTCCGCCGCCGGGCCCATCGCCTGGCGCCAGGCATGGTAGGCGAACGCGACCTCGCTCAGGCTGAGCACCGCGTGGGTCGCCACATCCCAGGTGGTGGATGTGTAGAGCGTCGCGTGGGCCAAGTCCAGGCCGGGGTGGCTGTAGCGGCACTTCTCCAGATCCACAAGCACCGCCGATCCGTCGGCTCGCACGATGAAGTTGCCGGGGTGGCCATCAAACGCGATCAGGTGACTCGGCGGGCGGACCGGCTGGGCGCAGAGGGCAGCCAGCGACTGCAACTCAGCCGCCACCGCGGCGGCCACGGAGGGTGGTACGCGGGCTGCGCTCAGATGCTGCGCCTGTGCGCTGATTTCCTGGTGCAGATCCCGCAGCGGATCGGCCGCTGCGAGCAGCGGGGCCCGGTGAGATGCCTCGGGCAGAGGCAGAGCATGAATGGCCGCAAGCGCCGCGACGATGGCGCCCAGGTCCTGCGGCAGACGAGCAGCGCGGCCTTCGATCTCCTGCACCAGCAATGCACCGCGTGGCAATTGGTCTGATGGCGGCAATACGCCGTACAGCGCCGGTGTGTGGCCGCTGAGGGCCGCGCGCTCGAAGCAGGCGCGCTGGTAGGCCAGGTTGTGAGCTGCGTCCAGCCCCATCTGGCTTTGCTTGGGCACGCGCGCAAGCCAGCCGCTGCCCACCAGACGCACATGGTCGTGCGCCAGACCCTTGTCAGGCAAAGCTTGCAGATCGCAGCCGCGCAGCGGGTGCTGCGCGCGGAACAGCGCAGCCTGCAAGTCGGACAACAAAGAAGAGCGGCTGGACATGTGCAAACAGTATCGCTGGCGGTTCGGAAGTGGGCTACATGGGGTGTAAGAATGGCCTCACGCCATCGACTCAATCACAACAACCCACAAGGACATGGTCGTGAATCTTCGCAAAGTCTTACTGCTGATCGCCCTGGCTCTGGGCATCGGCGCCTTCTTTTTCTTCGACCTGGGTCGCTTCCTGAGCCTGGACTACCTCAAACAGAGCCAGACCAGCTTCGCCGAGCTGTATGCGAGCCAGCCGCTGCAGGTGGCCGGCGCTTACTTCCTGATCTATGTGGCCGCCACTGCGCTGTCGCTACCCGGTGCGGCCATCATCACGCTGGCCGGTGGCGCGATCTTTGGACTGTTCTGGGGTACCGTGATCGTGTCGTTCGCTTCCAGCATTGGCGCCACGCTGGCGTTTCTGGTATCGCGCTTCGTGCTGGGCAGCACGGTAGAAGACAAGTTTGGTAAGCGCCTAGTAGAAATCAACCGCGGCGTGGAAAAAGACGGCGCGTTCTACCTGTTCACGCTGCGGCTGATTCCGGTGGTGCCGTTTTTCGTCATCAACCTGCTCATGGGTCTGACGAAGATGAAGGCGCGCACCTTCTACTGGGTGAGCCAGGTCGGCATGCTAGCGGGTACGCTGGTGTACGTGAATGCGGGCACACAGCTGGCGCAGATTGAGTCCCTGAAAGGCATTCTGAGCCCCGGGTTGATCGGTTCTTTTGTGTTGCTTGGCATCTTCCCGCTGATTGCGCGCAAGATCGTCGAAGCGGTAAAAAAACGCAAGGTCTACGCGCGCTGGGCGGACGTGAAGCCCTCGTCGTTTGACCGCAACCTGATCGTGATCGGCGCCGGCGCGGGTGGTCTGGTGTCGGCATACATCGCCGCTGCGGTGAAGGCCAAGGTGACGCTGATCGAGGCCCACAAGATGGGCGGCGACTGCCTGAACTACGGCTGTGTGCCCAGCAAAGCGCTGATCAAGAGCGCCAAGCTGGCCAGCCAGATGCGCCATGGCGAGAAATACGGTCTGTCTGACACCACGCCCACGTTCAGCTTCAAGACCGTGATGCAGCGCATCCACGATGTCATCAAAGCCATCGAGCCGCACGACAGTGTGGAGCGCTACACCGGGCTAGGCGTCGAGGTGCTGCAAGGCTATGCCAAGCTGGTCAACCCCTGGACGGTTGAGATCGCGCTCAACGACGGTGGAAAACAGACGCTGACCGCGCGCAGCATCGTGATCGCCGCTGGTGCGCGCCCTTTTGTGCCGCCACTGCCCGGCCTGGACGACGTGGGTTATGTCACCAGCGACACGCTGTGGGACGAGTTCGCGAAGCTGGATGAGGTGCCCAAGCGCCTGGTCGTGCTGGGCGGTGGCCCCATCGGCTCCGAGCTGGCACAAAGCTTTGCGCGCCTGGGTTCCCAGGTGACGCAGGTGGAAATGGGCCCGCGCATCATGGCGCGGGAGGACGAAGAGGTGAGCGAGTTGGCCAAGCAGGCACTGCAGGCCGATGGCGTGGACGTGCGCGTGGGCCACAAGGCGCTGCGTTGCGAAACCATCGATGGCGAAAAAACGCTGATCGTCGAGAATGAAGGGCAGGAACAGCGCATCGCCTTTGACCAGCTGCTGTGCGCCGTGGGCCGCAGTGCCCGCCTCACCGGCTACGGCCTGGAAGACATCGGCGTCCCGACGAGCCGCGTGGTGGAGACCAACGAGTACCTGGAAACGCTGTACCCGAACATCTTCGCCGCGGGCGACGTGGCCGGGCCTTACCAGTTCACCCACGTGGCGTCGCACCAGGCCTGGTACGCGGCCGTGAATGCGCTGTTCGGCGACTTCAAGAAGTTCAAGGCCGACTACTCGGTCATCCCTTGGGCTACCTTCATCGACCCTGAGGTGGCGCGTGTCGGCCTCAATGAACAGGAAGCCAAGGAAAAGAGCATTGCCTACGAAGTCACCAAGTACGGCATCGACGACCTCGACCGCGCGATTGCCGACAGCGAGGCGCATGGCTTCGTGAAGGTGCTCACCGTGCCGGGCAAGGACACCATCCTGGGCGTGACCATCGTGGGCACGCACGCGGGTGACCTGCTGGCCGAGTATGTGCTGGCGATGAAGCACGGCCTGGGTCTGAACAAGATCCTGGGCACCATCCACACCTACCCCACCCTGGCCGAGGCCAACAAATACGCCGCCGGCGAGTGGAAGCGCGCCCATGCGCCAGAAAAGCTGCTGGTGTGGGTGAAAAAGTTCCACGACTGGCGCCGCGGTTGAACCCACTGCCTGCATCTGCATCGAAGGTCCACACCATGAACTCACAGCCCACCACCCGTCGCCACACCCTCGGTCTGATGACCGCGCTGGCCAGCGCTACGTTGCTGCCGCTGAGTGCCTTCGCCCAGGCCGGATTCGACCACCAGTACACCGCTTGGAACACGCTGTTGAACAAGCACGTGCGCTGGTTGCCCGATGGCAAGCAGTCGCAGGTCAATTACAAAGCTTTTGCGGCCGACCGCGCAGCGCTCAAGGGTGTGCTAGCAACGCTCAGCGCCGTGCCCAGGGCCACGTTCGATGGCTGGAGCAAGCCGCAGCAGATGGCGTTTCTGATCAATGCCTACAACGCCTTCACCGTCGAGCTCATCCTCACGAAGTACCCCGACCTCAAGTCGATCAAGGACCTGGGTTCGCTGTTCCAGTCGCCATGGAAAAAGGAGTTCTTCACCCTGCTGGGTGGCGAACGGCATCTGGACTGGGTCGAGCACGAACAGCTGCGCCCGGTCTACAAGGAGCCGCGTGTGCACGCCGCCGTCAACTGCGCCAGCATCGGCTGCCCCGCATTGCGCGACGAAGCCTTCACCGCGAGCCAGCTCGAAGCCCAGCTCGAAGACGGCATGCGCCGCTTCATGGCCGACCGCACGCGCAACCGCGTGCGCAGTGGCAAGGTCGAGGTCAGTTCCATCTTCAAATGGTTCAAGGAAGACTTCAACAGCGGCTACCGCGGCTTCAAGCAGGTGGAAGACGTGTTTGCCGCCTATGCCGAGCAGCTGAGCGACAGGCCCGAAGAACAAGCTGCATTGCGCGCCAGGAGCCTGCCCGTGAGCTACCTCGACTACGACTGGTCGCTCAACGACGTGGGTCGCTGAGCGTGAAGCGCGTCACCCTGGCCGCAATGTTGGCGAGCTGCGCTGCGGCCGTGTTGGCGCAGACCATCCTCCCCCTGTCCCCGTTGCTGCAAGGCGGCGATGCGCTGTCCACCGAATGGCGCTTCGTGGGTTTCCCCAAAAACCAGGCTGAGATACCGCCCACGCGCTTCGAGGCTGGTGTGGTGGGCGGCGAGCCCGCACTCAAGGTCGTCACCGACCGCTCCTACGGCACCTGGGTCAATGGCTGGCGAGGCCCGGCACCGGCGCGGCTGCAATGGCGCTGGCGGCTCGATGAACCGCTCACCGGCGGCCGCTCCGCGCCCGACCTGCTGAGCAAGGCCGGCGACGACGCCGCCCTCAAGGTGTGCGTGATGTTCGACCACTCTCTGGACCGCGTGCCTTTCATCGAGCGCACCCTGTTGCGCGTCGCCCGCAGCGTGAGCGGCGCGCCGCTGCCCGCCGCCACGCTTTGCTATGTGTGGGACAGCGCGGGCGCCTCGGGCGTGCAGGGCGCCAACCCCTACACCCGGCGCGTGCGCTTCATCAGCCTGCGAGGCCGCGATGCCCCGCTGGAGCGCTGGGTGAGCGAGTCGCGCGACGTGGCACAAGACTTCGCCGCCCTGTTCGCCGACGAACTGCCGCAAGGCGCGCAGGCGCCGGACGCCGACCTACCACCGGTGAACACGGTGTTGATCGGTGCCGACAGCGACAACACCGCCAGCCGGAGCCTGGGTTGGGTGGTCGACCTGCGCTGGGGGCGATAGGCAAGCCCCTACGCTCCACCGCTGCGCGGGTCACTGCCCCTTGGGGAGCTGGGCTTGCCTGGGGACGGCACGACAGTTGCCCATCGCTGCGGTCCCGGGCCGCAGTCTTTGCGGGCGTGGCCTGCCACCCGGCTAACATCCATGCTCATGCAACCCACCGGCATCAAGAAACTTCTGCTGCTTGGCGCCGGACATGCCCATGTGCATGTATTGGCCCGGCTGGCGCAGAACCGCCCGGCGGATCTGGACGTGACCGTGGTCACGCCCTATCCGTTCCAGACCTACAGCGGCATGACACCAGGCTTTGTGGCGGGCCGCTACAGCGCGGCCGAATGCCAGATCCCGCTGGAGCCGCTGTTGCGCGCTGCCGGCGCAAAGTGGGTGCAGGCGCGCTGCACCGGCATCGACGCTGCCGACCAGCGCGTTCGCCTCAGCCCGGCAGGCAAGAGCCACAACGTCAACGACATCGTGCCGCCCGACCTGCGTTACGACCTGCTGTCCATCGACACTGGCGCCGTCATCGACCGCGAGCGCCTGGAAGCCGAGATGCCCGGTGCAGCCGCACGCGCGCTCATCGTGCGTCCGATAGAAGCCTTCGCCGCACTGTGGCCTCAGGTACTGGCGCTAGCCGACGAGAAGCCGGTGTCAGTGGTGGTGGTGGGCGCCGGCGCGGCCGGGCTGGAGCTGCTATTTGCGGCCGAACAATGCCTGCGCCAGGCCGGTCACAGGGCGGCGCGCTTCACCCTCATCACAGGCGGCGGCGAGGCGGCCACCAACTACAGCGATGGTGTGCAACGTCGCGTGCGGCGCCAGCTCAAGCGGCGCCAGATCACGGTATTGCGCGAAACCTGCGTGGGCGTAGAGGCCCACGAGGTGCTGCTGGGCAGCGGCGCCACCCTGGCCTGCGACGTTCCCATCCTCGCCATCGGCACCCACGCGCCGCCCTGGTTGCAAGGCACCGGGCTGGCGCTCTCCGAGGCCGGCCATGTGCTGGTTAACGCCTTCCAGCAGAGCACCAGCCACGCCAATGTGTTCGCTGCCGGTGATGTGGCCACGCGCGCCGACGGCACGCACCCCAAAAGCGGCGTCTACGCGGTGCGCGCCGGCCCGCCTCTGGCGCACAACCTGCTCGCCGCCCACGAAGGTCAGGCGCTCAAGGCGCACCATCCGCCGCAGCACACGCTCAATCTGCTGTCGTGCGGCGCCGGCCACGCCATCGCCAGCTACGGCCCGTTGCACGTCGAAGGTGCCTGGGCTTGGCGCTGGAAAGACCGCATAGACCGCGCCTTCGTGGCGAAATACAGCCTTCCCTTCGCATGACGCCCACGCCCGATCGCAGCGCCTGGCAGGTCTTCCTGATCTTCCTGCGGCTCGGGCTCACCTCGTTCGGCGGACCGGTGGCGCACCTGGGCTATTTCAGGCAGGAGTTTGTCGAGCGCCGCCGCTGGCTGAGCGAAGCAGCTTACGCCGACCTGGTGGCCCTGTGCCAGTTTTTGCCCGGCCCGGCGAGCAGTCAGGTCGGCCTCGCGCTGGGCCTCTCGCGCGCCGGATACGCCGGCGCCTTGGCCGCCTGGGCCGGCTTCACCCTGCCCTCGGCCTTTGCGCTGATCGCGCTCGCCCTCGGCCTGACGCAAGCCGGCGACGCGGTGCCTCCCGGCCTGCTGCATGGCCTCAAGGTGGTGGCGGTAGCGGTGGTGGCGCAAGCTGTCTGGGGCATGGCGCTCAGCCTCTGTCCCGACACCCCGCGCCGCGCGCTCATGCTCGCCAGCGCTGCACTGCTCATCGCCTGGCCTAGCACCTGGATGCAGCTGCTGGCCATCGGCCTGGCCGCGCTGGTCGGGCTGGCCTGGCTTCGCCCTGCGGCAGACACCCCGCACCAGCCCATGGGCGTGCCCGTGAGCCGGCGTGCCGGTGCCACCTGGCTGGCGCTGTTCTTGGCGCTGCTACTGGGCTTGCCGCTGCTGGCCGCGGCGCTGCCCGGGCAGGCGCTGGCTGTGGTCGACGCGTTTTACCGCGCTGGCGCCCTGGTCTTTGGCGGTGGGCATGTGGTGTTGCCGCTGCTGCAGACCAGTGTGGTGCCCAACGGCTGGGTCAGCGCCGACGCCTTTGTGGCCGGCTACGGCGCCGCGCAAGCCGTGCCCGGCCCGCTCTTCACCTTCGCCGCGTTTCTCGGCGCCAGCCTGTCGGGTACGCCCACTGGCTGGGCTGGCGGCGCCCTCGCGCTCGCCGCCATCTTCCTGCCCGCCCTCCTGCTGATCGCGGGTGCCCTGCCGTTCTGGGAACAACTGCGCGCCCAGCACCACGTGCGCGCCGCCCTTCTGGGCATTAACGCCGCCGTGGTCGGTCTGCTGCTGGCCGCGCTGTGGAACCCGGTGATCACCAGCGGGATCCACGGCGTGGACGATGGCCTGCTGGCTGCCGCGGCGCTGCTGGCCTTGATGCGCTGGAAATGGCCGCCGTGGCTCGTGGTAGCGGGCTGTGCACTGGCGGGCGCGGCACTGAGCACTTGAAATTGGACGCCTACTTCACCAACCTGAAGGACGGTGACCAGATCGAAACCCCATATGTGCTGAAGTTCGGCCTCTCGGGCGGCTGGGGGCTCGCGCCTGTGGCCGAGGCCTCCAGTGACAAGGCGGGCCATCACCACCTGCTGGTCAACCGCGACCTGCCCCTCAATTTCAAAGAGGCGTTGCCGTTCAACGACCAATACATCCACTTTGGTGGCGGTCAGATGGAGACCGTGCTGATGTTTGAGCCGGGCACCTACACCCTGCGCATGCTGCTGGCCAACCAGCAACATCTGCCGCACTTTGTGTACAGCAAACCGGCCAAGATCACCGTTACCAAGAAGAACCCAACCGACCCCAAAACCCTGCAGACCAAAGGCATCGGCCTGATGCTGCCCGAGGGCGACGTGCGCGCGCCCTTCCGGGTGCAGTTCCATGCCTCGAAACTCAACGTGGCCAATCTGGACCAGCACGTGCCTGACACCGGTCACTTCAAGCTCCAGATGACCTCGACCAGTGGCAACGGCAGCGCAGACATAAACTACACCAATGGCCAGACCGAGGTCCACCTCTCACCCCCGCCGGGCACGTACCGGATGCGGCTCGAGTGGGTGGATAACATCACCGGCCGCACCGACGTGACCAAGCCCGCCACGGCGCAAATACAGGTTCTGGGTCGGTGAGAATTCGTTCTCGGCGGCTGCCAACCTGTCAGCGGCCGGGAAGTCCAACCAGACGCTGGCGTCGATCGCCAGGTTCACGGCTGACGCCGCTTAAACGCCAAGTGCGGTGGGGTCGAAGCGCGAGGCTCAACACCCCATCAAATCCGCCAGCTGCACCAGATCCCGCGCATTCAGCGTGTTGGCCGGATCGGGTGACACGTCCTTGGGCTGACCCTGGCCGAATTCAAATGGTCGCTCGATGTAGGCCGTCTGCAAGCCACAGGCGCGGGCGGCGGCCAGGTCGTCCTGGTGGGCGGCGACCAGCATGACCTGCTCAGGATCCAGGTCAAAGGTCTCGGCCACGCCGAGGTAGGTGCGCGGGTCGGGCTTGTAGGCGCGGAACACCTCGGCCGACAGGATGCAGTCCCATGGCAGGCCGGCGCGCTTGGCCATGTTGGTGAGCAGGCCGAGGTTGCCGTTGGAGAGGGTGCAGATCGTGAAACGGCTCTTGAGTAGGGTCAGGCCGGCCACGGTGTCTGGCCAGGCGGCTAGCCGGTGCCAGGCGCGGTTGAGGTCGCGGCGCTGTGTCTCATCCAGATGCGCCAGACCAAAGCGCGGCAGGATGTCATCCAGAATCAGCCGGTGGAGGTCGTCGATCCGGGTCCAGCCAAGCTCCCCCGAGCGCACGCGCTGCATGGCGGGCTGGTAACCGGCGCGCCATGCGAGCGCAAAGGCATTAGCGTCCACCTTCGGGTCGATGGCCTCCACCTCGCGCACGATGCTGCTGTGCCAGTCGACGACGGTGCCGAAGATGTCGAAAGCGAGTACCTGGGGTGGGGTCATGACGGGCCGATCGAAGTCAATGGTTGCAGGAAACAGCGCGCCCGCGGCGTCAGAGCCAGCGGCGCACACGGGCGCAGTAATCCACGTAGACCTCACCAAAGCGCTCTCTCAACACGCGTTCTTCAGGCGCGATCTGAAAGCGGCTGATGTAGGCCACAAAGACTGGTGGCCCCAACAGTGCCAGGGGCGACCACAACATCACCGCGCCGGCGCACAGAAACAGGGCTAGCCCCACGTACATCGGGTTGCGCGAGATGCGGTAGACGCCGCTACTCACTAGGCTGGAGGTCTTGCCCGGCTTCATCGGATTCACCGTGGTCCTGGCACGGTGAAAGGCCCAAAGGCCTGAGAGATCAAACGCGGCGCCTACCGCCACCAACCCCAGCGCCAGCGGAATCCGCCACGCGGGCAGATCCAACAGCGGCCACCAGGCCGAGGCATTCCACATTAGCAGCGCTACGATGAGTGCCACCACCGGCGGGGGAATTCGGGTATCCAGGGCGTGGGTGTTCATGAGCACTTCACCAGTCCACCAGGCTCAGGCCTGCGGCGAACACGGTGCGTTTGCGGTTGTAGTCGATCAGGCTGTCGCCGTATCCGCTGAACAGCTGTGCGTGAAAGCGCAAGCCGGTATCGGGGCGCCCGATGCTGCGCAAGTACTCCAGGCGAGCCGAGCCGCGTCCGCTAGCCCGCAGCGAATGGCGCAGCGTGAGGCCCAGCGTGTGCAAGGTTTTGTCGGTGCCCACACCACTGTCGAAGCTCCAGCGGCCTACGACTTCCCCACGGCCCACGAATTCGCTGATGTCGGGGTTGTCATCCTGACCAGGCTTTTCATCCATGCGTCGCCAAACGCGAGTCTGCAGCGTGAAGCGGTCGCCGTTGTTGGCAATCTTGTCGGCCGCGCCCATGACAAACGCGCGGTTCCAGCTGCGCGACAGCGGCAGGCTCTGGCCGTTGGACTGGTGCACCACGCCGGCCGCACTCATTCGGTAGGTCCAGCCCCCGGGCAGGCTGATGAAGTGCGGGAATACGTACATGAGCTCAGGCTCGTGATCGGTGCTGCGAAACGGCCGCGAAATGTCCCCGTTGAACAGCTGCCAGTAGCTCTGCTGGGTGTAACCGAACCAGAGCGAGTCGCGCAACGGATCGTCATCGCGGCGCAGGAATCCACTCAGAACCTTGGTGCGCACGCTCAGATTGATCCTGAGTTCGCCCGGCTGGTAGGGCAAAGCGCTGGTCGGCGTGCGACCGACCGCAGGGGAATCGGGCAAGGTATTGACCGGATGCCCCCCAACCAGGCTGAGCGACACTGGCCGGTAAGCGTGCAGCTCGAAGTTGTCGCGGGCGGTGGCATGCTCCAGATCCCAGAAGCGGGTGATCTCGCTGGGTTGCGCGCTAGCGCGCTGCGCGGCAGATGCAACCGGTGGCTCAGGCACCGTCGTCGGTGGGGTAGCGTACGGCACGGGGGGCGGGCTTTGCAGTTCGACCGGGTTGGCGAACTGCCTGGCCTTCTGGTCGAAGCAAGTCAGACGCTCCGCGTTGTCGGTGATGGTGGCGCAGGTGAGCCAGTCATTGGCGTGGGCAGGCGACAGGGCGCTCAGCATCGCGGTGGACAACAACAGGGATAGCGGCTTCATGATGCGATGGTAGAACAGACGCGCAGACACCACAGCCGCACACCGTGCAACCGATGTTGTCAATCGGTGCGGCATATAGCTTGCCCACCTAGCCCATCCATGCGGCCCGGGGCGAACGCTGCGCTCAGCCCACCGTGAGGCGGACGCCGTCGCTGCGTGCGGCCCGGATTTCGCCGACATCGGCCGCAGCGGCAAAGCCGTGGCGCTGGAAGATAGCCAGCACGTCGGTCACCGTCTCGGGTGCGCACGCCACCAGCAAGCCACCACTGGTCTGCGGATCGCTCAGCAGCGCCTGGTCCACCGGCAACACGCCTGCGCCCAGTTGCACCTCGTGGCCATACGCGGCCCAGTTGCGGCCAGAAGCGCCGGTCACCATGCCCTGCGCCGCGAGCTCACGCACGCCGGGCAGCAGCGGCACCTGCGCCAGGTCGATGTGGATTGCCGCCTTGGCGCCGCGCGCCATTTCCAGCACGTGGCCCGCGAGGCCGAAACCGGTGATGTCGGTCAGCGCGTGCACGCCATCGAGCTTGGACAGGTCGGGGCCTGGGGTATTGAGCTTGGTGGTGTTGGCAATCATCTGCTCGTAGCCTTCGGGAGACAGCGCATCTTTCTTGAGCGCCGCTGACAACACGCCCACGCCCAGCGGCTTGCCGAGCACGAGGCGGTCGCCCACTTTGGCATCGGCGTTTTTCTTGACGTGCTTGGGGTGAATCAGCCCGAGCGCCACCAGCCCGTAAATCGGCTCCACAGAGTCGATGGTGTGGCCGCCGGCGATCGGAATGCCGGCCTCGCGGCAGATGCTCTGGCCGCCGTCCAGGATCTTGCCGATGGTGGCGGTGGACAACACATTGACTGGCATGCCCACCAGCGCCAGCGCCATGATGGGTGTGCCTCCCATGGCGTACACATCGCTGATCGCATTGGCCGCGGCGATACGCCCGAAGTGGTAGGGGTCATCCACGATCGGCATGAAAAAGTCGGTGGTGGCGATCAGCGCCTGCTCTTCGTTGAGCTGATAGACCGCCGCATCGTCTGCGGTCTCGATGCCCACCAGCAGTTCCTTCGGGATCGGCATGGAGCTGGTGCCCTTGAGAATTTCACTCAGCACACCGGGTGCGATCTTGCAGCCGCAGCCGCCGCCATGCGAGAGACTGGTCAGGCGGGGCTCGGTGCCGGCGGGGTGGGTCGGTGCGTTCATGTCGTCTCCGGGAATGGGGGGAAGGTTTCAACAGGTGGGTCGGCTCAAAGGCGCCTGCCTTACAACTGTTCGGTGCCGGGCAGCCCGGCCAGCGCCTGCAACAGGTGGCGCTGCTCCGATTCGCGTTCAAACCAGGCTGCGCGTGCTTCACATTGTGCTTGCAGGCTCGCCAGCGTGCCAGCCGGTTGCCCGATGCCCGCACGGCAGGCGCGCAGCAGCTCGACCAGCTGCACGGCGTCGCCGGGCGGGAAATAGCCTGCGTAGTCTGCACCCAGCATGCCCACGTTACCGGCAATCTCAGAGGCCAGCACCGGCGTGCCGCTCAGCACGGCCTCGATGATCACGTGCGCGCCGCCCTCCATGCGGCTGGGGTGCAGCAACACATGGGCACGCTGGATGCGATCGCGCGCGGCGCCGTGTGCCACACCGCCCAGCCAGCGGTAGTGTGGGCAGGCGGCCTGCGTGGCGCGCGCGGCATCGCCCAACCCCGGGTCCAGCGCCTGGCCCAGGTGGTCGATGCGAATGCCTTCCTCGGGCGCGATCAGCCGCGCAGCTTCAAAAATGGTTTGCGGCGACTTTTCGTCGCGCAGGTGGCCAACCACCACCGCGCGCAGGTGCTGTGTAGTCTTGACCAAGGTGCTCCGGCGCGTGCTGGACTGGAACACCACGCGGCACTTGTCGCGCCAGGCCTCGGGCACATCGCGCGGCCCCTGGTCTTGCAAGACGATGAGACGGTGCGCCAGCGCGAGCGAGCGCTGGGCGCTGGCGTCGTGCGTGATGTCGCGGTAAAGGTCGGTGCCGGTGAGCGCCACCACCAGCGCCCGCCCGGGCCGAAACCTGGCCCAGGCCGAAATCGAGTCGGCCGAGCGGCGCGCGTGCAGCGCGAGCAGCGCATCGGTCTGCCCATCTTCCGCGCTGTCGCCAGACCAGGTTTTGCTCAGGCGCACCCGATAATGACCTCGGAGCAGTCGCGCCCAACGGCGCGCCGTCTGCCAGTTGCCGTTGTTGGCGTCGGCCAGCGCGGGGGTGACGATACAGAGAGAAGGTTTTTGCATGGGCTGGACGAAGTCAGGCATTGTGTCCGAAGCGCTGGGGGCGCGCCGCGCAGACAAAGCCGCACTGGAGGCTTTGCTGCTTGACGCGCGTGCGCGAACGCTGCGCCTGTTTGCGGCTTACGAGGCCGCGCTCGGCCCCGAGCTGCGTGTACCCTGCACACCCGAACTCAACCTGCCGCTATGGGAATTGGGCCATGTGGGCTGGTTTGCCGACTGGTGGATCGCCCGCAACCCGCAGCGCCACCTGGGCACGCAGGCCGACCCGGATGTGCCACGCACGCAGCCACACCAGCCCGGGCGCGGCGCGAGCAGCGACAGCCTCTACAACTCGAGCACCGTGGCCCACGACCGTCGCTGGCAACTCGAGCTGCCCGATGCCGGCGCCACGCGGGCGCAGCTGGAGGCCAGCCTGGCTGACACGCTGGCACTGCTGCAGACCGCCGAGGACGACGACCAGGGACTGTACTTCCACCGCCTCGCGCTGTTCCACGAAGACATGCACGCCGAGGCTGCGGTCTACATGGCGCAAACGCTGGGCTTTGACCCGGGCGAAACGGCCCACCCGCGCCCATCAGTCCCACCCGCCTTTCAGACGCTGCGGCTGGACAGCGGCATCTGGACGCTGGGCAAGGCGCCCGACGGCTTCGTTTTCGACAACGAGCTGGGTGCGCACGCTGTGCCGGTGGCCGCGTTCGAGATCGATGCACAGCCGGTTCGCTGGGCGCAGTACCTGCAATTTGTCAACCAGGGTGGCTACCGAGACCGTGCTTGCTGGAGCGACGCTGGCTGGCAATGGCTGTCGCGCAACGGCGCCACCGCACCCCGTTACCTGCGCTCGACTGTTGCAGGCTGGGAACAGCAAACCCACGGGCGCTGGCAACCGCTGGACATGGAGGCGGCGGCCTGCCACCTCACCGCCTTCGAAGCCGAGGCCTGGTGCCGCTGGGCGGGCCGGCGCCTGCCCACCGAGGCCGAATGGGAGCGCGCCGCGCACAGCGCCGAAGGCTTCGCCTGGGGCGAGGTCTGGGAGTGGACCAGCAGCCCGTTTACTCCCTACCCCGGCTTCGTCGCCCAGCCCTACGTGGACTATTCCCGCCCGTGGTTCGACGGCCGGCCCGTGCTCAAAGGCGCCAGCCTGGCCACGGTCCCGCGCATGCGCCACCCCAAGTACCGCAACTACTTCCCCCACGAGCGCAACGACATCCTGTCCGGCTTTCGCAGCGCAGTGAGCGTGTAGCTCCCTTGCGAGCGCCGTCCTTCGGATGCAACTCGCGGCTCCGCCGCTGCGCGCGTCCTTATGGTCTGACGCCTTACTTGGCCACCGCGGCTTCGGTGATCGCCGCCAGCGCCTTGGCGATGTTGCCGGCTACCGGGCAGGACTCGACGGCGTGGCGCTTGGCGATCCAGGCCGGGTCGTTATAGCCGACCCAGACCTGCGCAGCAGCGTCTTCCCACACCAGGGCCTTGAGCGGCAGGTCGATGCCCACCGACTGCGCGCATTCCATGAACGGCGTGCCACCCTGTGGGTTGCCGAAAATCAGCACCTCGGTGGCGCGCAGCGTCTTGCCCACCTTGGTCGCGCCAGCCGCGTGGTCGATGCGGGCGAACACGTTCAGGCCTTTTTCCTTGGCCACGGCTTCGAGCTTGTCCATGGTGGCTTTGGCGCTGTGCGGGCTCTTCACCGCGATCAGCCCATCTGCCGCATGAGCGAGCGAGAGACTGGCGGCCAGCAGCAATGTAGCGGCAAGCGGTTGGCGAAATGTCATGGTGAATCTCCTTCAGTGGGTAAAAAAACAGATCAGGTGGCTGGCGCCCAGAAGACGCTGAACCAGCTTTGCGGATCGGTCCAGTGCGTCGCCGGTGCAAAACCCGCTTCGCTCAGCAGCGCAGCAAACGCGTCAGGCGTCCACTTGTAAGAGTTCTCGGTGTGGATGCGCTCACCGGCCGCGAAGTGGCGCTCGCCTTGTGGCCAGCGCACTGCATGGGCAGCCCGGGCCTGCAAGTGCATTTCGATGCGCGACTTCGCTTCATCGAAAAGCCCCACGTGATCCCACTGCGCGGGATCGAAGTCGGTGCCCAGAACCCGGTTCACATGCAACAGCAGGTTGCGGTTGAAAGCGGCGGTCACGCCCAGCGCGTCGGCATAGGCTGGCTCCAGCACCGCCTTGGGCTTGACGCGATCCACGCCGATCAACAAGCCACCACCGGCACCACCCGCCGCGCACAGCGCATGCGCCTGGCGCAGCAGGGTCAAGGCTTCTGGCGGCGTGAAGTTGCCGATGCTCGAACCGGGATAAAACACGGTGCGGGGCGCGTCGGCCGCGCCCTGGGTCGCGAGCCAGCGTTGCGCCGCCTCCGGCAGGGCCAGCTCGCTGGAAAAATCCTGCCCCAGCCCCAGCATGGGCAGGCCGAGGTGGCGCTGCTGCAGCGTAAGCAAGCTGGCGCGCAAGTAGTCCACCGAAATGTCCACCGCCACATAGGCCGCGGGCTGCAGCGGTGCAAACAGGCGTGCGGCCTTGGCGCAGCTGCCAGCGCCCAAGTCGATCAGCACCGAGCTCGGGGCGACGGCGCGCGCCATGTCTCGCCCGTGCTGCGCAAAAATGGCTACTTCGGTGCGCGTGGGGTAATACTCGGCCAGCTCGGTGATGGCGTCAAACAGGCGGGAGCCCAGCGCGTCATACAGAAATTTCGGCGCCACGCGCGCTGGCGACTGCGCCAAGCCGGACAACAATTCGGCCCGCACGGCCTGCTGATCGTCCTGGTGGACCTGGATGAAGTGGGGCTGTGGTGTTTCGAGGGACATGGGTGGGGGCGCAGGCAAGCCTGCAGCTGGAGACGCCGGAGCGCCATGAAAGGAGTCGGCGCTGGCGAAAATTTCTTACAGGGGATTTCACCCAATCCTCACCAGCCACCTCAGGGGCATTCTCAGGTTTTAATACTTTCTGCATTCGTTTGTTTGTCACACCAAGGAATTTCCCATGATCAACCTGAACCCGACCACCCGTTTCAAAGCCCTGATGGTGAGCGCGCTGTTCTGCGTCGCCGCGGCAGCGCAGGCGCAGCAGGTTTTCCGCGTAACCGCCATCCCTGACGAATCGCCAACCGAACTGGCTCGCAAGGCAGGGCCGCTGATGAAGTACCTGGAGGCGCGGCTGGGCATGCCGGTTGAGTTCACGCCCGTGACCGACTACGCGGCGTCGGTCGAAGCGCTGGTCAACAAAAAAGTCGACTTGGCCTGGTTTGGTGGCTTCACCTTTGTGCAGGCCAATGTGCGCTCCGGTGGCAAGGTGATCCCGATCGCGCAGCGCGAGGAAGACGAGAAGTTCAGGTCAGTGTTCATCACCAGCGACCCAAACATCAAAACCCTGGCCGATCTCAAAGGCAAGGATGTGAGCTTCGGTTCGCAGAGCAGCACCTCTGGACACCTGATGCCGCGCAGCTTTCTGATGGATGCGGGTGTCAACGCTGACAAGGATTTCAAACGCGTGTCCTTCAGCGGCGCGCACGATGCCACCATCGCTGCCGTCGCCTCTGGCAAGGTGCAGGCCGGTGCGCTCAACATCTCGGTCTGGGAGCGATTTGTCAACGAGAAGAAGGTGGACACCACCAAGGTCCGCGTGTTCTTCACCACACCGCCTTACTTCGACTACAACTGGACGGTGCACGCGGACATGCCCGCCGCGACCCGTGAAAAGCTGACCAAGGCTTTCCTCGACCTGAACAAGAGTTCGCCAGAGGGCAAGGAAATTCTGGATCTTCAGCGCGCCACCCGCTTCGTGCCGACCAAGGCCGAAAACTACAAGGGTATCGAGGCTGCCGCTCGCGCAGCCGCGTTGCTCTGATCGCCTGAGAGGTCGTCCGTTTGAAAATCGAGCTCAACGGTGCCAACGCGCGTCACCCGGCCGCACGGCCGGGGGCGTCACCCGCCATCCGGTCGCTTCGTCTGAACATCGATACCGGTGAGCAGGTGGCGGTGATCGGACCCTCGGGTGCCGGGAAAACCACGCTGCTGCAGGTACTGGCCTGCGCGCTTCCACCGAGCAGCGGTGTGTTCCGGCTCGACGGTGTGGCGCCCTGGCAGCTGTCGCGCTCGGCCTTGCAGCGCCTGCGCGGCCAGCTGTTTCTGGCGCCTCAGGTGCCCCCGTTGCCGCCACGCCAGCGTGTGGTGACTTCGGTACTGGCGGCACGCCTGCCTGCGATGGGGCTGCTGGCCAGCCTGCGCTCGCTGTTTTACCCGAGCGACATCCCGGCCGCCTTTGAAGCGCTGGACCGATTCGACCTGGCCGACAAGCTGTTCGAGCGGGTCGACCGGCTCTCGGGCGGCGAGCGCCAGCGCGTGGGCCTGGCGCGTGCGCTGCTGGCGCCGGCCAAGGCCTGGTTCATCGACGAACCGCTCTCGGCCCTGGATCCGACCCGCTCGCGCCAGGCCATCGACACGCTGCTACATGGTGCGCGCGAACGCAGTGTCACCCTGGTGGCCACGCTGCACCAGGTGGATGTGGCACTGGCGCATTTCCCGCGCGTGATTGGTCTGCGCGACGGCCAAGTGGCGTTTGACTTGCCGGCAGATCAGGTCACGCGCGAGCGACTGGCTGCGCTGTACGACCAGTTTGAGCACGAGCTGCGTGGCGAGGTCCCACTGCCTCCGCCCGAAGACGTCGCCAGACTGCAGCCCGTCGTGATGCATTGCCGCTGACCCCGATGACCACGCAGGCGCTTCGAGCCCCCGACCGCGACCCGGCCTGGATCGGTCGTCTGTTCTGGATCAGCGCCTTGCTGGTGGTGCTGTGGCCACTGGGTGTGGCCACCGAGTTCAAGCCCTGGGTCCTGGTGGAGCCGCGTAACCTGCAGGTGACCGGCCAGTTTCTTGGCAGCTTCTGGCCGCTCACACTCAACGCCGAATTCATGGGTCTGGTGCTGCGCGAAACCTGGCGCACCATCGCCATGGCCACCGCCGGACTCACACTGGCGCTGGTGGTGGCGGTGCCGCTCACCCTTCTCTCGACGCGTGTGCTGTCGATCTCGGCATTGTCCGGCGCCATGGCGCGCGGGCCCGCGTGGTTGCGTCAAGGTGTGCGCTGGTTCCTGGTGTTTTTGCGCAGCATGCCGGAGCTGGTGTGGGCGCTGGTGTTTGTGCGCGTCGTCGGCCTGGGTCCGACCGCGGGCGTGCTGGCGATCGCGCTCACTTACGGCGGCATGCTGGGCAAGGTCTACGGCGAAATCCTGGAAAGCGGCGAAACCCAGGCCACGCAAAATCTGTTGCGCAATGGCTCGGGCCGGCTGCAGGCTTTCTTCTACGGCCTGCTGCCGTCCAACGCGGCCGAGCTCACCAGCTACACCGTCTACCGTTGGGAATGCGCCATCCGCTCGTCGGTCGTGCTGGGCTTCGTGGGCGCGGGCGGCCTGGGCCAGCAGATGGACAACTCGATGAAGATGTTCAACGGCGGCGAAGTCGCCACGCTGCTGCTGGTGTTCATCGCGCTGGTGGCCCTGGCCGATCAGGTCAGCGCCTGGCTTCGCAAAGCGCTCGGATGAACAAGCCACACGCCGCCAACGAGGTCTACCGGCTGCCGCCGCCGCTGTTCAACGCGCGCTGCCGAGCCTGCTGGTTCATGGCGGCTTTGGTCGTGCTGATCGTGGTGAGCTTCTGGTCGCTGGATCTGCAGTGGGCGCAGTTTCTTTCGCTGGATGCCGCGCGCAGCATGGGCCGTTTTCTGGCCGAGTTTTTTCCGCCGGACCTGTCGACTGAATTTGTCACCAAGGTCGCCATCGGCGCCTGGGAGACGCTGGCCATGTCGGCACTTGGCACGCTGCTCGCGGCCGTGGTGGGCCTGGCTCTGGCCCTGCCCGCCAGCCGGCTGCACAGCAGCGATGCGGCCTGGGCCCGTGGACCGACTCGCCTGGTCCTCAACGCCCTGCGCAGCATCCCCGAGCTGGTGTGGGCCGCCTTGCTGCTGATCTCGGCCGGGTTGGGGCCCTTCGCTGGCACGCTGGCGCTGGCCTTGCACACCAGTGGTGTGCTCGGCCGTCTGTTTGCCGAAGCGATCGAAAACGCACCGCCCGGCCCGGGCGCAGCGCTGCGCGTGCAAGGCGTGGGCAACGGTCGCGTGTTTCTGTTTGCCACCTTGCCGCAGGTGTTGCCGCAGCTCATGAGCTACACCCTGTACCGCTGGGAAAACAACATCCGCGCCGCCGCGGTGCTCGGCGTGGTCGGCGCGGGTGGCTTGGGCCAGCTGCTGGCTTTCCACATGGGTCTGTTCCAGATGAACAAGACCGCCACCATCCTCGCGGCCATGCTGCTCATGGTGGCGCTGGTTGACGCCGCCAGCCACTTCTCGCGCCGCCTGCTCACAAGCTGAATCCATGATGCTGCTCACCCATCCTCAAGCCTGGGCCGTGCTCGGCGGCGCCATCCTGCTCGAAGTCGCGGGCACCACCTGCATGCGCCTGTCCGAAGGCTTCACCCGGCTCACGCCCTCGGTGTTGATCTTCGTGTTCTACGCGCTCTCGTTTGCGCTCAACACACTGGTCATCCGGGTGCTGGGCCTGAGCGTGGTCTATGGTGTGTGGTCGGGCGTGGGTACCGTGCTCACCGCGCTGATCGGCGTGTATTACTTCAAGGAGCCAGCCACCGCCATCAAGCTGGTCAGCATCGGCCTGATCATCATCGGTGTGATGGGGCTGCACTCCGCGTCGCGTGTCGCGGTGCCGTAAGAAAGCACGCCCAGGGTCGACACAGACAGCCATGACCGACAACGAACTCTCCATCGAACGCTACCGCAACAAGGCTGCGGGCTACGACGCTTCAGCCGAATTCACCATGCCGCTGCGCCGGCGCACCATCGGCCTGCTGAAGCTGCAGCCGGGCCAGACTGTGCTCGACGTGGGCGCCGGCACTGGCCTGAGCTACGCGCTGCTGCGCGAAGGCGTGGGCGACCAGGGGCGGGTGCTGGGCTTTGAACAAAGCCCCGAGATGTTTGCCGTGGGACAAGACCGGGTCGCTCGCGAAGGCTGGGCCAATGTGTGGCACACCAACCAGCCGGCCGAAACCATGGTGCTGCCGGCCCTGGCCGACGCGGTGCTGTTCAACTACACACACGACATCTGCCGCACGCCTGCGGCGGTGGCCAACATCTTTCGCCAGGTGCGGCCCGGCGCGCGCGTGGCGATGGCCGGCATCAAGTTCTTCCCCTGGTGGACCGGGCCGCTGAACCTGCTGGCCTGGCTCAAGAACCGACCGTACAACGCCAAGGCGGCCGACCTCTGGTCGCCGTGGAGCCTGGTGGCCGAGCGCTGCGACAAGCTTGAATGGCAGAGCACGCAATGGGGCATGGGCTACATCGCCAGCGCCATCTACCGAGGAGATCGATCATGAGCACCCCTGTGCCGCAAACCCGACCGGCCTCTTCGCTGGCCCAGCGCTACGCTGAGGTGCGCGCGAAGACGCTGGCACTGGCCGCACCGCTGTCCGAAGCCGACTGCCAGGTCCAGTCCATGCTCGATGCCAGTCCCACCAAATGGCACCTGGCCCATGTCACCTGGTTTTTCGAGACCTTCTTGCTGGAGCGTTTCGAAGCGGGCTTCCAGCCATTTCATCCGGCCTACCGCGTGCTGTTCAACAGCTACTACCAGGGTGTGGGCGATCAACATCCGCGCTCGCAACGCGGCCTCATCACCCGCCCCGACCTCGCCGAGATCAAGGCCTACCGTGCGCAGGTAGATGACCGCATGGCGGCGCTGCTGACCAAGCCTGTGCCTTCAGAAATGGCTGAACTGGTCACACTGGGCCTGCACCACGAACAACAACACCAGGAACTGCTGCTGACCGACATCAAGCACCTGCTGGCGCAGAACCCGCTGGCGCCGGTGTACCGCGCGCCCTGGCCGCTGTCCAGCGTGGCCAGCGTGCCCACGCAATGGATCGGTTTTGATGGGGGTGCGGTGCACATCGGTCACAGGGGCGATGGGTTTTCGTTCGACAACGAACACCCGCGCCACGCCGTGCTGCTCGCGCCCTACGCGCTAGCGAACCGGTTGGTGACCCACGGCGAGTGGCTGGCCTTTATGCAGGATGGCGGCTACACCGATGCGCGCTGGTGGATGTCGGCCGGCTGGGACTGGGTACAGGCACAGCAGGCGATCGCGCCGCTGTACTGGCAGCGCGACGGCGAAGGGGGTTGGACCAACTTCACCCTGCACGGGCGCGCGCGCATCGACCCCCATACCCCGGTGGTGCACATCAACTGGTTCGAGGCCGACGCTTATGCCCGCTGGCGCAGCGCACAAGACGGCGAGGCGATTCGCCTGCCGACCGAAGCCGAGTGGGAACACGCCGCCGAAGCATCGGGCGATGCCTGGACCGAACACGGCAACTTCTCGGAAAGCCGCGCGCTGCACCCCATGCCACCGCCGCGCGCCCGCGCGGGTCTGCTGCAGATGGGCGGCGATGTCTGGGAATGGACCGCCAGCAGCTACCTGCCCTATCCCGGCTACCGAGCCTGGGCCGGTGCCGTGGGCGAGTACAACGGCAAGTTCATGATCAACCAGATGGTGCTGCGCGGCGGCTCCTGCGCCACGCCACGCAGCCACATCCGCACCAGCTACCGCAACTTTTTCCCCACCGAAGCCCGCTGGCAGTTCAGTGGCCTGCGCCTAGCGCGCGACGCCTGATCCGCCACACAAGGAGAACGCCATGAACCGACGCGACACCCTCACCCTGCTGCTCAGCAGCGCCGCCCTGCTCGGCAGCGGCCTGCCCGCCGCCGCCCACGCCGCTGGCAACGCCGACCAGGGCCCACCCTTTCGCACCATGAGCGACGCCAGCGCCCAGCGCCTGATGCTGCTCGGCTACGACCCGGTGAGCTACTTCTCGCAAAACGCCGCGGTGCTGGGTAACCCGGCGATCCAGAGCGAATACCAGGGTGTGACCTGGCGTTTTGCCTCCGAACAGAACCGCGCCGAGTTCCTGCGCGACCCCGCGAAGTACATGCCGCAGTTCGGAGGTTTCTGTGCCAACGGCATCAACTACGCCGTGCCCTGGGGCGCCGGCGGTGGGCCGAACACCTGGCGCATCTACCGCGGCAAGCTCTACGTGTTTGGCGGCCAGTCGTCGCGCGACCACTTCGAAATGGCCACCGAAGAAAACCTCAAACTCGCCCACCAGCTCTGGCGTGACGAGATCGCTGGCTCCAACGCCGTGTTCGTTCGCTACAAGCGCCTGATCTTCCGTGTGCCGCACTACAAGACCGATGGCGCGCTGCAAGCCGAGTGGGAAGCCAAGCTGGCGGCTGGTACGCTGCCGGTGATGCCGGGCCAGCCGCAGGTGGTGCCGGCGACGCCTTGAACGGGCGGGCGCTCCGTCGACTGCGATTGGGTGTTGTTGACCTGATTCGGATTTTCGATTCGTCGGTGCAGACAGCTGCTTGCAGGGCTGCCCCTCGTGAGCTGGCGTTTCGCGCGCAAGGCCAGCCTCGACAACCAAGCCGTTTTGGGATGGCCACAAAGCGCCGTGGTCCTGACTTGGGCTGCCATGGCGCCCACGCATGTGCGGCGGCTGCAGCGCTCAGCCAGCTGGCGAGGGCATTGGGATGGCAACGGAGCCGGACCTCGCAGGCCAATCGCAGCCAGGCTCTGCCGAGGAGAGGTGGTGTGGACGGGTTGGCGAGGTCTGCGTCTGGTGCTGCAGGCCAGCATCGCCCTCAGGCACAGGATCAAGCGCGTCGCCTGATTTTCTCGGCAGACAAAGCCGTCATGAATTCCACGACGAAGTTGCAGTCTTCATCCTGCAGCACGCTCATGTCGCCCACGGCAACCGGTGCCACATAGCCACGAATGACTTGCAGGCCAGCAATGCGTTCATCGATTTTGGACAAGACTTCTCCAGCCAGCCGCTGAATGGCTTGCTCATCGATTTCACCGTAATCGCGATCGGACAGCAGCAGCGCGATTTCGGCCAGCGTGAAGCCGAGTTCCTTCAGATGCATGATGGCCTTGAGCCGATCCAGCGTATCGTTACCATATTGGCGATAACCGGCTTCGGTTCGGCTCTGTGGCGCAATCAACCCCTCCTCCTCATACAAGCGCAATTGACCGCGGGTGACGTTGGCGGCTTTGCACAAGGCACTGGTCGTCTGCAGCGACTTGAAAGCTTTCACGGCGATGACGTTCTTCATGATTGCGTGGAGTCAGGTGAGCAGGCCCTAAGGCACCTGCTTTTCAAATGTGGCGACCAGCTCGCCATGGCTGAGTGACCACGCATCCACCGCCAGGTAGTTGCTGGCTGGTATCGCGTTCAAGAAGGCCAGCGCCAGTTGGCGTGTGGCCACTTTCACCTTGGGGTTCAGGTTCAGGCCACCGGTGCCTGCGCGGTCAGTGAAGATGCTGTGCGACCCGTCTCTGAAAACGGCGAGCACTTTGGGTGCGGCACGCTCACGGCCCATGGCTTTGAAGATATCCAGGCGATCCTGGAGACCAGAGACGTAACCCGGGATCTGAATCACGTCGTCCGTGGCGGTGATGTGCAGCGTCGGAATGGCAATGCCGGCGAGTATTTCGCTGGGGTCCCCCATTCCATAGAAAGGGGGCGCTGAGATGAGGATGGCCGCACTGATTCTGGGGTCTCTCAGCGACACCGTTTGCCCGTGCTGCTCAACCTTTGCGCCCGCAATCAGCATGGTTGTGTTGGCGCCATAGGAGTGACCGGCGGCGACGATTCTCCGATTGTCGAACAGGGCGCCCTCTTGCGCGGCCAGCAACTTGTCGAGCGCATACCGAAGGTCTTGCACCCGATGGAGCGCCTCCGAGTCTTGCGCGGCATCGCTCAAGCGGGCAGGCAGGGCAAACGGGTTGCCAAACCAGAGCCGGCGGTCGCTGCCCACGTGCTGCACATGCAGGCTGCCATATCCGTGAGCGGCCAAGTAACGACCGAGGTAGCTGTACCCGTCCCTGGAGCCTCCGATGCCGTGTGAAAAGACGACCAGTGGCACCGAGCCCACGACCGCCTTGGCGGCGGGCAGATACAGCTTCGCGGGCACCCGGCGTTGGCGCTGGCTGTCAAACCAATCGAAGTCATTTGCGGTGAACCGTGAAGCATCCACGTCCAGTGCTTCAGTGGCGGACGATGCCAAAGCCGCCACAGTTTGCTGGGGTTCATGAGCGCGCGCGCCCATCAGGCTGAGCGCTGCAACACCAACAACCAGCCCACGTGCCAGACCAACCAGGTGGCAGTGCCGGGGCGTGCTGGGATCAGGATCTTTTTTCATGAGATTGGGAGCCATCCTAAACCTGGTACCAAGGTGCCAGGTCAAGCTCTTTCAATACCCTTGACTGAAGCCACCAAGGCACTTGACCTGGCACCTTGGTGCCGGGTTTTTAATCCTCCCATCGGCGAAAGCCCTTTGGAGATTCACCTTGGCCACACCCCCAACACCCCACAAAACAGCACTCATCACGGGCGCCTCCTCCGGCATCGGCAAGGCGCTGGCCCGCCACTTTGCGCAAGACGGCTATCAGCTCGTGCTGGCAGCCCGTGGCGTGGCCAAGATGCAGGCCTTGGCCGACGAACTGCAAGAGCAATTCAAGGTGGCCGCAACCGTCATCGGTGCAGACCTCGAAACCAACGATGGCGCGGCGAAGCTGCACTCGGAGGTCAAAGCGCGCGGCATGGTCCTGAGCGCCCTGGTCAACAACGCCGGGTACGGCGCCTTTGGTGAGTTCAAGGACTCGGCGCTGGCGCCAGAGCTGGCCATGATGCAGCTCAACATGAACACGGTGGTCGTGCTGACCAAGCTCTTCATGCCCGATTTGTTGGCCACGCGCGGCAAGATTCTGAATACAGCCTCCACGGCCGCTTTTCAGCCGGGCCCCTACATGGCGGTGTACTACGCCACCAAATCTTTTGTGCTGAGCTTCTCGGAGGCCATCGCGTCCGAGCTGGAAGACACCGGTGTGACCGTGACGGCGCTGTGTCCCGGACCGACGGCCTCGGGCTTTCAGGACAAGGCCGATCTGGGCAGCTCGGCACTGGTCAAGGGCAAGAAACTGCCGACCTCAGAAGCAGTGGCTGCATTGGGCTACCGCGCCATGCAGCGCGGGCAGCGGGTCTACATCCCTGGCTTCGTGAATTGGGCCATGGCGCAAAGCATGCGCATCACACCTCGCAACCTGGCCACCAAGGTGGTCAAGACCTTGACCAGACCCATCGCATAAGGCCCAAATCATGATCAACCACATGAGCAGCTACTTCGCAGCAGAGAAGCAGGAAAGTTTGATATTCATCGCCGTTGGCCTGCTGGCCATTGGCATCAGCGTCTGGCTCTGGATGAACGGCCATCGCCTGAAGTCCATGGCCTACCCGCTGGTGGTCATTGCACTGATGCAGATGGCGGTGGGCGCTTCGGTCTACCTGCGCACCGACACGCAGCTGTCCACCTTGAGCGCTCAGCTGAATGCGAACCCTACGGCGTTGAAGGCGGAAGAAACCACCCGAATGCAGACGGTGATGAAAAACTTTTCAATCTACAAGGCGGTCGAAATGGTGCTGCTGATCGGCGGTGTTGGCATGATTGCCTTTCTGCAGCGTTATGACATGGCAGCGGGCATCGGTGTAGGTCTGGTCTTGCAGGCAGCCTTCACGCTGACGCTGGACATATTTGCCGAGGCCAGGGGTGCAGACTACTTGTCTGCGATGGGTTCGATTCCAACCTGATCCGCTGGGAGTGACACGCCGGCCAAAGGCGAGAGGCTGGCGGCTGACCAGGGCGGATTCACCCCACCAAGGCCCGTCGCACATGACCTGGATGAGGTGGCCGCAAGGCAACACACTAACAGCCGCAACGCTGCCCCGCCCAAACAGCCCCCCGAAAGTCTCTTTCAGGAACATCAAGCCGCGTGCAGCGCCTGCAGCGCCGCGCCTTGAGCCAGCGTCTCCCGGTACCCCGCCTCCATGGCGCGCTCGCGGAACTCGCGCGACAGACTGACCCAGTAACCGAAGTCGGGCTTCAGCACCAGATCGGCCTGCTCGGCGTCGGCGTTCACCAGTGCCTGCTTGCGCAGGTCCGAGGCGCGGTAGCGCTCGGCGCCGGCTGGTGCACGGTCCAGGTGGGCGCTGGCGTCGATGGCTAGTATGCTCTGCGCGCCCAGGGCTCGGGCCACGCGCACGGGGAGCGGCGTGGTCCAGTCGGCGTCCACGTAGCGCTCACCCCGAATGCGCACCGGCGCAAACTGGCCTTCGATGGCGCTGGACGCCTGCACGGCCAGGCCGACGTCGCCAGCGGTGAAAGCCACGGCAGTGTGGTCGCGCTGGCGCGCGGCCACGCAGGCCATGGCCAGGGGCATGTGCTCCAGCCTCGTCTTGGGTGCTTGCTCGCGCACCAGGTCGGCGATGGCGGCGCCGCTCAGACGCTCATCCTGGCCCCAGGCCCAGCGCGCCAGCGAGAGCGGCTGAAACTCCAGCGCCAGGGCTTCGATGGCGCCCGCATTCAGCCCTGCGGCGTACAGGCTCCCGACCAGCGCGCCTGCCGAGGCGCCGACGATGAGGTTGGGCGCCAGCCCCAGTTCCTCAAGCGCCTTGAGCACGCCCACATGCACAAAGCCGCGCGGCCCGCCCGAGCTGAACACCCAGGCGGTGCGCGGCGAACGCGACAGCGGCAATGCCTGCGGCGCGTCGGGACCGCTGTGGTCTCGGTCAGGATTGAGCGTGCAGCCGGCCAACGCGGCGGCGCCGCCGAGTAGCAGACTGCGCCGGGAGAGCGAGCGCGACACTGCCGGTGCGCTCGGTTCCCGTGTAGCGGCGTTCACAGGCCCGCCAGGCGGCACCATGGCGTCACGCACCAGCGCGCTGCACTCATGAGCTCACCCGGACGGCCCTCACCGGGCCGAGGCCATGCAGCACCGGCGAGTGCGGCACGGTGGCGGCGGGGTGATCGGCAGGCGCTGGTGCGGTGTCGGCATAGGGCGCTGGCCAGCTCAGCAAGGCACTGGCCGCTTCGCAGCGCGCTTGCAGGTCGGCTTCGTCAAGCCCACCCAGGTGGGTGATGCCGTAGCGGTAGCTGCCCAGCCACTTGTAATCGCGCGCCACCGAGCCGGGAGACTTGGGGTACGGAAACAGCAGGCCATCAGGAAAGGCGCGGTGGAAGGCACGCTGCTGGGTGGCATCGGGCATGCGCACCGAAGCTGCCGAGTCGAACGCCCGATACACAAAGCTTGCGGCGGCGCCTGCAGTGGGTGAGGCGCGCGGCGCCGTGGCCGGGTCGCGCCCATGCGCCAGCACCAGGCCCATGGCGTGCAGGTCCACACCAAGCACACGCTGGTACAGGTCGGAATACTGCGAGGCCATGCGCGGGTTGAACTCGATCACGGTCAGCCGGTCGGTGACAGCATCGAAGAAAAACTCCATGTTGAACAGGCCGTGCGTGAACCCCACCGCCGCGAGAAAGCGGCGCGCCACGTCGAGCGCTCGCGCCTGCACGGCGGGCGCGAGCCGGGTCGGTAGCTGGTGGCGCATGAAGGCCTGGGTGCCGGGGTACATGATGGCGTCGACCACGCCGATGGGGTGAGCCTGGCCGTTGAACACATAACCATCGAGGTTGAACTGCTCGGCCTGCACTGGCGCCTCCAGCAGCATTCGGTGGGCGCTGGGCACCTGCGCGCCAAGGCGCTCGCGCACCATGCGCTCGAAGGGCTCGACCAGGCGGCGGATCACCCACAGCTCCCAGGCACCAAAGCGGGTGTGGCGGTGCAGCTCGCTGTGGTTGTCGACGCGGCGCGCCAGCACCGAAAACGCAGCCTTCACCGGCTTGACAAAGCGCGGGTAGTCCAGGCCGGACGGAATGGGTGCGCCATATTCGGCATCGAGCAGCTCGAACGGCACATTGGCCTCCGGCGCCACGCGCTGTAGCACCTGGCGCGCGTAGAGCTTGTGCTGGCAGGCCAGGATGGCGTTGACGGGCGTGCCGGGCCAGCCCATGCGCTCGGCCAGCAAGGCTGCGGCCAGGGCGCCAAACTGTTCGTGATGCGACGTCACCGCCTGCCAGCCGCGCAGGCGAGCTCGCTGCACCAGCGTTTCCACATACCGCCCCATGTCGAACCAGGCCAGGCGGGCATTGCTGGGGAAGGTGAACAGGTCAAAGCCCGATCGGTCCAGCGCCAGTCCCTGCCCCGCTGCCGCCCGGGCGTGGCCGAGGGCATCCCAGTCGTAATCAAAGAGGATCAGGGTGCGGGGCTGGATGGGCATGGGCAGTGGTCGGGCGCTGTCGGTCAAAGGGTAAGCCATTCGAGGCCGGGGCCTGGATGCACCGGGTCGACCCCGTCATCCGCTGCCGGCGGACTTGAGTCGTTCAAGCCGCCAGATTCTTACAAACGCTCAGCGCGGCAGCAGGCGAAGCAGCTCGCCATTGCGCGCATCGGTCAGCAAATAGATGAAGCCGTCCGGGCCCTGGCGCACATCGCGCACGCGCTGGTTCAGGTTGGGCAGCAGGCGCTCTTCTTTCACCACCCGTGTGCCATCCAGCGTGAGTCGGGCCAGGTAGCGGAACTTGAGCGAACCCACCAGCAGGTTGCCGACCCAGTCCTTGCCATAGCGCTCGCTGCTCACAAACGCCATGCCGGAAGGCGCGATCGAAGGCGTCCAGTGGTGCAGCGGCTGCACCAGTCCGGCCTTGGCGGTGATGCCCTCGCCGATGGCGCCACCGCCGTAGTTCTCGCCGTAGGTGATCACCGGCCAACCGTAATTTTTGCCGGCCTCGGGGCGGTTGATTTCGTCGCCGCCCTGAGGGCCGTGCTCCAGCTCCCAGAGCTGACCATCGGGGCCGAGCGTGGCGCCTTGAGGGTTGCGGTGACCAATGCTCCAGATTTCCGGCAGCGCACCGGCGCGGTTCAGGTAGGGGTTGTCGGGGTGCGGGCTGCCATCGGGCTTCACGCGAACCACCTTGCCGTGGTGGTTGTCCAGGGTCTGCGCGTCGGCCATGCGCTGGAAGCGGTCGCCCAGGGCGAGGAACAGGCTGCCATCGGTGGCCTGCACGATGCGGCAGCCAAAGTGCAGCCGGCTGCTGTACTTCGGTTTCTGGCTGAAGATCACCCGCACCTGCTCCAACGATCGCGCGTCGGCTGAGAGCACGGCCGAGGCCATGGCGGTGGAGTTGGCGGAGCCACTGGCGGCGGGCTCGGCGT
Source organism: Hydrogenophaga sp. (assembly GCF_011390835.1). Taxonomy (GTDB): domain Bacteria; phylum Pseudomonadota; class Gammaproteobacteria; order Burkholderiales; family Burkholderiaceae_C; genus Hydrogenophaga. The sequence continues at coordinate 4,806 of NZ_JAABRQ010000011.1, read as the reverse complement.
AGCAGAAGTGCACGGTGCGGTTGCGGACGAAGTCGCGGTCGGTGATGAGGTCGAGCAGGCCGCCCTGGCCTTGCGCTACGACCGGCGGCACGCCGGCCAGCGGCTCACTGACTCGGCCATCGGCGCCGACCACCCGCATGGTGCCGGGCCGCTCGGTGACCAGCACCCGTCCCTCGCCGATGAATGCCATGGCCCACGGGTTCTCCAAGCCCTTCGCCACGACCTCGGTACGCACCGCAGACGACTGCGCACCTGACACGGCTGGCCAGATGCTGGCGGCCAGCACAAGAACGGTGGTGAGCAGGGCAGGTTTCATGGGTGGACTCCAGTAGATGGGCCTGTGGGATGTCTGCGCACCGCTGCAGGTTCCCGGATCAGCCGAACGGCCGCACACCGAACAGGACCGCGTGCAGCCAGAAAGCGAACAGCGCGTAAACCGCGAGTCCACCGACGAGCGCGATGGCGTCGTTCAGTGCGCGCGGTGGTCCCAGCGGCAGGCTGCGCAAGAGGCCGGCGGCGGCGCGGCGCTTGACCGAGATGCGGTCGGCGATGGCCCAGACCAGAAAACCACCAAACAGCAGCACATCGGCCAAGGTGCCACCGGTGACCGATTGGGCCAGTAAGTGCGCCAAGGCCCAGAACTTCACCGCCAGCAGCATGGGGTGTTTCACAAGCGCCTGGATGCGCCCTGGCAAATACGCCGCGAACAGCAGCACAAACACCGGCAGCATGAGCAAGGCAGCGAGGTGCCGAAACCCACCCGGCAAGCTGTAGAGCAACACGGGCGCTTCGCGCGCCTGACCGTAGCCCCAGACGATCAGGCCAAAGCCAACGATCGACACCAGCGTGTACAGACCTTTCCACGGCCCTTCGCCCAGGCGTTGCACCCAACGGTTACGCGCATGCGGCGCAACGATGGACACCGAATGCACGCCGAGAAACAGCATCAAGCCGAGGATCAGCCAGGCCATGCGGCACCCCCTCTTGGATGGACTAACAAGGCAGACCGCGCCGCGCCTGCAGCCAGGCCGGCGGGTCCTGCAGGCAGACTGGCCGCAGGAAGCGGTCCAGCGCGGCATCGCCCAGCGAGGTGTGTTGCGGCTCAGTCGTCACCGGCCAGGGGCCGCCGTGGTGCTGCGCTGGCGAGATGGTCACGCCAGTCGGCACGCCGGAGAACAGCACGCGCCCGGCGATGGCGGTCGCTGCGCGCACCAGCGCGTGGTTGTCTGGCGTGTCGGCGTCCGCTCCCCACAGGGTCACGGTGAGGCTGGCGCCCACCGCACGCAGCGCCTCGATCACCTCATCGCGGCTTTCGGCGCGCACCAGCAGACAAGCCGGGCCAAACACCTCGTCGCGCAGGGCTGGGCGCTCCAGGAAACGAGCCGCACTCACCTGGAACAGCTGGGACAAAGGCGCCAGCGGCGTGCCGGGTGGTGCGAGCAGCGGGTGTGCACCGTGGTCGAGCCAGCTGCGCACACCGGCGTCAAACGCCGAGCGGGTGCTTGCACCCAGCATGGGCTGGGGCTTGTGCTGGCCGAGCAGCCGAGTGAGCTGGGTCACGAATTCATCTGACGCGGGATCCTTGAGCAGCAGCACCACGCCAGGGCTGGTGCAGAACTGCCCACCCCCTTGGGCGATGGTGGCGGCCAGCGCAGTCGCCAGCTCGGCACCGCGCAGCGCCAGCGCCTCGGGCAGAGCCACCACCGGGTTGGTGGCGCTGAGCTGTCCAAAAAAGGGGATCGGCCTCGTTCGCGCCTGCACCAGCGCCTGCAAGGCCAGGCCCGAACGCTGGGAGCCGGTGAAGGCCACAGCCGCCAGCTGCGGGTGACGCAACAGGGCGGCGCCGATCTCGGGCTCGGCACCCTGCACCATGCCCACCAGACCTTCAGGCAGGCCGTTAAGTGCGAGCACCGGTCGCGCCACCGCGTGAAGGCGCTGCGACAAACCAGGGTGACCCGGGTGGGCCTTGACGATCACCGGGCAGCCCGCGGCCAGTGCCGACGCGGTGTCACCACCGAGCACCGACGAACCAAACGGGAATGCACTGGCGGCGAACACCGCCACCGGACCCAGCGGCAGGCGCTGGCGCATCATGCCCGGGTGACCGCGCGGCGGGGCACCTGGCACCGCCGGTTCCACCAGAGCGGCGATGGGCACCCCGGCCTCGGCCAGCTCGGCAAAGCGGCGCAACTGGAACGCACAGCGCTCCAGCTCGCCCGCCAGGCGCACCGGGCCGAGCGCGGTCTCGAGTTCGGCCCAAGCCACGAGGGTCTCAGCATCGATCTCCAGCGCACCAGCCAGACCGCGCAGCAGCTGCGCGCGCTTGATCGGGGCGCTGCTTGCCCAGGCGTCAGCGGCCGCGGCGGCGTGCATCACCGCGGCGTCGATCTCTTCAGGGGTGGAGGCGGGTATCGGCTTGCCGCGAGGCTCACCGGTGCGGGCATTGACGGGTTGCAGGGTGCTCATGAACGTGGACCACGCGGCCGCAGCAGGCGGCGAACACCGTCAAGGGTACCCCGAAAGCACCGTATCGATGAAGGCACCCATGGCACGGCCGAGCTTGCGGTAGCCCGTGGGGGTCAGGTGGATCTCGTTGATCCAGTCCCCCGAGCGCCCGGAAGTGCCCGGTGCGGCGGGCGCCAGGGTCTGCAAGACTGCTGAATCGAAGACATGCACTTGCGACAGCGCGCCCGGCAGGCCGCTGCCCTGGTCTAGCGACAACAGCAGCTCGCGCAAACGGGTGAACAGCAACTCGGCCAGCGCCTGCCAGTCGGCCTCGGGGATGGCGTAGGCCACCATCGCGGGGTACAACCAGCCGCGCGGCGCCCCCACCGTGCCCGAAGGTCGCACCACCGGCACCGCGTAGGTGTGCAGAAACAGCGGTCGACCGCGGCTCGGACCCTGGTCGCGGCGCAGCACCAGCTCGGCGTAGTTAACCCGCAGGTAGGTCGCCAGCCGGTTCCACCCGGCTTCGCTCACGTAGCGCGCGGCGCCCTGGGCAGTGGTGTTGGCCGCCACCTCGTTGGCGGTCAGCAGCAGGCGGCCCTCGGCCGGCACCGGCTGCCCCTGGCCGCCCTGAGAAGGGGTCTGGGCGGCATCAATCAGGTCGTTGCCACCGCCGGAGATCAGCACCGCTTCCCAGTAACTCGAAAAGTTGGGCTGGCGCAGAAAGCGGTCGAAGTACGGATCGTGAAGGTTGTCCACCATGTGCTGCAGCGTGTGGCCCGGGTAGGCGCAGCTCACCACCGCGGTGGAGCGCCGGAATTCCAGGTTGAGCAGGATGTTGGACGAGCGCGGCAGGTTGAGCGTGCCGATCGTGAACCACGAATCGCCCTCGGCCAGTAAGCGCCGGCCGTAGTCGCTGAGCGGCGGCGGGTAGGCGCTGAAGATTTCGTGGGCTTGGAACACGTCGGGGCGCATACGGTCTCCTCGGCTTGGCGCGGTCTGGCTGCCCAGAATAGCCGCCGCTTCGGCCAACAACAACCCAATGCCCGCAGCGGGCGCCCATGCATCCCTCGCCCTGGGGAAAGCTAGACCCTGTTTTCCCTCGCCTGGGTGCGCCGCTCGCTTGCGCAATCGATGTGAAGTTGCGTGCGCAAGCCTAGCCTGCAGTTGGCATGGTGCGTGATCCCGAGCGGCTGACCGCAGCGCACGCGAACAGCCGAGCCATGCACCGCCGTTCCACCACCAATTCAAGAGTTTCACCATGAGCAACGTCATTGGCCATCCGCAACCCGACCGCAACGAGCGCGCCACCCAGACGCAGTCGATCCGCACCGCCGCGCACAGCGCACCTCAACGCGGGCAGGCCCGCACCAGCACCAACGGCGAGGAGCTGGCATACGGCGACAGCTACGCCGGCAACTTCCACAAGGGCCTGCCGCACGGACCTACCGGCTTTGTCGATCTGACGGCCTACCGCGAATACAACGACACCCTGCTGCAACAAGACCACGCCCGCTTCGAAGGTCTGCCGGTGGGCGCCAACTTCCCCGCCGCCGTGCCCGATCCCGCGCTGCGCACCGCTCTGGCGGAGCTGCAGGCCAAGATCCCGGCCAGCATCCTGAGCGCGATCGCCGCCAAGAACACGGCGGACACCTCGGGCGCGCCCACCGCGTCGGCCGGTATCTTGGCACCCAATGGCAACACTGGCGACCTACCTGCGATTACCGCTGGAAAGAACTACCTGCGACCCATGGCCTCTCCTGAAGGCTCGCCCACCCACCCGGCCTACGGGGCCGGCCACGCCACGGTGGCGGGCGCCTGCGTCACCGCGCTCAAGGCGTTTTTCGAGATGTACCTAGCCGACGGCGTGACCGAGCTGCCCTGGCAGCTGACCGCCGGCCAAGGTCCTGGCGGCAGCGGCGCCTACGGCTTCGGCAAGGTCTATGTGGGCAACAAGGCGGTGCTGAATAAAGCAGCCGGCTCACCAGCGCTCACGGTACAGGGCGAGCTCGACAAGCTGGCGGCCAACATCGCCATCGCGCGCAACGTGGCGGGTGTGCACTACTACACCGACTTCTTCGCCTCGCTGCGCATGGGCGAGCGCATCACCGTGTCCATCCTGGATGGAGCAGGCCATGCTGTACGGCGAACGCATGTCGATGAGCTTCACCAGCTTCGACGGTGACCGGGTGCGCGTGGCGGGACGAGACGGCCACGCCACCGTCTCGGTGGTTGATCGCACCGGACACGCCCTCTCGGCTGCCGAATGGTATCGGAGGTACCGTTGAACAGATGTGAGCGCATTCCCCAGCCTGGGCGCGAGTCAGGGTGGGGTCTAGCGAACGGCGCTTGCTAAAGCGC
>NZ_JAABRQ010000010.1 GCF_011390835.1 Hydrogenophaga sp. | reverse complement strand
TCGGCCATCACCTCGCGCTGAGTTTGCCCTGCGGCGCCTCAGTGCCGCGCGTGTTCACTGCAGCTTCTGCTTCAGCACGTCGTTGACCTGCTGCGGGTTGGCCTTGCCTTTGCTGGCTTTCATCACCAAGCCCACCAAGGCGTTGAAGGCCTTGTCCTTGCCGGCGCGGAACTGCTCGACCATGGGGGAGTTGGCGGTCATGACCTCGTCGACGATGGCTTCGAGCGCGCAGCTGTCGTTCATCTGCTTGAGGCCTTTGGCTTCAATGATCGAATCGACCTGCGAACTTTCATCGCTCCACAGCACATCCATCACTTGCTTGGCCGCATTGTTAGACACCGTGCCATCCGCAATGCGTGCAATCAGCGTCGCCAGCTGTGACGCGCTCACGGGTGAATCGGCGATGTCTTTTTCTTCGGCATTCAGCCGCCGCGAGACTTCACCCATGATCCAGTTGCTGACCAGCTTGGCCTGGCCACTCGTTTTCGCGGCGGTCTCAAAGTAAGCCGCCATCGCCGGGCTTTGCGTCAGCGTGGCGGCGTCGTACTCGGGCAAGCCGTAGTCGCTCACCAGGCGCTGGGCCATCTGGCGTGGCAGCTCGGGCATGTCGGCGCGAACCTGCTCCACCCATTCGCGCGACACCACCAGCGGCGGCAGATCGGGGTCGGGGAAGTAGCGGTAGTCGGCCGCGTCTTCCTTACTGCGCATGGCACGGGTTTCACCGGAGTCGGGGTTGAACAGCACTGTGGCCTGCTGGATGGCGTGGCCATCTTCGATCTGTTCGATCTGCCAGCGGATCTCGTAGTCGATCGCCTGCTGCATGAACTTGAAGGAGTTCAGGTTCTTGATCTCGCGGCGGGTGCCGAGCGGCGCGCCGGGCTTGCGCACCGAGACGTTGGCGTCGCAGCGGAAGCTGCCTTCTTGCATGTTGCCGTCGCAGATGCCGATCCAGGTCACGATCTTGTGCAGCTCCTTGGCGTAGGCCACGGCCTCGGCGGTCGAGCGCATGTCGGGCTCGGTCACGATCTCCAGCAGCGGCGTGCCGGCACGGTTGAGGTCGATGCCGCTCATGCCGTGGAATTCTTCGTGCAGCGATTTGCCTGCGTCTTCCTCAAGGTGGGCGCGCACCAGGCGCACCGTTTTCTTCTCGTCACCCAGCAGGAACGACACCTCGCCACCCTGCACCACTGGGATCTCGAACTGGCTGATCTGATAGCCCTTGGGCAGGTCGGGGTAGAAATAGTTCTTGCGCGCGAACACGCTTTGCTCGGCGATGTGCGAGCCGAGCGCCAGGCCGAGGCGGATGGCGTGCGCCACCGCTTCGCGGTTCATCACCGGCAACGTGCCCGGCAGGGCCAGGTCCACCGCGCAGGCCTGGGTGTTGGGCTCTGCACCAAAGGCGATCGGCGCGCGGCTGAAGATCTTGGACTTCGTGGCGAGCTGGGCATGGGTCTCGAACCCGATCACCACTTCGTAACCGTGCACGAGCAACGATGCTTCTTTTTTGACTTGTTGGTTCATCTCAGAAAACCTCTTTCAATCCGCAAGGTTTGTGCGTGGTGTGTCATCGTCAAGCGTCACCGCGGAACTGGCTTTGCCAGGCCGCTGGTGACGTCCCCTTGAGGGGGTGACGCCGAAGGCAAAGCGGGGGTGGTGCATCCCTTTCAGAAGCCCTCCGGCCTCTTCAGATGCCAGTCGGTGGCCTGCTGGAAAGCATGCGCGGTCCGCAGCAATTCGCCTTCCTTGAAGTAATTGCCCACGAGCTGCAGGCCCACCGGCATGCGGCCCGCGCCGAATCCGGCCGGCACGCTCATGCCGGGCAGGCCGGCAAGTGAAGTCGACAGCGTATAGACGTCGGCCAGGTAATTGGCCAGCGGGTCTTCGCTCTTTTCACCAATCTTCCACGCCACGGTGGGCGCCACCGGGCCGGCGATCACATCGCATTGCGTGAAAGCCTGCTGGAAGTCCTGCGCGATCAGGCGGCGAATCTGCTGCGCCTTGAGGTAGTAGGCGTCGTAGTAGCCGTGTGAGAGCACATAAGTGCCGATCATGATTCGGCGCTGCACCTCGGGGCCAAAGCCCTCGCTGCGCGTCTTCTGGTACATGTCGGCCAGATCGTCGTACTGAGCAGCGCGGTGACCAAACTTCACGCCATCGAAACGGCTGAGGTTGCTCGAAGCTTCGGCCGGCGCAATGATGTAATAAACCGGAATGGACAGCTCGGTGCGCGGCAGCGAGATGTCGACCAGCGTGGCGCCGAGCTTTTCATACTCGGCCAGCGCCGCGCGCACGGCGGCGAGCACGTCGGGTGCACAACCCGCACCAAAAAACTCGGCGGGCAAACCGATGCGCAAGCCTTTGAGCGGCTGTGTCGCGCTGGCGCCTTCGCGCGGCTGGCTCAGCGCAAGCGAATAGTCCTCGGCCGAGTGGTCGAGGCTGGTGGAGTCGCGGTCGATGTCGGGCCCTGCCATGGCGCTCAAGAGCAGCGCGCAGTCGGCGGCACTGCGGGCCATCGGTCCAGCTTGGTCGAGGCTGGAGGCAAAGGCCACCATGCCGTAGCGTGAGCAGCGCCCGTAGGTGGGCTTGATACCGGTGATGCCAGTGAAGCTCGCTGGCTGGCGGATCGAGCCGCCGGTGTCAGTGCCCGTGGCCGCGGGCACTAGGCGCGCGGCCACCGCTGCGGCGCTGCCGCCCGACGAGCCGCCGGGCACGCGCTGTTTATCCCAGGGGTTGTGGGCCGGCGCGTAGGCGGAGTTGTCGTTGCCCGAGCCCATGGCGAATTCGTCGCAATTGAGCTTGCCCAGGGTGACGGCACCAGCGTCAGCCAGCCGCTGCACCACGGTGGCGTTGAACGGGCTCTGGTAGCCCAGCAGCATCCTGGAGCCAGCGGTGGTGGGGAAATCGGTGGTGACAAAAATGTCTTTATGCGCCAGCGGCACGCCCAGCAGAGGGCCTCGCTCTCCGGCCGCGATCCGCGCATCGGCTGCTCGCGCCTGGGCTAGGGTGGCTTCTTCGTTGAAAGCCAGGTAGGCGCCAAGGCTGGCGTGCTGCTGAGCGCGGGTCAGCAGGTGGTGCGCGGCTTCCACGGCGGAAGTCTGCTTGGCGGCAATCGCTGCGGCCAGGTCGGCCACGCCGAGTTGGTGAATGTCGCTCATTCGATCACCCGGGGCACGAGGAACAGGCCGCGCTCGACCGCAGGCGCGCTCTTCTGGTTCGCTTCGCGGTTGTTCGGTTCGCTGGCCACATCGGGACGCAGCCGCAGGCTCACGTGGTCGATCACGGCCGTGGGGTGGGCCAGGGGCTCGACGCCGGTGGTATCGACCGCATTCATCTGCTCAACAATGTCGAAAAAGCCGTTTAGCTGGCCCAGCATGCGTTCGCTGTGCGGGCCGTCGAGTTCCAGGCGCGCCAGCTTGGCGATGCGCCCGATATCGGTAAGGGTCAGGGACATGACGGGGTTGAAAAAGGACAAAAGACGCCGGCCTGGGGTGTGGAAAACACCCCTGAAACGGGTTGTAACTTGGCGGCTGACCCCCTCGGAACGCAGCAGTTGTGCACAGGGGATACGTTATTATCCAAGGTTTGGTGGTAAATGCTGGCGTCATGCGCTTTTTGCCATGGAATCAAACACTTAGAACCGACTGCCGGCCTGCTTGCCGGCCCACACTCGGGCGATGGGCGCAAACAGCTGCGCGCGTGCCCCACAGGACTTTTGCACATGTTTGAAGCGTTCCGTCGGCAATTCTCGACCGACCTGGCCATCGACCTTGGCACGGCCAACACCCTGATCTACGTGCGCGGCAAGGGCATCGTGCTTGACGAGCCTTCGGTGGTGTCGATCCGCCACGAAGGCGGCCCGCAGGGTAAGAAGACCATCCAGGCCGTGGGCCATGAAGCCAAGGCCATGCTGGGCAAGGTGCCGGGCAACATCGAGGCGATCCGCCCGATGAAGGACGGCGTGATCGCCGACTTCACCGTCACCGAGCAGATGCTCAAGCAGTTCATCAAGATGGTGCACCCGCGCTCGATGTTTAAGCCGAGCCCGCGCATCATCATCTGCGTGCCCTGCGGCTCGACCCAGGTCGAGCGCCGGGCAATCCGCGAATCGGCACTGGGCGCTGGCGCTTCCGAGGTCTACCTGATCGAAGAACCGATGGCCGCGGCCATTGGTGCCGGCCTGCCGGTTTCCGACGCGTCGGGATCGATGGTAGTCGACATTGGCGGCGGCACCACCGAGGTGGGCGTGATTTCGCTCGGTGGCATGGTCTACAAGGGCAGCGTGCGCGTGGGCGGTGACCGCTTTGACGACGCCATCATTGCCTACATCCGCCGCAACTACGGCATGCTGATCGGGGAACCCACTGCCGAATCCATCAAGAAGCACATCGGCTCCGCCTTCCCGGGCAGTGAAGTCAAGGAAATGGAAGTCAAGGGCCGCAACCTCTCCGAAGGCGTGCCGCGCAGCTTCACAATTTCCAGCAACGAGATCCTGGAAGCGCTGACCGACCCGCTCAACAACATCGTCTCGGCGGTCAAGATGGCGCTGGAGCACACGCCGCCCGAGCTGGGCGCCGACATTGCCGAGCGCGGCATGATGCTCACCGGGGGCGGCGCCCTGTTGCGCGATCTGGACCGTCTGCTGGCCGAAGAGACCGGCCTGCCGGTACTGGTGGCGGAAGAGCCGCTGACCTGCGTGGTGCGCGGCTGCGGCATGGCCCTGGAGCGCATGGAGCGCCTGGGCACCATCTTCACCAGCGAATAAGCGCCGCGGGCCCTCACAGGCCCGCTCCCGAACAGCGCACACGCCCACCCCGACATGCCACTGGGCACCCTCGACCGGACACCCCCGCCCTTCTTCAAGCAGGGTCCGTCGGCCCTGTCGAAGCTGGTGGTGTTCAGCGCCCTGGCGCTGTTCCTGATGGTGGCCGATGTGCGATTCAAAGTCACCGTGCCGATTCGCGCAGCCATCGCGACCGTGCTGTATCCGGCGCAGTGGCTGATCCTGCAGCCAGTGAACGCCGCCGGCGAGGTCGGCAACTACTTCCAGTCGCTGCGCACCGCCCAGACCAGCGAGGCCGAAGCCTTGCGGCGCCTGGCGGTGCAGGCCGGACGCAGCCTGCAGGTGGAACAGCTCGACTTGGAGAACCGGCGCTTGCGCGAGCTGCTAGCCATGCGAGAGCGCATCACCACGCCCGCCACCGGTGCCCAGGTGCTTTATGACTCGGCCGACCCGTATTCGCGCAAAGTGGTGATCGACCGCGGCCAGACACACGGCATCGTGCCCGGCTCGCCGGTGATCGACGAGAGCGGCGTGCTGGGCCAGGTGACGCGGGTCTACCCGCTGGTGTCCGAGATCACGCTGCTGATCGACCGCGATCAGGCAATTCCGGTGCTCAATGCGCGCACCGGCGTGCGCGGCGTGGCCTATGGCCAACCCTCGGCAAGTGGAGACGGCCTGGAGCTGCGCTACACCCTGGCCAACGCCGACATCAACCAGGGCGACCTGCTGACCACCAGCGGCGTGGATGGCGTGTACCCGCCGGGTTTGCCGGTGGCCCAGGTGCGCGAAATCGAGCGCCGCGCTGAATCGTCGTTCAACCGCATCGGCTGCGAGCCCTTGGCTCGCATGCAGGGCGCGCTGCACGTGCTGGTGCTGGCGCCCGTGGGGCCGATGCTGCCGCCCTCACCGCTTCCCGCAAGCCCGACACGTAGCGCGCGCGCAGGCACCGAGACAGCGGCCAGCCCGAGAAGCGCACCATGATCATGCGCCCTGGTCAGCAGCTGCTGCTGCCTGCCAACCCGGTCTTCATCTGGTTCACCCTGATGGCGGCACTGGTCCTCAACATGACCATGAACATGGGCCTGTGGGGCCGCTCGGCCTGGGTGCCCGATCTACTGGCGTTGGTGCTGGTGTTCTGGGGCGTGCACCAGCCGCTGCGCATCGGCGTGGGCGTGGCGTTTTTCTTTGGTCTCATGATGGACCTCCACCAGGGCGCCCTGCTTGGCCAGCACGCGATGGCGTACACCATGCTGGGCTTTTTTGCGATCTCCATGCACCGACGCCTGCTCTGGTTTCCAGTGCCGACTCAAGCGGTGCAGGTTTTCCCGCTGCTGCTGGCCATGCACCTGCTGCAGCTAGCGGTGCGCATGATCGCTGGCGGCACACTGCCGGGATGGTCTTACTTGCTCGCGCCGGTGATTGAGGCCATGCTGTGGCCGGTGGTCAGCGTACTGCTGCTCGCCCCGCAACGCCGTGCACCCAATCCGGATGACAACCGACCACTCTAGACGCTCCCCCCCGCGCCGGCTGCGCCGTCGCCCCCTGGGGGGTGACGGCGCAGCCGGCATGGCGGAGGCTATATCATGACCGAGATCCGCAACGTCGAAGCCGAGCTGAGCCATTTCCGCACCCGGGTGCTGGTGGCGGGGCTGCTGGTGTTCTTTGCGTTTGGGCTGGTGGCCGCGCGCATGATGTACCTGCAGGTGGTGCGCCACGAAGATCTGCTGGCCCAAGCGGAGAGCAACCGCACGGCGGTGTTGCCGGTGGTGCCCAACCGAGGTCAGATCCTGGATCGAAATGGTCGGGTGCTCGCCACCAACTTCTCCGCCTACACGCTGGAGATCACGCCGTCCAAGGTGGAGGACCTGGATGCCACCATTGACGAACTGGCCCAGGTGGTGGACATCCACCCGCGCGACAAGCGGCGCTTTCGCAAGCTGCTCGACGAATCGCGCAGTTTCGACTCGCTGCCCATCCGCACCCGGCTAACCGACGACGAGGTGGCGCGGTTTGCGGCACAGCGCTACCGCTTCACCGGAGTCGACGTGCGTGCGCGCCTGATCCGCCACTACCCCAATGGTGACATTGCCAGCCACGTGGTGGGCTACATCGGCCGCATCAACCAGCGCGAGAAGGAAGCCATCGAAGACTGGCCCGAAGAAGAACAGGCCAATTACCGCGGTACCGACTACATCGGCAAGCTCGGCGCGGAGCAGCACTATGAGCGCGAACTGCACGGCATCACGGGCTTCGAGCAGGTCGAAACCTCGGCCGGTGGCCGTGCTGTGCGCTCGCTGGCCAACACGCCGGCCACGCCCGGCAACACGGTGGTGCTGGCGATCGACATCCAGCTGCAGAAACTCATCGAGGACATGTTTGGCCAGCGCCGAGGGGCTCTGGTGGCGATCGATCCACGCAGTGGCGAGGTGCTGGCCTTTGTGAGCAAGCCCACCTTCGACCCGAACCTGTTCGTGGAAGGCATCGACGTGGAGAACTGGAAAGCGCTCAACGAATCGCTAGACAAACCGCTGCTCAACCGCGCGCTGCGCGGCACTTATCCGCCAGGCTCGACCTACAAGCCTTTCATGGCGCTGGCCGCGCTGGAGACCGGTACACGCACTGCCAACACCGTGATCAACGACCCGGGCTTCTGGATGTTCGGCAACCACCGATTCCGCAGCCATGGCGATGGCGGTCTGGGGTCGGTGGACATGGCGCGCAGCATCATCAAGTCGAGCAACGTCTACTACTACTCGCTGGCCAACGAGATGGGGGTAGACGCCATGCACGACTTCATGGCGCCGCTGGGCTTCGGGCAAATCACCGGCATCGACCTGCGGGGGGAGCTGCGCGGCGTGCTGCCCAATCAGGAATGGAAACGCAACACCTACAAACGCCCCGAGCAGCAGAAGTGGTATGCCGGTGAAACCATTTCGCTAGGCATTGGTCAGGGCTACAACACCTTCACCATGCTGCAGGTGGCCCACGCCATGGCCACGCTGGCCAACGGTGGCAACAAATACACGCCCCACCTCACCCTAGCGACCGAAAACGTGGTGACTCGCGAGCGCACGCTGCAGATCGACCAAACCCCGGTGAGCCTGGGCTACAAGCCGGAGAATGTCAAAACCATTTTGCAAGCGATGCACGGCGTCACCACCGAGGGCACCTCAGCGCGCGTTTTTGCGGGAGCAGGCTACCTCAGCGGCGGCAAAACCGGCACCGCCCAGGCGGTGACCATCGGCCAGAAAGACAAATACGACGCCCGTAAGCTCGAAGAGCACCAGCGCGACCATTCGCTGTACGTGGCCTTCGCGCCGCTGGACCAGCCGCGGGTGGCGCTGGCGGTGGTGGTGGAAAATGCCGGCTTCGGCTCCGCCCACGCCGCGCCCATCGCCCGCCGCGTGTTCGACTACCTGCTGATGGACCAGTACCCCAACGCACAAGACCTGGCCGCGGTGCAAAAAGGCGAAGCGGCAGCGCCTATCGGGACACCGCTCAAAGCCAGCGAGATGCCGTGGCCACCGGAAGAAACGGCGATCCCCGCCGCGCTGCGCGCAGCACCCTAGGCAGGTTCCGAGGTGCCGTTGGAAAACCTTCCCTCCGGCGCTCAGGATATTGACTCAGGATGCGGTGGGACCGGCTTTGCCAGACCAGTCGCATCGCCCTCTTGGGGAGGTGACGGCGCAGCCGGCGCGGAGGTCAAATCCAAGCGTCATAGCCCGTCTTAAAAATCAGCGCGCCCACCACCAAGATGAAGGCCCCGCGCACAAAGCCGCTGCCGTACTTGAGCGCCAGCCGCGTGCCGATCAGGCTGCCCACCACGTTGGCCACCGCCATGGCCAGCGCCAGGTGCCACCAAACGTGGCCCTTGGCGGCGAAGAGCAACAGGGCCGCGAGGTTGGAGGTGGTGTTGAGCAGCTTGGCGCTGGCGCTGGCGTGCAGGAAGTCGTAACCCAGCCAGCGCACAAACAGAAAGACAAAAAAGCTCCCGGTACCTGGGCCGAAAAAGCCATCGTAAAACCCGATCGTGACGCCCAGGGTGGCCGCTGCCATCGCTTCCTGGCGGCCTGCGAAGCGCGGCGCGTGGTGGCGGCCCAGCTCCTTGCGTGCCACCGTGTAAATAAGCACACCCAGCAGGATGAGTGGCAGCAGCCGGCGCAGGAAATCGGGCGAGATCTGCGTCACCGTCCAGGCGCCGAGCATGGAGCCGGCAAAACACACGATGGCCGCAGGCCACAGGGCGCGCCAGGGCATCTGCACTCGGCGGGCGTATTGCACCGTGGCCGCTGCCGTGCCCCAGATCGACGCGCTCTTGTTGACACCGAACAACGTGGCCGGGTGCGCGTTGGGAAACACCGCAAACAGGGCGGGCACCAGGATGAGGCCACCACCACCAACGATGGAATCCACTAAGCCGGCAAAAAACGACGCGGTGGAGACCAGCAGCAATTCCATGCAATGGATTGTCGCTGCGCAAAAGGCCCGCGACCGGCGCGCCTGTCGCCCGCGAGCGGTACCGCCCAAAACAAAACCGACCCTTGTGGGGTCGGCTGTGGTGTGGTGCATCTCTTGGGACGCGGCGGCTGGGGTGGCGCCTGGACGGGTTTGTCTCCTCGGTCCTCCCGCGGTCGTCAGCGCAGGGCGCTGTTGCGAGTGCATTCACTTTAGCGGCTCGCACCAGTTGTGTGCATCGGGACTTTCCCTTGCCGCCCATGCATGGCACGGTCCCTGCTCAACGAAGGCCATCGTTGGGTTCTGGAGAAAACATGTCTAAAAACGAGGCGTTTGCGGCTGCCGCGCACCTGCACGTGCTGTTGCGCCGAAAAACCGGGCGCGTGACCGACACGGAGTGGATGGTGAGCAATGCCGACTATGCGCGCGCCATCGTGCGTTTCGCACGAGAAAAGGCGAGCAGCGAAGGCATGGTCGAACTGCTGCCCCTGGCCGATCGGCTGGAGTCGCTGTTGGCGCCACCGATCGCGGTACCGCCGCGCAATGAGTCCAGAACGCCGCCCTCAGCAGGCAGCGCAGATGGCGCAATGAGATCCCACACGACCGACATCAGCGCCCGCTACGTCGGCCGCTTGCGCTGAGAGCGTCCTGCGGCACCGGGCGCTTGCGCCGGGTCACTGGCCTATCACGATCCAGCGCGCCGCCTTCTCCGCGATCATCAGCGTAGGGCTGTTGGTGTTGCCGCTGGTGATCGTGGGCATGACACCGGCGTCCACCACGCGCAGGCCCGCCACGCCACGCACCCGCAGGTGGCTGTCAACCACGGCCAACGGGTCGTCTGTACGGCCCATGCGGGTGGTGCCCACCGGGTGAAAAATGGTGCTGGCGATGTCGCCGGCCAGGCGGGCGAGCTCCTCGTCGGTCTGGAATTGCGCGCCAGGCTTGAATTCTTCGGGCCGGTACTTTGACAGCGCCGGCTGGGCCAGGATGCGGCGCGTCACGCGCAGGCTGTCGGCGGCCACCTGCCGGTCTTCTGGTGTACTCAGGTACAAGGGCGCAATGGCGGGCGCATCTTCGAAACGGGGGCTCTGAATCCGTACATGGCCCCGGCTGGTCGGGTTGAGGTTGCACACACTGGCGGTGAAGGCTGGGAAGCTGTGCAGCGGCTCGCCGAAGGCGTCGAGGCTGAGCGGCTGCACGTGGTATTCGATGTTCGGATACGGCTGGTCCGGGCTGCTGCGAGTGAATGCGCCGAGCTGGCTGGGCGCCATGCTCATGGGGCCGGTGCGTTTGAGGGCGTACTCCAGCCCGATCATGGCCTTGCCCCAGAGCGAGTTTGCCAGTGTGTTGAGCGTTTTGGCACCGGTCACTTTAAACACGGTTCGGATCTGCAAATGGTCTTGCAGGTTTTCGCCCACGCCCGGCAGCTCGTGCTGAACTTCGATGCCGTGTTTGCGTAGCAGGCTCGCTGGGCCGATGCCCGAGAGCTGCAGGATCTGCGGTGAATTCACGCTGCCGGCGCTCAGCACAAGCTCGCGCGCGCAACACACGGCGACGTTTTGCCCACCACGCACCAACTCTGCTCCGGTGCAGCGCAATGCACCCGCGCCATCGCGCGCCAGTGTCAGCCGCTGCACACGGGTTTGTGTCCACACCGTCAGGTTGGGCCGCTGCGCAATCGGGCGCAGAAACGCCTTGCTCGCGTTCCAGCGCCAGCCGGCTTTCTGGTTCACCTCGAAATAGCCCACGCCTTCGTTGTCGCCGGTGTTGAAGTCGCTGCTGGCCGGCAGGCCGGCTTCTTGGGCGGCAAGCGCAAAGGCATCGAGCACGTCCCAACGCAAGCGCTGTTTTTCGATGCGCCATTCGCCGGTGCTGCCGCGCTGGCCATTGCCATGCAGCGCGGCGAAAGCGGGATCGGCCTGGGCATCCAGCCGATGGTGGTCTTCATGGGCTTTGAAATCGGGCAGGCACTGGACCCAGGTCCAGGCATCGTCACCGCTGAGCTGGGCCCAGCCGTCGTAGTCACGTGCTTGGCCGCGCATGTAAATCATGCCGTTGATGCTGGAGCAGCCGCCCAGCCCGAGACCCCGCGGGTAGCGCAGCCGCCGCCCATTGAGTCCGGCGTCGGGTTCAGTCTGGTACAGCCAGTCGGTGCGCGGGTTGCCGATGCAATACAGGTAACCCACGGGGATGTGAATCCAGTGGTAATCGTCCTTGCGGCCGGCCTCAATCAGCAGCACGCGGTGGCTGGGGTTGGCGCTGAGCCGGTTGGCCAGCAGGCAGCCGGCGGTGCCGGCGCCGACCACGATGAAGTCAAAAGTAAGGTCGTTCATGGCGGGGGTCATTCAAGCACCTCGTCTTCGCTCAGCCCATAGTCACCGCGCTCGAATGCTGCCAGCACTTGCTTGCCTTGGTCGATGCGCTGCTCGGGCACCTGCACCCGCACCGGAATCGCCGGCGCGAGCAGCCCATGGGCCTGCACCAGGTGCGCATCAGCCACCGCCGCCGGCACACCCGCGGCCTGCAACATGCCTCTGAGCATGTAGGCCTCGGTGGGGCTGAACACGGTGATCAAGGTTATCCAGTCGCCAAGGTCTGGGTCGTAAGCACTGTTCCCATCTTCCATTCATCAACCTTGCTGGAGGATCGAAGTGGCCCCGTTCAGGGCAACGGTGGAACTCGCTTTGCCGGGCCACTCGCTGCGTCCCCGCTCCGGGGGGACGCGCCGAAGGCGCGCAAGGGGGATCTCACTTCGCCGTGGGCATGACGAACTCGGCCCCTTTAGCGATCGACTCAGGCCAGCGTTGCATGATCGATTTCTGCTTGGTGTAGAAACGCACACCCTCTTCGCCATACGCGTGCATGTCGCCAAACAGGCTCTTCTTCCAGCCACCAAAACCCTGCCAAGCCATGGGCACGGGAATCGGCACGTTGATGCCCACCATGCCCACCTGGATGCGTCGCGCAAACTCGCGCGCCACGTTGCCGTCGCGGGTGAAGCAGCTGGTGCCGTTGCCGAACTCGTGGTCGTTGATGAGCTGCACCGCCTCGCCAAAGTCTTTGGCGCGCACGCAGCTCAGCACAGGGCCAAAGATTTCTTCCTTGTAGATCTTCATGTCGGCCGTCACGTGGTCGAATAGCGTGCCGCCCAGCCAGAAGCCGGCCTCACATCCCGCACCGGCGGCCTTGCCCTGGAAGCTCCGGCCATCGACCAGCAGCTTCGCGCCTTCCTTCTCCCCGGCTTCAATGTAGCCAGTGATGCGCTCGTGAGCCACACGGGTCACGATGGGGCCCATCTCGGCGTCGAGCTCCAGACCGTTCTTGATCTTGAGCGCCTCGGCCCGTTTCTTCAGCAGCGGCATGATCTTGTCGCCCACGTCGCCCACCAGCACCGCCACCGAGATCGCCATGCAGCGCTCGCCGGCCGAGCCATAGGCCGCGCCGATCAGCGCATCCACCGCCTGGTCCAGATCGGCGTCGGGCATCACGACCATGTGGTTCTTGGCGCCGCCCAGCGCCTGCACGCGCTTGCCGTGGTGGGCACCGGTCTCGTAGATGTAGTTGGCAATCGGCGTGGAGCCGACAAAGCTGATGGCCTTCACATCGGGGTGCACCAGCAACGCGTCCACCGCCTCCTTGTCGCCCTGCACCACATTGAAAACGCCGTCGGGCAGACCGGCCTGCTTGAGCAGTTCGCCCATGAGCAGCGCCGGAGAGGGGTCGATCGGGCTGGGCTTGAGGACAAAGCTGTTGCCCGCGGCGATCGCCACCGGGAACATCCACATCGGGACCATGACGGGAAAGTTGAACGGCGTGATGCCGGCCACTACGCCCAGCGGCTGGCGGATGGTCCAGTTGTCCATGCCAGTGGAGACCTGGTCGGTGAAATCGCCCTTGAGCAGCTGCGGGATGCCGCAGGCAAATTCGATGATGTCGATGCCGCGTGC
This sequence comes from Hydrogenophaga sp., assembly GCF_011390835.1. Lineage (GTDB taxonomy): Bacteria > Pseudomonadota > Gammaproteobacteria > Burkholderiales > Burkholderiaceae_C > Hydrogenophaga. Next base: position 104,520 of record NZ_JAABRQ010000010.1, on the reverse strand, counting down.
CACCTCGCCTTGCGCGTCGGTGAACACCTTGCCGTGCTCCAGCGTGATCAGGCGGGCGAGTTCGTCCTTGTGCTGGTTCACGAGCTCAAGGAACTTGAACATGACCCGCGCGCGGCGGATCGGCGGCGTGTCGGCCCAGGCCGGGAACGCCGCCTGCGCAGCGGCTACCGCCGCGTCCACATCGGCGGCATTGGCCAGCGCCACGCGGGCACTGACCGCTCCGCTGGCGGGATTGAACACATCCTGGGTACGCGAGGCGCTGCCGGCGGCGGCCTGACCGTTGATGAAGTGATGAATATTTGAAACGCTCATGACAAATCTCCGTGTATCTGACCAGTGTGCGCAAAAATCCGGCAGAAAGCCAATGAAAAGACCCAAATCGTCGTATAAGCTGAACAAATATGAAGCCCGGCGCCCGTTCCATCCTGCCCACCCGCATTGATCCGCAGACCCTGCGCGCCTTTGCGTCGGTCGCGCGGGAAGGCAGCGTGTCGCGGGCTGCCGCCCGGCTGCACCTGAGCCAGCCCGCAGTCAGCCTGCAGCTTAAGACCCTGACCGAGGCCACCGGGCTGCCACTCTTCACCCGCACGCCGCAGGGCATGGCGCTCACCGCCGATGGCGCGGCCCTGCTGCCATTGGCCGACAAGGCGCTCAGTGCCCTGGCCGACTTCGGCCAGGCCGCCGCCGGCCTGCACACCACGGTCCGAGGCACGCTGCGCATCGGCACCATCCTCGACCCGGAGTTCATCCGCCTCGGCGCTTTTCTCAAACAACTGGTCGAGACCAGTCCACAAGTGGGCACAGAGCTGCGCCAGGGCATGAGTGGCAACGTGTTGGCACAGATCGACAGCGGGGACCTTGATGTGGGCTTTTTCCTAGATCTGCCGCAAGACCCGGTAGACGCCGCGCCTGGCGCCACGCACCGCCTGCGCCCACTCACCCGTTTCACCTACCGCGTGCTCGCCCCGGCGGGCTGGGGTCCGCAAGTGCGAGGCAAGGACTGGAGAGCGCTGGCCGCGCTGCCCTGGCTGGCCACCCCTGCGGCGAGCGCGCACCACCGCCTGCAGCGGCGGCTGTTCGGACCAGGCTCGCTCACTGGGGTCGAGCCTCGGCGGGTGGCGCTGGTCGACCAGGAAGCGTCCATGCTCGACCTGGTGCGCAGCGGCGTAGGCCTGTCCCTGGTGCGCGACTCGATCGCCATCCGAGAAGCGCAGGCTCGCGGCCTTGTGATCGCCGACCAGGTGGCCCTGGAGTGCGACCTCAGCTTCGTCTGCCTGGCGGCGCGCGCCGACGAGCCAGTGGTTGCGCAGGCTTGGGACGCCCTGGATGCGGTGTGGGGCTGATGCGCCGAGGGAGCAGCACGCCGCCCTGGCAGAAACCCGGTGCGCCGCCCCGTCTGCTCGTTTGGGCAGAATGAGCTGCTTGGAACCCCACCGAAAGGCCTCCGTGTCCGCAAGCGCCCCCTACCGCGTGCTCTTTGTTTGCATGGGCAACATCTGTCGCAGCCCGACCGCGCAGGGCGTGTTCGAAGCGCAGGTGCGTGCGGCAGGACTGAGTGAGCGAGTGCAGGTGGATTCGGCTGGCACCCACGGTTTTCATGTCGGCAAACCGCCCGACTCGCGCAGCCAAGCCCACGCGCTGCAGCGCGGCTACGACCTCTCGGCTCAGCGCTCACGCCAGCTGACCGCGCAAGACTTTGCCGACTTCGACCTGGTGCTCGCGATGGACTGGGACAACCTCGCGCTGGCCCAACAGCTGTGCCCGGCGCCGCACCAGCGCAAGCTGCGGCGCCTCGCCGAATTCTTCCAGCAGCACGACAGCCCCGTGGTGCCAGATCCCTACCAGGGCGGCGCCAGCGGATTCGACGAGGTGCTGGATCTGGTGGAAGACGGCTGCGCGGGTCTTTTGCTACACGTGCAGCAGCGGCTAAGCCGCCCTGGCTGAGGCGGTGCGCGCAGACCGCTCACCAGGCATCGGGGAAGTCGTAGTTCGGGTCCAGCACGCGCGCGGCCATGGTGGGCAGCATGTGCGCCAGAAACACTTCACCGACCCAGCGCCGCAACGCCGAGGTGTCGGAGGCGTTCAGGATGAGGCTGCTGAAGCGGGTGATGCCAGCGTCCGCGTTCAGGCCCTCGGGGACAAACGCAGCAGCCGGCGGGCCATCGGCGCGCACGGATGTCTCCAGCTGCCAGGCGCTCAGGAACCGCTCGAAGCTGCCCACCGTACCCTGGCGCCAGACCTCGGCCACATAGACTGCCCAGCCGTCGTCGGACTCGGTGAGAAAGCCCCAGGGAAATTCATGGATGGTTTCGGGTGCTGCGTCGAACACGCCTATCTCCCGCACGTCCTGGCGCGCTGCGTACTCCGCGTACAGCGGACCCGGGCCGCTGGGGGAGCCGGCGACAAAGCGTCGGATATCGTCTGCATCGGCCTGGAACAGCGGTGCGGGCTCTCGCCAGGCGGGTTTCGCCCGGTTGAGCAGCCGGGCGGTGGCGTCCGCACTCTTTTGCGCGTGGATGCACCAGTCCATGAAGGTCTGGCGACCTTCGGGCGTGGACACCTGCAACAGCAGCTTGTCGAACGCGGCGTCTTCCTGCAGGTAACCGTCCTCCCGCAAACGCAGAATCAGGTCGAGCATGGCACTGCGCGCAGTGTGCTCGATGCTGTAGGCCAGGTCGCCGCCTTCGAAGTCGGCCATGGCGCGTTCAATCCAGGCCACGGACTCTTCACTTGAGAGTCCCTGCGGTGCGCGCGGCAGGTCGCCAAAAAGGGCGCGCAAGGTGCGCACAGTGTCCAGATCGCTCGCCATGGAGTTGGTTGTCAGCAGCTAGTGTTGGGAAGGGCTGCGCCGACGGCGCAGGGGCAAGGTTTTTGAGCATAGTGGGGAATGCCCTGCCTGGGGGGCTTTCGCTGGGTCCACAGCCGCGCCGCGCGTGAGCAAGTTGGCAGGACTTGACCTGCGTCAGAGTGCGATTGGATACCGCGACTAGCATAAATATGGACGGCCTTCGGTTAAAAGGTCGCCATTTTCAACCCCAAGGAGACCCCCATGCGCCAAGCTTTGTTCACCCTCGCCCTGGCCGCCGCCCTGCCCGTGCTGGCCCAGACCCAGGCACCCACCTTCCAGATCAAGACCCTCACGCCCGAAACGGCGCTGGTGGCCGCCCAGGCCGCGCTGGCGAGCTGCCGCGCGCAAGGCTTTCAGGTCGGGGTGGCGGTGGTCGACCGGTCGGGCCTGACCCAGGTCTTTCTGCGCGACCGGTTTGCCGGCGCCCACACCTTGCAGGTCGCGACCGACAAAGCCTGGACAGCGGCGAGCTTTCGAACCTCCACGCTGGACCTGGCCAATGAAACCCAGGCCGGCAAGCCCATGAGCGGCATCCGCAACACGCCGCGCATGCTGGCCATTGGCGGTGGTGTGGTGATCGAGGGCGGTGGCTCCATCTATGGCGCCATTGGCGTCTCGGGTGCACCTGGTGGCGAGGCCGACGACGCCTGCGCCAAGGCAGGCATCAAGGCCATCGCCGACAAGATCGAGTTCTGATCGACGCGGGCGGCCGCCAGTCGAAAAAAAGGCGCCCGAAGGCGCCTTTTTTGATCGCGTCAGCCGCAAGGGCTGTTGCGGGGGATCAGACCTTGGCGGCCTTCTTGGCAGCGGCTGCGAAGTTGGCTTGGGCCGACTCCGTGGCTTTCTTGATTGTGGCCTGGGCCGACTCGATTGCTTTCTGGCTGTTGTTCACGGCGTTCTGGAAAGCGGCAACAGCGGCCTCGGAGCCAGCCGGAGCATTCTTGACCATCTGGTCCATGGATGCGCCAAAAGCCTTCTGGGCTTCGGCCAGGTTGGCCTCAACCTGCTGCGTGAAGCCAGCGCTGCCTTCGGTGGCAATGCTCTGCACGTGCTGGAAGTAAGCCACCGACTTTTCAGCCATGGGCTGGAAGAAGCTGGTTTGCAGCGTCATGAATTCCTGGGGGGTCTTGACCGACATCACGGCCTTGGCGTGGCCAAAGGACTCGCCCATCGCGGCCTTGGTGGCCGCCATGTTGAGCTCGACCAGTTTTTCCATGCCAGCGTAAGCTTGGCCCAGGGCGCCTTCAAAGGCTTCCATGTTGGCTTTGTTGGTGGCGACGATTTGTTCAGCGGGGTTTTTCATTTCGGTTTCCTTTTGGAATCTGTAAAGAGGTGGGGACAGAGGAGCTGCCCGGTCAACATGCATCAGGGTGATGATCTATGTTGCAGTGCAGCATGACCCGAATTTTACGGAGAATTGGCGCCTTGGCAAGTGTTTTTGTTGCAGCGCAACAAATCTAGGGAGCTGCACCCAGAGCCCATGAACCGGACCATCCCTTGCCCACAAGAAAAAGGCCGGCGGGAGCCTTGACGCATCCGGCTAGCTTGAGAGGTGGTGCCGTATCATCAGCCGGCGGCACAGGCCCCGCTGGCAGCAGACTCCATGGTGCGGCCGCTCAGCGGGAGGCGCACGGGCACGGTGGTGGCCTTGGTGAACGTTTCGGTCTTGGTGCCGGTACGCAGCTTGCCACCTTCGGCGACCAACTCGTTGGCGTGCGAGGCGATCACGGCCGTTGGCTTGACTAGCTCATTGACGACATACGCCGCCTCCTGCGGGCCGGTGGTGAAGGTGCCACCGATGTTGAGCAACACCAGGCCGGCCTTGTACATGCGGCGCACCACCAAGTCCTGTTCGGCGGTCACGCCAGTGTCACCTGACAGATAAACCACCAGGCCGTTGCTAAAGGTCAGCACGTAGCCGCCGGGCGGGCCGTGTAGGCGGTCAATGAGACGTTACCTGAGTGAGGCTTGAGGAAATTGCGACTATCCAGTTTAACAAGCGACTAATTCGTATTCAGGTTCGCCTGATACGCCTATCCTACTCGGACTGGGGTTTTCCACAGTGGCGCCCGTTGGTCCCTTGCCGGAAGGGCCCGCCTCGCTCAGGGAGCTTGCAACAGCCCCATGACCTCGTCGTCTTCCACCTGCGGGAAACGCCGGTAGTACTGGCCGACCGCCTGGAAGTCCTCCGGCGCCAGCAAGCACACCACCTCGTCGGCCAAGGGCCGGACCCTGTCCAGTGCATCGCGCGACGCCACCGGCACAGCGCAGATCAGCCTCGTCGGATGTCGCTCGCGCAGGCTGTGCAAGGCGGCAATCATGGTCGCACCCGTGGCCAGCCCATCGTCCACAACGATCACGGTGCGCCCTGTCGGGTCCAAAGGCGGCCGCACAGGCGAATAGCGCGCCCGCCGGGTTCGGATGGCTTCCAGCTGGCGGCGCTTCTCTGCCGCGATATAGGCCGCATCAGCACCCAGCAGCGCAGCGTGAGGCGCCAAGTAGGTCCAGCCACTTTCGTCCACCGAGCCGATCGCCACCTCGTCCGACCGCGGCGCGCCCAGCTTGCGCACCAGCACCACGTCCAGGTCGCCGCCAAGCGAGTCCGCCAACACCTTGCCCATGGGCACAGCGCCGCGCGGGATCGCGAGGATGAGCGGCTGTTTTCCGCGCAAACCCGCCAGCTGATCGGCAAGCTGAAGAGCAGCATCTTCGCGGTCATTGAACATGGCAGCAGATCTCCTGAAGTCCGCTGGCCTCGCAGATAGGGTGGCGCTTGCGGCATCCAAAGGCCACTGTAGGCTGGTCCCTCGGTGTGTTTCCTGACGCGGATCAATCCGCCGCAAGACGCCCGCTCAAAGGCGATAGCTCAGACTGCAGCCGCTCAAGTACCGCGGCCATGCCTCGGTACGCCACCACAGCAGGGCTCATGCTGGCCAGTGCGCTGTGCAGTTCGGCGCAACGCGAGGGGTGGTGGTCCAAGACCTTGGTCAGCGGCGCCACCACCACCCGGATCAGGAACACCGCGCGCTGTAGCTGGGGCAGCGGCAGCGTCGTCTGGCGCTCCACACGGAAAAACACCTGATCGATCAGGCGACAGCCACTTGTGTCGGCCTGCCGCAGCGCGTCGTCCCAGCGCAAACGGCGGGTCTGAGGGTGTTGCGCCAGGTCTGCGCTGGGTGTGAGCAGCCACACATGCCGCAGCATGGGCGTCTGGCGCAAGGCCAGATCGACGATGCCGCGCGAGCCGGCCTGCAGCAGTGCGTTGTCGGCCACTGGCGCGTGGATCGCGCTGAAGTCCAGGCCCAGCTTTTCAGCCGGCGACCAGTTGGATGGAAAACACACCGAGAGAAAGCGGGTGCGCAGATCGGGGCCGGCCTCTCCCGGTTCGTCATGCAGGATGACGAAGTCTTCCTGCATGTCCAGCGCCAGCGCATCGGCATCGGGCGACAGCCGCACGCCGGTTTGTGCCGCATAAGCGTCGGCAATCGCGGCGAGAACTGCCGGATCGGCTGCGCCGACTTGAGCGATGGCCCGTTGATCCCGCAGCGCTGCCCGCTTGTGGGCCGCGTAGACCGGCGCCAGTGCATCGCGCAGAAACAGCAGTGGGGCCGTTGCCGCATCCAGCCGGGCCAGGCCTGGTCGCATGCGAAACGGGCTGAGCACCGGCCACGGCATCTCTGCCGCGGGTGTGCAGATGTCAGAGGTGGCCATGCGGGTCAAGCCGGCGCGGTTTTCAGCAGACTTTGCACCAGCGGGTGCTGCACCTTGCGCGCCGTGCCGATGGCGTAGTAGTGCTCCTGCACTCCCTCACACGGCGCGACCCAGCGCAGGCCATAACCTTGCGAGAGCTTTTCGCGCATGCGCTCCGAAGCGGGAAACACCCCCATGCCCGAGGAGCCGAAGGTGGCGAGCAGCGCGCTGTCTTCGAATTCGCCCACCAGGTTGGGCAACACGCCATGCTGCTCAAACCACTGGTCAATCGACAGCCGCACCGAGGCCTGCGCACTCGGCAGCAGCACTGGCACGCGCGCCAGGCTGTGCGGAAAATCGAGCCGGACCTCGGCCAGCAGCGCCTTGGGCGCGTACCAGCCCAGAGGCGACGAGCCCAGCGCGTGGCTGTACAGCTTGAGGTTGGGGTTGGCGGGCGCCGGGCGGTCGGACAGCACCACGTCGAGCCGGTGCAGGGCCAGGTCGGCGAGCAGGTCTTCAAAGTCGTCTTCGTGGCACACCAGCCGAAGCCGCGGCTCGGCCAGCGCTGGCGCCAGCAGGTCGCGCACCGCCAGCTTGGCCAGACCATCGGAAATACCCACCACCAGGCGCACGCCGGTCTGGCTGGTGGCGTCGCGCACAGCGGTGTGCAGATGTTCACCCAGGTGGAAGATCTGCTCGGCCACCTGCAGGGCCGCCTGCCCGGCTTCGGTCAGCGCAAGGCCGCGGCCCGCCGGCTTGAACAGCGCATGGCCCAGCGACTGCTCGAGCAGGCGCACCTGCGCGCTCACCGTCTGCACCGCCATGCCCAGACGGGCGGCGGCGTGCGACATGCCGCCCTCTTTCGCAGTGACCCAGAAGTAATACAGGTGCTTGTAGTTGAGTTCCTGGTTCATATTCCACTTTTACGGGATGAAGGTTCTTTGATTATCTGCTTTCACGGGATTCTTGAGAGGCCTATCGTTGCATTTACCCGCCCGGTGCCGCCCCCGTTGTCTCACAAGGAGTTACCCCATGCAAATCCTGATCGAATCCCCCCGCGGGCCGCAAGCCTCTGCCGAGATCGCCCAGTGGCGCGCTGTCGCTGAGCGCCGGTTGCGCTTCGTGATGCGCCGCCTGCGCAGCGAATTGCTGCAGGCGCAGGTGCGGCTGGAAGACGTGAACGGCCCACGCGGCGGAGTCGACCAACGATGCCAGGTCCACCTGACCACCGACGGCCTGGGCACGGTGGTGGTGCACGCCACTCGCCGCCACGCCACGCAGGCGCTGGACGCGGCCCTCAAGCGAGCCGCGCACGCCCTGGTCCGGCTGTGGCAGAAGCAACGCCGGCCCGCTCGCCAGCCGCTGCGAGCGTTCACGGCCACCCCGACCCTCTGATCTTTTCTGTCACCCCTTCTTCGGAGCCCACCATGAACGACAACCCCCGCGTCATCGCCCTGCCCCGCGACCAGCGCCTGCCCGGCAACGGTGGCGACTCTCTGGCCACCGAACGCCCGGAAGTCACGCGCGTCCTGCGCAACACCTACGCCCTGCTCTCGCTCACGCTGCTGTTCAGCGCCGGCGTGGCGGCCGCCGGTGTGGCCTTCCAGTGGCCCGCACCCGGGCTGGTGCTCACGCTGGTCGGCTTCTTTGGTCTGTTGTTCGCGGTGCACAAGCTGCAGAACAGCGGCTGGGCGCTGCCCGCGGTGTTTGCACTGACCGGCTTCATGGGCTACACCCTGGGCCCGATGCTCAGCCATACCCTGGCCCTGCCGGGCGGCGCGCAAACCATCGTGACCGCATTGGGGGCCACTGGTGCGACCTTCGTGTCGCTGTCTGCCTATGTGCTGACCACGCGCCGCGACTTCAGCTTCATGGGTGGCTTCCTGTTTGCAGGGATCGTGGTCGCGCTGATGCTGATGCTGGCCGCGTTCTTCTTCCAGATGCCTGCGCTGGCGCTGGCCGTCTCGGGGCTGGTGGCGCTGCTGTCGGTGGGCCTGATCCTGTTCGAGACCAGCCGCATCGTCAGCGGCGGCGAGACCAACTACGTGCTGGCTACCGTGGGCCTGTACGTCTCGGTGTTCAACCTGTTCACCAGCCTGCTGAGCTTGCTCGGCATGGGTGGCGACGAGTAACAGCCAGTCCCACCACGACCCCGATACCACCCCACTCCCAGGAGTCAACGATGCGCAGCTATCCCACCGACAGCCCCGAAGCCGCCGCCCGACTGGTGGCCATGGCCCTGGTCGCCGACGGTCACTACGCCACCGCCGAAATCCGTACCCTGGACCGCCTCCGTGCGCCGGCGCGCCTGGGCCTCGCACCCGAGTCCTTCAAGCTGGTCATGGATCAATTCTGCGAAGACCTGCTGCTGGCCTCGCACGGTGAGTGGACAGGCTCTGCCGCGATCGACAGCAACACACGGCGCCGCCTGTTTGCCGAGGTGCAAGACCCGGCGCTGGGCGCTGAGGTGCGCGCCCTGTGCGAAGCGGTGATGCTGTGCGACAGCCACCTGGCCGACGGCGAGACTGCACTTCTAGACGACATGGCGCGCGCCTGGCCAAGCACCATCAACCCGCTCCAGACCACCAACCAAATGGATCGGCTGGCGATCTGATCGTGCCTTCAATTAGCCATCGCTGTCTCTGGAAAACCTCATGAAAATCGCCCTCTGGATTGTCTTCACCCTTCTCGCGGCGTTGTGGACCGGGACCGTACTGGTGTCGGCCGAGCTCACCGGCTGGCTGGCCACGACCATGGCCTCTGGCCAGGCTGGTGATGTCATCAACAACGTGGGGCAGTGGCCGGTGCCGGCCTGGATGGCGCTGTGGATCGACCCAGTCTGGATCCAGGGTCTGCAAACCGCCTGGGTGCAGGTGATGGGCTGGCTGGGCCAGAGCGGCCCGACGCTGGGCAGTCTGGTGAGCTGGCTGATCCCGCTGATGTGGGTGGTCTGGGGCGTGGTGCTGTTTCTGATGCTGGCGGCCGCGGTAGCCGGGCATTTTCTTCTGAGCAGCTTCTCCCGGCCGGGCACCTTAAAACGCGTGCCTGCATGACCCGAGCGCTGGCGCAGACCTTGCGCGATGACACCCAGCCCAACGACAGGTCCGCCGGCGCTTCTGTGCCGGCGGACCTGCGTTTGAGCGTCGCCGATCTGGTGAGCCTGACCAGAGACCCATCCGGCCTGAAGCCGCTCAGATTGATGGCGATGCTGGCCGTGGCGGGCGCCTCCGGCGTCGCGTGATGACCAGCGCCATGTTGCTGCCTCAACTGGTCACCACACTCGCGCAGACCGCCTGTGCTCAATTGCCGGCCTGACCCTGGCCACTTGTTCAGCGATCACCACAACAACGCCACCCCGAGGAAGACCATGAAAAACGACATCCCGTTCGACACCGCGCACCGGCCGTGGGCCTCCACCTACAACAGCGTCGGCATCTCGCCCGAGCTGCCGGCCCCAGCCCATGCCTCGCTCGCCGAGCTGGTGCAGGAGCGCTGCACCCACTTTGCCGCCGAGCAGGCCGCCAAGAGACTCAAGCACCCGGCCTTCAGTTGCGTCATGCCCAACGGCATGAATGGGCGCCTAAGCTTTGCGCAGGTCAACGACCTATCCGACGCCTTCGCCGGCTACCTGCGCCAGACGCTGAAGCTGCAGGCCGGTGACCGGGTGGCGGTACAAATGCCCAACTGCCTGGCCTACCCGGTAGTGGCGTTTGGTGTGCTCAAGGCCGGCTGCGTGCTAGTCAACACCAATCCGCTCTACACCGAGAGCGAGATGGTTCATCAGTTCAACGACGCCGGCGCACGCACCCTGGTGGTCATGGACATGTTCGCCGACAAGCTGCCAGACGTGCTCAAGCGCAGCAGTATTGAGCACGTGGTATTGGCCCGGGTGAGCGAGTTTTTCCCCGCCGTGCCGGGTACGGTGATCCGCGGCGTGCAAAAAGTCTGGAGCAAGGTGCTGCCACCAGTGACGGTGCCGCACGTGCGGCTGTCGCAAGCGCTGGCGCAAGGCTGTGCCACGCTGGCGGCGCAACCGGCCAAGGCCTACTGGAAGAGCCTCTCGCACGAAAGCCTGGCCGCCCTGCAGTACACGGGCGGTACCACGGGCGTGAGCAAGGGCGCCATGCTCAGCCACGGCAACCTGCTCAACAACGTCAACCAGATGCTGGCCATGGGCGCCACCCACATGGAGACTGGCCACGAGTGCGTGCTCACAGCGCTCCCGCTGTATCACATCTTCGCCTTCACGGCCAACCTGCTGGGCTTCCTGTCCATAGGCGCACACAACGTGCTGGTGCCCAGCCCGCGGCCGGTACAGAACCTGCAGCGCGCCGTGGAAAACTTCCCCATCACCTGGATGACAGGGGTCAACACCCTGTTCAACGGCCTGCTGAACGAAGAGTGGTTCACAGCCTACCCTCCGAGCAAGCTCAAGGCCTCGATTGCCGGTGGTACCGCCTTGCACAGCGCGGTGGCTCAGCGCTGGGCCGAGGTCACGCGCACGCCGATCGCCGAAGGCTACGGTCTGACCGAAACCTCGCCTGTGGTCAGCTTCAACCCGCTGCGTGGCACACCGCGGCTGGGCAGCATCGGCATCCCTGCGCCAGGCACCGAGCTGCGCCTGATGGGCGAGGACGGCATGGCGGTGGCGCCGGGCGAACCCGGTGAGATCTGTGTGCGCGGCCCGCAGGTGATGCGGGGCTACTGGAACAACGAAGCCGAGACCACGGGTGTGTTGAACGATGGCTGGCTGGCCACCGGCGACGTGGCGGTGATGGAGCCCGACGGCTTTCTGCGCATCGTCGACCGCAAGAAAGACCTGGTGCTGGTCTCCGGCTTCAACGTGTATCCCAACGAAGTCGAAGACACCATCGCGCAGCTGGACATGGTGCTAGAGGTGGCGGTCATCGGCGTGCCGGATGACAAGACCGGCGAGGCGGTGCGCGCCTATGTCGTGCCGCACCCGGACCACGCCGCTCAACTCACGACCGAGCAGGTGATCGCCCATTGTCGACAGCAGCTCACCGCTTACAAGGTGCCGCGCCTGGTGGTGCTGCGCGACGAACTGCCCAAGAGTCCGATCGGCAAGGTGCTGCGCAAGACGCTCAAGGCAGAAGTACAGACCGAAGCGAAGGCCAAGGCCTAATTCCAGAACAACACGAAGAGACCAACACCATGATCACCGAATTCGAAACCCGCCTGCTGGGCATCATGATGATGGTCATCATGCTGGGCATGGGCGCCTCCCTCACCTGGCGCGACTTCCTCATCGCCTTTCGCAAGCCCAAGGGCGTGCTGGTCGGCATGCTGTGCCAGTTCGGCATCATGCCGCTGCTGGGCTTTGCGCTGGCCATGGCACTGGACCTGTCGCCCGGCCTGACCGTGGGCCTGATCCTCATGGCCTGCATGCCGGGCGGCACCACCTCCAACATCTTCAGCTACTTCAGCAAGGGCGTGCTCGCCCTGTCGATCCTGATGACCACGGTCTGCACGCTCACCGCGCTGGTCATGGTGCCGCTGCTGCTGGAGTTCTATTCCTCGCTGGCCGGTCTGTCGAGCGAGTTCAAGATACCGGCGTCCAACGTGGCGCAGGTGCTGGTGGTGCTGCTGGTGCCCACCGTGCTGGGCATGGTGCTGCGCAAGCTCAATCCCAACATCGGCGCCACCATCGAGCTGCTGGGCGGCTTCATGGGCATTGTGGTCATCGTCTTCCTGGTCGCGACCTGGGTGCCTCGCAACCACCAGCTGCTGGCTGAGACGGCCTGGCCGGTGTACTTCGCGGCCATCGGCCTAGGTCTGATCGGCATGGCGCTGGGTTATGCGATGGCGCGCCTGCTGCGCCAGGACAACAACCGCAGCCGCACGATTGCGCTGGAGACCGGCATCCAGAACGGGCCGCTGGCGGTGCTGATCGTCACGCTCAGCATCTCCACCACCATCCAGCAAGAGGTGCTGTTGATCCCGGTGCTGTACTCGCTGTTCATCGTGCTCAGCAGCAGCGTGGTCACCATCTTCTTCCGCCGCTGGGCGACCCGCGAAGCCCTGGCGCGTGACCGCATGAAGGCAGGCGCGCTGGTCGCTGGTTGAGGACTTCAGGCCGATTCGATTTCGCAAGGCGAGGGCCGCAGACAGTGCGCCGGCACGGCAAGGCCAAACAACGCAGCCATCGGCTTGAAAGTGTGTCGGCCTCAGCAGCTGCGGGCGAAGAACAGGGCGGTCATCACCAGGCCGACCCCAATCACGCCCCAGCGCAACCAAGTCACCGATGGCACAAATGGGTATTTCGCGCACCAGACGGCGCTGAGGCAACGCGCGTAGCTCGGGTTTGAAACCCAGCGTGCTGCCTAGGTAACCTGGGCTCCCCAGCAGGGCGCTGGTGGCGTTGGCCACGTTTGGCGGCACACCGACAAACACATGGGCGGTAAAGCTCAGGGAGCTGCCACCACCGGTGAAGACGTTGAGCGCGCCAACCGCAAATGCGGCCATAGACAGCAGGGCAAAGATCAGCAATGGGTCCAGGGGGCCGTACGCTTCGGACGGCGGGCGCAATGGCGAAGCTGCGATGATGGCCGGCACCCTAGAATCCTCTCACCCCCACCCCGCTCGAATTCACCGCTTGACCACGCCCCTCGCCACCGTCGCGCCACGTCCCTGCCCGCTGTATGTGGACCTGGACGGCACACTCACGTTGAGCGACACGCTGTACGAGTCGGTGATGCTGTACATCCGGCGCAGCCCGCTCAACCTGCTGCGCCTGGTGGGCTGGTTGCTGCTCGGCAAGGCGGGCTTCAAGCAGCGCCTCGCGGGCGTGGTGCGGCCCGATCCGGCGCGCTTGCCTTACGACGAGCGCTTCGTGCAATACCTGCGCGATGAACACGCTCGCGGCCGATCGCTGGTGCTGGCCAGCGCGGCCGACGCCCGCATCGTGCGCGAGGTCGCCGCCCACCTGCAGCTGTTCGACGACGCACTGGGCACCGAGGGTGGTCCCAACCTCAGCCGCGGCCACAAGCGCGACGCCATCCAGGCACACGCCCAGGCGGGTGGCCACCGGCAATGGGCTTATGCGGGCAACAGCAAGGATGACCTCGCGGTCTGGCAGGGCAGCGCGCAGGCGGTGGCGGTGAACACGCCCGGCGCCGTGCTCAACCGGCTGCAGCAGCAACACCCCGATGCGCGCGTCTTTGAACGCCAGCCGCTGACCCTGGGCACCGTGTTGCGCGCGATCCGGCTCAAACAATGGGCCAAAAACGCGCTACTGTTCGTGCCGCTGCTGGCGGCGCATTCGCTGAATCCAGAGGCCTGGTTCGACGTCGCGCTAGCCTTTGTGGCGTTTGGCCTCTGCGCCTCGGCCACCTACCTGTTCAACGACCTGCTCGATCTGCCCAGCGACCGGGTACACCGGCTCAAGCGCCTACGCCCGCTGGCCTCGGGCGTCATCGCCATCCCCACGGCGGTGCTGTTGGGGCTGGCGATGATGGCGTCGGCCTATGGCGTTGGGTACGCCGTCTCGGGTGGCTTTGCCGCCATGCTGCTGCTCTACACCCTGATCACGCTGACCTATTCACTGCGGCTCAAACGCCTGCCGCTGGTGGATGTTTTGGTGCTGGCTTCGCTCTACACCTTGCGCGTGGGTGCTGGTGCGTTAGCGGCCCAGGTCACGCTGTCCAACTGGCTGCTTGGCATCTCAATGTTCTTGTTCCTGAGCCTGGCCTTGGTCAAACGATGCGCCGAGCTCGAAGAGCTCGAGGATGAGGCCGCGAAGCCGGCGCCAGGTCGGGGCTACCAGGCGCGCGACCTCGCCTCGCTTCGCGCCATGGGCATGGCCAGCGGCTTTCTGGCGGTGATGGTGCTCACACTCTACATCGACAGCCAGCATGGCCGCGAACAGTACGCCCAACCTGAATGGCTCTGGGCCGCCACGCCGCTGCTGCTGCTGTGGATCATGCGCATCTGGCTCAAGACCGGGCGGCGCGAGCTTCATGGCGAAGACCCGCTGCAGTTCGCGCTGCGCGACCGCTTCAGCTGGCTCACGGTGCTGCTGATGGCAGGCATTGGCCTGCTGGCCATCAATGGGGTGGATATATGAAATCGGTGGCGCTGGGCTTGGCCCTGTTCTGTGTGCTGCTGTCTTCGGCGGCGCAGATCGCGATGAAGCGCGGCATGTCGGCGCCCCCGGGCGGTGATCTCGGCACCACCTACGGCCACGCGCTGTCCAGCCCACTGGTCTGGCTGGGTCTGCTGCTGTACGGTGCAAGTGCGGTGCTCTGGCTATGGGTGCTGTCGCGGCTGGACGTGAGCGTGGCCTATCCGTTGGTGAGCCTGGGCTTTGTGGTCACGCTGGGCGTGGGCGTGGTCTGGCTGGGCGAGCCGTTTTCCTGGCTGCGGGTGGCAGCGTGCACGCTGATCGTCATCGGTGTCAGCCTGTTGGCGCTGGACAGTTGACCCACCGCAGCGCCGCCTGCGGCGTCACTCGCTCAAGGACGCGGCACTGGCGGCCTGGTGGAGCCAGTTCCGAGGTGCCCTGGATCGGAGCACTTCGCGCCGGGCACGATGCGCAGTTCAAGCTGCCTTGTTTTCTCCATTTGATCCGTCATGAAGCCTCCTGATTTCTCCATCGCCGCGTCCAGGCGGCTGTTCTGGCTCATCTTCGCGGGCACGCTGCTGCTCAAGATCGTGATCGCGGCGGGTTTCCCCATCACGGGCGACGAGGCGTTTTTTTACCAATGGGGCGTGCGCCCGGCATGGGGGTATTCGGACCACCCGCCCATGGTGGGCTGGCTGCTGGCGGTGCTGCATGGCATTAGCGATCAGCCGATCATCCTGCGCAGTGTCACCGTGCTGGTCACCAGCGTGATCGCGCTGGGGCTGGTCGATGCGCTGATGCGCATCCTGCCGGCTGAGCGCGAGGCCAGCGCCTGGATGGCCGGCGCGGTCTACCTGGCCCTGCCCTGGTCCTGGATGTTCGTGCTGGTCACGACCGACACGCTGCTGCTGCTGTTCATGGCGGTATCGGCCTGGTGCTATGTGCGGGCCAATGCCTGTCCGGATCGCGGAGCGGGCTGGTACACGCTGGCCGGAGGTTTCGTCGGTCTGGCCTTCCTCTCGAAATACTTTGCGGTGTTGCTGGGCATGGCCTACGCAGTGCACATCCTGGGTTGGCGGCGCGATCGCTGGTGGGCGCCGCTGCTGATGTTCGCCGCCGCCCTGCCGGCAATCGCCGTCAACGTCGCCTTCAACGCCACACATGGCTGGACCAATGTGATGTTCAACGTGTTCAATCGCAACGAAGGCGGTCACTGGAACCTGCAGACACCACTCACCTACGTGGCCATGGTGGGCTACCTGTTCACGCCTTGGCTGCTGTGGCAAGCGGGGCGCGCGCCCCGGGCCGATGGGGTGGCTCCAGCCACACGGCGGGCGCTGGCCGTGCTGTGGCTGTTTCCCATCCTGTTGTTCGCGGTCATCAGCTTGCGCCGCACCATCGGCCTGCACTGGGTGCTGGGCTTTGTACCGCTATTCGTGGCCTGGGCCGCGCTGTTCCTCGATGCGCGCAGCTTACGCCGCTCGCTGAACGGAACCCTGCTGCTCTCGGCCCCTCATCTGTTGATCGTGGCCGCGGTGGCCTGGGCGCCGCTGTCGTGGTGGCAACCCACCCGGCTTCACGACCGCGCCGTGTTTCTACGCGAAACGCCCGTGCTGGTTGAAGCCTTGCAACGCGACATGCCAGCTGGCGCCACGCTGATGGCACGCACCTACAACCCGGCGGCCATGCTGGCATTCCACCACCAACAGTATGTGCCCGTGTTTGGCGTCGGGCGCCACCACGCGCGCCAGGACGATCAGCAGGTGAATTTCCGCGACTTCGACGGCCAGTCCCTGCGCATCTTCGACTACAACCCGCCCGACCTGGCTGACTTCGCACCCTACTTCGAGCGCGTCAGCAGCCAGGTGATCGAGATCGAAGGCGTGCGCTTCTACGCGGTGGACGGCACAGGCTTTCGCTTCCAGCCCTATCGCGACACGGTGCTGACCACCATTGCGCGCGAGTTCCACCAGGTGCCAACCTGGCTGCCGCTGCTGGGCAGTCCCTTCTGCGAACGCTACGGCTTTGCCGAGTGCTCGCCAGGGCGCTGAAGCCGATCTGCCGCGGGGCTGAACCGGGGCAGATAGCCGCTGCGCAACGCTGGGGCCGAGTGTCTAGCGCGATTTGCCCAAGCGGGTCTGCAGCCGGTCCAGCACCTCGCCCACTGAGGGCGCAACGTCACCGGGCTGCGCCAGCTCCTGTTCGGCCACCGACAGGTTGAGCCGCACATAGGTGCTGTCCAGCGCATGGCGCGTGGCCAGCAACTGCTGCGCGATGCGGGCACAGTCAGCCCCCTCTTCCAGCAACCGCTGCAGCCCGCGCACCTGTCCTTCGGCGCGGCGCAGCCGGTGCAGCAGATCGGCCTTGCGTTCGACGGGCAAACCCGCCGCGCTGGTGGGTTCGGGCCGGGACAAGGGCGCTTGTTTCATGCTGCCACGGGCTGGATGTTGGCCAGCGGCTCTGGCGCCAGCAGGCTGCCGTCGCGCAGGCCGCGCACGGTGGCAAAACCCAGCCACAGCACAACGATGGAGGTAATGGCCAGCAGGACCACACCCGCGGTCTGCCAGGCCCCGCTGCCCGGCTGCAACTCGGCCAGCCTGAGGGTGAGCGTGCTCAGAGCAGCCAGTGGGAACGACAGCGCCCAGAACGCCAGGCCAAACGGCTGACTGGCGATGCGGCGCAGCATGGGCAGCAGCCACAACAAGGTGAACAGCGCCACGCCCCAGAGCGCGAGCACCAGCGGCAGCGGAGCCTGCCACTGCGCGAGCACGATGCCGATCACCGCTGGCGGCGCCAGGGTGATGAACCAGGCCGGCAAGATGCGATCGGGCACCGGGCTGTGGGCCAGGCGGCGCACCAGCACCAGCGCCAGCACGATGGGCCAGAAGAAGGCGCCGATACCCAATTGCGCAGCCGACCAGGCCTCGTGCCCCAGCGGCAAGCCGGCCAGCGGCACCACCACATTACCCACCACCGGAATCAGCAGGATCGGCGTGACCGCTGGCCACAGGCCGGTGTTGCCCGGGCCTTGCCCCGGCGTCACCGGCGCCAGCCAGCGCCCCAGCACCCAGACCGTGGCCCAGAGCTGGGTCAGTGCGCCCAGCCACCACAGGCCGTTCCACATCGGATTTGGCCCGGACAGCACGACACCCACCGCCGCTAGCAGCAGCACCGACACGGGAAACGCCGCCACGAAGGCGTGGCGCACCGGGTGGCGCAGGTCTTCGGCCAACGCAGCGGGGTAGCGCGCGGCGCGCAGCACCGAGGCCACCAGCAACACGGTGAACACCAACGCCGCGAGGCCTGCTGTCACCAGCGCCACCCCATCGGCCATGTCACCGAGCAAGGCCTGCGCCCGATGCCAGGCCAGGCTCAGGCCACACAGACCCATGACCACCGAAAACCAGCCGGGCATCAGGAATTTCAATGGGGTCGGACTGGACATGGCTGACTTTGGAAAAGTGGGCGGGGAATCCGGTCAGCGGGCCTTGCCGGTGGAGCAGGCGCCGCCGCCCTCAGGCACGCCCAGCTTCTTGAGCAGGCCGGCGGGTGGACAGAAGCCAGTGATACCCGACTGGAACAGGTTGAAGCCTGCAAATGCGGTCAGCGCCAGGAACCACTCGCTCACGAAGATCGGGCTGCCGTGGTAGCCCACGGCCAGGGAAAGCATGACCACAAGACCGGCCATGATGCGGATGTAACGTTCGACGTTCATTTCAGACTCCTTGAAAAAAGTACAACTCAGAGGGAAAAGGATCAGGCCGGTGCGACCTCGTGGTGCTTGCGGTAGACCGCGAAATACAGGACCGGAATCACCACCAGGGTGAGCAGGGTGGACACCGCGATGCCGAAGATCAGCGAGATCGCGAGACCGTTGAAGATCGGGTCGTCCAGAATGAAAAAGGCGCCCATCATCGCGGCCAGACCGGTCAGCGCGATCGGTTGCGCGCGCACCGCCGCCGACTGCACCACCGCCTGCGCAAACGGCACGCCGCGCTGGGTCTCCAGCTCGATGAAGTCAACCAGCAGGATGGAGTTGCGCACGATGATGCCGGCCAGGGCGATCATGCCGATCATGGAGGTGGCGGTGAACTGTGAGTGCAGCAGCGCGTGCCCGGGCATGACGCCGATCAGGGTGAGCGGAATCGGCGCCATGATGATGAGCGGCGTGACATAGCTTCTGAACTGCGCCACCACCAGCAGGTAGATCAGGATCAGGCCGACACCATAGGCCGCGCCCATGTCGCGGAAAGTCTCGTAGGTGATCTGCCACTCGCCATCCCATTTCACCGCGTACTGCCGGTAGGGGTCTTTGGGTTGGCTGATCCAGTATTCACCCAGCTCGCCGGCGTTGGGCAGCGCGGCGGCGTCCATGCGGGTTCGGATGCCGAACAGGCCGTACAGCGGCGAATCGAGCTGGCCCGCCATGTCCCCCATGACGTAGGTCACCGGCAGCAGGTTCTTGGTGTAGCGCGGCTGGTCGATCACGCCACGCTCCACCGTCACCAGCTCAGACAGCGGCACCATGGCGCCGTTGGCCGCCTTCAGTGGCAGCGCCAGCAGGCTGTCGAGACCCACCTGTTTGTCCAGCGGCAGCTGCAAGCGAACTGGCACGGCGAACTTGGCCTGTCCGTCGTGCAGGAAGGCGGCGTCGGCTCCCGAGAGCGCCGCGTTCACGGTTTGCGCGATCACCTGCACCGGAATGCCGAGCGACTCGGCGCGCTGGCGCTGGATGCGAAGAAAGGCGCGGGGTGCGTTTTCCTTGAGTGTGGTGTCCACACCCACGATATCGGGCGTGTCGCGGTAGGCCTGCGCCACGCGCAACGCGAGTTGTGCGCGACCGGTCTGGTCAGGGCCGTAGACCTCGGCCACGATGGGCGACATCACGGGTGGACCCGGGGGCACCTCCACCACCTTGACGCGCGCACCATGCACCGCGGCGATGCGCTCCAGCTCTGGCCGGTGGCGCTGCGCAATGGCGTGGCTTTTTTCGCTGCGGTGGTGGGAATCGACCAGGTTGATTTGCAGGTCACCGCTCTCGGCATCGGCGCGCAGGTAGTACTGGCGAACCAGGCCATTGAAGGTGATCGGACTGGCGGTGCCCGCATAGCCCTGCACGTTGGCCACCTCGGGCTGGCGGGCGAGCCAAGCGGTCATGTCCTGCAGCGCGGCGGCCGTGTCCTCCAGCGGCGTGCCCGCCGGCATGTCGAGCACCACCTGGTATTCGCTCTTGTTGTCGAACGGCAGCATCTTGAGCACCACCCACTGCACCCCGGCCAGACCGACCGACAGCAGCAAGGCGACCAGGATGCCGGCCAGCAGCAGCCAGCGCTTCTTGGCACTGGCCAGCAAGGGCGTGAGCACGCGGGTGAAGAAATCCTGCAACGCGCTCGTGACTTTGCTCGGGCCGTGTGCGGCGTGGCCCTCGCCGGTCTTGGTCAATTTGAGCGCGAGCCAAGGCGTGACGGTGAACGCGATCGCCAGCGAAATTGCCATGCCCATGCTGGCGTTGATGGGGATGGGGCTCATGTACGGCCCCATCAGACCGGTCACGAACGCCATCGGCAGCAGCGCGGCGATCACGGTGAACGTGGCCAGGATGGTCGGACCACCCACTTCATCGACCGCGCGCGGAATGATCACCGACAAGGGCACATCGGGTGTGAGCTGGCGGTGGCGGTGGATGTTTTCCACCACGACGATGGCGTCATCCACCAGGATGCCGATGGAGAAGATAAGGGCAAACAGCGAGACCCGGTTGAGCGTGAAACCCCAGGCCCAGGACGCGAACAGCGTGGCCGTGAGCGTGAGGATCACCGCTGCACCCACGATGATCGCTTCACGCCGACCCAGCGCCAGGCCCACCAGGATGATCACGCTGCCCGTGGCAAAAATCAGTTTCTGGATCAGCTTGTTGGCCTTGTCGGCCGCGGTCTGACCGTAGTCGCGGGTGATCGACACCTGCACCTCGTCTGGAATCACCGTGTTCTGCAGCAGGGTCAGCCGCTCGCGCACACCGGCGGCGACATCGACCGCGTTCTCGCCCGGCTTCTTGGTCACGGTGATGGTCACGGCCGGGTGGTTGTGGCCTTGTTGGTCCGCGTGTTCAGCATCGGCCGCGCCGGGCGTGAACCACACGTAGCGTTGCGGCAATTGCGCGCCGGCTTCCACCCGCGCCACCTCGCGCAGATAGATCGGCCGGCCCTGGCTCACACCGACCACGATGTCGCCCACGTCCTGCGCGTTCTGCAGGAACTCGCCGGTCTGCACGCTGAGCATGCCGGGCTCGCCGGGTGCCGCCGCCGGGTTGGCGACCGAGCCCGAAGGCATGGCTTGATTCGCTGCGGCGATAGCGCCGTGCAACGCCTGCACGCTGACACCTCGCTCGCGCAGCCGGTTGGGCTCCAGCCACACATGCACCGCGCGGCCGGGGCCGCCGATGGTGACCACCTCGCGCGTGCCAGGCACGCGCTTGAGCTCGCTCTCCACCGAGTTCGCTACCCGCTCCAGGTCGTAGGCACTGGCAGCATCCTTCGTCCACAGGGTCGCGGCCAGCACCGGCACATCGTCGATGCCCTTGGGTTTGACGATGGGGGTGAGCACGCCCAGGCCCTGGGGCAACCAGTCCTGGTTGGCGTTGAGCACGTCGTACAGCCGCACCAGCGCGTCGGTGCGGGGCACCCCCACCTGGAATTGAACCGTCAACACCGCCACGCCAGGGCGCGACACCGAGTAGGTGTGTTCAATGCCCTGGATCTGCGACAGCACATGCTCGGCGGGTGCAGCCACCATCTTTTCCACGTCCGCGCTCGATGCCCCGGGAAAAGGGATCAGCACATTGGCCATGGTCACGTTGATCTGCGGCTCTTCTTCGCGCGGCGTCACCATCACGGCGAACAGGCCAAGCAGCAGCGCCACCAAGGCGAGCAAGGGGGTGATGGCGTTGGCCTGGAAGGCGCGCGCGACCGAGCCAGAGAAGCCCAGTTTCTCAGGTACCGTGTCTGGTAGCGGGGTGTGGGAGGAGTCGCTCATGGCCGACCTCTCACTTCCCGGCCGCGGGCTGTGCGCCCGCCAGGCCAGCGCGCACCGGGTCCAGGGCCACCCGGTCACCCGCCTTCAAGCCTGCCAGCACCTCCAGCCCGGCCTCGCCGTGGCTGGCACCGGTGCGCACCGCGCGCAAAGCGAAGCCCGCGGGCTGGCCCTCACCGCGCGAGACCACCACATACACCGCGGTGAGTTCGCCGCGGCGCAGCAGCGCCGACTCGGGTACCACCATCCGCTGTTGATCAGAGTCGACCACGAAACGAATGCGTACCTGGCGCCCCGGCACCTGGTTGGCGCCATCGGCAGCGCTCAGGTCCAGCCGCCATTCCACCGTCTGCGACACCGGATCGGCAGCGGGCAGGCTGGTCACCGACGCCGGCTGGACCCAGGCCGTGCTGCCTGGCAGGCGCACTTCAACCCGCCGCGCCTGCAAAGCCGCCGCTTGTTGTGATGCCGGCACGTAAACCACTGCCCGGATGGGTTGTGGCGCATAGACCGTGAGCACCGGCGTGCCTGGCATTGCGAGTGCGCCGGCTTCGGAGTGGGTTTGCAGCACCCAGCCGTCATATGGTGCGGTCAGCCGGGTGAAGCCTTGCGCCAGGGAAGACTGCGTGCGCCCGGCGCGTGCAGCGGCCAGGCCAGCTTCGGCGGCGCGCAGTTGCGATTGCGCGCTGTCCAGCGCCGCCTGAGCGATGAAGCCCTGAGCTCTCAGGTCGCGTGTGCGCTCGAAATTCGCACGGGCGTTGGCGAGCTGGGCATCGGCCTGGGCCACACCGGCCTGCGCTTGGGCCACGCCAGCCTGCGTGGCGCGGTCGTCAATCACGGCGAGCACCTGCCCGGTCTTGACCCGGTCACCCGCCTTCACATTCAGCTGCGCAATGCGACCACTGGCCTGGGCAGACAGCGTGCTCTGCCGAACCGCCTGCAGGCTGCCATCCAGCTCCAGGCCGGCGCCCACCGCCTGCGCGCCCATGTCCATGACGGGCACCTGAGGCGCTGGTGCCGGGGCATCTGCCGCGAGCGCGGCACCGCTCAGCAGCAGCCCTGCCGCCAGAGCCAGCGACAAGGCCACGGCGCCAAAGCGTCGGTCGGCCGCAGCGGGAAGCGCGGCCAGCAGGGGTGAGCAAGACGGGGAAAGCATGTTGAATCTCCTATACCTGCCACAGTATATCTGTATACCCCCAGGGGTACAAGAGCCAAGCTAGAGATTGCACTCTTGCCAGCGAGGCTACTGCCGCTCAAAGGCCCAACCACCGAGGGCTCGGCTTGGATGGACGCAGGCCTCAAGCCACCGTGAACGGCACGCGCTGCGCCACCGCACACAACAGCTCGTAGGCAATAGTACCGGCCGAAGCCGCCACTTCGTCCACCGGCAGTGCGGCGCCCGACGCCGCGCGACCCCACAGCACCACCTCGGCGCCCACACCGGTGGCGGCGTCCAGCGGCGTCAGGTCGACGGTAATCATGTCCATGCTCACCCGCCCCACCACCCGCGTGCGCACGCCGTTGACCAGCACTGGAGTTCCGGTCGGTGCGTGGCGCGGGTAGCCATCGGCGTAGCCGCAAGCAACGACGCCGATTCGCGTCGCCCGCTCGGCGGTGAAGCTGGAGCCATAGCCCACCGTATCGCCGGGCTGCAACGACTGTACGCCGATCACGCGAGTCGACAGCGTCATGGTGGGCCGCAGATCCCAACTGGCGGCGGTGTGCTCGGGATGGTCCGGCGCACTGCCGTACAAAGCGATGCCCTCGCGCACCCAGTCGGCCGCCAGCGTCGACACCCCTTCACCTCGCAGTGGGCTGCCAGCGTGGCGCAGGATGGCCGCGCTGTTGCACAGGGTGCGCTCACCGGGCAAGTCGGCTGTGGCCGCTTCAAACACCTCCACCTGGTGGGCGATACCCCGCGGGCCATCGGCGTCGCTGAAGTGCGTCATGAGCGAGATTTCTTCCACCTGCGGCAGCGCATTGAGCCGCGCCCAGGCGGCCCGAAACGCCATAGGGGTGAACCCGAGCCGGTTCATGCCGCTGTTGAGCTTGAGGAAGATCCGGTGTGCCTGCTGGGTCTTGTGGGCCGCCAGCCAGTCGATCTGTTCGCTGCAGTGCACGGTGTGCCAGAGGTGCAAGCGCGAACAGAGTTCCAGGTCGCGCGGCTCGAATGCGCCCTCGAGCAGCAGCACGGGGCCGCGCCAGTCCAGGGCGCGCACGCGCTGCGCTTCGTCGAAGTCGAGCATAGCCAGGCCATCGGCGCTGCGCAGACCCTCGAAACAACGCTCGATGCCGTGGCCATAGGCGTTGGCCTTGATTACTGCCCACAACTTGGCGTCGGGCGCACGCAAGCGCGCCTGGCTCAGGTTGTGTCGCAAGGCGTCGATATGGATGGTGGCGAGGATGGGACGGGGCATGGGCAGACCAGAAATGAGGTGATGCGAGACAGGCGGCAGGCGCTGGGGTCATCAGCAGCCGCATCAGGGGCGCGTGCTATAACCCGGCATCGTTGGAGACACCCGCCGAACTTTCGCACAAATTCCCCGCGCCCGGCTCCGCGCCCGGGCAGCTTCGGCACACCATTCATTCTCATGAAGCGCGGCTTCTACACCATCATGACGGCGCAGTTTTTCAGCTCGCTGGCTGACAACGCGTTGTTTGTGGTGGCCATCGAATTGCTGCGCACCCAGGGTGCACCCAACTGGCAGGCCGCGGCCTTGGTGCCGCTGTTTGCGTTGTTTTATGTGGCCTTGGCGCCCTTTGTGGGCGCATTTGCCGACGCCCGACCCAAGGGCCAAGTCATGTTCATCAGCAACGCCATCAAGGTGGTCGGCTGCCTGATGATGCTCTGGGGCGTGCACCCGCTGCTGGCCTACACGCTGGTTGGCCTGGGCGCTGCGGCCTACTCGCCGGCCAAGTACGGCATCCTCACCGAGCTGCTACCGCCATCGCAGCTGGTCAAGGCCAACGGCTGGATCGAAGGGCTGACGATTGCCTCCATCATCCTGGGCGTGTTGCTTGGTGGCCAGCTGATTGCACCCTACTTGTCCAACCGCCTGCTGGCGCTGGACCTGCCGTTCATGCAAACCGGGGTGAATACCCCGCCCGAGGCGGCGATTGCGGTGCTGGTGGTGGTGTACGCGCTGGCGGCCTGGTTCAACACCCGCATTCCGCTCACCGGCGTGACCCCACGCCCCATGCCCACCAACCCGCTGGCGCTGCTGCCAGATTTCTGGCGCTGCAACCAGCGCCTGTGGCGCGACCGCCTGGGCCAGATTTCACTGGCCACCACAACACTGTTCTGGGGTGTGTCGGGCAATCTGCGCTACATCGTCCTGGCCTGGGCTGGCGCAGCGCTGGGCTACTCCACCTCTCAGGCCTCCGCGCTGGTGGGCGTGGTAGCGTTGGGCACCGCAGTGGGCGCGGTGGTGGCGTCGATGCGCATGAGGCTGGACCAGGCGACGCGGGTGATGCCACTGGGCATCGCCATGGGCGTGCTGGTGATCGCGATGAACTTCATCGACAACGTTTGGGTGGCGGCCCCCTTCCTGGTGCTGCTGGGCGGGCTGGGCGGCTTCCTGGTGGTGCCCATGAACGCCTTATTGCAACATCGCGGCCACAACCTCATGGGCGCGGGCCGCTCCATCGCGGTGCAGAACTTCAACGAGCAGGCCTGTATCCTGAGCCTGGGCGCGCTCTACAGCTTTTCCACCGCCGCCGGCGTCTCGGCTTTTGTCGCCATTACCCTTTTCGGCCTGGTGGTGGCCGGCTTCATGGGCCTGATCGCGCTTTGGCACCGCCACAACCAGCGCGAACACCCGCACGAGCTGGATCGCCTGCTTGAGATCGCACGGCGCGACGATCTTCACGGGTGAATGGGTACCCCCTGCCGCCTGCGGCGTCACCCCCCAGCCGGCGATGCGAGTGGCCCGGCAAAGCCGGTTCCACCGCATCCTGGGTTGAAGAAGGCTCGCGCCAGAGGGCAAGTTGTTCTAGGGCACCGCGGAACCGACTTTGCCAGGCCGCCAGTGCCGGCCCCTTGGGCGGTGACGGCGAAGCCGGCGCGGGGGCAGACTAGAAATCCACTGACGTCTTCTGGAAGCCGTCGAGATTGACCAGCCGGTGCTGGGCAAGCACCTTGTAGAGGTCGGACTCAGCCACCGACCGCGAGAGGTAGGCATCGCTGCCGGCCAGTCCAGCCTTCATGCGGTCCATGCTGCCTGCGATGGCAGCAAACATGATCACCACGGGCGGCTTGCCGAGCTGCTTTTGCTGCTTGGCGGTGCGGCAGACCTGGAAGGCATCGGGCTCGCCGCTGAGCCGGTCAACCACCACCAGCCGGTAGGGATGGGCCTTGAGCATCACCACCGCCTGGGTCGCTTCGCGTGACCAGTCGACATTCAGGTTGTATTTCTTGAAGCGCTTGAGCAGGATACGGCCTTCGACCAGACTCTCGGCCACCAGCAGCACCTCGCCGCGCTGCACTTCGGGCACCGCTGGCGCCTTGCTGAGACTGGGCGGAGATCTCTCCTGCGCCGAGTCGCTTGGGCTGCGGTTCAGCCTGGAGGCGGGCAGCGGCAAATCTTCCAGACCACCAAAGTCCGTGACACCCATGACACCCGGGCGCTGCGCGGGCGCCGCCGCGCGCACCGGGGCCTGCGGTGCGGCGGGCTCGGTCATCCGAGCTGCGACCGCCTCGCCGTGTGTCATAGGCCGGGTGGGCGGGAATTCTGTGTCTTTGGCGCGCCGACGTGGCGCCATGGTGGGCTTGAGGAGCGGTGTCTGCCGACTCTGATAGGGCTCGGTCTGGGCAAAAGAGCGGTCGCCTCCTTGACGCGGCTGCACGGGAGGGTCGTGTTGGGTCGCGGCCGCGGGCCGGAGAGAGGATGTGGCCACGGGCAATGCAGCCGGTTTGCCGCCTACGATGCCATCGAGCTCAGCCAGCACCGCCACCAGCTTGACCGGCTTTCGCTGCAGCGGCCAGCCGGTGCCACCGTCGCTGTTGCCCACCAGCAGCACCCGCCCGGGCAGGTCGGCATGCCGCACCAAGTGCAAGGCCTGCGGGTTATCAGCGTTGACGATCAGGATCTGCGCATCGATCACCTCGTCCTGCACCCGATAGCCGGGCGGGCGGCGCGCTGCAAGCCGAAAAAACGACTCGAAGGTCGACGCCTCGCTTTGCGCGAAGCCCACCAAGGCCACTGTGTAAGAACCACGCATCAAGCGCCCCCGCTGCTGTCTAAAAATGGGTTACCGGAGCCAGTATGCCCTTTCTGGTTCCTAGTCGATCCGCAGAAATGAGCCATAAAACGCACAAACGCCACAGATCGCACAAGCGCTTAGACGGCAAGCCACAATCCTTTGTCACGTCACTCGATCACCGCAGGAGTTCGCCCATGTCCAGCCTCTACGATTTCGAAGCCCAGTCCATTGGCGGCCAGCCGGTCCGCCTGGACCAATACCGCGGCAAACCGCTGTTGATCGTCAACACCGCGAGCGCCTGCGGCTTCACGCCGCAGTTCGGTGGCCTGGAGAAACTGCACCAGACCTACGGCCACCGTGGCCTTGTGGTGCTCGGTTTCCCGTGCAACCAGTTTGGCCGCCAGGATCCCGGTAGCAACGCCGAAATAGCTACCTTTTGCCAGCGCAATTACGGAGTGAGCTTTCCGATGATGAGCAAGGTCGACGTCAACGGCGCCGAAGCCCACCCGCTTTACCAGTGGCTCAGCGCAGAAGCCCCTGGCCTGCTGGGCAGCAAGGCCATCAAGTGGAACTTCACCAAGTTCCTGGTTGGCAAGGACGGCCGCGTGATCAAGCGCTACGCGCCACAGGACGCGCCTGAGAAACTCGCCAAGGACATCGAAGAGGCGCTGGGGTAACCGCCCCCTGGGGGGGTGACGGTGCAGCCCGCGCGGGGGGGTATCTAAACCCAGCGCAGCAGCACACCCGCCACCAGCGGCAGCGCCACCGCGCTGAAAAGGGCGCACAGCCCCATCGCCAGGCCGGCAAAAGCGCCGGCCTCTTCACTCACCTGAAACGCGCGGGCGGTACCGATGCCGTGTGCAGCGGTACCGAGGGCAAATCCGCGCACCATGGGGTCGTGGATGCGCAAGGCGTCGAACAGGAAACGTGCGCTGGCCGCGCCCACGATGCCGGTGCTCACCACCAGCACCGCGGTGAGCGAAGGCAGGCCACCAATCTTCTCGGCAATGCCCATGGCCACCGGCGTGGTGACCGACTTGGGCGCCAGCGAGGCGAGCGTGGCCCGGGAAGCGCCCAGTGCCCAGCCGATCGCGATCGCGCTGGCGGTCGCGGCCAGGGTACCGACCACCAACGCGCCGAACATCGGTAGCCACAACCGCTTCAAACGGTCGAGCTGTTCGAACAGGGGCACGGCCAGCGCCACCGTGGCAGGGCCGAGCAAAAAGTGCACGAACTGCGCGCCTTCGAAATAGGTAGCGTAAGGCGTACCGGTGGCCCAGAGCAGCGTGCCCAGCGCGATCACCGACATGGCCACCGGGTTGGCCAAAGGATGAAAACCGCTGCGCTGGTAAATCAGGAAGGCGCCATGGTAAACCAGCAGCGTGGCGGTCAGGCCCAGCAGCGGGGTCGCTGAGAGATAGACCCACACCTCGTTGAGCGCAAGCGGCAGCCCCGGCGTCATGCTTTGTCCTTGGAGGCTTGCACGCGCTTGATCAGCCAGGCCATGGTGAGCGCCGCACTCGCCAGCCCGACCCAGGTGCTGACCACCAGCGCCACCCCGATAGCCAGCGCCTCATCGCCCAGGCGCTGCAAATGCAGCATCACGCCCACGCCAGCCGGCACGAACAGCAGCGAGAGGTGTTGCAACAGGGTCTGGGCGGTGGGTTTGAGGCCCGTCACCAACGTGGGCCGCAGCACCAGCGTGAACAGCAACAAGGCCAGCCCCACCACCGGCCCAGGCACCGGCGCGCCCGAGACAAACACCAGCGCTTCGCCCAGCAACTGGAAAACAAGCAAGGTGGCGAGAGCAGCAATCATGTCCCCCCCGCGCCGGCTTTGCCGTCACCACCCAGGGGGCGGCAGTGGCGGCCCGGCCAAGGCGGTTCCGCGGTTCCCTGAGAGAACGGCACTTCCGGCGCGAGGGATCTTCGTTCAGGATGCGACGGAACCGGCTTTGCCGGGCCACTCGCATCGCCCCCTAGGGGGTGACGCCGCAGGCGGCACGGGGGGTTCATCATGAAAGCGCGTCGTCCAGCACCTCGACCCAATGACGCACCGGCGTCTGTGTGCCGCTTTGCAAGTGGGTGATGCAGCCGATGTTGGCGCTAGTGATGACTGCGGGCTTCAGTTCGGTCAAATGGCCAAGCTTGCGGTCGCGCAGCTGGTAGGACAGTTTGGGGTTGAGCACCGAATAAGTGCCAGCCGAGCCGCAGCACAAGTGTGCTTCGTTCTGCGCCACCATGACGGTGAAGCCCAAAGCGCTTAGGTGCTGCTCGACGCCCCCTTTGAGCTGCTGGCCGTGTTGCAGCGTGCAAGGCGGGTGAAAGCCCACCACCTTGCTGGCGTCGGGCGCTTTCGCGAACTTCGGCTTGAGCACCGGCACCAAGGCTGGCAGCAGTTCGCTCAGATCCTGGGTGAGTTCGCTGATGCGCGCGGCCTTGGTCGCGTAGACTGGGTCGTCGGCCAGGATGTGGCCGTACTCCTTGATAGTGACGCCGCAGCCCGAGGCGTTCATCACGATGGCTTCGACCCCGCTCTCAACGTGGGCCCACCAGGCGTCGATGTTGGCGCGCATTTCCGCCTTGCCGCCGTCCTGGTCGTTCAGGTGGAATTTCACCGCGCCGCAACAGCCGGCCTTGGGCGCGATCACAGTCTGGATGCCCGCAGCGTCCAGCACGCGGGCGGTGGCGCTGTTGATATTGGGCATCATGCTCGGCTGCACGCAACCGGCCAGCATCAGCACCTTGCGCGCATGGATCTGCGTGGGCCAGGCCCCCGGGTTTTGTTTGGCGGGCACCTTGTTCTTGAGCACGTCGGGCATCAGCGGGCGAATGAGTTGCCCCATCTTCATGGCCGGACCAAAAAGCGGTGACGGCAGGCCTTCCTTGAGCAGCCAGCGCACGGCTTTCTCCGTCGCCGGCCTTGGCACTTTTTCATCTACGATCTTGCGGCCGATGTCGATCAGGTGACCGTAGTCGACACCACTGGGGCAAGTGGTTTCGCAGTTTCGGCAGGTAAGGCACCGGTCCAGGTGCATCTGCGTTTTGCGCGTGGGCGCAGCGCCCTCTAGCACCTGCTTCATCAAATAGATGCGTCCGCGCGGACCATCGAGTTCGTCGCCCAACAGCTGGTAGGTCGGGCAGGTGGCGGTGCAGAAACCGCAGTGCACACACTTGCGCAGGATGGCTTCGGCCGCACGGCCGTCGGCTCGGTTCTGGTATTCAGGGGAGAGTTGGGTTTGCATGGCGTTCAGCCCATCCGGCCGGGATTGAAAATGCCAGCCGGGTCGAACTCGGCGCGCAAGCGTTGGGTGATGGTCTCGATGGTGGCGCTCTGGCGATCGAAGCGCGGCACACCCGGTGCCCCGTCGGCGCCCGCGCGAAACAGGGTGGCATGCCCCTGGACCGAAACCGCCGCCGCCCGAATGTCGGCTGCGGCCGATGCCGGCGCCCACAGCCAGCGCTGCGCACCATGCCATTCCACCAGTTGCGCATGGGGCAGCTTCATCACCGGCGCGGTCTGTGGCAGCGACAGCCGCCACAGGCACAGGTCCGGCGACGGAGCCTGGAAAAACGGCAGGGTCTGGTCCCGGCAGGCGGTCCAGTCGCCCGCGGCCTGCGCGTTGTCCATGCGCTGGCCCCCGGCTTCGCGGATCAAACGTTCGCAGGCGGCGTCCACCGCGGCGACCGCGCCGCGCAGGCGCACATACAGGCGCTCGGGTTGCCCCGCCACGGTCTCGTCCTTCACCCAGCAACTGGCGTTGAGCGGCAGGGGCTGGCCGCCCCAGCGGTGCAGCTGTTCGAGCGCATCGTGCTGGCCAAGCTCAAACACCAGCGTGGCCTCGGCCGGCGCCACTGGTAGCACCTTGAGCGAAACGTCGGTGATGACCCCCAGCGTGCCTAGGCTGCCCGCCATCACGCGGCTGACGTCGTAGCCAGCCACGTTCTTCATGACCTGGCCGCCGAAAGTGAGCCACTCGCCGCGACCGTCGATGAATTGCATGCCGAGCACAAAATCGCGCACACCACCCGCGCTGGCGCGAGCCGGACCTGCCAGACCAGCGGCGACCACGCCGCCGATGGTGGAGGTCGGGCCAAAGTGTGGCGGCTCAAACGGCAGGCACTGGCCTTTCTCGGCCAGCGCTGTCTCCAGCTCGGCCAGCGATGTGCCGGCGCGAACCGTCACTACCAGCTCGGTGGGTTCGTGGCTGCTGATGCCGCGCCAGTCGCTGGTGTTGAGCAGCGGATCGCTGCCCGGCTGTCCGTAAAAGGTTTTGCTGTCACCACCGACGATGCGCAGTGGCTGGCGCGCGGCGCTGGCGGCGCGCACCTGGTCGATCAATTGGCTGGGGGCGTGGTCGGACGATGCTTGCATGGCCGCCATGGTAGCGGCCAGCCTCGAGCGAGGCGTTGAATTTTTTGCACAACGCAGTGCAATCGCAAGCGGAAGAGGCGCGTCCCAGCGCAGCGACCTAGGGATTACCCCTGGTCAGTGCCGGCGAGTCAGTGCATTTAGCCCAGGCACATGCCGGCGTTGGGGCGGCCTTTGCATTCGCGCTCGAGGCGCTTCTCTCGCGCAGCCGGTTTTTCGCTTAAGGGGGTGTCGTTGAACGAGACCTCGCTCGGCAGGCTGCGCTCGCCCGGCGGCGTGACGGCCAGGGCGGTGGCACAACAGGCGATGAGCCAGATGGCGACGACGGCGTACAGCCAGCGCTGATTGAAAACTTCCGGCATGAGGTACCCCTCGGCATGGTGTTCTGAAGATTCACATCTTGCCGCGAGCGCTCATCGCTGTCTGTGATGTGTTCACCAACAAAAAAAGACCCGCGTGCCTTTCAGCAACGCGGGTTCAACATCCAAAGGAGAACAGTTCACCCAGGCAGCGCGGGTGCGCCGCCTGGGGCTTCGACCGGGTCAGCGGCCGTAGGCCGTCTCGCCGTGCGAGGTGATGTCCAGACCTTCGCGCTCGGCTTCTTCCGTGACGCGCAGACCCATGACCATGTCGACGATCTTGTAGCAGATGAAGGCCACCACACCCGACCACACCATGGTGATCAGCACGCCTTCGGCCTGGATCAGCAGCTGGCCGCCGATGGAGAAGTCGTCGCCACCGGTGCCGCCCAGGCCAGGGGCGCCGAACACGCCCACCAAGAGCGCACCTACGATGCCACCGATGCCATGGATGCCGAACACGTCGAGCGAGTCGTCGGCGCCGAGCATCCTCTTCAGACCACCCACGCCCCACAGGCACAGGAAGCCGGCGATCAGGCCGATGATGATGGCGCCCATGGGACCCACCGAACCGCAAGCCGGGGTGATGGCCACCAGGCCGGCCACCGCGCCGGACGCAGCGCCCAGCATCGAAGCCTTGCCCTTGCCCAGGGACTCACCGATGCACCAGGCCAGCACAGCGGCTGCGGTGGCCACCAGCGTGTTGATGAACGGCAGGCCGACAAACGTGTTGGCTTCCAGGTTGGAGCCGGCGTTGAAGCCGAACCAGCCAACCCACAGCATGGCAGCGCCCACCATGGTCAGCGTCAGGCTGTGAGGCGCCATCGATTCTTTTCCGTAGCCGATGCGCTTGCCCACCACATAGGCACCCACCAGACCGGCCATGGCCGCGTTGATGTGAACCACGGTTCCGCCGGCGAAGTCCAGTGCACCCTTGTCGAGCAGGTAGCCACCGGTACCCCACACCATGTGAGCGATCGGCAGGTAGCTGAAGGTGAACCAAAGGGCGCAGAACAGCAGCACCGAGCCGAACTTGATGCGCTCGGCAAACGAGCCCACGATCAGCGCGCAGGTGATGCCAGCGAAGGTGCACTGGAAGGCGATGAAGATGTACTCAGGGATCTTCACGCCATCGGTGAAGGTGTCTGCCAGCGAATCTGGCGTGACACCCATCAGGAACACCTTGCTCAGGTTGCCGATGATGAGTCCTTCGCCGCCAAAAGCCAGGCTGTAACCGTAGACGGCCCACAACACCGAGATCAGGGAGAACACAACCATCACCTGCATCAGCACCGACAGCATGTTCTTGCTGCGGACCAGGCCGCCGTAAAACAAGGCCAGGCCGGGGATGACCATCATGACCACTAAGATGGTGGAGACCATCATCCAGGCCACGTCGCCTTTGTCCACAGTGGGCGCAGGCGCCGCAGCTTCTGCGGCGGGAGCGGCTTCAACCGCCATCGCAGGGGCTGCAGCGGCATCGGGCGCTGCCGCGGCTGCGTCGGCAGGTGCGGTCGCAGCGGGCGGCGCTTCGGTGGTGGTCTGGGCGATGGCGCTCAGCCCGCCCAGGGCCAGGCTCAAGCCCAGCGTGAGGGAAACAATCAGCTTTTTCATGTCCGTGCTCTTTCTTGTGCGGGCGTTGATCAAAGCGCTTCTTTACCGGTTTCACCGGTGCGGATGCGAACCACCTGTTCGAGGGCGGTGACGAAAATCTTGCCGTCGCCGATCTTTCCGGTGCGCGCAGCACCCTCGATGGCTTCGATCACGCGCTCGACGAGGTCGTCGGACACGGCGGCTTCGATCTTCACTTTGGGCAGGAAGTCGACCACGTACTCGGCGCCGCGGTACAACTCTGTGTGGCCCTTCTGGCGGCCAAAGCCTTTGACTTCAGTCACGGTGATGCCTTGCACGCCCATGGTGGACAGGGCTTCACGCACCTCGTCCAGCTTGAACGGCTTGATAACGGCTGAAACCATTTTCATGCTGTGATTCCTCTTCTAGATCGCAAAAGGCGCTGAGCCAAAGGCCCGGCGCAAGGGTGGATACAAACGCTCACAGACCTAAGCACGGTCCGTGCCAGGCGACTCGAATGTGCTGCTCGCAGCAGGCGGGCATATGGCTGCAAAGCAGCACCAGTGCGGCGCTAGGCCCTTACCTCCCCCGCATGGGTGGCGGATCTTGGCGCCGCCTGCGCCATGATTTACTTGCTGTTGCGCGCGTCCTGCTGTCACACCAAAGCCGTGCGCACCAAGTTTGTGCATGCACCGCGTTGATCTCGTCCGGGGTCGCCCGTTGCGTTATGCACCGAAAAAGGGATTTTTCACACCATGAGTCTGTCGCTGGTGCACAGCCGCGCCCTGATCGGACTGGACGCGCGCCCGGTGCAGGTGGGAGTCCACTTGGCCAACGGCCTGCCCAGCTTCACACTGGTGGGCCTGACCGTGTCCTGAGAAATTAATCGCACACAACGCGATCAATAAAATCAATGACTTACAGGCGATTTTTTCGCTGCGCGGCACCGTTTTGCGTCGCACAAGTTGTGCACGCACAATTTTTCGACTCGATTCGAAAAATGCGGTCGGCTTTAGATCTCCGGGGGACCCGAGGCTTGGCGTCTTTCTACGGTCGCCCCTCCTGCCACCGGGTCCCTGTGGTTCAGTTTTCCCGGCCGTCCGCTGGATTTCTCATTTTTAAGGTCATCTCGATGAAGACTCGCCTGATCAATGCATTTTTGCTCCTTGTGGCTCTGTCGCCAGCATGGGCAGGCGTCCTCGTCGGCAAGGTCGTCGCCGTGGCTGATGGCGACACCATCACCGTGCTCGATGAGAGCAAGCTTCAGCACAAAATCCGATTGGTTGGCATCGACGCACCGGAGAGAAAACAGCCTTTCGGCCAGCGCTCAAAGGAACTGCTGTCGGACCTAGTCTTTGGCAAGACTGTCCAGGTTGATACGGAGAAAGTGGACCGGTACGGGCGCCAGATCGGCAAGGTACTGCGGCCCCGGAGCGATGGGATCTTCAATGCATGGATCGATCAATGGATTCACCTGGCCAAAGCCAGCGGTGTACACGACAAAATCGTCTCGCGCTGGCTTAAATAGGCCTCGGCTACCGCCAGCAGACGCGAGACCGCGCCGGTTGATGGCCGGCACCACGCGACGGAGACGGCTTTGTGCCAGACTCCGCCATCGTTATTATTTTCCCCCTCCAGCGTTAACCCGTGTACCCCACCCTGACCCACTCGACCTTGCCCATTTTCAAAACTGCGCTTGCCAACTTGGCACACTGCCTGAATAAGGCCGAAGCCAACGCGGTGGCGCGCAAGTTCAGCCCGGAGGTCTTGGCGGGCTTGCGCCTGGCGCCCGACATGTTGCCCCTTGCCGCGCAGGTGCGTATCGCCTGCGATGCCGCGAAGAATGGTTCGGCGCGGGTGAGCGGCCTGGAGGCGCCCAAATTTGCCGATGATGAAACCACGCTGGCCCAGTTGCAAGAGCGCATCGCCAAGACGCTGGCCTGGCTCGCCGCGCTGCCTGCGGACGCCTTCGACGGGCGCGAGGCGCAAGATGTGACCTTCCCGGTGGGCAAGGACGCCACCCGCACCATAAAGGCCGATGCCTACCTGAGCCATTGGGCTATTCCCAATGTGTACTTTCATGCCACCACCGCCTATGCGCTGCTGCGCCAGGCTGGCGTGGACCTGGGCAAGGTCGATTTCCTCCTGGGTAGGCAAGCGCCTGCGGCCTGAACGGTGGATTCCATGAAATCTGTTATTCGCGCCTTCTTCCGAACCCTTCGCACCGTGCTGGGCCCGGTCATGCTGTTCAAGGAGCGGGTGACCCGGCCCAAGGGCATGGAGCGCGAACCCAACCAACAAACGGTGGTGAACCTGCAGTGCCAGAACCTGGCGCTGTACCAGTTCCAGACCTGCCCGTTTTGCATCAAGGTGCGCCAGGAAATGCGCCGCCTCTCGCTGCCCATAGAGCGCCGCGATGCTCAGCACGACACCGCCCACCGTACGGCGTTGCTGCAAGGGGGTGGCGCCGTCAAGGTACCCTGCCTGAAGATCAGCGACGGTCAGGGGCAAAGCCAATGGCTCTATGACTCTGCAGCCATCATGGCTTACCTGCAGGCGCGCTTCGAGAAGGTCTGAGGGGCGACCCATCGGGCGGGCTGGTTTGGGCGGGTCTTCCGGTGATCGCCGTCAGGTTCTGATGGATTCGTGAGGGAGGCTCCAGCCCGCAGTCAACGCCGCCCAACAGTTTTCCCATCAGCCACCGCTCACCGCCCTGCCACAATCCCCGGCATGGCCACCTCCGTCCTGCTCAAACTGTTGGCCATGGGCCTGATCGTGGCGCTGGGCTGGGGCGCGGCGCGGCTGCGCTGGCTGGGGCCGGGCGACGTGGCGCGCACACTGAGCAACGCGGCGTTCTACCTGTTTGTGCCCGCGCTGCTGTTTCGCACCTCGTCGCGCATGGACTTTTCGGCCATGCCCTGGAGTGCGCTGGCGGTGTTTTTCCTGCCGGCCTGGGCCCTGATGCTGGCGGTGGTGGTGTGGAACCAGCGCCGCGTGGCCCATGCCTCGCCTGCGGCGCCGGGGGTTCGCGCCATGACCGCGTGTTTCGGCAACTCGGTGCAGCTGGGCATTCCGCTGGCCGCCTCCGTGCTGGGCGAGGCGGGGCTGGCCATCCACCTCACCATCGTGAGCCTGCACGCGCTCACCCTGCTCACGCTCATGACGGCGCAGGTGGAGCTGGCCCTGGCGCGGGACCGCGCGCGCCAGGGGCTGGCCGACGGCCACCTGGGTCGGCTGCTGCGCGACACCGCACGCGCCACGGTGATCCACCCGGTGGTACTGCCCATCATCATGGGTCTGCTGGTGAACGCCAGCGGCATAGGCGTGCCCTCGCTCATCGACGAACTGCTGATTCAGCTGGGGCAGGCGGTGGTGCCGCTGTGCCTTGTGCTGATCGGAGTCTCGCTCAACCAGTACGGCTTCGTGTTCACGGGGCGCGGCATGGCGGCGCTGGTGGTGGTCAAGTTGCTGGTGATGCCGGCGGTGGTGCTGGTGGTAGGGCATTGGGTGTTTGGGCTGGAGGCTTTGCCGCTCACTGTGGTGGTGATGGCCGCTGCCCTGCCCTCGGGCAGCAACCCGCTGCTCTTCGCGCAGCGCTACAAGGTGCTGGAGGCTGAGACCACGTCGGCCATCACGGTGTCGACGCTGACGTTTGTGCTGACCGCACCCTTATGGCTGGCCGTGATGGCCTGGGTGGTGGGCGCCTGAGTGACCCGATGGCGAGCCTTGAAGACCTGAACGCAACACACGGACTGGGCAAGGCGCTGCGTGTCGTGGCTGGCGCCAGCGGCGGGCCCGTGATCGAGATTCACAGCGCCAACGCCAGCGCTCGTGTGGCACTGCACGGGGCACAGGTGCTGAGTTTCTGGCCTCACGGCGCCAAAGCCGATCTGCTGTTCCTCAGCGATCGCGCCGTGTACCAGCCCGGCAAGGCGATTCGCGGCGGCGTACCGATTTGCTGGCCCTGGTTCGGACCCGATCCCGCGCGCCTGGACCGGCCCAACCACGGGTTTGCGCGCATCACGGCCTGGCAACTCACCCGCACCGAGCAGTTTGCCGATGGCGGCATCCGCGTGGAGCTGGTCTTGCGCGACACACCCGACACAAGGGCCCTGTGGCCTCACGCCTTTTGCCTGACTTTGTGTGTGACCGTTGGCCAGCAGTTGCGGCTGGGGCTGAGCACACACAACTCCGGCGACACAGCCTTTGCGATCACACAAGCGCTGCACAGCTACTTGGCGGTGGGTGACATCGCACACACCCAGTTGCTGGGGCTGGGCGGCACACGCTACCTCGACAACGCCGCCAGCGCCCATGGCGTTGAGCGCGAGCAGGTGGGCGACGTGAGCTTTGAAGACGAGGTGGATCGCGTCTACCAAGCGGTACCGCCCGAGCTGAACCTGGTTGACGGCCGCCTGCAGCGGCGCATCCACATCCGCGCGGAGGGCAGCCGCACCGCCGTGGTCTGGAACCCTGGCGACAACGTGGCAGCCCGCCTGAGCGACCTCGCTCCCGGCGACCACAGGCGCTTTGTGTGTGTGGAGACCGCGAATGCGGGAGATGAGGTGGTGACGCTGGCTGCGGGGGACATCGCCACCATCACCGCGGTTATCGCAGGGTTGGCATGAGGCCCCTCAGTTCGTCGGCTGGCGGCGGTTGGCCGCCTCGACCTGCCGGAACCGAATGCACACCGGGTCGTTGAAGAACGCCGCTTCGCCGCAGCTCTGGAAACGGCAGACCTCGCGCGCGAAAAAGTTGCCGCTGCTGGCGCAGGTCTGCTCCACGGTTTTCACCAATGGTGGCGGTACGGCTGGCGCTGTGCTGGCCTGGGCCGGCTGGGCCCGGGCTGCGGCTTCCTGAGCAGCTTTCTGTTGCGCGGCCCGTTCGGCGCGCTGTTGCGTCTGGGCCAGCGCCAGGCGCTCGCGCTGGTCGGCAGCGGCTTGCTCCCGCTCCGCCTGCTGGCGCCTTTTCTCCACCGCAGCTCGTCGACGCTCCTCGCGAGCGCGCTGCTCGCGCTCGGTGACCGAGGGCTGGGTCGCCGTGGTCGACTCGGTCTGGGTGATGGCGGCGGTGGGCGTCAGACTGGGCAAGGAAGCCGACTGACTGGCCACGACGCCCGTGGGCTCAACGGACGCCGAGGCGGACGATCCAGCATCGCGCAGACCCCACCAGCCGGCGGCGCCGACCAGCAACACCAAGCCGATCAGGACCACTGCCTTGGTTGCGCCGCCGCTCGCACCCTGAGTGGACACCGGAACCGGGGGAGCAACCCAGTCGGGCACCAGCGACGTGCGACACGATTTGCACACCGTCGCCGCCAGGGGGTTGGCGGTCTGGCAGGTCGCGCAAACCTGGACCGGCCCTGGCGCTGGCACCGGTGCGGCCGGCGCATCAACCGGCGTCACCAGCGCTCGCGCGCAACCCCGGCAAAACTTCGCCTTCTCCCGGTTGTCCATTCCGCACGCATCACACAACGCCATGATTCATCCGCCCATTGCTGCTTTGCGCGGGTTCTATCACGCCCCGCCGGGGCGTCGAGCGCCAACGCGGTTCAGCGGGCCGGGCGCCGCGATGGGCGGTCGGTTTCGGCGGGGGCAGCCTACAGGCTGGGCGCGAGCCAGCGCCGCAGCTCGCTCGCCTCTACCGCGCTGCGCTGGGCCAGGTCGGCCACCTGATCTTCGCCCAACTTGCCGACGTTGAAGTAACTGCTTTGAGGGTGGCTCAGGTAGAAGCCGCTCACGCTGGCGGCCGGCGTCATCGCCAGGCTTTCGGTCAGGCCCATGCCGATGTCTTCGCAGCCCAGCAACGCAAACATGGCGCGTTTGACCGAGTGGTCCGGACAGGCCGGATAGCCCGGTGCCGGGCGAATGCCCTGGTATTTTTCCTTGATGAGGTCTTCAACGCTCAAGTCTTCATCGGCCGCGTAGCCCCAGAGGTCGATGCGCACGCGGTGGTGCAGGCACTCGGCAAACGCTTCGGCCAGCCGGTCGGCCAGGGCCTTGAACAGGATGGCGTTGTAGTCATCGTGCGCGTCGAGAAACTGCTGTTCCTTTTTCTCGATGCCCAGACCAGCGGTGACCGCAAACAGGCCCACATAGTCTGGCGCCACACCTTGGGGCGCGACAAAGTCGGCCAGACAGCGGCTGGGGCGCATCACGCCGTCGATTTCCTGCTTTTCGGTCTGTTGACGCAGACCGCACCAGGTCAGCGCGATCTGGCTGCGGCTCTCATCGGTGTAAAGCGAGATGTCATCATCGTTCACCGCGTTGGCCGGGTAGAGACCGATCACGCCGCTCGCCCTCAGCCAACGGCCTTCGATGATTTTCTTCAGCATCGTCTGCGCGTCGGCAAACACCTTCTTCGCCTGCTCGCCCACCACCTCGTCTTCCAGAATGGCCGGGTAGGGGCCGGCCAGATCCCAGGTCTGGAAAAACGGACCCCAGTCGATGTATTTCGCGATCTCGGCCAGATCGAAGTTCTTGAACTGGCGCTTGCCGATGAACTTCGGCTTCACCGGCTTGAAGCCGCTCCAGTCGATCGGCGCCTTGTTGCCGCGCGCCTTGTCGAGCGGCCACAGCGTCACGGCCTTTTTGTTCGCGTGCTGCGTGCGCACCTTGTCGTAGTCGGCGTTCAGATCGGCAATGGTCTGCACACGGCTGTCACCCAGCAGGCTCTGCGCCACGCTCACGCTGCGCGAGGCATCGGGCACGTACACCACCGGCCCGCTGTAGTGCGGCGCGATCTTCACCGCGGTATGCACGCGGCTGGTGGTGGCGCCGCCGATCAGCAGCGGAATCGCCTGGTCGCGGAAATGCGGGTCTTTCTGCATCTCGCTGGCCACGTACTGCATCTCTTCCAGGCTTGGCGTGATCAGACCCGACAGGCCCACGATGTCGGCGCCGGCTTCCTTCGCCTTGGCCAGGATTTCATGAGCCGGCACCATCACGCCCATGTTCACCACCTCGAAGTTGTTGCACTGCAAGACCACGGTCACGATGTTCTTGCCGATGTCGTGCACATCGCCCTTCACGGTGGCGATCACGATCTTGCCCTTGGCTTTCACGTCCTCGCCGGCGGCGGCCTGAGCCAGCTTCTCGGCCTCAATGTAGGGAAGCAGATGGGCCACGGCCTGCTTCATCACGCGCGCACTCTTGACCACCTGCGGCAAAAACATCTTGCCCTGGCCGAACAGGTCGCCGACCACGTTCATGCCGTCCATCAGCGGGCCTTCGATCACGTTGAGCGGGCGTCCGCCATCGGCCTCGATCTCGCGCCACATCTCCTCGGTGTCTTCGGTGATGTGCTCATTCATGCCGCGCACCAGCGCGTGCTTGAGGCGCTCGCGAATCGGCAGCTTGCGCCATTCGTTTTTCTTGCTGTCGTCCTTCGCCATGCCTTTGGCGTTTTCCGCCACGTCCACCAGCCGCTCGCCGGCATCGGGGCG
The DNA here is from genome assembly GCF_011390835.1 of Hydrogenophaga sp. Classification (GTDB taxonomy): domain Bacteria; phylum Pseudomonadota; class Gammaproteobacteria; order Burkholderiales; family Burkholderiaceae_C; genus Hydrogenophaga. Next base: position 63,922 of record NZ_JAABRQ010000010.1, on the reverse strand, counting down.
GCGATTCAGCACCACGTCTTCCACCCGCTCGCGCAGCTCGGGCTCCAGCTCGTCGTAGACGCCGACCATACCGGCGTTGACGATGCCCATGTCCATGCCCGCTTGAATCGCGTGGTACAGGAACACAGTGTGGATCGCTTCGCGCACCGGGTCGTTGCCGCGGAAGCTGAAACTCACATTGCTCACGCCACCGCTCACCTTGGCGCCGGGCAGATTGGCCTTGATCCAGCGCGTGGCGTTGATGAAGTCGACCGCGTAGTTGTTGTGCTCTTCGATGCCGGTGGCGATGGCAAAGATGTTGGGGTCGAAGATGATGTCCTCCGGCGGAAAACTCACCTCGTCCACCAGCACGCGGTAGGCGCGCTCGCAAATCTCGACCTTGCGCTCGTAGGTGTCGGCCTGGCCTTGTTCGTCAAACGCCATCACCACGGCGGCAGCGCCGTAGCGCTTGACCAGCCGCGCCTGGCGCTTGAACTCGTCCACGCCCTCTTTCATGCTGATCGAGTTGACGATGCCCTTGCCCTGGATGCAGCGCAGCCCGGCCTCGATCACCGTCCACTTGGAGCTGTCCACCATGACCGGGACGCGAGCAATGTCAGGCTCGCCCGCGATCAGGTTCAGGAAACGCACCATGGCGGCCTGGCTGTCCAGCATGGCCTCGTCCATGTTGATGTCAATGATTTGCGCGCCGTTGTCCACCTGCTGGCGCGCCACGGCCAGCGCCTGCTCGTATTCGCCGTTCAGGATCATGCGGGCGAAGGCCTTGGAGCCCGTGACGTTGGTGCGCTCGCCTACGTTGACGAACAGACTGCCCTCACCGATGCGCACCGGCTCCAGACCCGACAGCAGCATGGGCGGCACGAGCGCGGCGGTGACAGCAGAGGACGACGGGGCTTTGGAAACGGCTTCGGGCATGGGGCTCACCAGGACGGACACAGGGCTGGTGAGCGCGGTTGGGACCGGACCAGCCGGCGAGGAAGGCAGGCTTCCCGACCACTCAAGCCTGACACCGGCAAGGTGAACCCGCTGGGTCCGGCCGGCGCTGCAGCGCTCCTTGAGAGGCCCTCATTTTAACGGGGGACCGTTGGCGGCTTCTGCTTTGCCAGCCTCAAGCCCTGGCTTGGTGCAATGTTTGCTTGCACTGGCCCCATGCCCCAGATCACACCAGCCTCCGAATCCGCCCCGCCACCGGGCACCGACTGGCGCGCCCAGGAGCTGCTGCTGATGCGCGAGGTGATGAAGCTGGTGGGGCGCAGTCTGGCGCCCGGCCTGGTGTTTCGCGAAATGCTGCACCTGATGAGCGAGCTGCTCGGTCTGAACCGCGGGCGCATGGTGCTGGCCGACGAGGCCGGCGCTGGCGGCGGGGCGCGCACGGCTTCGGTGCGCCACGCCTACGGCCTCAACCCCGACGAGGTGGCGCGCGGTGTGTTCGCCTGGGGAGAGGGCATCACCGGCCGCGTGCTGGCCAGCGGCCTGCCTGCCATCGTGCAGGACGTGGACGCCGAGCCGCTGTTTCTGTTTCGCAGCGTACGGCGCGTCCAACTGCCGCCGGAAACCGTGGCCTTCATCGCGCTGCCGATCGCCGTCAACGGCGCCACCGTGGGCGTGCTGGGTTGCCACCGCATCCGCAGCCGCCAGCGGCATCTGAACGACGATCTGGCGCTGCTGCGCATCCTGGCCACGCTGGCTGGCCAACTGCTGCAGCTCGAGCAACTGGTGGCCGAGCAGACGCGCCAGCTGGAGGCACGCAACGAAGCTTTGTCGCGCGCGCTGGACACCCGAACGGCGCGCTACGGGCTGATCGGAAGCTCCCCGGCGCTGTTGCAGGCATTGGGCGAGCTGGAGCGCGTGTCGCAGTCGCAGGCCACCGTCTTGCTGCTGGGCGAGTCGGGTACGGGCAAGGAGCTGTTTGCGCGCGCCGTGCATCTGGCGAGTGGCCGGCGCGACCGCCCGTTCATCAAAGTCAACTGCTCGGCCATCCCGGAGACGCTCTTTGAGTCCGAGCTGTTTGGCCACGAGCGCGGCGCCTTCACCGGCGCTGCCACCGCGCGCACCGGCTGGTTCGAGCAAGCCGAAGGCGGCACCTTGTTTCTCGACGAAATCGGTGAGCTGCCCCTGGCTTTGCAGGCCAAGTTGCTGCGCACCTTGCAGGAAGGCACGCTGGTTCGCCTGGGCGGCACGCGCGAGATTCGGGCCGATGTGCGCCTGGTCGCTGCCACCAACCGCGAGCTCAGTCACGAAGTACAGGTCGGCCGTTTCCGGCAAGACCTGTACTACCGCCTCAACGTGATCCCGATCCGCCTGCCCAGCCTGCGCGAGCGGCGCGAAGACGTGCGCGCGCTCGCGCTGCATTTCGTGAGCCGCGCCAACCAGGCGCACCAGCGCAACGTCTACCTCGCGCCCGATGCCCTGGCTCGGCTGGAAGCGCACGCCTGGCCCGGCAACATCCGCGAGCTGGGCAACCTGATAGAGCGCCTGGTGCTGCTGGCCGATCACGCCATGGTGAGCGCCGTGGCTCTGGAGCGGTTCATGCCTGTGGACGAGTCACCCACCCTGTCCGGCCCGATGGACCCTGACCTGTCCAGCGCGCCCAGCAACGTTCGCGATTACCAGAGCGCGAACTCCCATAGCGCGCAGGTGTTGAAGGACACGCTGCAGCGCCACCAGGGCAACCAGACCCGAGCAGCGCAAAGCCTGGGGCTCACGCTGCGGCAGTTCAGTTACCGACTGCGCAAGGCGGGGTTGCGGTAGGGGGTGAACGCGAGCGAGTCGGCTTTCGGTCAGGAGCGGCCAGTGCTCAAACGGGAAAGCTGTCGCTCCGGTTCAGCGAGGGGCTAGGCTGCACTCGTTGCGACAACGTGGCGGCCCTTGGACTTATTTGGCTTCGGTGCCAGGATTGACCCACCTTTGCACAGCTGCCACTGAGTCAAACGGCCCGCCGTTGAAGCAGACCCTGGCCTTGGGCGCGTACTCATGGAAAGTGTTGACCAAATTCTCGAAGAGGTGAAGGTACTCGGGAACCGTTCGTACCCCGGCGCCGATCAGAACGCAATCTCGGTCCTTCTCCGTCAGCATAGCCTTGAGCAACGCAGCTGCCGTTTCCGCGCTATCGATCAATCCGAGCTATGCGTCGTAGCCAGCGGCTTCCAACTTGGCTCGGTCACTATCAAGCGCGGCGCGCGGTTTTTCTGGCGTCAGTCCTGGCCACTTGCTGTAGTCATCAACCTCTGGATTCCAGCCAATGAGAAGTACTGCCTTCCTGTGCTCCATGAATGTCTCCTTCACGGTTGATTGACGGGGAAACGCTGGCCGTGCGGCCTTCCTTTGATTTAAACGGAATCATGTAGGGTACCCACAATCCCGATCATTAAACAAGGTGAGCCACGGCTGTCACAGACAGCAGACCAAAAAGATCTTCGTCCACTGTGCTGTGGATTTGTAGCGTTGAGTGACTGCTTTGAGGAATGTGCTGGATAGTCTGCATCAGCTCGACAGGGTGATCTCGCAGCCTCAGAGAACGGCCGCTCAACCCTGACCGGATCGGATGGCCAGTGTCGACATTGACCGCGAGAGGGAGGTACCGCCCAAGAGCGATCTATCAAGCTCGGTGGGCGCTTCAGTTGAAGCACCGCACACGGGAGACTTCTGTCGCTCGACTCTCGGCGCCAGAGCACGAGAGTTGGGCTACGTGGTTCCCAGTCAGCTCAGGTGCTTGCCCACCAGCCCGGTCATCTCGAACATGGTGACTTCATCTTTTCCGAAGACCGCCTTGAGCTTAGCGTCTGCCAAGATGTTTCGCTTGTTCTTCGGGTTCTGCAGGTTGTTGGCCTTGATGTACTCCCACATCAGCTTCACAACTTCGGTACGGGGTTGTGGCGTTGCACCGATCACTGCGGCCAGTTCGGCACTGGGGGTGAGGGCACGGTTGAATGCGGTTTGCTTTTTGGCAGTGGTCATCTGAAGCTCAGTAGTTAAAGCGGAGATTTTAGGGCGTGCTTTCGATCCCCGTGTAACCGCGTGCCACCGAGCAAGCGATTCAGGAATTTTCTTGTCCGGTGCAGGAGCGCGTTCGATAAAGGCTTGGCGCAGGCTCCGACGACAGCAAGGGGTCGAAAACGGAGGCTCCAGTTCCGGGCCACCCGCAAACCTGGACGGGCCCAGACTGAGCGCCCCAGCCCCTCGCCACTGTGTCGACATTGTGTCGACACAGTGGCGCCCTGAAGCGGCAAGCCGCTGACCCCGGCGCTTCGCCTGCGCGCGGAAAAACCCAACTGCAGCAAGCACTTGCGTCCATTCGCAAGGTGCATCGCAGTGTCTCGCCGCGTTGGCACGGCAGTTGCAAAACAAATTGCAGGCCATTTCGCCCGCCCTCTGTCTTGCGAGGTTCCCCATGAGCATCTCTGCCGTCCTGATCGCACCCGATCAACTGAACACACTGCAAGCCACCGAACCCGTGGTGGTGATCGACACGCGCGACGCCGACACCTTTGCCGCCGGCCACATTCCCGGCGCGGTGAACCTGCGAGAGGTGTTCACCTTTCTGGCCACGTCCACGCCCGAAGGCTTGAAGGAACTGAAAGACACCTTCGCCAGCGCGTTGGGGGCGGCGGGCTTGTCGGGCAAGGAAACGGCCGTGTTTTACGAAGACGCCATGCACAGCGGCTACGGCCAGTCGTGCCGCGGCTACTACCTGCTCACCTGGCTGGGCTACCCCAAGATTAAGGTGCTCAACGGCGGTTTCAGCGCCTGGATCGCCGCTAGCCTGCCGGTTTCCACTGAAGCGGCCACGCCCACGCCGGCCACATTCCCCGAGCTGACCATGAACGATGTGATGCTGACCCAGGCCGACGTGCAGGCCGCGCTGGGCACGGGCACCGTGCTGCTCGATGTGCGCGATGTGGACGAGTGGATTGGCGACAGCTCGTCACCCTATGGCAAGGACTTCGCGCCGCGCAAGGGTCGCCTGCCCGGCGCGGTGTGGATCGAGTGGTACCGCTTCATGAAACCGTCGCCACAAGGCGCGGTGTTCAAGACGCCGGACGAGGTGCGCGCCGAGTGCGCCACGGCCGGTATCGCGCCGCAAGACACGGTCTACCTGTACTGCTTCAAGGGCGCGCGGGCCTCCAACACCTTTCTGGCGCTGAAGCAAGCGGGCTTTGACGACGTGCGCATGTACTTCGGCTCATGGAACGAATGGTCGCGCGACGACAGCCTGCCGATCGAGACCGGCCTGCCGGTGGCAAAGACCAGCAGCAAGCCTGCACTGGCCATGGCCGCCTGAGCCTTCCGACAACCCCCATCAACCCGTTTTTTCACCCCGCAACCCGGAGACACCATGTCCGACATCGCCACCCCCGAAGCCACCACCACGATCAAGACCCACCTGCGTCCCATCGACGCAGCCGGCTTGGCCGCCTTCGCCGCCAAGGGCAAGGCCAACCCTGGTTCAAGGGGCACCAACAAGGTCCACACCGTGATGGAGGGCCAGTACCGCTCGCTGTCTTACGTGGGTAACCACGCGCCGGTGGTGGTGGACGAACCGCTGCACCTGTTCGGCGAAGACACCGCACCGGCGCCGGGTGAGATCGTGCTCTCGGGCCTGGGCGGCTGCATCGCCGTGGGCGTGACCGCGGTGGCGACCTGGAAAGGCGTGAAGCTGAGCAAGCTCGAGGTGTTTCTGGAGGGCGACATAGGCAACCCCGCCGCCTGGGGCGCCGGTGGCGCGCTGGACAAGACGCCACCCGAGATGGGCTTTCAGGCGATTCGCGTGAAGGTGCTGGTGGAGGGCGATGCGCCGCGCGAGGTTCTGGACGAGATCGTGCAGCACGCAAATTTCTATTCACCGGTGGCCAATTCGATGCGCAACCCGATTCCGTTCTCGATCGAGATGGCGGCGTGAGCCTTCTGCCGAACCGCGCACCCTGAACCGCCAAGCAAGGACACACCATGAACCCGAAAGACTTGCCTCCCGAACTGGGCCACGAAGCGGCGGCCGAGCAGCTGCTGGCTGCAGTGCGCGAGGTGGCCCGCGGGCCGCTGGCGGCGGTGGTCGAGTCGATTGATCGCACGGGTTATTACCCGCGCTCCGAGATGCAGCAACTGGCTGCGCTCGGGGCCATGAGCGCGCATTTGGATGCCCCCGCCGGTCGCGGTGATTTTGGCCTGGCGATCCGCGCCATGGCCGAGGTGTCGCAGGTCTGCGGCGCTACCGGCTTCATGATGTGGTGCCAGGCCGTGTGTGGCCTGTACATGCAGGCTTCAGGCAACCAGGCGCTGGCCGGCGACGACCTGCTGGCGCTGGCGCGCGGCGAGGTGCTGGGCGGCACGGCCATGTCCAACCCGATGAAGAGTTACGCCAAGATCGAAACCTTGTTGCTCAAGGCCACGCCCGTGGAGGGCGGTTTTTCGGTCAGCGGCACCTTGCCCTGGGTGAGCAACCTGGGCCCGGACCACGTGTGCGGCGCGCTGGCCGGCGTGGTCGATGCCGACGGCAACGTGGTGCGCGAAGTGATGTTCCTGCTGCGCTGCAACGGCCAGGGCGTGGAACTGCCCGACTGCCCGAGCTTCTCGGCCATGGAAGGCACGGGCACCTACGCGCTGCGGCTCAAGAACCATTTCATCGGCGCGGGCGAGATCATGGCCGATCCGGCCAAGCCTTTCATTGCGCGCATCCGCAGCGCCTTCGTCATGCTCCAGTGCGGCATGGCGGTGGGCGTGACGCAGGCGGCTATCGATTCGATGTGGGCAGTGGAAGACCAGCTGGGTCATGTGAACCAGTTCCTGGAAGACCGGCCTGACACGCTGCAGTCCGAGCTGGACGCGCTCACCGCTCGTGTGATGAAGCTGGCCGAGACCCCCTTCAACCCATCGGTAGAGTTTTTCATCGACGTCCTCGATGCGCGCGCCCACGGTGCCGAGCTCTCGCTGCGCGCGGCGCAATCGGCGCTCCTGCACCAGGGCGCGCGCGGTTACCTGATGAGCTCGGCGGTGCAGCGCCGCGTGCGCGAATCGCACTTCGTGGCCATCGTCACGCCGGCGATCAAGCACCTGCGCAGCGAAATCGCGCGCCTGTCGGCCGAGGTGCTGCCGGCATGAACACCCTCTCCACGGTGGCTTCCGCGGTGCAGGCCCTCACGCAGACGCCCTTCGAGACCTACATCTGCGAAGCCTGCGGCTACGTCTACGACGAAGCACTGGGCGACCCCGATGGTGGCCTGCCCCCCGGTACCCGCTTCGCCGACATCCCGGACGACTGGGCCTGCCCGCTGTGCGGCGTGACCAAGGCCGACTTCACCGCCTACGCCGCCCCCTCGATGGAGGCGCTGCGCGCGCGCGCGCCAGCCAGCGCTGCCGTGGCCAAGCGAGGCGGCCCCGCGGGCGTGGTGATCGTGGGAGCGGGTCGCGCCGGCTGGCAGACCGCCGAGGCGCTTCGCGCGCTGGACGCCGATCTGCCCATCTCCCTCGTGACCGCCTGCGCTGGTGACGTGTACGACAAACCGCTGCTGTCGGTGGCAATGGCGCGCCATCTGGATCTTGAGACGTTGGTGAAAGAGAGCGGTGCGGCGGCCGCGGCGCGGCTCGGTGTTCGCCTGCTGCCTCACACCCAGGCCACCCGCATCTGCAGTGACACACGCACGCTGCGCACCACGCGCGGCAACCTGCGCTACGACCGTCTGGTGCTGGCCCATGGCGCGCGCGCAGCCCTGCCCGCCAGCCTGCCACCCGAGCTGTGCTGGCGCGTCAACCACCTAGCCGCCTACCAGAAGCTGCGTACCGCGCTGGGCGATGCGCCACGCGACTTGCTCATCGTCGGCGCCGGCCTGATCGGCAGCGAACTGGCCAACGACCTGGCCCTGGGCGGTCACCGCATCACCCTGCTGGACACGCAGCCCGAGCCGCTGGCGCGCTGGCAAAGCGAGCAGGCGGGCACGCAACTGCTCGACGCGTGGAAAGACCTGAGCATCCGTTTCGTGGGCGGCGTGCAGGTGGCGCAGGTGGAGGAGCTGGGCGGCCGCTACCGCGTGACCACAGCCGACGGCCAGCGCTTCGCTGCCGACCAGGTGATCGCCGCTGCGGGCCTGGCCACACCGTCGCGCCTGGCCGAGAGCGCGGGCCTGGCCTGGGACCAGGGCATTGCGGTGGACGCGGCCACCCTGGGCACCAGCGTAGAAGGTATCCACGCGCTGGGCGACTGCATCACGGTGAACGGGCAGGCCAGCCGCTACATCGAACCCATCGCCCGCCAGGCGCGAGCCATCGCCGCGGCCATCTGCGGAGCTGCGCCCGCGCCCTACGAACCGCGCGCGGCCACGGTGCGCGTCAAGACCACTTCACACCCGATGACGCTGCACTGAGCGGCTGAGACAGCGCTCGCTCAGGCTTCGGCTCGGATGGGCACGGAGCGCCGCGCTGGCATCTCAGCTCGCGCGCGCAGCTGGCCGCAACCACCATCCACATCCTGCCCTGCAGACTGACGCAGTTTGGTCAGGATGCCGCGGCGGTGCAGGCGGCGCGCCAGGTCGGCGGCCTTGTCCCAGCTGGGGCGGGTGAACGGCAGCTCGGGCACGGTGTTGTAGGGAATCAGGTTGAGGATGGCGTACTTGCCGTGCAGCAACCGCACCAGGCCTTCCACCTCGTCATCGCCGTCGTTGATTCCGTCGAGCAGCGTCCACTGGTACTGAATCGGGTGGTCGGTGACGCGGGCATAGGTCTCGCCCAGCGCCACCAGCTCGTCTGGCGCGATGCGCGGCGCGCGAGGCAACAGGCGTTCGCGCAGATCGGCTTTCGTGGTGTGCAGCGACAGCGCTAGCGCCGGTTTTACACGGGCAGCCGGCAGAGCCTCAAACACCCGCAGATCCCCGACGGTGGAGAACACCAGGTTCTTGTGGCCGATGTTGCCCACCGTACCCAGCAGGTCGATGGCTTCCATCACGTTGTCCAGATTGTGCGCGGGCTCGCCCATGCCCATGAACACGACCTTTTTCACCGGGCGCTTGGTTCGAGCGAGCGCCACCTGGGCCACGATCTCGGCGCTGCCCACCTGGCGGATCAGGCCGGTGGTGCCGGTCATGCAGAACACGCAGCCCACCGCGCAGCCCACCTGGGTGGACACGCACAGGCCACCGCGCGGCAGTAGCACGCTCTCGACCATTTGCCCGTCGGCCAGCTTCACCAGCAGGCGCGCCGAGCCGTCTTCGGCCGGGTGCTCGCTGTGCAGCGTGGCCAGCTTGGCCAGTTCGCCGGCGATGGCGGGCAGCTCGGCCACCAGCGCTGCGGGCAGGAAATGTTGCACCTGGCGCCGGCCCGCCGTCTGCGACAAAGCCTGGCTCCACAGGCGCAGCACGCGCTGCTCGTGGCGGGGGTTGGCGCCCAGCGCGCGAAGGCGCTGACGCAGGGATTCGATCTGCATGCTGTGGATTGTCTCCCCCCAGCGCCGCCTTGCGGCGTCCCCTCAAGGGGGACCACGCCCTCGGCCCGGCAAAGCCGGAGTTTCGGCGTGCGCTGGTGAACTTCCCTTGCTTCGGCGGGGTGTTGGGGATCGGCCGACAATGACCTTCAAAGGAGACTCCCGATGAAGTCCGTGTCTTTCATCCAGCGCAACACCCAGGGCCACTGGGTCGGCGACGGCTTTCCGGTGCGCACGCTGTTTTCGTACAACGACGACCCCGCCGCGTTTTCGCCCTTCCTCATGCTCGACTATGGCGGCCCGATGAACTTCGAGCCGACCACCCAGCGCCGTGGCGTGGGCGCGCACCCGCACCGCGGCTTCGAGACCGTGACCATCGTCTACGACGGCGAGGTCTCGCACCGCGACTCCAGCGGCGGTGGCGGCACCATCGGCCCCGGCGACGTGCAGTGGATGACCGCCGCTTCGGGCATCGTTCATGAGGAATTCCACAGCGAGGTTTTCGGCCGCGTCGGCGGGCTGTTCCGCATGGTGCAACTGTGGGTGAACCTGCCAGCGCGCGAGAAGATGGCGCCGCCTGGCTACCAGGGGATCACCGCCGCACAGACGCCCACGGTCGCTCTGCCCGGTGGCGCTGGCTCGGTGCGCCTGATCGCCGGCGAGTTCCAGGGCGAGCGCGGGTCGGCGCGCACCTTCACGCCCATGCAGGTCTGGGACGTGCAGCTCAAAGCCGGTCACACCGTGATCCTGCCCGCGCCCGAGGGCCACACCACCGTGCCGCTGGTCTACCAGGGCCGGGTGAAGACGACCGACGGCCAGGAGGCCAGCGACGCGGAAATGATCGTCTACAAGCGTGCGGGCGAAGGCGTGACGCTCACCGCGCTGGCCGACACCACCCTGCTCTGGCTGTGCGGCGAACCGATCGACGAGCCGGTGGTTGGCTACGGCCCGTTCGTGATGAACACCCCGCAGGAAATCCAGCAGGCCTTCGTCGATTTCCAGAACGGCCGGATGGGGAGGCTTTGACCCACCCCTGCCGCGCTGCGCGCGACCCCCTCAAGAGGGCGACCCTGGCGGCCCGGCGGAGCCGGCTCCACGGCGCCTTGGGTTTTGGGCATCTGCGCTCGGGGCGCGCATCTGAGTTCAAAGTAGTGGGAGATCGCCGTGCTTGAACTGATCATCAACGCCCGCGCGGCCGACCTGGGCCACGGCCTCACGGTGCGGCGCGTGCTGCCCCACGCCAAGCGCCGCATGATGGGCCCGTTCGTGTTCCTTGACTACGCGGGGCCGGTGACGATTCCGCCCGAGGCGATCGCCCAGGCCGATGTGCGGCCACACCCGCACATCGGCCTGTCGACCGTGAGCTACCTGCTGAGCGGGCAGATCACCCACCGCGACAGCCTGGGCGTGCAGCAGGACATCAGGCCCGGCGATGTGAACTGGATGACTGCCGGGCGCGGCATCAGCCACAGCGAGCGCTTCACCCACCCGCAGTCGTTCGCAGGCGACGGCCTGGAGCTGATGCAGATGTGGGTGGCCCTGCCCGAGGCCGACGAGGAAACCGAGCCCGCCTTCACCCACTATCCCCAGGCCGAGCTGCCGGCGCGTGAGCAGAGCGGCGTGTGGCAACGCGTGATTGCCGGCCAAGCTTACGGTTTGCAAAGCCCGGTGCGCACCCATTCGCCACTGTTCTACGTGCACGCCGAGTGCCAAGCTGGTGCGCAGCTTCCACTGCCTGGCGGCTACAGCGAACAGGCGGTGTATGTGGCCAAGGGCCGGATCGAACACGCGGGCGAGACCTACCAGCCCGGGCAGCTGCTGGTGTTCGATGGCGACAGCTCGGCGGTGGTGCGGGCACACAACGCGGCCACGCTGATGGTCTTTGGCGGCGAGCCACTGGGTGAACGACACCTGTTCTGGAACTTCGTGTCATCACGCAAGGAGCGCATCGAGCAGGCCAAGGCCGACTGGCAGGCCGGCCGTTTTCCGCGGCCGGCCGGTGACGATCAGGAATGGATCCCGCTGCCGGGCTGAACGCCTAAGCTCGCGGCTGGTACCAGCCGCTCAGAGCCCTAGTTCGCTCAATCCCGGATGGTCGGCCGGGCGCGCGCCCAGCGGCCAGCGGAACAGGCGCTCGGTCTCGGTGATCAGTCGGTCGTTGATGCTGGCGTGGCGCTGCTCCATGTAGCCCCGCGCATTGAACTGCCAGTTCTCGTTGCCGTGCGAGCGATACCACTGACCTGCGTCATCGCGCCATTCGTAAACAAAACGCACGGCAATGCGGTGGTCGCTGAACGTCCACAGCTCCTTGATGAGCCGGTAGTCCAGCTCGCGCGCCCACTTGCGCACCAGGAAAGCATGCACCTGTTCCCGACCCACCGGGAACTCCACCCGGTTGCGCCAGCGTGTGTCTTCCGTGTAGACCTTGACCACCCGGTCCGGATCGCGCGAATTCCAGGCGTCCTCGGCCATGCGCACCTTCTGTGCGGCGGTTTCGGCGGTGAAGGGCGGTAAAGGTGGGCGGGGTTCCACAGGACGTTCAACTGGTGAGTGACTTGGAGTCTGCGGATCGGCAGCGCGGGTGTGTTTCGAGTCCGGCGCGCACACCACCCTCAGCGGGCGCCGTGGAACGGGCTTTGCCCGGCCACAGGCGCCGCCCCTTGAGGGGCTGACGCCGAAGGCGACGCGGGGGTGGTCTTGCCCTGGGGTCAGTACTGCTTGTAAGGCAGAAACTTGCCCGACATCACGATATTCACGCGGTCGCCGTTCGGGTCGGCCTGGCGCTTCATGTCCATTTTGAAATCGATGGCGCTCATGATGCCGTCGCCAAACTCTTCGTGAATCAGTTCTTTGAAGGTGGTGCCGTAGACGTTGATGAGTTCGTAGAAACGGTAAATCAGCGGATCGGTCGGCACGGCCGTGGGCAGCGAACCCTTGTAGGGAACGACCTGCAGCCACTTCTGCTCTTCGGCGCTCAGACCAAAGATTTTGCCCAGCACCTTGGCCTGCGCCGGCGTGGCCGTCATCTGGCCCAGGCACAAGGCCGTGGTCCATTCCTTGGACTGGCCCACCTTCTTAGCCACGTCGGCCCATTGCAGGCCCTTGCTGACCTTGGTGGTGATGATTTTTTCGGTGACGGCGAGTCGGCTCATGGTGTTGCCTCGTGATGGTTGGTAGTGAGAAGAGAAACGAAAAAGGAAAAGTGAAAGACAGAAAAGAAGCGGGGACGTCGAAACGAAGGGAAGCTGATCAAGGGCGCCGCGGAACCGGCTTTGCCGGGACACCAGCGCCGCCCCTTGGGGGTGACGCTGCGGACGGCGCAGAGGGAGCCTTTCCTGCGGCGCGGGAGGTCAATGGGCTTTCGCGCGACTCACCAGGAAATCCACGATGTGGTTGCGCAGCTCGTAGTAGCCATCGAGGTGGTGCAACTGGGCACGCGTGCGGCTGCGCGGCAGCGGGTTCACCACCACCTCGGCCATGCCGCCGGGCGCGTAGCCACCGCCTTCCAGCTCCTGGCCGTTGGTCATGAGCAGGATGCGGTCAGCCAGCAGGATGGCTTCGTCCACGTCGTGCGTGATCATGAAGACGGTCTGCTGCGTCTGGCGCACGATGCTCATCAGCTCGTCCTGGATGGTGCCGCGTGTGAGCGCGTCCAGCGCGCCGAAGGGCTCGTCGAGCAGCAGCATCTTGGGCTGGATGGCAAACGCGCGCGCAATGCCCACCCGCTGCTTCATGCCGCCCGAGAGCTGGCTCGGCTTCTTGTCGATGGCCGGCGTCAGGCCCACCAGTGCCACGAACTTTTCCACCTGCTCGCTGATCTGCGCCTTGCTCCACGACGGCCAGCGTGACTTCACCGCGAAAGCAATGTTCTGGCGCACGGTCAGCCAGGGCATCAGCGCATGGCTCTGGAACACCACGCCGCGCTCCAGACTGGGGCCCGCGATCTCGCGACCGTCCATGAAGCAGTGGCCAGCGGTAGCGGTGTCGAGCCCGGCCAGCACGTTGAGGATAGTGGTCTTGCCGCAGCCACTGTGGCCGATGATGCAGACGAACTCGCCCTGGTCGATGGCGAACGAGACATCGGCAAACACCGGCTTGTCGGTCTGATAGGACTTGGCGAGGTGCTCGACCTTGAGGAAACCGGACATGTTGGAACTCGCCTGAGGGGTTGGACGCGGGGCCGTCAGGACGACGCCCTGGCGGTCGGAAGATTCACTCCACATAGGTCACCGCCTTCTGCAGCTGGGCAAACATGAGGTCGAGCAGCATGCCGACCACGCCGATCACCAGCACCGCGAAGATCACGTTGGTGAGCGAGAGGTTGTTCCACTCGTTCCAGACGAAGTAGCCGATGCCGGTGCCGCCCACCAGCATCTCGGCCGCCACGATCACCAGCCAGGCAATGCCCATGCTGATGCGCATGCCGGTGAGGATGGTGGGTGCGGCCGCGGGCAGGATCACCTGCAGCGCCTTGCGCAGCGGGCTCACCTCCAGCGTGCTGGCCACGTTGAGCCAGTCGCGCTTAACTGAGGCCACGCCAAAAGCGGTATTGATCAGCATGGGCCAGATCGAGCAGATGAAGATCACGAACACACCGCTCACGTTGGAGTCCTTGAGCGTGTAAAGCGCCAGTGGCATCCAGGCCAACGGGCTGATGGGCTTCAGGACCTGCACGAAGGGATCGAAGGCCTTCTGCATCAGCGGCGACATGCCGATCAGAAAGCCCATCGGGATCGCCACCGCCATGGCCAGCAAAAAGCCAGCCGCCACGCGCGCCAGCGAGTGGCCGAGCTGGATGCCCACGCCCTTGTCGTTCGGACCGTTGTCGTAAAACGGGTCGGACAGATGCGCCCAGCTTGCCTCGGCCACCGCCAGCGGTTGCGGGAAGCCGGTGGTCTTCTCGGCACCCGGATCCTTACCCAGCAGTTTGGCGTACTCGATTTCCTCGGCCGTCATGCCGGCGCTGGAGCCGCCCACCGAGGGCGCTTCAGTGGCGAGTTGCCAGGCCCCGATGAACACCACGAACAGGATCAGCGAGACTAGCGCGGCGCGCAGGTTGAGGTTCCGGGTGCTCATGGTCAGGCGGCCTTGCTGATCGCGAAGCTCTTGGCGTAGGAAGCGGCCTTGCTGGGGTCGAACTCCTTGCCCATGATGGTGTGCTTGGCGTAGCCCGAGCCGGCCTGGAACGGCATGCCCAGATCCTTCATGTGCTTGCGGGCATCGGTGATGAGGAACACCTTTTCAGCGATCTGGTTGTAGTTCACCTCGCCCTTCACATAGCCCCAGCGCTGCATTTGCGTGAGCATCCACACCGCCATGCTCTGCCACGGCATGGGGTCGAAGTCGGCGCGGTCGGGCACAGTCTGCACATTGCCCAGACCGTCGGCGAAGCGGCCGGTTAGCACCTGCGCCACCACCGTCTCGGGCTGGTTCAGGTAGGCTTGGGGCGAGATCACCTTGGCGATCAGCTCGCGGTTTTTGGCCTGGCGCGCCATGGCGGCGGCGGTGAGCACCGCGCGGTAGAGCGCGGCGAAGGTGTTGGGATTCTGCTGGATGAACTCGGTGCTGGTGCCGAAAGCACAGCAAGGGTGGCCGTTCCACAAGTCCTTGGTCAGCACATGCAGGAAGCCGATCTCGTCGAACACCGCGCGCTGGTTAAACGGGTCCGGGCCAAGGTAGCCGTCGATGTTGCCAGCGCGCAGATTAGCCACCATCTCCGGTGGCGGGACGACGCGGATCTGCACATCCGTATCGGGGTTGATGCCGGCTTCAGCCAGGTAGTAGCGCAACAGGAAGTTGTGCATCGAATACTCGAACGGCACACCGAACTTGAAGCCCTTCCACTGCTTGGGGTCGCGCTTGTCCTTGTGTTTGTTGTGCAGCGTGATCGCCTGGCCATTGGTGTTCTGGATTGTGGCCACATTCATGGGTACGGCGTTCGAGCCAGCTCCCATCGAGATCGCCAGCGGCATGGGCGAGAGGAAGTGCGTGGCGTCGTATTCCTTGTTGATCATCTTGTCGCGGATCAGCGCCCAGCCAGCTGTCTTGATCACCTCAACATTGAGGCCCTGCTTCTCATAGAAACCCAGTGGCTTGGCCATGATGAGCGGCGTGGCGCAAGTGATGGGGATGAAGCCGATCTTGAGATTGGTCTTCTCCAGTGAGCCTTTCTTGTCCTGGGCCATTGCCTGCAGGCTGGCCACAGGCAGGAGGCTGGAGATAGCCGCCATGGCCGTGCCCTTGCCAACCGCACGCAGGAAGCGGCGGCGCACCTCATCCTGCGGAAACAAGGCCTTCATCAGCGTGGCCTCGATGAACTCATTGCTGTAGGCCTCAAACTCGGCCGTCTCGCTGCGCTCGCGCAGGGTGCGGGTGGCCTCGGATGCACCGGCCTGCTCTGCCTCGTGCTCGGCCACGGTGTGGTCGCGACCGCAACTGCACTTCATCATGAGCGGACGGTCGGCGTTGTAGGGATCGAAGAATTCAGACATGGCGCACCTCTTGAGTTGAAGACCCTTCATGCATTGCAAGCAGCGGGCCAAGTTGGGCGATCAAGGGCCCCTCTTTGAACCCGAAGCCCATTTCGCAGCCGTGACCACCACCCGCTGTAGGGCTGGCCCTACGCCAAGCCGGCGGGTTGGATACGCTCGGATCGCCAACGCGCCCGCCACCGGGCTCCTGGGCGGCCCTCCATCTGCTCAGCTGGGCATTAAAGTCGCGGAGGGTGCGGTGCGCTGTCGAGTCAGGGCGGCAATTGGCCACTGCAGCCACATCGCGCACCAAAGCGGGACGGTTCCATCCTGGCCAAGCACCGCCTTAGTGCTGAGTCAGCCCCTGCCAATGGCGAAGGACTTCACATAAGCCTCGGGCTTCGCGGGGTCGAAGGTCTTGCCCATGATCACGTGGGTCTTGCTGTTGGCTGCGGGGGCGGTGAAGCCCAGCTCGGCCATGCGCTTGCGCGCATCGGTGGCGAGGAACACCTGCTCGGCCACCTGGGCGTAGTTGATGTCTTGTTTCACATAGCCCCAGCGCTTCATCTGGGTCAGCATCCACACTGCCATGGACTGCCATGGGAAGGGGTCGAAATTGATGCGGTTGGGTTCGTTACGCACGCTGCCCAGCCCGTCGGCGAAGCGGCCCAGCAGCACCTGCTCCAGCACGGTGAGCGGCTGGTTGAGGTAGTTTGGCCCGGCAATGGCAGCGGCCACCGCCGGGCGGTTTTCCATCTTGGAGCAATGCAGGGTGGAGGTGACGATGGCGCGGAACAGGGCTGCAAAGGTATTCGGGTTGGTCTCCACAAACTTTCGCGTGGCAGCAAATGCGCAGCACGGGTGGTTGTCCCAGAGTTCGCTGGTAAGCAGATGGATGAAGCCCACGCCGTCGAACACGGCGCGTTGGTTGAACGGCTCGGCGACGATGAAGCCATCGATGTTTTCGGCGCGCAGGTTGGCCACCATGTCGGGCGGTGCCATCACACGAAGCTGCACGTCGGTGTCCGGGTCGATGCCGTTTTCTGCCAGGTAATAGCGCAAAAGGAAGTTGTGCATGGAGAAGTCGAACGGAATGGCGAACTTCATGCCCTTCCACTTCTTAGGGTCCCGGTTGTCCTTGTGCTTCACGTGCAGGGTGATCGCGTTGCCGTTCACGTTCTCGATCGCCGGCATCACCATGGGCGTGGCATCTGCACCCAGGCCCATGCTGATGGCCAGCGGCATGGGCGAGAGCATGTGCGAGGCATCGAACTCGGCCGCGAGCGTCTTGTCGCGCACCACCGCCCAGCCCGCCGTGCGGTTGAGTGAGACCTTGAGCCCTTCTTTGGCGTAAAAGCCCAGCGGGTCTGCGGCCACCAGCGGCGTAGCGCAGGTGATGGGCAGGAAACCGATCCTCAGATCGGTTTTTTCCAGCGGCTTTCTGTCCTGCGCAAGCGCCTGCATCGCGCCCATGGGGAACAGGCTAGCAATGGCCGCCATGGCGGTAGGGCGCCCCACCGCTTTCAAAAAGGCTCGCCGCACCGGCTCCTGTGGGAACAAGGCCTTGACCAGCGCCGCCTCCATGAAGTCCGCGGCGCGCTGTTCCTCGGCATTCATGCCCGCGTTGTCCACCAGCCGCTGAGGCCCGGCATGGGCGGCACCAAACGCCTGAATGTGCTCGGCCACCGAGTGGGGTCGGCCACAGGTGCAGCGCAGGGTCAATGGTCGGTCGGCATCGAAGGGGTCGTATTCAGCGGTCATGGCACACCTCTTGAGTTGAAGAACGCGGTGTGCGTTGCAAGCGTCGCGCCAGATCGCGGAGCAGCGAAGGCATTCGACGTGGCCGGCACCACGTCATGTAGGGATAGCCCTACAAATCCCCGCGCAGCGTGAACTTGAAAGCGCCTCTCAAGCCATGGATGGGCCGGGCGCAGCAGCCCGAGCGTGGCGCTCGGCGTAGAGCGCGAGCTCCACGTCGTTCTTCGCACCGGTTTTTTCTAGGATGCGTGCACGGTAAGTGCTCACCGTATTGGGGGCTAAACCGAGCTGTGCACCAATTTCGCTCACGGTGTGCCCTTGAGTGAGCAGGCGATAGACCTGGTGTTCGCGGTGCGACAGGGCTTCGGGGCCAGCGTGTGTGCGGGCCTGGCCAACGGCGGTGGCCAGGGCTTCGGCCGTGGCTTCGGTAAGGTAAACGCCGCCATGGGCCACCTTTCGCACCGCTGCCAGCATGTCGTCGGGGTCGGCGCTCTTGTTCAGGTAACCGCTGGCGCCCAGGCGGATGCAGCGCACCGCGTATTGCTTCTCCGGGTAAGTGCTAAGCATCAACACCGGCAGGCGCGGGTTTTCTCGCTTGAGGGTCTGCAACACATCGAGTCCGTCGATGCCGGGCAGCGCAATGTCGAGCAACACCAAGCCCAGGCCTGGCGCGCCGGGTGCCATCCAGGTCGCCACCTGTGCAAGCACCTCAGGACCGGTGGGCGCCTCAGCCACTACGGCCACATCGGGCGCGTCGGCCAGCACCTGCTTCAGGCCTTCGCGCACGATGCGGTGGTCGTCGCCAATGAGCACGCGGATGGTGTCGGGATCAATGATGGTCATGCCGAGGTCTCTGGGGGGATGGCGACCGAGAGGCACATGCGCGTGCCCGCGCCGGGTGCGCTGCGGATATCGATGCGGCCGCCAAAATGCCCGGCGCGCTCGCGCATGCCCATGACGCCGTAGGCATCGGCCGCCTCAAAGGCTTGCGGCGGCGCGCCCTGGCCGTCGTCCTGCACCGCCAGCGTCAGCGCGCCGCCCTCCAGTCCAATCTGCACCCGTAGCGTCTGCGCACGGGCATGGCGGCCGACATTGCTTAGCATTTCCTGAAAGATGCGGAACACCGCCATGGCCAGCGGCTCGGGCAGTTCCAGGGACTCGTCCAGCGCCAGCTGCCAGTCAAGCGCCAATTCGGCGGACGCCACGAATTCCTGGGCCTGCCATTCCAGCGCCGCCCAAAGTCCCTGGTGGTCGAGGATGCTGGGGCGCAGGTCGGTGATGATGCGGCCCACGTTGTCCACTGCGGTCTCGATCAGGCGACTCATGTTCTGGCACTTGCAGCGCATGCGCTCGCGCATGTCGGTGGCCGCCTCGGGTGCGCGCTGGGGTTGCTCCGCCAGGCGCTTGTCCATCCAGTTCACGTCCATCTTGAGCGCCACCAGCAGGCTGCCGAGCTCGTCGTGCACTTCTCGCGCGATGCGGGTGCGCTCGTCTTCACGAACCGTGTCCGACCAGGCAGCCAGTTCGCGAACGCGCTGCAAGGCGGTCTCTAGCGCCCCGGTGCGCTCCCGGACGCTGGCTTCCAGCCCATCCTTGGCGCGCTGAAGGGCATCAGCCGCGCGCTTGCGTTCTGTGATGTCGACAAAGGTGACCACCGCGCCCAGGACCCGCCCCGCCTCCACGATGGGGTGGCTGGAATACTCCACCGGAAAGGCCGTACCGTCCCGGCGCCAGAACACCTCGCTGTCGATACGACACGGAAGGCCCTGGCGAAAGGCGTTGAAGATCGGGCACTGGTATTCGGGGTAAGCCGAGCCATCGTGCCGGGCATGGTGGGTCAGCTCGTGCATGTTGCGCCCGCGCACCTCGTCGGGCTCGTAGCCGATCAGGCGCGCGCCGGCCGGGTTGATGAAGACACACAGCCCGTCCAGGTCGACCCCGTAAATACCTTCGCCGGTCGAGGCCAGCAACAGCGCCAGCGGGTCTCGCCAGGCATCGGCCGCCACCGGGGTGGCACGGGCATACAAGGCTTGCGCGTCAATCTGCATGCACCAGCACAAGCAATGGATGTGCCAAAGCAGTGCAATCGGTCACAGCGTGTGTGGCGCATCGGCGTCACAATGATCCAAACGGTGCCCCGTCGGGCATGCGCTCCTCTTTTCACCACCATGGCCCTGTTCGACAAGTTGTTCGGTTCCCACCGCGAGGGGGAGGCTCCCGAGTCTCGCCTGCCCGCCGAGCGGCAGGCCGCTGTGGGTGCGTCGGATGCGGCGCGCCGGGCTGCCCAGATGCTGCGAGCACCCACGGCGCTGATGCAGCTCACAGAAACGGAGGCGCTCGCGGTGGTGGGCTTCATGCGCCCACGCGTATTCAAGAGCGGCACCGAGATCATCCGCCAGGGCGAAACGGCCGACACCGGCTTCATGGTGCTGGTGCTCGAAGGCGAAATCACGGTGGAGAGCCTGATGGCCAGCCGCGTCAACGCTGCCACCGTGAAGGTGCTCGGCCCGGGCAGCCTGATCGGCGAGATGGCGCTGGTGGACGGCGCGGCACGATCGGCCTCCTGCACCGCCAGCACCGAAGTTAAGTGCGCCGTGCTCACCCGCGAATCGCTCGAAGTCCTGACCACCGAACAACCCGCCACCGCCGCCAAGCTCATGACCGCCGTGGCCCAGCGCCTGGCTGAACGCCTGCGCGAAAGCAGCCACAAGCTGCAGGTCTACAGCAAGCTGGTGGACACGCTGCAGCAAGAGGTGGATCGCCTCATGCCCACCCCAAAGGGCAAGCATCGCAGCTAGGGCCTGGAGCCTGCGGACTGCTGATCGTAGGACAGACACGCCAGACGAACGCGACAACGATCAGCCCTGCTCCCGGCCGAAAACCCCATGCCACAGACCCTTCATCCCCTTTCATTTCGGGCCACTCGCCCATGAGTGACGCGCCCACCGATTCCCCAGCTTCCTGCCCGGTGCTCATCATGGGCGCGGGCAGCGTGGGCTGTTATGTGGGCGGCTGTCTGCAGGCCGCCGGCGTGCCGGTGGACTTCGTGGGCCGGCCGCGCGTACTCGATGCTTTGCGCCAGCACGGCCTGAGGGTCACCAACCGCGACGGCGCTGACCGACGCATCCCTGCCGATGCGCTGCGGCTGCACGAGCAAGTGCCTGCTGACAGCGCGCACGCGCTGGTTTTGCTGTGCGTCAAGAGCCCGGCCACCAGCGCCGCCGCACGGGAGCTCGCCGAGCGCTTGCCGCTGGGCACCGTAGTCCTCTCGCTGCAAAACGGCTTGCGCAACGCCGAGGTGGCCGGCGCGATCGCCCCCGGCCTGCGCCTCGTGCCGGGCATGGTGCCGTACAACATCGCCGAGCTCGCCCCGGGCCATGTGCACCGCGGCACCGACGGTCACTTGGCCGCGCAGCACGACGCCACACTGGCCGCCTGGGTCCCGCGCTTCGCCGCCGCTGGCATCCCGCTGGACCTGCATGCCGACCTGCTGCCGCTGCAATGGGGCAAGCTGTTGCTCAACCTGAACAACCCGGTCAACGCCTTGTCGGGCCTGCCGCTCCTCGCACAGCTGCTCGACGCCGACCACCGCCGTCAGTTTGCGGCGCTGGTGCAAGAAGCGCTGGGTGTGCTCAGCGCGGCGGGCATCCACCCCGCTCAACTCACGTCCCTGCCTTGGCCCTGGCTGGTGCGCGTGTTGCGCCTGCCCACACCGCTGTTTCGAGTGATTGCGGCGCGCATGCTGCGCGTGGACAAGCTGGCGAGGTCCAGCATGGCCGATGACCTAGCGCTGGGCCGGCCGACCGAAATTGATGCCCTGAGCGGCGAGGTGGTGCGGCTGGCGCAGTCGGTCGGCAGCCGGGCACCGCTCAACGAGGCCATCGCGGCGCGCGTGCGTGCGCTGCAGGCCTGAGCCACCGTCAGGTGTTGGGCGCGGTCTTGCTGCTCCAGACCATGGTGATGGCCAGGATGGACAGCACCACGCCCAGCGACACCGCCACCGGAATCTTGTAAATGTCGATCAGCATCATCTTGCTGCCGATGAAGACCAGGATGATCGCCAGACCATAGTTCAACAGGTGGAAACGGCTGGCGGCGGCCTGCAGCAGGAAGAACATAGCGCGCAAACCGAGGATGGCGAACACGTTGCTAGTGAGCACGATAAAAGGGTCTTTGGTGATCGCGAAGATGGCCGGAATGGAGTCCACGGCAAAAATCACGTCGGTCATGCCGACCAGGGCGACCACCATCAGCAAGGGCGTGGCGATCTTCTTGCCGTTCTCCACAGTCCAGAATTTTTCGCCATCGTAGTGCTGGCTCACCGGGAGGATTCTGCGCAAGAGCCTGAGCGCCGGGTTGTCTTCCAGGCTTTCTTCCTTGCCTGCTGCCCACCACATCTTGACGCCGGTGAGGATGAGGAAAGCCCCGAACACGTACAGGATCCAGTGGAACTGGTCGAGCAGCCAGGCACCCAGCAAGATCATGATGGTGCGCAGCACGATGGCGCCGATGATGCCGATCATCAGCACCCGTTTCTGGAACGCTGGCGGCACCGAGAAGTAGGTGAAGATGAGCAGAAAGACAAAGATGTTGTCTACAGCCAGGCTCTTCTCGATCAGGTAGCCGGTCAGGAACTCCAGCGATTTTTCGTTGGCGATCGCCGTGGACCCGGTGGTGTCGCGGATGGCGAACCAGAACAGCACGTTGAACACGAAGCTCAGGCCCACCCAGGCCAGCGACCAGTTCACCGCCTCCCGCACGCTGACTTCGTGCGCGCCCTGCTTCTTGAGCACGACGAAGTCCACGAACAGCGCCACGATGACGAAGGTGACAAAGACGATCCACAGCCAGAGAGGCGCGATGGTTTCCATGAGGCAAGAGACCTGGGTTGGGTGTTGGCGGTCACACCTGCAAGGTCTTGCTGAAACCGGGCATGGCGCCCGGCCCGGAGTTTCCGGCCGCGTGATCACGCGGCGTACTGACGAAAACCCCTCCCGACCCTTCGCGCGGCAGGGCCGGCATCGAATCTGGATGGCTACTCCCCTTGTAGGGAAAACTAGATTTTCACAGCCGGCGCGAGGCCGGGACAAGCTGATCCACCTTCAGCAAAAACCGGAAGGTAGACCCTCAGCGTTTCCGTTGTTGCGCTGCCGGCGTCTCCAATATCAAGCCGCTTCCCTGTAAAACAGCTCGCGTTTCACCGGGCGCGGCGCCTGTGGAGCCACGCTGTCATGAATGGCGGCAATGTGTTGCGGTGTGGTGCCACAACAACCCCCGACGATGTTCACCAGGCCTTCGGCCGCGAACTCGCGCAGCAGGCGGCTGGTGACATCTGGCGTTTCATCAAAGCCGGTGTCGCTCATGGGGTTGGGCAGGCCGGCGTTCGGATAGCAGCTGATGAAGGTGTCGCTCGCCACCTTGGCCAGTTCCTGGATGTAGGGCCGCATCAGCGTGGCTCCCAGCGCACAGTTCAGGCCCACCGCCAGCGGCTGCATGTGGCGCACGCTGGCCCAGAAGGCGCTCACCGTCTGACCGCTCAGGATGCGGCCCGAGGCGTCGGTCACGGTGCCACTGATGATTACCGGCAGGCGCTCGCCGCTGGTCTCAAAGAACTCGTCGATCGCAAACAACGCGGCCTTGGCGTTGAGCGTGTCGAAGATGGTTTCGACCAGCAACACGTCCGCACCCCCTTCCACCAGCGCTTCCACCTGCTCGTAATACGCGGCGCGCAGCTGCTCAAAGGTGACGTTGCGAGCGCCGGCGTCGTTCACGTCCGGGCTGATGCTCGCGGTCTTGGGCGTGGGGCCCAAGGCACCGCAGACGAAACGGGGTTTGTCGGGCGTTGAATATTTGTCGCACGCTTCGCGGGCGATGCGGGCGGAGGCCAGGTTCATCTCTCGCGCCAGGCTGGCCATGTCGTAGTCCTCCTGCGCGATGGTGGTCGCGCCGAAGGTGTTGGTCTCGATCAGGTCGGCGCCAGCGGCCAGGTAACTTTCGTGGATGTCACGGATCACGTCGGGCCGGGTCAGGCTCAGCAGCTCGTTGTTGCCTTTCACGTCCCGGTGAAAGTCCTTGAACCGCTCGCCGCGGTAACCGGCTTCGTCAAGCTTGAAGCGCTGGATCATGGTGCCCATGGCGCCGTCGAGCACAGCGATGCGCTTCGCGAGGATGCCGGGCAGCGCCTGGGCGCGGGTAAATTGAAGTTGAGAGGCGGTCATGGAGGGATTGTAGAAAGACTGGCCCGGCGCCGCGCCGAACCTCTGACCTGGCCCACAGGGCATTCGGGCTACATTCGTGACAAGCGCTGCCTGGCTCGCATCCGCAAACGCACTTTTTTCTCCCCCCTACCCGGAAACCCCATGACCCCCGCGATGTACACCCACTCCGTTCCCGTCCTCAAGCAAATGCTGACGGCCCTGAAAACCATGCTGGCGCAGGCGAGCGAACACGCAACCGCCAAATCGATCGAGCCCGATGCCTTGTTGCAGGCACGGCTGTTTCCCGACATGTTTCCACTGATCAAACAGGTGCAGATTGCGGCCGATTTTTCGCGCGGTATTGCGGCGCGCCTGGCTAGCGTCGATGTGCCCACCTTTGAGGGCAGCGAAAAAACCTTTGCCGATCTGGATGCGCTGCTGACGCAGACACTGGCTTTTCTGGACAGCGTGAACGCCGACCAGTTTGAAGGCAAGGAAAGCAGCGAGATCGTCTTGCGCCCGGGCACGCCGAAAGAGAAGAAGCTGAGCGGGCAGACCTACCTGGCCAACTATGGCTTGCCTCAGTTCTTCTTTCACGTGACCACCGCCTACGCCATCCTGCGCCACAACGGCTTGGCCATCGGCAAGCGCGACTTCATGGGCACCTATTGATCGCGCCCTGCGCACCGCCTTCACCATGACGCTTTTGTTCACTTACGGTTCGCTCAAGCAGGGTTTCTGCAACCAGCACATCAACACCGGCGAGCGCATGCCGGGCAGCTACCGCACGAGAGAACGCCTGCCGTTTTATCTGATGGGCGACGGCCATGTGCCCTGCGTGATCCACGATCCCGGGACTGGCCATCAGGTGGTGGGCGAGCTGTACCGGGCCGATCCTGCTGCGATGGCCAACATGGACCGGCTGGAGCGCATCGGCGAGCCGGGCGGCTACTCGCGCATTGCGATCGAGCTGGAGCGCACCGACACGGCCACGTCAGAGACCGTGATGGCCGAAATGTATGTGCGCCTGCCCGCCGATGTGATACCGGGTGAGCGGCAGTCGGAGTACCTGAGCGAGTACACGACCGAGCACGCGCTGCGGTTCGCCTGGTAGCACGACGGGCCGGGTCTCACCCCGTCGTGCCAGTGACCAGGCGCCATCAAGCCTCAGAACTACAGCTGCGCCGCCAGCCGCGCAGCCTGGTCGATGGCGCGTTTGGCGTCGAGCTCTCCGGCTTCCAGCGCGCCGCCGATCACATGCGTTGACTTGCCGAGAGCCTGCAGTTGATCGGCCAGCGGGCGATGCGGCAGCTGACCGGCGCAGAGCACCACGGTGTCGCAAGGAATCCAGGTCGGGTCTTCGCGTTTCTCGCCGTGGGACACGAGCAGGCCTTGGTCGGCAATGCGCTCGTAGTTGACGCCGCCGATCATCTCCACCTGCTTGTGTTTGAGCGCGGTGCGGTGGATCCAGCCAGTGGTCTTGCCGAGGCCGGCGCCGAGCTTGCCGGCCTTGCGCTGCAACAGCGTGACCTGGCGCGCCGGTGCGGACACCGCGGGCTTGGTAGTGGCCAGGCCGCCAGCGGCCAGCGCCGGATCGGCCACGCCCCACTCGGCCTGCCAGGCGGGCAGGTCGAGCGTGGTGGAAGTGCCGCTGTGCACAAGGTACTCGGCCACGTCGAAGCCGATGCCCCCAGCGCCCACGATGGCCACGCGCTCGCCCACCGGCTTGTGCTCGCGCAGCACCTCGATGTAGCTCAACACCTTGGGGTGGTCCTGGCCGGGAATCCGGGGGTCGCGCGGCGTGACGCCGGTGGCGACAATGACTTCGTCAAAGTCCGCCAGATCGCTGACCGCCACGCGCCGGCCCAGGTGCAGTTCGACGCCGGTGGTTTCCACGCGGCGACCGAAGTAGCGCAGCATCTCGTGAAACTCCTCCTTGCCAGGCACCTGCTTGGCCATGTTGAGCTGGCCGCCGATGTCGCTCGCAGCGTCAAAGAGCTGCACCACATGGCCGCGCTCGGCCAGCAACGTGGCAGCGGTGAGGCCAGCCGGGCCAGCGCCGACCACGGCGATGCGCTTGGCCTTGAGCGTGGGGCGAAACACCAGCTCGGTTTCTCGGCAGGCGCGCGGGTTCACCAGGCAGCTGGCGGTCTTGTTCTGGAACACATGGTCCAGGCAGGCCTGGTTGCAGGCGATGCAGGTGTTGATGAGGTCGCTCTGGCCTTGGGCAGCCTTGTTCACGAAATCCGCATCGGCCAGCAGCGGGCGCGCCATGGACACCATGTCGGCCGCACCGTCGGCGAGCAGCTGCTCGGCCACCTCAGGCGTGTTGATGCGGTTGCTGGCAATCAGCGGCGTGGTGATGCCTGCGGCGGCGAACTCGGCCTTCATCTTCTGCGTGACCCAGGCGAACGCGGCGCGCGGCACGCTGGTCGCGATGGTCGGAATGCGCGCCTCATGCCAGCCGATGCCGGTGTTGATGATGCTCGCGCCACCTCGAGCCACTGCCTTGCCGAGTTGCACCACCTCGTCCCAGCTGCTGCCACCGGGCACCAGGTCGATCATGGACAGGCGGTAAATGATGATGAAGTCGCGGCCTACGGCCTCGCGCGTGCGTGCCACGATCTCCAGCGGCAGGCGCATGCGGTTGCTGTAGTCGCCGCCCCATTCGTCGCTGCGCAAGTTGGTGGCCAGGCTCAGGAACTGGTTGATGAAGTAGCCCTCGGAGCCCATGATTTCCACGCCGTCGTAGCCCGCTTCGCGCGCCTTGGCTGCGCAGTTCACGAAGGCGCGGATCTGCCGCTCGACGCCGCGCGCGGTGAGCGCAAACGGAGTGAATGGCGAGATGGGCGACTTCAGTCGCGAGGGCGCGACCGCCAGCGGGTGGTAACCGTAACGCCCGGTGTGCAGGATCTGCAGCGCGATCTTGCCGCCAGCCTGGTGCACCGTCTCGGTCACCACGCGGTGGCGCTTCGCTGCGCCCGAGGTGCTGAGCGTGCCGGCGAACGGCTTGGTCCAGCCAGCGATGTTGGGCGAAAAGCCGCCGGTGACCATCAGGCCCACGCCGCCCTCGGCGCGCTCTCGGAAATACGCCGCCAGTTTGGACAGGTCGCGCCCTTCTTCCAGGCCTGTGTGCATCGAGCCCATGAGCACGCGGTTTTTAAGCTTGGTGAAGCCCAGGTCCAGCGGGGCCAGCAGGTGGGGGAAAGGGGAAGCGGTGGGGTTCGCGGTCATGTGGGGTGGGCTGGGTCGGAAGGTAAGGCGCGGCGCGGCGCGTGGCTCAAGCCGCACAGCCTACCTGCTGTCAGACGCGCCGCGTAGAGGACAAGACCTATCGATGCCCGACAATAGCGGCCATGAAACACCTCTTTCCCAAGGAAGCCTGGACCTGGCTGCAGGCCGAGCAGGCCAGGCGCGAAGCCGCTGGGCTGGAGGGGCCACTGTTTGTCGACGTGCGCATGGAAATCGAGTCACTTTACGTGGGGCGCCCGCCCGGCGTGGAGAACATCCCGTGGTACGAATACCCCGACCTCACGCCCGACCCCGCGCGCTTTGCGGCGGCCGTGGCCGCCGAGGCGGGGAGCAAAGACCGCCCAGTGCTGCTGATCTGCCGCAGCGGCAAGCGCACGCTGGACGCTGGTCTGGCGCTGGAAGCCGCCGGCTTTTCCGAGGTGGCGCACGTGGTGCACGGCTTCGAGGGCGATCTCAACGAGACTTTCAAGCGCTCGTCCATCAACGGCTGGCGTCACGACAACCTGCCCTGGGAACAGATGTGAGCAGGTCGGTATGGGCCTGATCGACATCGCGCCCGCTGGCGAAACGCTGGAAACCTGCGCCGGCGTGCTGCAGGAGGTGTTTGGCTACGACGCGTTCCGGGGCCCGCAGGCACAGATCATCACGCATGTGAGCGAAGGTGGCGACGCGCTGGTGCTCATGCCCACGGGCGGCGGCAAATCGCTGTGCTACCAGGTACCGGCCATCGTTCGCGCCCGCGCCGGTCAAGGCCTCACCGTGGTGGTGTCGCCGCTGATCGCGCTCATGCACGACCAGGTGGGCGCGCTGCTCGAAGCCGGCGTGGCCGCGGCCTTTCTCAATTCCAGCCTGAGCAGCGAGGACGCGCAGCGCGTGGAGAAAGAGATGCTGCGCGGCGAGATCACGCTGCTGTACGCCGCGCCCGAGCGCCTGACCACGCCGCGTTTCCTGGCCCTGCTCGACTCGCTGCACGAGCGCGGCCAGCTCAGCCTGTTCGCCATCGACGAGGCGCACTGCGTGAGCCAGTGGGGCCACGACTTCCGGCCCGAGTACCGCGGCCTTGTGGTGTTGCACGAGCGCTTTGCCAGCGTGCCGCGCGTGGCGCTCACCGCCACGGCCGACGATCTGACCCGCGCCGACATCGTCGAGCGGCTGCAGCTGCAAGACGCGCGCACCTTCATCAGCAGCTTCGACCGGCCCAACATCCGCTACACCATCGTCGAGAAAAAGGACAGCACGCAACAGCTGCTGCGCTTTATCCGCGATGAACACAGCAGCGCCCAGGAGCACGATGCCGGCATCGTCTACTGCCAGTCGCGCAAGCGTGTGGAAGAAGTAGCCGGCTTGCTGCGCGATGCCGGATTTAACGCCCTGCCGTACCATGCCGGGCTGGAAGCCGCGACGCGGCAGAACCATCAGGACCGCTTTCTGCGCGAAGAGGGCTTGATCATGGTGGCGACTATCGCCTTCGGCATGGGCATCGACAAGCCCGACGTGCGTTTCGTCGCCCACCTGGACATGCCCAAGAACATCGAGGGCTATTACCAGGAGACTGGCCGCGCTGGTCGCGACGGCGAACCCGCCAATGCCTGGATGGTTTACGGCCTGCAAGACGTGGTGAACCAGCGCCGCATGATCGATGAGAGCCCGGCGGCCGACGAGTTCAAGCAGGTGTTGCGCGGCAAGCTTGACGCACTCTTGACCCTGGCCGAAGCCAGCGACTGCCGGCGCGTGCGCCTGCTCGGCTACTTCGGCGAAACGGGCGAGCCCTGCGGTAATTGCGACAACTGCATCAAGCCGCCCGAGCTGATCGATGCCACCGAGGCCGCGCGCAAGATCCTCTCCTGCATCTACCGCGTGCAGCAGGCCAGCGGCACCGCGTTTGGCGCTGGCCACATCATGGACATCCTGCGCGGCAAGCAGACCGAGAAGATGGCGCAGCACGGGCACGACAAGCTGTCCACGTTCGGCATCGGCACCGACTGGTCGGAAACGCAGTGGCGCGCGCTGCTGCGACAGCTGATCGCCCGTGAAGCGGTGCAGGTCGACGCCGAGCATTTCAACACTCTGCACCTGGCCGAGGGCGCTCGCGACATCCTCAAAGGCGCCGGGCAGGTGTGGGTGAAGCAGGCGAGCGAGAAGCCCACCCGAGTGCGAAGTGGCCGCAGCAGTTCAAAGAAAGACGTGGCGCCCGACGGCAAGCCGCTGAGCCTGGCCGAGCGCGAGTGCCTGGACGCGCTCAAGGCCTGGCGCGCCAAGGTGGCGCAGGAACACAACCTGCCCGCTTTCGTGATCTTTCACGACGCCACGCTGCGCGAACTGGCCGTTCGACGGCCGCGCACGATGGCCGATCTGGATGGCATCACCGGCATCGGCCAGAAAAAGCGCGAAGCCTACGGCGCCGAGGTGCTGCGGGTGGTGAGTGCTTTTGGGTGATTGGTGACCGCGCTTCGGCGCGCTTGCGTGAGTACCATCGTCTGATGGCGTGATTTCTGAATGACCGTCCGTCGGGGCGCGTGCATTTTTTCCCGGATTCCTACTTAAGGGCTGACGGAGTGAGCCGAAGCGGAGGTGAAGCTGGCGAATACCTTGCCCGCGAGCCCTGTGAACACATCCGGAGTCCCCACCATGTTCTTCAAGCTGCCCTGGTTCAACAAAGCCAAGAACGACAACTACCATGACACGCAGGTGCTCGAGATGGATTTTCTGGTGGACGAGTTCGAAGACGCCATGTCCGACATCCAGGACCCGCTACGCACCCGCCTCCGAGCCGCACTGATCGGCTGCGAAACGCCGAAAGACCTGTGGTTTCTGCGTGGCAAGCTGCACAACCTGATCTCCAAGCACCACTGCGAGCAAATCGCCCGCGAGCGCGTGGGACGGCTCGACCAGAAGATGCAGTTTTTCGTAGCCCACCACCCAGACTACGACGCCGAAGAACTGCCGTCAGGGCCGATGGCGCTGCTGCACTAGCTCCCCGCGCGCCGCGCCTGTGGCGCAGGGGGATACTACTGAAAGCCGATTCGTCGGCTTTCGCGCACTTCGGGCTTGATGCGGTGTTCCGCTTCTAGCTGGGCAAGGAATTCGCTCGGCTCCAGGGTTTCGCCGAGGATATCGACCTGGCGCTTGACGGCGGCGAAGTCGCCCGGGCAGAGCTGGTCGAGCCGGGTCAGACGCTGGGCCAGCTCGGGGTTCAGGCGACTGGTTTCGCCACCGAGGGCTTCCACAACAAACATGGTTTCGCGCTGCTCGGTGGTGAGCGGCCGGAAGCGAATCTTGAAGGTGAAGCGCCGAAGCGCGGCCTGGTCAATGCTGTCCATCAGGTTGGTGGTACAGATGAAGATGCCGGCGTAGCGCTCCATGCCCTGCAGCATCTCGTTGACCTCGGTCACTTCGTAGGTGCGCTGCGCGCCACGGCGATCTTGCAAGAAGCTGTCGGCCTCATCCAGCAGCAGCACGGCTTTTTCGGCCTCGGCCTCGCGGAACATGGCGGCCATCTGCTGCTCGGTTTCGCCCACGAACTTGCTCACCAGGTCGCTCGCGCGGCGGATCATGAGCGGGCGCTCCAGCTGCTGCGCCAGGTGCTCGGCCAGCGCGGTCTTGCCGGTGCCAGGGGCGCCATGGAAACACAGGCAGCCGTGCCCACGCGCCTTGAGCGCAGTGATGATGCGCGGCACCTCGTAGCGCGTCTCCACATTGAGCATGGCCAGGCTGTATTGCGTGACGCTGGGGCGCTGGACCACATCGGGCGCACGGCCCAGGGCCAGGTCGGCGTGCTTGAGCTGGCGCTCGATGAGGTCGTCGAGCAACGGTGCGGCCTTGCGGCTACGCCGCGCGGTGGATTTGGCCGGCCCGGCAGCGAGCTGGGCGAAGCGCACCGCGGTGCGGATCTGCGCCGGGGTCAAACCCTTGCGCTCGGTCAGGCGGGCCACTAGGGTTTCGGACACCGCCACGTCTTCCAGCGTCTTGCGCACCAGCTGCTCGCGTGCGCCGGGCGGCGGGCTCTTGAGTTCGAGGTGGTAAGCGAAGCGGCGACGGAACGCAGGGTCGATCTGCTCGATGCGGTTGGTGACCCACAGCGTAGGCACGGCATTGGATTCCAGAATCTGGTTCACCCAGGCCTTGCCGCTGACGCTGCCCGTGTGCGGCGCGGCCACATGCTCAGCGCGCGCCATGAGCTGGGCCGCCTCGCTGGAAATGGGCGGAAACACGTCCTCCACCTCGTCAAACAACAAAGCCGAGTTCGCGGTGCCTTTCAGGAACACCTGCGCGATTTGCAGCGAGCGGTAGCGGTCGCGCCCACTGAGCGCATTGCCATCGCGGTCCGCGTACTCCACTTCGAACAGCTCCAGCCCTGCCGCCTGCGCGACCACGCGCGCCAGTTCGGTCTTGCCGGTGCCCGGCGGACCGTAGACCAGCACGTTCACGCCCGGCTCCTTGCGCGCCACCGCTTCGCGCAGCAGGCCGCAGAGCAGGCGCACGTCATCGCCCACAAAAGCGAAATCGGTTTCGGTCAGGGTGGAGCGAGCGGCGGGCCGGGTGAACACGGCCATGAGCTCGCTTTGCGTCTGGTACTCGCGCATCAGCACCGGTGGCAGCTTCTCGCTCACCTTCATAAGGTCGGCCAGGTCGGTGATGTTGTGCTCGGAGATCAGGTTCTCCACCATGCCGATGCGCTCCAGCCGCGAGCCGACGCGCAGCGCCTCGCCCACTTCGCTGGCCTTGACGCCGGCCACATCGGCGATCGCCGCATAAGCCTCGGGGGCGTTGTTCACCTTGAACTCGACCAGGATGGAGCGCAGATCTCGCTGGTAACGCGCCAGCGTGCCGTAGAGCAACAGCGCACGCTCGGCGCGGTTGAGCTGCAACAAGCCCGCCAACGCGTCGATGTTCTTTTCCACCAGGGTGGACTGCTTCTTGAGCGCCTGGCTCAGCCAGTCACCGGTTACGGCGAGCACCGAAAGCAGATCCTTGGGCGATTCCTTGGCGTATTCATCCAGGTAAAAGAACAGCGTGCCTTCTTCGTAGGGACCGCGCCACACGCCGTAGCGCTCCATGAAGGCGGCCGTGCCCAGGCGGTCGTGGCCAGCCCAGAGCTCGTTGTCCTTGCAGCGGCGGCCAAGAAACTCTCGCACCCTTGCCAGCACCGTGTGCGGCCAGACCAAGTGCCGGCCAGCCAGCGAAAGCAGGGTGTTGAGGTCGCGGCGCACATTGAAGCGCGGGCCTTGCCGCGCGGCCAGCGTGAGCACGAAGTGCGAACACATGAGGTCAAGCACCGGCGCCTGGCGCAGCCCGTGCGGCACGAAGACGCGCCCTTCGCGCGCCTCGCTGCCAGGG
Organism: Hydrogenophaga sp.; assembly: GCF_011390835.1. Lineage (GTDB taxonomy): Bacteria > Pseudomonadota > Gammaproteobacteria > Burkholderiales > Burkholderiaceae_C > Hydrogenophaga. Next base: position 31,502 of record NZ_JAABRQ010000010.1, on the reverse strand, counting down.
CGCACCGAAGCAGCCATTGGCTCCACCATGCGTTTGCTCATTCAACAATCTCCAGAACGACGATGTCGCGGTGCCCCGACGGGACCGACCGGGCGTGGCGTTGAGGCACTCGCCGCGCGAGCCTTGGGGCCACCACCCCGGGTATTCACGCGGACCATACCCCAGCTTGCACCAACATGGAAGGGATGCAAGCGGGGAGGTACAGGACTTTGTACGGCCTTTTTACTGGGCCGTGCAAAACACACGCTGACCCCGGGCACGCCACAATGGCAGCCATGTTGCAACTCACCGACATTGAAGCCGCCGCCGACCGCCTGAAGGGCCAGGTGCTGGACACGCCGTTCGTCGAATCGCGCACGCTCTCGCAGCTGCTGGGTTGCAACGTGTTCCTCAAGTTCGAGAACCTTCAATACACTGCCTCTTTCAAGGAGCGCGGCGCCTGCAACAAGCTGGCGCAGCTGAGCGCAGCCGAGCGAACGCGCGGCGTGGTGGCCATGAGCGCGGGCAATCACGCCCAGGGCGTGGCCTACCACGCGCAGCGCCTGGGCCTGCGGGCAGTGATCGTCATGCCGCGCTTCACGCCCGGTGTGAAGGTCGAGCGCACCCGCGGCTTTGGTGCCGAAGTGGTGCTGCACGGCGATTCGCTGGAGGAAGCGCGCAGCCATGCCCGGGCGCTGGCCGACAGCGAAAGCCTGGTGTTTGTACATCCCTATGACGACGAGGCCATCATCGCCGGCCAGGGTACGGTGGCGCTGGAGATGTTGCGCGTGCAGCCCGATCTGGACACGCTGGTGGTGGCGATCGGCGGCGGCGGGCTGATGGCCGGCATGGCCACAGTGGGGCGTGCGCTGAAACCCGGCATCGAGATCGTGGGCGTGCAGGCCGAGCGTTTCCCCGCCATGTTCAACGCCATCAAGGGCACGCACCTGCCGCAAGGCAGCAGCACGATTGCCGAAGGCATCGCCGTGGGCACACCGGGTACGCTGACCGAGGCCATCGTGCGCGAACGAGTGGACGACCTGCTGCTCGTCGACGAAGGTGACATCGAGCAGGCCATCGTGATGCTGCTGGAAATCGAGAAGACCCTGGTGGAAGGCGCTGGCGCCGCTGGCCTGGCCGCCCTGATCCGGCACCCGGCGCGCTTTGCTGGCAAGCGGGTGGGCCTCGTGCTGTGCGGCGGCAACATCGACCCGCTGCTGCTGGCCTCCATCATTGAGCGCGGCATGGTGCGCGCCGGGCGGCTGGCCCGCATCGAGGTCAGTGCGCGCGATGTGCCGGGCAATCTGGCGCGCATCACCGCCATCGTGGCCGATGCCGGCGCCAACATTGACGAGGTGCACCACCAGCGCGCCTTCACCCTGCTGGCGGCGCAGAACGTGTCAATAGAGCTGGTGGTGCAGGCGCGCGGGCGCGAACACACGGCCCAGGTAATCGACCGGCTGCTGGCCGCCGGCTTTGACGCGCGACTGGTCTGAACGAGGGACCCAAGCCACAGGCCGTCAGTGACCCAAAACAACTGCTTTGAATTTGCCGTCTAAGCGCGGCAATTTGCATTTTCTCGCGGCTTCCGCTGCCATCGCGCGCACATGGGTTGCGCCACCAAGCCCCGTCTGCCATCATGGATGCGTATCCAAACATGACAGGAGAAAGAAAATGAACGCTCTATGGGACTCCATGCAGAACACGCTCGGCGCCCACATACCGCAGCTGTTTGGTGCCCTCGCGATTTTTGTCCTAGGCTGGATCGTGGCGGTGCTGGTGCGCGCAGGTGTGCGCCGCAGCCTGGGCTTCATCGGTGTGAACCACCAGTTTGGCAAGCTCACGGGCAAGGGTGTCGACATCGAGGGTGCAGTAGGGCTCGGCCTCTTCTGGGTGGTAATCCTACTCACCCTGGCTGCCGTGTTCAATTCACTGGATCTCGCCCTGGTCTCCGGCCCCTTCTCGGCCCTGACCACGCAGCTGTTTGAATATGCACCGCGCCTGCTCGCCGGCCTGATGCTGGCCCTGGTGGCCTGGCTGGCCGCCAGCGTGGTGCGAGCGGTCGCGCAGCGCCTGCTGGACAAGACCACGCTGGACGAAAAACTGTCCGAACACGCCGACATGGCGCCCATCAGTGAAGGTCTGGCCAATGCCTTGTTCTGGCTGGTGATCCTGCTGTTTGTGCCGGCTGTGCTGGGCGCACTGCAAATGGATGGTTTGCTCGACCCTCTGCGCGCGATGATCGCCAAGACGCTGGACATGGTGCCCAACGCGGTCGCTGCGCTGGTGATCGGTGGTGTGGGCTGGATCGTGGCCACCGTGTTGCGCAACCTCGTCACTAACCTCTCTCGCACCGCCGGGGTGGACAAGCTGGGCGACCAGGCCGGCATGGCGCCGAGCGTGAAGGTCTCCAGCGTGCTCGGTCTGCTCGTGTTTGTGGTGGTGTTCGTGCCCTCTCTGATCGCCGCGCTCGATGCCTTGAAGATCGAAGCTATCTCCCGCCCCGCCACCGACATGCTGGCCATGCTGCTCGACGGCGTGCCGCACATCATTGCGGCTGGACTCATCCTCGTCATCACCTGGCTGGTGGCCTCGTTTGCCTCCAAGCTGCTTGCCAGCGTGCTGGCCACGCTCGGCTTTGATACCCTGCCCCCACGCGTCGGCCTGGCTCATGCGTTTGAGCAGACGCCGGCCTCGATCGTGGTGGGGCGCGTGGCCCTGTTCTTTGCGATGCTGTTCGCCACCGTCGAAGCCGCGGCCCAGCTCGGTTTTGGACAGGTGAGTGACCTGGTGAGCAGCTTCATCCGCTTTGGTGGCGACATCCTGCTGGGCTCAGCCATACTCATCATCGGCTTCTGGCTGGCCAACCTGGCGCATGACGCCATCGACCGCGCGAGTGGCGCCAAGAGTCAGGGCCTGGCGCGCATCGGTCGTTACGCCATCCTGGCGCTGGTGCTGGCCATGGGCCTGCGCGCCATGGGCATCGCCGACGACATCGTCAACCTCGCCTTCGGCCTCACACTCGGCGCGATCGCCGTGGCCATCGCATTGTCGTTCGGCCTGGGCGGGCGCGAAGCCGCCGGCAAGCTCATGGACCACTGGCTGTCCAAATTCCGCAAGGAAGACTGAACGCTGAACGCCCCCGCTGGATGACAAAGCGCGGGGCCTGGGTGAAGTGGCTTACCTCAAGCGACGCACTATGGCCCCGCTGAAGCGCCGCAGTAACCACTTGGGCGCGGCGCGTCCGGCGGTGGTGACCGCCTGATTCACCCATCCCGGGACACAGATGACATCGCCGCGCATGCAGGCCTCGTAGCCCTGCTGCGCAACCTCGTCGGCGTCCCCGATCAGAAAGTCGGGTAGTCCAGCCAGCGCTTCTCGCTCGGCAGCGGCGCTGCTCAGCATCTGGGTAGCGGTGATGCCGGGGCAGAGAGCGGTGAAGCTCACGCCCGTTCCCTTGAATTCCTCCGACAAGGATTCGGTGAGCGACAGCACATAGGCTTTGGTAGCGGCGTAGACGGCCAGCGAAGGCACGGGCTGGAACGCGGCAATCGAGGCCACGTTGAGGATGCGACCCTGACCACGTGCCGCCATGGCGGGCGCGAACTCGGCCACCATGGCCGTCAACCCGATGATGTTGAGGTCGATCATGCTGCGCTGCAAAGCCAGGCCTATGCCGCTGAAAGCGCCAGTGTGCAAAACGCCCGCGCAGTTGACCAACACATCGATGGGCCGCCGGGCGCGGCGCATGGCGGCTGCCAGCCGCTGGGGCGCATCGGCATCCGACAGGTCAGACGCCACCGGCCAGGTCTTCACGCCGTGTGACATGGTCAGGCGGTCTGCCAGCGTCTGCAGCCGTCCGCCGCTGCGCGCGACCAGCACCAGGTTGAAGCCCGCCCGCGCAAATTGATCTGCCAACGCGGCGCCAATGCCCGACGACGCGCCCGTGATCAAGGCCGTTTGGACTCGGTGGGGTGGGGTTGTCATCTCGGGGATCCTTGTACAAGACCACAGGGGTTTGGTGGATCCCCCCCTGCGGCACGTCTGGGTAGGATAGCCTCGACTCCCTGAACGCCCGCTGCATGAGGAACGCTGCCATGAAGGCCCACGAAACACCGCCAACCCCTGTGACCACTCAAACCCTGGAGGACGCCCTGAAAGGCTGGTTCGCCCCGTGGGTCCAGGCGCTGGACTTGCGCGTGGAGTCGTTCGAGGTCGGCGCGGTCACCCTGCGGCTGCCTCAGCAGGCGGCACTCAGCCGCATCGGCGGCATGGTGTGCGGACAGGCGCTGATGTCAGCCGCCGACACCGCCATGGTGCTGGCCATCGTGACCCAGCTCGGCGCACAGCGACCCATGACAACGGTGCAGCTCAACACCAGTTTCCTCAAGCCCTTGTCCAACCAGGACGCCCTGATCACAGCCCGCGTCATCCGGGCTGGCAAGAGCCTGTTGTTCGGGGAGATCGACATCGTGGCAGCCAACGAGGGCAAAAGCGTCTGCCGGGCCAGCACCACCTACGCATTGTTGTAGGCCCATTACCCTCGCTGCTCTTACAATCTGTTGTTATTCGCGTATTCATCCGGAGCCCTCCATGTCGCAACCTGATCACAAAACCCCAGCCGACCAGCCCCAGGACGTGGTCGAGTCCATCGTGCACCTGATGCCCATCGTGTTGCCGGTGGCGGGCGCGGTGCTGATCTTTCTGCTGGCCTTCATCGCCGTGTTCATGGCCTGACGTTCCCGCGACCCGGTCAAGCCGAACGCCCTCTGGGGCCTTCGGCTTTTTTCTTGCCTGTTCGGCCAAGCGGCGACAGACCGCAGCGGCACCCTGTTTTGGGCATGAAGTTATGCGGGTTTTGCATGTAACAACTCTGTAACCACCTTGGGGCGTTCTTAAAATGGAGCCATAAGTCGACCCGCGGAACGCCAACCTGGTCCACAGACCGGGCCAGGCACTCCAGCCGCTGTATCCGTTACCCGCCCCGCAGCCCCGAGCGCCGACCGCCCTTTTCGCACGCGAGCCCTTCAACAGCCGCCCGCCCACGCAGCCCGTGGACAGCGGCTGTTGGTGTCTTGAATGCACACCGCTTTGATCTTTTGCCTGGAGCCGTTTTCATGAACTCACCCGTGATGCAGGGCCTGAACCTGAACACCCCCGCCTATGTAAAGCATGCGCGCCTGATCGCCTGGGTAGCCGACATGGTCGCGTTGTGCAAGCCGGCCGATGTGGTCTGGTGCGATGGCAGCGAGGCCGAATACCAGCGCCTGTGCCAGGAGCTGGTGCAGGCCGGCACCTTCAAGCAGCTGAACCCGGCCAAGCGCCCGGGCAGCTACCTCGCCTGGTCGGACCCGTCGGATGTGGCGCGGGTGGAAGACCGCACCTACATCTGCTCTGAGAAGAAGGAAGACGCCGGCCCGACCAACAACTGGATGGCGCCTGCCGAAATGCGTCAGACGCTGCAGCCACTGTTTGACGGCTGCATGGCGGGTCGCACCATGTACGTGGTGCCGTTCAGCATGGGTCCACTGGGTTCGCACATTGCCCACATTGGCGTGGAGCTGACCGACAGCGCCTATGTTGCGGTTAACCAGAAGCTCATGACCCGCATGGGCAAGGCCGTGTTCGACGTGCTGGGCATGGACGGCGAATTTGTGCCGTGCATGCACTCGGTGGGCGCACCACTGGGCGCTGGCGAGAAAGACACCACGAGCTGGCCCTGCAACCCGAAAGTCAAGTACATCGTGCACTACCCGGAGTCGCGCGAGATCTGGAGTTATGGCTCGGGCTACGGTGGCAACGCTCTGCTGGGCAAAAAATGCTTGGCGCTGCGCATCGCTTCCACCATGGGCCGCGACCAGGGCTGGCTGGCCGAGCACATGCTGATCCTGGGTGTGACGAATCCGCAGGGCAGGAAATACCACGTGGCCGCAGCTTTCCCCAGCGCTTGTGGCAAGACCAACTTCTCCATGCTGGTGCCGCCCGAGAGCGCATTTTCGGGCTGGAAGGTCACCACCATTGGTGACGACATCGCCTGGATCAAGCCACACGCGGACGGCAAGCTCTACGCCATCAACCCGGAAGCGGGTTACTTCGGCGTGGCCCCGGGTACGAACATGCACACCAACCCGAACTGCATGCGCTCGCTGGACAAGAACGTGATCTTCACCAACGTGGCGCTGACAGACGACGGCGATGTGTGGTGGGAAGGCATGGAGAAAGACAGCGGCCAGTTACCCGATCACTTGATTGACTGGCAGGGCAAAGACTGGACGCCGCAGATCGCCAAGGAAACCGGCGCGAAGGCCGCGCACCCCAATTCGCGCTTCACCGTGGCCGCCACCAACAACCCCGCGCTCGACCCCCAGTGGGACGACCCGGCCGGCGTGGCCATCGATGCCTTCATCTTCGGGGGCCGCCGTTCTACTACCGTGCCGCTGGTGACCGAGGCACGCACCTGGATGGAGGGCGTCTACATGGCTGCCACCATGGGCAGCGAGACCACCGCCGCCGCGTTCGGCGCACAAGGCGTGGTACGGCGCGACCCTTTCGCCATGCTGCCATTCTGCGGCTACAACATGAGCGACTATTTCCAGCACTGGCTGGACATGGAGAAGAGACTGGAGAGCTTGGGCCATACCCTGCCCAAGATCTTCTGCGTGAACTGGTTCCGCAAGAACGCCGAGGGCAAGTTCGTCTGGCCCGGCTACGGCGAGAACATGCGCGTGCTCAAGTGGATGATCGACCGACTCGAAGGCAATGCCCAGGGCGAGCTGACCATGTTTGGCGTCGCGCCCGCCTACGCTGAAATGAACTGGACCGGCCTGGACTTCAGCGCCGAGCAGTTCCAGACCGTGACAAGCATCGACAAGGCGGCCTGGGTCGAGGAGCTCAAGCTGCATGACACCCATTTTGAACAGCTGGCTCACCACCTGCCCGAGGCGCTGGTGAGCACCAAAGCCGAACTGGAGAAGCGCCTGGCCACCCTGGCCTGAGGCGAACAATGGCGGGTGCACGATCTGCGCCTGACCCTGATGCCCGGGACGCGAGCCGCCCCCGGGCCTAACAAAAAAGAAGCCACCGCGACCCGGTGGCTTCTTTCATGGTGGCCTCAAGCGCCGATGTTGATCTGCGCCTCAGATGTAGTGCAGGTGCATGTTACGCAGGCGATTCTCGCCCACGCGCTCGATGAAGCGCTCCCATCGGCTGCCTTCGGGCTCCACCAAGTCGGGCGACAGGCCCATGGGCGCGAGGGCGTTGCTGAACGCGAGGTCGTCGACGAGATCACGCGCCTGCGCTTGCATCAGCTCACCCATGAGTCGCGGGTCGCTTTGTGCAGCTTTCCACAGGCGGGCATCGGCGCGGGCCAGTGCCCGGGCTCGCGACCAAGCATCAAGACCGCGCATGGTGCGCTGCGCCAGCCGGCGGGCCGTGCCAGCGAACAGGGCCAGACCGGCGAGCACCACGATCCAAGAAAACACCCAGGCAGCGAGCAGATGACCGTCGGCCCAAGTGTTCACGAGCCGATCTGCGACCACGACCAGCGCGGCCACAGCTGCGGCCAGCAGCAAAGCGGCGAGGCTGCGGGCGCCATCAAATCGGCGCGGGGTGTGGTACTGGCCGGTGGCAGAAGCCACGGAGGGGTACCCAAGGGTCGGAGAGGCGGTGGGTGACAGCGTATTCATGTGAGGCTCCTTCAGGGAAGGGAATGGCAATGTGCACATATTAGGGTAAACCCGAATGTCTTGCTCGCTTATTTTTGTTGTGCCTTACATTCACCAATGTTATGAATGAACGCAACTTCCGCACGCTCGATCTCAATTTGTTGCGGGTGTTTGACGAGGTGATGGCCGAGGGCAACCTGACCCGCGCGGCCCACAACCTGGCCATGACCCAGCCCGCGGTGAGCAACGCCCTGCGCCGCTTGCGTGAGACCCTGGGCGACGACCTGGTGAGGCGCTCGGGCTACGGCGTGGAGCCCACACCGGCGGCGCTGGCGCTGTGGCCGGTGGTGCGTGACGCCTTGAAGCAGCTGCGCGAATCGCTGTCGCCCGGCGAGTTTGATCCCGCCCAAGCGCGCAACAGCTTTGTGCTAGCCATGGCCGACGCCACGGCAGCCATGGTGGTGCCCGACCTGATGGACATCCTGGAGCGCGAAGCGCCGGGCGTGAATTTACGGGCCCTGCCCTTGACCACCCGCGATCCGCGCGACATGCTGGCGTCGGGTTCGGTCGACCTGGCGCTGGGCCATTTCCCGGGTGTGCTGGCGGAGCTCAGCGCCGGGCATCTGCAAGACGACAACCCGCGCTTTCTGCACCGGCGACTCTACGAGGGGCAGTACGCGGTAGTGATGCGGCGCGGCCACCCGCTGGCCGGGCAACCGATCTCGCTGGACGACTACTGCAGCGCCCGCCACCTGCTGGTGAGCTTTTCCGGCCGGCCATACGGCTTTGTGGACGAGGCGCTGAGCGCGCTCTCCCGGCGGCGCCGGGTGGTGCTCACCGTCAACCAATTCTTCACCGCTGGGCAGGTGGTGGCGTCCACCGACTTGCTCACCGTATTACCACGGCATTTCCTGCGCGCCACCGGCATGAAGCACCGCCTGGCCCAGACGGCACTGCCGCTGACCGTACCGGCCGTGCACGTCGACGCGATCTGGCACCGCCAGTTTGCACACGACAGCGCTCGACGCTGGCTGCTCGATGCGGTGAGCCTAGCCTCGGCAGCCGGGTTTCGCGGCGAAGGCAGGGGTAGCCGCCAGCCCCGACAATGAGCCCATGCGCATCCAGCTCCTGAGTGACCTGCATCTTGAAACCAACCCAGACTTTGTGGCCATGCCCGCGCCCGGTGCAGACGTGCTGGTGCTGGCCGGCGACATCGGCTCCTACCAGACGCGGCACGACGGCAGTGTGATGACTGAGCCCGACTGGGGGTTGCGGCGTTTTTCGCCCCTTCCCCAGTACGCGGGCTGGCCGGTGCCGGTGATGTTCGTACCCGGCAACCACGAATACGATGCGCGCGACGTGGATCAGGTGCACGCCGAGCTGCGCCAGACCTGTGATCGGCTCGGTATCGACTGGCTGGAGCGTGAAACCCGCGTGATGCAAGGTGTGCGGCTGATCGGCACCACGCTATGGGCAGACTACGACGCGCTGGGCCAGCTGCCGCCGGAGACGCCTCGACCGCTCAACAGCCCGCAGGCCAAGGGCAAGGGCAAGGCCCGCAGCATCCGGCCTGCGCGCACCACCGATCCCCTCACCCACCGCCTGCGGCAGCGCGAGAAGGCGTTCCGCGCCGCCAACTTCTACTTGGAGAAGATGGCGAGCGAGCGACATGGCCGCCTGTTTGATGCCGAGGCCATGCGCGCGATCGCGCTGGACTGCCAGCACTGGCTGCAAGCTGCGCTGGCCCAGCCCTTCGACGGGCTCACCGTGGTGGTGACGCACTTCGCACCCACTCTGCATAGCGCCGATCCGCGCTACGGCCTCAGCCCGGGCACCGCCGGTTTTTGCAACGCGCTGGACGATTGGCTGCCGCTGGCTGACCTCTGGCTTCACGGCCACCTGCATTGCCCGCAAGACCAACGGGTCGGGCGCTGCCGCATCGTGGCAAACCCCCTGGGCTATGCCCACAAAAACGAACAGCTCGCCTTCAACCCGGTCGGGCTGATCGACATCTGAGCAGGCGCGGCTTGCGCCAGCGCAAGGTTTTGTGCCCGGATGGCCGTAAACTGAAAGCGTCACCCACACCATGAGGAGAAGCACCATGAAGATCCTGCTCGCCGTCGATGGCAGCACCTACACCAAGAAGATGCTGGCTTATCTCACGACCCACGATGAGGTGTTCAGTGGGGCCAAGGAGGTCACGCTGCTGACGGTCCAGTCGCCATTGCCTTCGCGCGCGCGCGCGGCCGTGGGCAAGGAGATTGCTGACGGCTATTACGCCGACGAAGCTGAGAAAATCACCGCTCCGGTGGTGAAATTTCTGCAACGGCACGGCATGAACCCCAAGGTCATCCACAAGGTGGGTTCGGCCGGCGAGATGATCGCCAAAGCTGCCGAAGCCGGCAAATTCGACCTCGTGATGATGGGCTCTCACGGCCACAGCGCCCTGGGCAATCTGGTCATGGGCTCCGTGGCCACCCGGGTACTGGCGCACTGTCAAGTGCCCGTGCTATTGGTGCGGTAGTGACACCCCCCCCCCGCGCTGCGGGGGGTTAGCGGGTCTTTAGGCCGTCGAAGCAGGTGCCAAGCACCATGTCGATGATCTGCTCGCTGTTGTACAGACCAGAGCCTTTGAGAAAGCCCAGCACCGGGTCACAGGCCCGCGCATACAGGGTGTAGAGCACAGCGATCGGTGGCAATTTTGGATTGATGCTGCCGTCGGCCTGCGCCATTTCAATCCAGTGCCCCAAGCGCTCACTCACGTCCATCAGGCCATCCACATAGGCCTTGTTGGTGGTGAGCGCTGCTCGCAGGCTGGAGTTTTCGCTCGGTAGCGAAGGCATTTCACCCGCCAATTGCACTTCCATGGTCCAGCGGGCCACCGCCTGGAGCAGATCCGCTGCCGGGCGAGTGGTGTCCAGGCTGTCGAGAAAGGCGCGTGCCCGGTCCATCACGCGCACCATGGCCGCGGCCGCCAGATCTTCCTTGCTGGGAAAGTGTTTGTAGAGGCTGGCCTTGGCAATGCCCACCTCGGCCGCGACCTCGTCCACCGTCATCGCCTCAAAGCCCTTCTCGGCCAGCAGCCGATTCACGGCGGAGACGATGGCGTCCTCTCGCGCAAGGTGCATTTGCTCGCGAAAACTGCGTTTGGGGGTGGAGGTAGTGGGGGAATTCAGGACGGCACTGGACATGGCACACCAAAGTAATGTTCAGCAGGAATTGTGCCAGAAGTCGACCCAGAAGTCGATAACCCCACTGCTAGGTATCGTTACATACTCCTCAGTCACATTTCAGTCTTTTGTGATTATTATTCGCTCTGGCAAGTTTTTGGCCGTGATTTTCCACACACAGGAAAGCGGTCATCACGGGCCTTCGAAAAGAACGTTTACCTCCATTTCATTCAGGACAACGCCATGCCCTTCAACCGACGAACCCTCCTGCTGACCTCTGTAGCCGCAGCCGGTACTAGCCTGCTCGCCGCTTGCGGCGGTGGCGATGATGAACCCACCCCCGCCGCTCAGCAGAACATCGTTCAAATCGCGCAGGACAATCCCCAATTCAGCACGCTGGTCGCTGCCGTGATCAAGGCCGACCTGGCTGGTGCTTTGAGCGGCACCGACTTGCTGACGGTGTTTGCTCCCACCAACGAAGCGTTTGACCAAGCGGCCACCGCCCTCGGTCTGGCCGACGGCCCTGCGCTTGTGGCTGCACTCCCTGCGGACGCTTTGGCCTCTTTGCTCACCTATCACGTGGTGGCTGGTCGCAATCTCTCTGGCGATCTCGTCGCTGGAAACCTGCCCACGCTGTTTCAATTTGAGAATGCAAGTGCGCCGCTGGCGCTTGCTCTGACCAGCGGCGTGCAGCTGACCGATGCACTCCTGACCACCGCCACGGTGACCACGCCGGACATTGCCGCGAGCAACGGCGTGGTTCACGTGATCAACAAGGTCCTGGTGCCGCCGGGCGTGCTGAATATTGTGCAAATGGCTCAGCTGAACCCGGCGTTTTCCACCTTGGTGGGTGCGATGGTCCAGGCTGACCTGGCAGCAGCCTTAAGTGCAGCCGACCCCAAGCTCACGGTCTTCGCGCCCACCAACGCCGCTTTCGCTGCCATTCAACAAGTCGTGGACGGCCTGAGCAACAGCGAGCTCTCGACGGTTTTGCGCTACCACGTGTTACCCATTGAGGTGCTCTCGGCGGGCATCCCCTTTGGCACGCCCGTCAACACGATCACCCTGCCGGCCAACATGCCACAGCAGATCACCATAAACAACAACGCCACAGCGCCGGCGATCGCCACCATCGCCGACACCACGATGAACGCAGCCAACATCGTGGCGGTCGATGTGCGTGCCAGCAATGGCGTGATCCATGTCATCGACAAGGTGCTAATCCCCAACCTGCAAACGCAAGCAGGGTAACCACTTTGCCGCCGATCAATGGTTTTTCCTGACCGCCTCTTGTTTCCCCTGTCAGTTCCTTTCCCCAACCAACCTTCTCAATGGAGTTCATCATGAAAAAGACCCTCATCGCTTCCCTCATCACCCTCGGCGCCATGACCTCGGCCTACGCCAAGGACATCGTCGACACCGCGGTGGCCGCCGGCAACTTCAAAACGCTGGCAACCGCGCTGACGGCCGCCGGCCTGGTGGACACGCTCAAGGGCCCAGGCCCGTTCACCGTGTTCGCCCCGACCGATGAAGCCTTTGCCAAAGTGCCCAAGGCTGATCTGGACGCGCTGCTGAAAGACAAGGCCAAGCTGACCGCCGTCCTGACCTACCACGTCGTGCCCGGCAAAGTGATGGCCAAGGATGTCAAAGCCGGTCAGGTCAAGACCGTCCAGGGCAGCATGCTGACCATCTCCACCACCGGTGGCGTGATGGTCGACAACGCCAAAGTGACCGCCACCGACATCGCGGCCGACAACGGCGTGATCCACGTGATCGACACCGTGGTGATGCCGAAGTAATCAATCACTCTGTTCATGAAAAAGCCCCGCCTCGGCGGGGCTTTTTCATGGGCGTTTGACCGCTGGCGGGTGCAGGGCGTGGCCCGCCGCCTCACGCAGTGCTCGGCTGAGCGAATCGAGCACGTCGGAGCTCAGGTTCCAGCAGTGCCAGTACAGCGCCACACGCAGCGCATGGCTGGGCACCAGGTTGATCAGTTCGCCACGGGCCAGTTGCCCGCGCACCTGCAGCTCGGGCAACACGCTCACTCCCCAGCCCGCCTGCACCGCACGCACCTGGCCTTCGCAGGTCGGCACGAACCGCTGGCGCAACATCACGCGAGGCAGGCCAAACGCCTGTGTCACGAACAGGTGCTGCAGCTGGTCCTTGCGATTGAACGCAACGTAGGGGAACTGGTGAAAATTGTGCGCGCTGATCCCCTGGGGGCAGTGCTCGCGCGCAAAACTGGCCGACGCCACCAGCACATAGTCCATGCCGCCCAGCGATTCCATCTTGCAGCCCCGCAGTGCCTGACCGAGTGAGGTCACACAGCCCAGCACCTGCCCCTCTCGCAACCATTCGTGGGTGACGTCCTGATCGTCGGTAATGATCTCGATCGGCAGGCCGCCCTGAGCCAGCGGGTCAAGAGCGGGCAGCGCCCAGGTGGCGATGCTGTCGGCGTTGATGGCCAGCGAAATGCGTTCGTCCTCGCGCGAGTGTCCGGCCGAGCTGGGGGCCAGCTCCTTGAGATCCTTGTCAAGGTCAGCGCGCAACAGCCGCATCATCTTGGCGTGCTTGATCATGAGCTGACCGGCGGCCGTTGGCTTGAGCGGGCGGCTGCGCACGATGAGCACCGTGCCCACCTGCGCCTCTAGCGCGCGAAGGCGCTGTGAAACCGCCGACTGGGTGATAGACAGGCGCTGCGCCGCGCGCTCAAAGCCACCCTCTTCCACGATGGCGGCCAGGCATTCCAGGGCGTCGGGATCGAACGTGCTCACCTCGGGGCTCTCCACGGCATCAGCGGCGAAGCCGTCGTATCATCCATTAGCCGTGCTGATAGTCCCGATTCTAGTTTCGCCCCGCTTCACTTGGTACCGGGATTTTCCGCGTTGAGCCGAGGGTCATTCCGCTGGTTGTGGCGCCGCGCGAAGACCCCCAGGCGGTGGGGTGCAACGGTCAAGACACGCACGGCTGGACCCACGGCGCAAGTCCAGGCAAGGAGCTGGCTGAACGCATCCTCGGCGAGCTTTCAGCGTTGGATTTGGATGTTGCAAGCCAACCATCAAGTGCCCGCGCATTCTTTCTAAGCTGCGAGCCTGAGAGGCGCCCCTGGTCAGCCGGCTTTCTTGACGCGCTCTGGCACGACGCGCGGCGAGTTGTCCTCGGGCACCACGCGCTCGCTCATCCAGCGCAACAGATCCAGCCACATCTGGCGCATCTCGGCGTCCAGCGGGGTGCGAAATGCGCTGGGCAGTTCGACTGTGACCACCGGCATGCCCTTGTGCACGCCGCCGTAGTTGCCCAGACTGCCGGGAAAGATGCCGACCTGATCCAAGTACAGCCGACCCAGCTTGGGTGGCGCCGTACCCGGACCGTCGAAGTCGAGCACACCGTAAGGCGCGTGGACGCTCACGACCAAGTGCGGCTGAAAGCGCTGCATCTCGTCGTGCAGGTAGCGCGACTCCGGCTCGGACAGCGGGCTGGGGCCGGGCCAGCGGCGCGGGTCCTTCTTGGTGCGCTGTTCCCAATAGACCTTGGCGTCACGCGTCCAGTTGGGTGTCGGGAAGTTGCGGTTGAGGTCGACCCCGCGGGCGTTCATGCGGCGCGCCGGGCGCATCATCAAGCCATCGGGGTTGAGTGCGGGGATGAAGCGCCAGTGCGCATTGGACGGGGTCTCCACGGCGCGCTGGATCCAGTGCAGCGCCAGCGAAGCAGAAGACAGCTCGTCGCCGTGCATAGCGCCGATCACAAGCACGCGGATCTTGGCGTCGGGCGCGACCACGTCGCGCGCATACAGCGTGCGACCCTGCAGCGACCGGCCCACGGTGGGCAGCAGCTCAGCATCGGCACACAGCTGCGATTTCACATTGGGCAGCCGAGCGACAAACTCCTGGCAGGGGCCGCTGCCGACCACGTCGGCAAGCGGGTGACCTGGCCCTGTCGCGATACGGGCCGAGGCCCCAAAAGGCAACAACAGAGCAGCCAGCGCTAACAAGCCGGTGCCTCGGGTCAGGAAGAACGGAAAAGACATCCTTCCATTCTAGAGAACGGCCAGCAAAGCCCCGCTAGCGGATGGACATCGGCGCGACCCGTCCCCATGCCCGCTGGCAGCACAAACGATCAGGCGTCTTTTTCGCCAGCCTCGTACAGGGTCTCGCGGCCCATGCGATCAAGAATGAGCTCGGCGGTCCAGGGCAGCATCAGCGCGCCGCAACGGCTGTCGCGGTACAGGCGCTCCAGCGGCAGGTGCTTCATCATGCTCTGGCCACCGCAAGTGCGGATGGCCAGGCGCGCGATGTCGTTGGCGCCCTCCATCACGCTGTAGTGCGCCGCGTACAGGCGCAGCTTTTCGTCTTTGCTCGGGTTGGGCTTGGCCTCGGCAATGGCGCGGGCAAAGATGCTCTTCATGTTCTCCAGCTGAATGCGCATCTGCGCCACCGCGATCTGCTTGGTTGGGTACTGCCGCCGCTTGACCGGTGGCTCGCCTGGCACCTCGCCGCGCAGGTAGCTAACGGTGAAATCGTAAGCCGCGTTGGCCAAGCCCAGGTAGGTGGGTGAGAGGGTGAAGAACATGGCTGGCCAGGTCTGCGCGCCCTTGAAGTAGATGCCGCGTGGCATGAGCTGTTCGGCATCGCTCACGAACACATCCTTGAACGCGAGGTTGCGGCTGACGGTGCCACGCATGCCCATCGGGTCCCACTCTCCACTGATGGAGAAGCCCTCGCTGCTGGCGGGCACGCTGATATACAGCGTGTCCTTGGCGTCCGGGTGGTCGTCGCCCTTGTCTTCGGTACAGAGAATGCCGTAGTAGTCGGCCGCGCCCGACAGGCTGGCCCAGATCTTCCGGCCGTTGATGAGCCAGCCGCCTGCCACCTTCTTCGCGGTGGTGCCGAACGGCGCGCGGCCCGCCGCGGCGGCCGTGCCTTCGCTGAACGGCTGGGCATAGATCGCCCCGTCGTCCACGATGCGCTGGAAGTGCAGCTCGCGGCGAGCCGCGTGCTCTGTGCGCTGTGCTTCGGTCATGGCGATGCCATCGGCCAGCACGCCGGTCCACATGGTGGAACAGATGTGCATGTTCCAGGTTAGCGCGGTGGCGCCGCAAAAGCGCCCGATCTCCGCCGCCACCATCATGTAGGTGGCGTAGTCGGCCCCTAGGCCACCATGGCTGGTGGGCACGCAGAGCCTGAGAAATCCCGCGTGGCGTAAGTCGTCGTAGTTGGCGAAAGGAAAGCTGGCTTCCTGGTCCCACTGGGCGGCGCGCCCGGCGAAGCGGTCGCGGCCCAAGGCGTGGGCCTGGGCGAGCAACTCGCGTTGCAGGGGGGTGAAGGCGAGGTCTCCGACGGCGGGGGTGAAGTTCAGACCGGTGGTAGTGGACGGCAGCGGCGCATTCATGGGCGTCTCCTGTGGTCAATGCAAATCGGGGCGACGTGTGGGAGCGGGCTCGCGCAAAAAGTCGAGCAGCAACTGGTCAAACGCCTCGGGCGCCTCCAGGTTCATCAGGTGACCCATGCCGGCAAGCTCCGCGTACCGCGCCAGGGGAATGGTCGCGGCCATCATCTGCATCACCGAGGGCGCCGCCACTCGGTCGAACTCGCCGCCGATCAGCAAGGTGGGCACATGGATCTCAGCCAAGGCATGCTGGCGATCAAAGGTCACTAGCGCATCCAGGGCACGGCGGTAGGTGGACGGCGGCACATTGCCCATGCAGAACTCGGCCAGACGAAGGCCCTCGGGCAAGGCGCCAGGACCGACCATTTGCGGAATCAGCTTCTGCGCCATCTGCTCCATGGTCTGGCCGGCATCGAGCGGCGCGGTGCGCTGGGCCACAAACTGCTGCGCCCAGCCTTCGGCCAGCCGACCATCGGTGCGCTTGCCAAAGGCCGCCGAGGTGCCGCACAGCACCAAGCGGTTGACGCGGTCGGGCCGGCGCGCAATCAGCTCCTGCGCCACCATGCCGCCCATGCTGTGACCCACCAGCGTCACGCTGTCGCAGCGCAGAGCATCGATCAGGTCGAGCGCGCTTTGCGCCAAGCCTTTGAAGGTGTAGGGCTCGATCGGCGCGCTGCGACCGTAGCCCGGCATGTCCCAGGCCACCGCGCGGTAACCGGCGCCAGCCAGTGTCTCGACCTGGGGCGCAAACGCGCGGTTACCACCGCCGATGCCGTGCAGCATGAGCACGGTAGGGCCACTGCCCAGAGTGGTGAACGTCGGCAATGCATTCATGAGACCACCTTGCCCGCGTCGACCACGGCGTGACCATCGAGCTGCACGGTGCAGCCGCGCATTGGCCAGTCAAAATGCCCACGCGTGTGGCGCCCGGCCACTTCGTTGGCCCCGGTGCTGTAGAGGAAGTTGCCGGCAAAAGCGCGCAACTCGGTGCCGTTGAAGTCGCGCTTGTCGTAAAGCGCCATGCTGTCCCAGCGGGCGGCATCATTCAAACCGTAGCCCACGTGGCTCACGGCATAAGCCTCCTTGTCACCCCAGGCGGCGAAATAGGAGCGCAAGAGTTCGGCATCAACTCCGGCTCCATCGATGTGGGTCACGTGGTCGTCTTCAATGGTGAGCGTGATGGCGCGCTCGATGTAGCGCTTGAAGGTCAGGTTCACGTCGCCCTCGGCCAGCACCAGCCTGCCGCTGACGCTGCCGGCCGCCGGGAATGCCAACACCAGGCCGCCCGGCCAGTGGGTGAGCGTGCCGGGGCGCGTGGTGCTGCCCCAGTTGCCGCCCACTACCGCGCCTTGCAGCGCAATTGACAGATCGGTGCCGGTGGGTGACGTAACTCGCATGGACTGGGCTGCGCGCAGGCGCTTGACGTGGGCCTTGACGCGCGCCTCGGTGACGTCGTCGGGCAGCAGACGGGCCAGCGCCTCCGGGTGCTCGTTGCTCACGTAGACGATGCGGGGCTGGTTGCTACCGTTGCCTTGCAGGATGGCGGGCAGCTCGGGCGCGTGCATCAGGCCCTCGACCGTGCAGTCGATCACCAGCGTGCTGGCCTGCAGCGCCGCCATCACCGGGGCGAGCTTCTGGATGACCGGGCTGGCACCGGTGGAGCGGGTCACCGGCTCGGCGCTGCTGAAGACCGACGGCAGGCAGATCGTGAACGCATGGGCACCGATGCGCGCGGCGGCTAGCCGCGCCAAATCCATCAGCAC
This sequence comes from Hydrogenophaga sp., assembly GCF_011390835.1. Classification (GTDB taxonomy): domain Bacteria; phylum Pseudomonadota; class Gammaproteobacteria; order Burkholderiales; family Burkholderiaceae_C; genus Hydrogenophaga. The sequence continues at coordinate 13,541 of NZ_JAABRQ010000010.1, read as the reverse complement.
GCGCCGACTCTGGCTTTCGCCGAGAATGGCGACAGCGTCACCTGGCTGCAGCGCACAGCGCTGCAGCACGGTTTCGAAGGCGTCGATCCAGGCCGGTTCGATCCGCTCTTGAAGCATGTGGACTCTCTCCGCGCCACCGTTGACGTCACCCACTGGGGGCAATGCCGGAGCCTGGCGATGCCAGTGCCACGGCACCCTGGACGTTCACATGCGAGCGCAAACCGTGATTTCGATCAACCCACCACGCAACCGCTGCGCAGGGTGTTCGCCATTATTCATGAATTTTCATATAGATTGCACGCATGTCCCCAGCCCGCTCCGCCGGCCTTCAGGCCCGCCCACCCGACTTCTCCGCGCTGGAGTTCCGTGCCTCACTTGGCATGTTCGCCACCGGGGTGACCATCGTCACCGCGCGCACAGCGGCGGGTGAACTGGTCGGGCTGACCGCCAATTCCTTCAACTCCGTCTCGCTGGAACCGCCCCTGGTGCTGTGGAGCCTGTCGCGGGGTGCAGGCTCGATGTCGGCCTTTTCCAACGGCCTGCACTACGCGATCAATGTGCTTGCATCGAACCAGCAAGACCTGGCACTCAAGTTCGCATCGCGCCAAATTGACCGCTGGGCGGGCGTGGCCTTCAGCGACGGCGTGAGCGGCGCCCCGCTGCTGGCCGGGGCAGCCGCTACCTTCGAGTGTTTCAACCGCAGCCAGTACGCCGAAGGGGACCATGTGATCTTTGTCGGCGAGGTCGAGCGCTGCGCCCACCGCGCAGATGTTTCGCCACTGATCTATCACGGTGGCAAGTTTTTCACCGAACACCTTCTTTGACCAAGCCAAGCCAAGGCCTGTTGACGGGACAACGAGACGTTGCGCCGGCGGGAAACCCCAAGGCGGAGCTGCCTCGCCGAGAGACTGCGACCTGTGCAGCGGCAGAGCCGCGAGCCGAATCCGCAGGATGTGGCTCGCAAGGGGGCAAACGTTTCATTGACGACTACCTCGGCTATCTGCTGGGTCAGGCCAACCATGCGCTGTTCAAAGACTTTGAGGCGGCGGTGCGAGCCGCCGGTCTAGGCTCGTTGGAGTGGCGGGTGCTGGCCACGTTGAGTGGGCAGGCGCCGATGCCGGTCGGGCAGCTGGCGCATGAGGTGTTGAGCCAGCAGCCCACGGTGACCAAGCTGGTGCAGCGGCTGGCTGCGCAGGGCTGGCTTGGTCTGCGCGACGATCCGACGGATCAGCGGCGCACGCTGGTGCAGATCACCCCCACCGGGCAGCGCAAGATTGCGCCGCTTATCCAAAAGTCGCGCGAGCATGAGGCGCGCGTGCTGGTCGACCTGGACGAGTTCGAAATCCGCCGTCTGAAGCATCAGCTTCGGCAGCTCACCCGGTTTCGCTGACCAAACCACCGCGACAGCGCCGCCACCCTGGCCAGCGGCAGAATCGCCGCATCCTTGTCCCCGAGCACCAGCCTTGGGCGCACACCCTACTGCCTGCTAGGCCAAGACAGACCCGTGATCATCACCACCATCCGCAAACCCCATCTCGATTCGCTGGCCATCGGGCTGCTGGTGCTGTGCTGCGCTTTCTGGGGGTTTCAGCAAATCCTGATCAAGTCCACCGTGGCCGAAATCCCGCCGCTGTGGCAAGCCTCGCTGCGCATGGGCGGGGCCACGTTGCTGCTCTTGCTGTGGTGCCAGGCACGCGGCGTATCGCTGTTCACCCGCGACCACACGCTCAAGGGTGGGCTGCTGGCAGGCCTGCTGTTCGCCGGTGAGTTTGCGTTCATCTACCTTGGCCTCCAATACACCAGCGCTTCGCGCTTGACGGTCTTCCTCTATACCAGCCCCTTCGTGGTCGCGCTGCTGCTGCCGCGCGTGGTGCCGAGCGAGACGCTCAAACGCATGCAATGGATCGGGCTGGTGATCGCGTTTTGCGCGGTGGCGATTGCGTTCAGCGAGGGCTTTCTTCACAGCTCGCCGGTGGCCGGCCAGTGGCGTGGCGATGCGATGGGCCTGGCCGCCGGCATTTTCTGGGGTCTGACCACGCTGACCATCCGCAGCACGCGGCTTTCAGATGCGAGCGCGGAGAAAACGCTGTTCTACCAGGTGGGCGTGACGGCACTGGTCATGCCGCTGTTGTCACTGGCGTTGGGCGAAACCTGGTCACTCGACTACTCGGCCCAAGCCTGGACTTCGCTCGGTCTGCAGACCGCCGTGGGCGCGTTCGCGAGCTACCTGACCTGGATGTGGCTGCTGCGGCACTACCCGGCCACGCAAATGGCTAGCTTCACCTTTCTCACGCCGGTGTTTGCGCTGGTGTTCGGCGTTGCCCTGCTAGGCGAAGCCCTCACCCTGCAGCTCACTCTGGCCCTGGTGGGGGTAGCGGCGGGGATCGTGCTGGTGAACCGGCGCGGCTGAAGACCGCGCCGGCGGGAAGACTCAGCTCTTTTTCGCCAGACCCAGCTTCTCCACCGTGGACTTTTCCGCCTTGAAGGTTCGCTCGGCGTAGGCGGTGTACTCGGAGGTGCTCATGTAGATGGTGGGCATGTAGAACCTGTCCAGCGTCTCCAGCAGCTTGGGGTCTTCCAGCGTTTTCTTGAAGGCGTCATGAAGCACCTTGGTCACCGCCGGGTCCATGCCGGCCGGGCCGCCGATGCCAAACGGCGATTCGCTGATGGTGTCCCAGCCGCTTTCCTTGACCGTGGGCACGTTGGGGAAAGCCTTACTGCGCTGGCTGCTCAGTGTGGCGAGCAGGCGCAGCTTGCCGCTTTGCACGTGGGGCGCCACGTCCAGCGTGCCGCTCATCATGCGGATGTGCCCCCCGAGGATAGCGGGCACCAGTTCGGCCGAGCCTTTGTAGGGAATGGGGTTGAGCTGGATGCCGGCCTTTTCGCTGAACTCTTCGATCGCCAGGTGGGGCGTGGTGCCGGTGCCGGTATGGCCGTACTCGAGCTTGCCGGGGTTGGCCTTGGCGTAGGCCACCATCTCCTGGATGGTCTTGAAGGGTGCGTCGGCCGTGCAGGCCAGCGCAAACGTGTAGCCCACCAGGCAGACCACGTGGGTTATGTCCTTCACCGGGTCGAAGTTCATCTTCTGCATGTGCGGCAGGCGGTAGATGCCCAGCGGCAGCTGGGTCAGCGTGTAGCCATCGGGCTTGGCGCCCACCATGGCACTGGCGCCCAGGGTGCCACCCACGCCGGGCTTGTTTTCCACCACGATGGGCACGCCGAGATGGCGCGACGCGCTCTCCGCGATGGCGCGCATAACGCCATCGCTGGCACCGCCGGCGGGCCAGGGCGCGATCAGCGTGATGGGGCGCGACGGGAACTTGTCTTGCGCAAACGCGCCAGAGGGAAGTAGCGCGGCCGCGGCGGCCGCGGCGGTGAGCACCTGGCGGCGGTTCAGTTGGTCGGGACGGATGGGCATGGTGGTCTCCTGGGCATCGAACAAAGGGTGTGCCCGCCGAGGCGGAAGCGCCACCTTAGCGGCCACATGCCCACAGGGGAAGCGGGTTGACCCCGCGGCGTGGGGCCATTCAGTCGCTGGGGTGACTGTGATGATGTGTCTGGTCGGCGCCGCACCGCGGCTTCAGCCTTGGGTATTCACCCAGGCCTGGTAACGCGCTAGCGTGGCCTCGTTCGCCGGGTACAGGCCGGGTAACGCCACCCCCGCCGCCACCTCTCGCACCACCCAGCCCTCAAAACGCTCCTGCTCCACGGCGATGGGCACCACCGCCTCCAGCAGATCGGCGGGGATCAGCACCGCGCCATCGGCATCAACCACCACCACATCGTTGGGAAACACCGCCACGCCACCGCAGCCAATCGGCTCCTGCCAGCCGACAAAGGTGAGCCCGGCCACCGAGGCGGGTGCGGCCGTGCCCTGGCACCATACCGGCAGGCCAGAGGCCAGAACACCATCGAGATCGCGGATCACCCCATCGGTGATCAGCCCCGCCACACCTCGCTGCTGCATGCGCGTGCACAGGATGTCACCAAAGATGCCGGCATCGGTCACGCCCATGGCGTCCACCACCGCGATGCAACCTGGCGGCATCGCCTCGATGGCCGCGCGGGTGGAAATGGGCGAAGCCCAGGACGCAGGCGTGGCCAGGTCTTCGCGCGCCGGCACAAAGCGCAACGTGAAGGCCCGCGCCACCACCCGTGGCTGCCCGGGCTTGAGCGGTTTGGTGCCGCGCATCCAGAGATTGCGCAAACCCTTTTTGAGCAACACGGTGGTGAGCGTGGCGGTGGTGACGCCGCTCAGGGTGCGAACGAGCTCGGGGTCAAGCGGCAGCGGGTCAATGCCCATGGGTGTCTCCTAATGGTCCAGGCTGTGTGAAAACCCTCTGCCTGGCCGGAGGCGAACTCGGTAGAGTTCACAGACATATTGGACACGGGAGTCAATATGTCGAGATTCATTGAGGGCCAGGACAGGCAGCAGGTCACGTTGCTGCCGGAGTGTCTGGATGACTTCATCGCTGAGGACAACCCGATACGGGTGGTTAATGCCTTCGTTGGCGAGTTGAACCTGACGGCACTGGGCTTTGATGGCTCAACGCCAGCCGCTACTGGTCGCCCGTCCTACCACCCCGCAGTGCTGCTGAAGATCTACATCTACGGATACCTCAACCGGGTCCAGTCCAGCCGGCGCCTGGAGCGCGAGTGCCAACGCAATGTCGAATTGATGTGGCTCACTGGTCGCCTGGCACCCGACTTCAAGACGATTGCCGACTTCCGTCGCGACAACGGTGTTGGCATTCGCAATGTGTGCCGCCGCTTCGTGGTGCTGTGCCGAGAACTCAAACTGTTCAGCCAGGCACTGGTGGCCATCGACGGCAGCAAGTTCAAGGCGGTCAACACGCGGGACCGCAACTTCACCAGCGGCAAGCTCGACAAGCGCCAACAGCAGATCGAGGAGAGCATCCAGCGGTACTTGACTGCGCTTGAGACGGCGGACCGCACGCAGCCAGTCGAACTGGAGGCCAAGACCGCCCGCCTGCAGGACAAGATTGCACAGCTGCGCCAGCAAATGCGCGTACTTGATCAGGTCAAGGAACAACTGAAGAACGAGCCCAACGGGCAGATCTCGCTGACCGATCCGGACGCTCGATCCATGGCCACCAGTGGCCGGGGTTCTGGCATGGTCGCCTACAACGTGCAAGTGGCCGTGGATGCCAAGCACCATTTGATCGTTGCGCACGAGGTCACCAACGCTGGAAGCGACAGGGCGCAACTCGCCCCGATGGCCATCGCCGCACGTGAAGCCATGGGCAAGAAGAGACTGCGCGCGATTGCAGACCGCGGCTACTTCAGTGGTCAGCAGATCAAGGCTTGTGCGGACGCTGGCATCTCGGCTGTGCTGCCCAAGCCCACGACATCCAATGCCAAAGCCGAGGGGCGCTTCGATCGGTCCGACTTCATCTACATCAAGGAAGACGACGAGTACCAATGCCCTGCTGGGCAGCGAGCCATCTACCGGCTCTCCCGCGAGGAGAAGGGCATGATGCTGCGAACGTACTGGAGCAGCGCATGCACCCAGTGCGCGATGAAGGCGCAATGCACACCCAGCACTAACCGGCGCATCTCACGCTGGGAGCACGAAGAGGTGCTGGAGGCTGTCCAGCGCCGTCTGGACCAGTCACCCAAATCCATGACCATCCGACGCAGAACCGTTGAGCACGTGTTCGGCACCTTCAAGAGCTGGATGGGTTACACCCACTTCCTCACCAGAAGGCTGCGCAACGTCGGCACGGAGATGAGCTTGCAGGTGCTGGCCTACAACCTGCGGCGCGTGATGGCTATCTTGGGATTCGAAGGCACCATCAAGGCGATGAAATTGGTAGGGGCGTAAGCCCTCTTTGCAGCCAAGACGGGCCTCCAGGAGGCTTCTGGAAGCTTGCAAGACCGCACTGGTGCCTTGAAAACGATCGAAGCCAATCCATAGAGCCCGATCGCGTCGACACGCCGTGAACTACCGCAGCCCGAATGCGTTTCCACACAGCCTCGACCGTGAAGGGAAAGGATCAGCGCTGTTCGGGCGGGATGTGCCGGATGGGCGCCGCGAACGCCGCATGGGCGATCGGGTCCACCGGCCGGTGTTTCACCGTGGTGCTTGCCGGATCGGTGGCGAGGCAGTTGTGGTTCTTCCAGTTCTGAACTGGCCGAACCGGTCGGGGCACAAAGCCACCGCCGCAATTGGGGCAGACGTTGCCCAGCACCGCCTCCACACAGCTGGCGCAAAAAGTGCACTCGTAGCTGCAGATGCGCGCGTTCAGCGCATCGGGTGGCAGCGATTGGTTGCAGTGCTCACAGGTGGGTCGCAGTTCAAGCATGAGGTCCTTCCGATCTTTATTAGCGCGACGTTGGCTTGTCGCGGCAGCCACATTCGGCGATGTCCTCAGTGCGCGATATCGGTGCTGCGCGACCCAGCTGCAGCCGCCATCCACCCAGAGCAGCCACCCTGTCGTGGTCCGTACGGCGGCGATTCAATTGTTTGGGACGGACGGGCATGGTGGTCTCCTGGCCATCGAAACAGGGTGGAGGGGAGCCCGACGGTAGACAGAACCGGAACCGATTCACCAGCATGACCGCGACGCAGCAGTGCCCGGGCCTATGGCTATCTGGGCCCAAAGACCGGCATTGTCGCTGGGCCAGCAGGTCGTGGCCGGCCCTGGCTACTCCCTTTTCCTGCTTGCGCAGGAGGTATGCACAAACCCTGGTCGTTGGTCATTTGACGATCTGCAGCGACTCCACCCAGAGATATCGATTACCGCCCAGGCCTACGTCCACTTCCGCCTGCAGTCGAACGAGGGTGTCGGGACCGACCTGGCGGTTTTTCCAGACGGGCTGCTCGATCTCGATTCGCATGTCGCCGGTGTTGTCCCGAAACGTGTAGTAGTTCTCTCTGAGGTGGTTGACGATGTGGCCGGTGACGGTGACGTAGCTGTTGATGCGCGCGGCTTGCGCCTGCGCCACCGTGCTGGCCGTACCTGTGGCGGCCGGGCCGGTGAACTGGGCCCATGCATTGGAGGACAGCAAAAAGCCGACTGTGGTCAGCGCCAGCAGGTTCTTCCATTGAAACATCGCCTTCTCCATGACTACTTCTCCGTGGGTTGTACATCGCTTTGAAGTCGGTTGAGAACCCGTTGCGCTGCAAAAGTTGCATACCAGTCCAGGCAGCCCGGGTTCGCCATCGCTTCCTTGTTGATCACCTTCTCCATCGGCTGACCGAGCAAGAGCTTCTTGATTGGCAGCTCCTGCTTCTTGCCCGATAGCGTGCGCGGAATTTCGGCCACCTGGAAGATGGCGTTGGGCAGGAAGCGCGGCGAGAGAGCGGTACGGATCGCGTCGTTGATCTTCGCCGTCATGGCGACGTCGAGCGCCACGCCTTCTCGCAGCACGACGAACAGCGGCATGTAGCTCTCCCGGCCCAGGTATTCAAGGTCGACCACCATGGAGTCCATCACCTCGGGCAGCGCCTCGACCGCGCTGTAGAGCTCGCTGGTGCCCATGCGCAGGCCGTGGCGGTTGATGGTGGCATCTGACCGGCCATAGATCACGCACGAACCATCGGGGTGGATGCGCAGCCAGTCGCCATGGCGCCATACGGCGCCGGCCTCAGCAGGGAGATCTCCGCCACCGGGTTTGCGACCATGACCAGGGGGATAGGTATCGAAATAGCTGCCGATCAGCCGCCGGTTGTCGGTATCGCCCACGAAGTACAGCGGCATCGAGGGGATGGGCTGCGCGCAGACCAGCTCCCCCACGGCATCGATCATCGGCTGGCCCTGCTCGTCCCAGGACTCGACCGCGCAACCCAGCAGCCGGCACTGCATGCGGCCAGGGATTTGCGGCAACTCACGGTGGCCGCCGATGAAGGCGCCGGCAAAGTCGGTGCCGCCCGAGATGTTGCACCACCAGATGTCTTGCTGGGCTTCGGTCTTGGCGATGGCCGCAAACTGCTGGGTACCCCAGGCTTGCGCATCTGGCGACAGCGGCGAGCCGGTGGTGCCCAGCGCGCGCACCGCCGACAGATCGCCGCAGCTGGACAGGTCCACCCCCGCCTTGAGGCAGTTGGCGAAGAACGCCGCGCCGGCGCCGAAGAAGGTCACGCCCTGCTCGGCGGCAAATCGCCAGAGCGTGGTCCAGTCGGGTTTGTCTTTGGTGCCCCCGGGATTGCCGTCGTAGATGACGCAGGTGGTGCCGTTGAGCAGGCCACTGGTTTGCGCGTTCCACATCACCCAGCCGGTGGAGCTGTACCAGTGGTAGCGCTCCCCCCAGCTGTTCGGCGCGTAGCTGCAACCCACGTCGTTGTGAAGGATCTTGAGTGCCAGCGCCACGATCAGCGTGCCGCCGTGGCCGTGCACGATGGGCTTGGGCAGGCCGGTGGTACCGCTGCTGTAGACGATCCACAGCGGGTGGTCAAACGGCAGCCAGACGGGCTCGAACGCGGCCACAGCCGCGTCGTCGCGGGCGGTGACAGCGGCAAACGATGCACACGGTGCGGCAGCTTGCAGCGCCTGCTCGGCTTGCGCCGCCGACTCGGCCAGGTTGGTTTGCAGGATCACGTGTTGCACGCTCGGCAGCGCCGCGCGCAGCTCGGCCACCACCGCCAGGCGATCAAAATCGCGCCCGCCGTAGGTGACGCCATCGCAGACGATCAGCACCTTGGGGGCGATCTGCTGGAAGCGATCGAGCACCGCGTTCGTCCCCATGTCAGGCGCGCACACGCTCCACACGCCACCAACGCTCACCGTGGCGAGAAAGGCGACCATGGTCTCGGGAATGTTGGGCAGGTAGGCAGCCACGCGATCGCCCGGCTGCACGCCCTGAGCCTTCAGGTGCAGCGCGAGCGAGGCCACCCGGCGCTGCAGCTCTGGCCAGGTCAGCTCGACCGCGCGTCCCTTTTCATTGCGGCTGATCACCGCAGAGAAGCCGGCTACGTGGGCTGGCTGTACATGGCGCAGCACCTGCTGCGCGTAGTTCACCTGCGCGCCGGGGAACCAGTTGGCACCCGGCATCACGTTCTGCTCCAGAACCGCCGTGTGCGGCGTGGGCGAACGCAGATCGAAGTAGTCCCAGATGCTTTGCCAGAAGGCGTCGAGCTCGGTGGTGGACCAGCGCCAGAGCGCTTCGTAGTTGTCGAACGAAAGGCCGCGCTCGGCGGCGAGCCAGTCCTGGTACAAGCGGATCTGGGGCACGAAGGAGGGTGGCGAAACAGGTGCGGTAGGGGTGGCGGAGCTCATGGTCGGTGTACCGGTAGAGAGGTCTGGTGAGCGCGAGGGTATCAGTGGCACCCGCGCGCCGCCAGGGCGCGGGTGACAGGTCGCAGTCGCACCCGAGGCTGCGATCCGATCGCCACCAGGTGGGCGGCGGCAGAATGCAAGGCATCGCTCCACCCCACGCAAAGGAAGCCCCATGGGCATGTTTCACTGGACAGAAAAACCCACCGCCACGCTCACCGACGGCGGTGTCATCGGCCCCGACGAGCGCCTGCCTTGGGGGCAGACCACGGTCATGGGCGTGCAGCACCTGATCGCAATGTTCGGCGCCACCGTGCTGGCGCCCATCCTCATGGGCTTCGACCCCAACGTCGCCATCCTCATGAGCGGCATCGGCACTTTAATCTTCTTCGTCATGACGGGCGGCAAGGTACCAAGCTACCTCGGGTCGAGCTTTGCCTTCATCGGGGTGGTGATCGCCGCCAGTGGTTACCAGGGACCAGGACCGAACGCCAACATCGGCGTGGCGCTGGGCGGCATCATCGCCTGCGGATTGCTCTACACGCTAATCGGTGCGCTGGTACAAGTGATTGGCACCGGCTGGATCGAGCGCCTGATGCCACCGGTGGTGACCGGCTCGGTGGTGGCGGTGATCGGCCTGAACCTGGCGAGCATTCCCATCAAGAACATGGCGCCGACCAACTTCGACGCCTGGATGCAGGGCATCACTTTCGTGAGCGTGGCGCTGGTGGCCGTGTTCACTTCGGGCATGGTGCAGCGCCTGCTGATCCTCATGGGCCTGATCGTGGCCAGCGTGATCTACGCGGTGCTGACCAACGGCTTGGGCCTGGGCACGCCCATGGACCTCTCGGGCATCGCCAGTGCGGCCTGGTTCGGCCTGCCGAACTTCGCCGCGCCGGTGTTTGAAGCCAAGGCCATGAGCCTGATCGCGCCGGTAGCTATCATCCTGGTAGCAGAGAACCTGGGCCACATCAAGGCCGTGACCGCCATGACCGGCAAAAACCTCGACCGCTACCTGGGTCGCGCCTTCATGGGCGACGGCATCGCGACCATGGTGGCGGGCAGCGCTGGGGGCACCGGCGTGACCACCTACGCCGAAAACATCGGCGTGATGGCCGCGACCAAGATCTACAGCACCGCAATCTTCCTGGTGGCGGGCTGCATGGCCATCCTGCTCGGCTTCAGCCCCAAGTTCGGCGCGCTGATCCAGGCCATTCCGCTGCCGGTGATGGGTGGCGTGTCGATCGTGGTGTTTGGCCTGATCGCGATCGCGGGCGCCAAGATCTGGGTCGACAACAAAGTGAACTTTTCCGACAACAAGAATCTGTTGGTGGCAGCGATCACGCTGATCCTGGGCACGGGTGACTACACGCTGAAGTTCGGCGACTTCGCTTTCGGCGGCATCGGTACTGCAACCTTCGGCGCGATCCTGCTTTACGCGCTGCTCAACCGGCGCACCTGAACCTGAACCGACCCCGGCTGGGGGTCGGATAACGGACCTGTTACCTCAGGGTTTTCCGCCTTTTGCTTTAGCCTTCAACTATTCAACAATGAATCGAGACCATCCGGTGCGCTGACTCTGCGGGGTCGTCGCGCCCCTTTTTCCGAGGTGACCCATGAAGATCGTCTGCATCGGGGGCGGCCCCGCCGGCCTGTACTTTGGCCTGCTAATGAAGCAGATCAACCCTGCACACGAGGTGACCGTCGTCGAGCGCAACCGGCCCTACGACACCTTCGGCTGGGGTGTGGTTTTTTCAGACGCCACGCTGGAGAACATGCGGGCCTGGGACCCCGCGACGGCGCGCGAGGTGGAACAGGCATTCAACCATTGGGACGACATCGAGCTGCGGTTCAAAGGTCGGCGCATTCGCTCGGGCGGCCATGGCTTTGTGGGCATCGGGCGCAAGAAGCTACTCAACATCCTGCAGGCGCGCTGCGAGCGCGTGGGTGTGAAGCTGGTGTTTGAAACCGACGTGGCATCCGACGCCGACTTCCCCGACGCCGACCTCATCGTGTCCAGCGACGGCATCAACTCGCGCATCCGCACCCAGCACGAGGCGGTGTTCCAGCCCGACATCGTGGTGCGACCCAACCGCTTCATCTGGCTCGGCACGCACCGGCTGTTTGATGCATTCACCTTCGATTTCCAGAAAACCGAACACGGCTGGTTCGCCGCGCACATCTACAAGTTCGACGAGAACACCACCACCTTCATCGTCGAATGCCCCGACCACGTGTGGCTGGCCCACGGCCTGGACCAGGCCGACGCCGACGCGTCCATCGCCTTTTGCGAAAAGTTGTTTGCCGACACGCTGCAAGGCGAAAAACTCCTGACTAACGCGCGTCACCTGCGCGGCTCAGCCTGGCTCAACTTCCAGCGCGTCACCTGCCGGCAGTGGTCGCTGCAGAACGCGAACGGCAGTCACGTGGTGCTGATGGGCGACGCGGTGCACACCGCCCACTTCGCCATCGGTTCTGGCACCAAGCTGGCGATCGAAGACGCGATGGAGCTGGCGCGGCAATTCCAGCTCGCCGGCGACTCGCCCGAGGCCATTCCCGCCGTGCTGCAGCGCTATCAAGCGGTGCGCGCGGTCGATGTGCTGCGCTTGCAGAACGCCGCGTGGAACGCGATGGAGTGGTTTGAGGTCTGTGGCGAACGCTACTGCGACCAGCTCGAACCCGAGCAGTTCATGTACTCCATGCTCACGCGCAGCCAGCGCATCAGCCACGAAAACCTGCGCCTGCGCGACAAAGCCTGGCTGGAAGGCTACGAGCGCTGGTTTGCTGAACGCGCCGCAAAACTTGCTCCGGTGGGACAAGAGGGGATCAACGATCTGGCGCCGGACCGCTCCAAGCCGGATCAGCCCCGGGATGCGGGTGGCACCGGGTCCCCCCCCGGTTCGGGGGCAGCGACCCGCGAAGCGGCAGAGCGTGGTGGGCAACCCATTCCACCGATGTTCACGCCCTTCACCTCGCGCTCGGTCACGCTCAAAAACCGCGTCGTCGTCTCGCCTATGGCGCAGTACCTCGCGGTCGATGGCCTGCCCACCGACCATCACTTGGTGCACCTGGGTGCGCGCGCGCTGGGCGGCGCCGCGCTCGTGATGGCCGAAATGACCTGCCCCAGAGCCGATGCGCGCATCACCCCCGGCTGCCCGGGCCTGTGGAACGACGCGCAAGGGGTGGCCTGGCAGCGCATCGTCAACTTCGTGCACGACAACAGCGACGCCAGGATCGGCATGCAGCTCGGCCACGCCGGCCCCAAAGGCTCCACCAATGCGCCCTGGGACCACAGCGGCGCCGACCGGCCATTGCCCGTCGGCAACTGGCCGCTGATCGCTGCCTCGGCCCTGCCCTACCTGCCCGATGGCCAGGTGCCGCGCGCCATGACACCAGCCGACATGGACCGCGTCACCGCCGATTTTGTCGCCGCCACGCAGCGCGCCGCCGCGGCCGGCTTCGACTGGCTGGAGCTGCACTGTGCCCACGGCTACCTGCTCTCCAGCTTCATATCGCCACTGACCAATGAGCGCAACGACGAGTTTGGCGGCTCGCTGGCCAACCGCCTGCGCTACCCGCTCGCGGTGTTCGCCGCGGTGCGGGCGGCCTGGCCGGCGCACCTGCCCATGTCGGTGCGCATCTCGGCACACGACTGGGTCGAGGGCGGCATCACGCCGGCCGATGCAGTCGAGATGGCGCGAGCTTTCAAGGCCGCAGGCGCGGACCTGATCGACTGTTCGTCTGGCCAGGTGAGCGCGGCCCAGAAGCCGACCTATGGCCGCATGTACCAGACGCCGTTTGCCGATCGCGTGCGCCAGGAAGCTGGCATCGCCACCATCGCCGTGGGCGCCATCAGCGAGGCCGACCATGTGAACAGCATCATCGCCAGTGGTCGCGCCGACCTGTGCGCGGTGGCCCGCCCGCACCTGGCCAATCCGGCCTGGACGCTCACCGAAGCGGCCAGGATCGGCTTCACCGCCGTCACCTGGCCCGCGCCCTACCAGGCTGGCAAGCCGCAGATGGAGGGCCTGTTTGCCCGCGAAAAAAGTCAGCAGGAAGCGGCCGATGGCGGCACCGTGCTGCCGGCGCGCCCATTGCACCACCACGCCGACTGAAAGACCGCCCATGGCCATCTGGACCCAGCCCATTTCCTGCGACATCCTCGCGCGCATCCACGAAGGCACGGCGGTGCAACACCTGGGCATGGAGTTTCTGGAAGTTGGCGACGACTTCATCACCGCGCGCGTGCCGGTGGATGCCCGGACGAAACAACCATATGGCTTGTTACACGGCGGCGTGAGTGTG